>NZ_LMTS01000207.1 GCF_001541225.1 Variovorax sp. WDL1 | reverse complement strand
GAACCTGGGCCGGGCCTCCACTGGCCTGGCCCTCGATGGCGGCACGCTGCGCACCACCGGCGCCTTCGCCACCGCGCGCAACATCAACCTCGGCAGCGACGGCGGCACCCTGCAGACGGATGCCGACCTCACGGCGAGCGGTACCGTCAGCGGCGTGGGGGTCCTCACCAAGACCGGCGCCGGGATGCTGACGCTCAGCGGCGAGAACAGCTACGACGGCGGCACCGACCTCAAGCAAGGCGGCATTGCCGTCGGCAACAACAGTGCTTTGGGTACCGGCGAACTCGCCATGCACGAAGGCACCACATTGCGCT
>NZ_LMTS01000142.1 GCF_001541225.1 Variovorax sp. WDL1 | reverse complement strand
GCTGCGGTCGTCGAAATATCTCAACAACATGATCGAGCAAGACCATCGAGGCGTGAAGTCGCGTATCAATCCCATGCTGGGGTTCAAGGTCTTCGACCGTGCTGCGGTGACGATCGCCGGCGTCGAGCTGCTGCACCGAGTTCGCAAGGGTCAATTCAATCTCGGTCGGTTGCTTGTTCGCGGCCAAGCCGCGCCCGCGATCTGGCATGCGGTGCTTTCGGCATAACCTGCCCGGAC
>NZ_LMTS01000301.1 GCF_001541225.1 Variovorax sp. WDL1 | reverse complement strand
TGCAGCCGCTCCACCTCCGCCGCGCGCCGCAGCAGCACCGCACGCTGGTTGATGTAGCCCTTGTCCGTGATCTCGCCGGCATCGATGTCCGGCGGCGAGGTCAGCACCAGTGCGCGCACCGGGCATCGCGAGGAGCCCGCCCCCTCGTCGTGCATGGCGCGCATCGTGCGAAGCAATGCCGCCGCCAGCTCCTCGCGCGGGCGCTGCGCCGCCTGCGCGCTCGGGAAGACCAGCATGCCCACCGCATCGCGGTCATGGCCGGTGATCACCACGTCCTGCACCAGCGGCGCCAGCCGCGACACCAGCTCCAC
>NZ_LMTS01000323.1:425-1014 GCF_001541225.1 Variovorax sp. WDL1 | reverse complement strand
CCATATAACTGCGTACTTCTTCATGGCAGTCATCAGAAAATCTCCCATTCTTCATTTTCCCGGCCAAAGGCCGAGATCATTTTTTCCTGCAACTCCAAGTCACCCGATGCATCCGAGCACCATATAACTGCGTACTTCTTCATGGCAGTCATCAGAAAAGCTCGAAATATTCACGATGCTCCCAGTTGGTAACCGGATCACCCGAGAAATCCACCTGCCCTTCGGCATCAACGAACCTTTTCCATTCGCTGCGCCGCAAATGCAACCAATAACGGATGAATTCCTCGCCGAATGCCTCACGGAAGAATTTCGAGGTTTCCAGCACCTCCAGCGCCTCGGACAGGTTATGAGGCAGGATGGTGACGTCCGCCGCATAGGGTGTTTCCTGCAGCGGCCCCGGATCGAGTTGGCGGCGGATGCCGTCGATCCCGGAAAACACCTGGGAAGCCAGGTAGAGATAGGGGTTGGCCGCCGGCTCGCCGATCCGGTTCTCCACCCGGCTGGCCGGGTCGCCGGGTGCGGAGATGACACGCGCCATCGCGGCGCGGTTGTCCTTGGCCCAGGTCACGCGATCTGGCGCCAGCGAATA
>NZ_LMTS01000323.1:0-378 GCF_001541225.1 Variovorax sp. WDL1 | reverse complement strand
GGTAGCCGTTGATCGTCGGCGTGGTGAAGCTCGACGCTGCGCAGGCATGCTCGAGCAGCCCGCCGACGTAGGAGCGCCCCAGCGCCGAGAGCGCCTCGCCCGGCTGCGGAATGAAGGCGTTGGCGCCCGAGTCCCGCGCCGTGAGTGACTGGTGGAGGTGCCAGCCGGAGGCTACAAAGCCTTGGATGGCGGGCTTGCACATGAAGCTCGCGAGATAGCCTCGCCGACGGCAGACCTGCTTGACCGCGTTGCGGAACAGCACCATCGTGTCCGCCACGTCCAGGCCGGGCATCACGTCGAAGGTGGTCTCCATCTGGCTCGGCGCCCACTCGTCCTCGATGCTGCGCAGGGGCATCCCCAGGGCCAACAGGTGCTGGC
>NZ_LMTS01000135.1:1130-2879 GCF_001541225.1 Variovorax sp. WDL1 | reverse complement strand
GCACCGGCACCGAATACCGCTGACCACGAAGGGTCTCCGGGTGGCTCGCACAGGCAAGCCATCGGGGGACCCTTCGCAGCGTGCGGAAGAGATGCGGACGGGGAGAACGCGCGGGGTGCGGTTCGCGGAGAAGCTACCTTCAGGTCCCGCGGCCGGGGGCGGCTGAACGGGACGCGCACACGGACAAGAAGGCGTTGCGCGCTGGGCGTCCCGCAGGGCATGCGGAACACGGGCCACGCCGCCGATGGCGGGCACGGCTCACGGGGAACGGGGGTCGGTCAGGAGCCTTTGCGGCCGCTCTTGCGTGGGCGCGAGGCACCACGCTTGGACGTGCCGGTTTCGACCGGCAGCGTGCCTTTGCAGTCGGGATAGCGACTGCACGACCAGAACGGCCCGCTCTTGCCGGTGCGTTGGCGCGTGGGCGCGCCACACTGCGGACAAGCCGGTCCTTGAGGAACCTTGATGGACAGCGAGGTGCTGCTGTGCTGCGCGATCAACTGCGAAATCCAGGCGGCCTGCTTGCCGATGAACACATCCAGGGTGAGTTGTCCGCCCTCGATCATGTCCAGCGCCTGTTCCCAGACGGCGGTGGTGCCGGGGTCGGCAATCGCCGCGGGCACGGCGTCGATCAGCGTGAACGCTGCATCCGATGCGCGGATGGAGCGACCCTTCTTCACGATATAGCCGCGGGCGATCAGCCCGCTGATGATGTTGGCCCGCGTCGCCTCGGTGCCGATGCCCGTCGTGTCCTTGAGCTTCTGCTTCAGGCGCGGGTCGGTCACGAAACGCGCAACGCCCTTCATCGCCTTGATCAGTTCGCCCTGGGTATAGGGCTTAGGCGGCATCGTCTTGAGGGCCTTGATGTCGGCCCCGGCGATCTGGCATGCCATCCCGTCACGCAGCGCAGGCAGCACTTGGCTGCGCGCGGCACCATCGCCGTCCTCGTCCGCTTGCGGTTCGGCCGGCACCAGGCGCCATCCCTTGGCGACGACCTGCTTGCCCGTGGCCACCAGCTTCTGCTGGCCGCAGGAGAGATCCGCCACGGTGCGGTCGAACTCGTGGTGCGGGAGGAACTGGGCCAGGTAATGTGCCCGGATCAGCCGGTACACCGCCCGTTCCTTCTCGCTCATGGCGGAGAGATTCGCGGGTTCGAGCGTCGGGATGATGCCGTGGTGCGCCGTCACCTTGCCGTCGTTCCAGGCGCGCGAACGCACGGAGCGGTCGAGCTGCTCCGTGATCGGGCGCAGCGAGGGATCGGTCTTGAGCAGGCTGTCGAGGACCGTAGGCACCTCGGCGAACATGCTTTCGGGCAGGTAGCCGGAATCCGAGCGCGGGTACGTCGTGGCCTTATGCGTCTCGTACAGGGCCTGAGCGATCTCCAGCGTCTCCTGCACGTCCAGCCCAAGCTGCTTGGAGCACACCTCCTGCAGGGTGCCCAGGTCGAACAGCAGCGGCGGGCCTTCGCGCACGCGCTCGGTCTCGACCGACACCACCTGGGCACTGCCCGCGGCGCGGATCTGCTGCGCGGCATGCTGTGCGACGGGCTGCTGCAGGCAGCGGCCGGCGTCGTCGGTGCTGGCATCGGGTGCCACCCACTGCGCGGTGAACGTCTGACCGCCTGCGGACAGGGACACGTCGATGGCCCAGTAGGGCACGGACTCGAAGGCCGCGATCTCTCGGTCGCGGTCTACCACGAGTTTGAGCGTCGGGGTCTGTACACGCCCGACCGACAGCACGCCGTCGTAGCCG
>NZ_LMTS01000135.1:544-1120 GCF_001541225.1 Variovorax sp. WDL1 | reverse complement strand
GGCGTCGTCGGTGCTGGCATCGGGTGCCACCCACTGCGCGATGAACGCCTGACCGCCTGCGGACAGGGACACGTCGATGGCCCAGTACGGCACGGACACGAAGGCCGCGATCTCTCGGTCGCGGTCCACCACGAGTTTGAGCGTCGGGGTCTGCACGCGCCCGACCGACAGCACGCCGTCGTAGCCTGCCTGCCGCCCGAGCACGGTGAACAGCCGGCTGAGGTTCATGCCCACGAGCCAGTCGGCCCGCGAGCGCGCCAGCGCCGAGTAGTACATCGGCAGCGTCTCGGCCGAGGGCCGCAGCTTGGCGAGCGCGGTGCGGATGCACGCATCGTTGAGCGCCGACAGCCACAGCCGTTCGATGGGGCCGCGGTAGCCGCACAGGTCGAGGATCTCGCGGGCGATCAGTTCGCCTTCGCGGTCGGCGTCGGTGGCGATGACAAGCTGGGTCGCCTTCGCCAGAAGCGCCTTGACGACCTTGAATTGCATGGCGGTCTTCGGTTTGACCTCGACCCGCCACTGCTGGGGAATGATGGGCAACTGTTCCAGCGACCAGCGCTTGAGCGCCGCGTCATG
>NZ_LMTS01000135.1:0-534 GCF_001541225.1 Variovorax sp. WDL1 | reverse complement strand
CTCGGCCGAGGGCCGCAGCTTGGCGAGCGCGGTGCGGATGGACGCATCGTTGAGCGCCGACAGCCACAGGCGTGCTATGGGGCCGCGGTATCCGCACAGGTCGATGATCTCGCGGGCGATCAGTTCACCCTCGCGGTCGGCATCGGTGGCAATGACGAGATGGGTCGCCTTCGCCAGAAGCGTTTTGACGACCTTGAATTGCGTGGCGGTCTGCGGTTTGACCTCGACCCGCCACTGCTGAGGGATGATGGGCAACTGCTCCAACGACCAGCGCTTGAGCGCCGCGTCATAGACCTCGGGTGCTGCCGCTTCGACGAGATGGCCGATGCACCAGGTGACCGTGACGCCGGAGCCGTTGAGGCAGCCTTCACCGCGCTGCGTGGCGCCGAGAATCCGGCCGATGTCTTTGCCCTGGGAGGGCTTCTCGCACAGAAACAGCCGCATGTCCGTCCATCCGCTTCCCGTTGTTCATGGAGTTGCTGGGATCGAGGATGCCGAGCGCCTGTTGGGGCAGCAGCAAACAAGCTGCATGCG
>NZ_LMTS01000158.1:214253-220217 GCF_001541225.1 Variovorax sp. WDL1 | reverse complement strand
CGGCAGCGTGGCCGACGTCTGCACGCAGAAGGTGCTGGTGGCCGAGCAAAGCGGCGGGCGCTACACGCCCGAGCAGATCGAGGAGCAGATGCGCTTGATGGGCAACAAGAACCACGGCATACCGGCCGACACGCTGGCACAGTGGGACGTGGCGAGGCAGCCCGGCTACAGCATCGATCCGGGATTGCCGACGCAGGCTGTGACGGGAACGACGCAAGTCATCGAGGTGCCTGGCCAAGCAGACTGGGAATCCAGCAATTCATCATCTCGAACACCACCGCGGGCGGCGGCACCGACGGGGTTCCGCCTTGGGCACCGTATACAGTGAGCCGGGATGCAACCGCTCCGATCAATACATCGTCGGTAGCATCGATAGCCAGATGCGCAAACGGGGACTTGTCTTGTATATCCGGCGTGGGTATGCAACAGAACCCTCCACTGACTGCCCAGCAACAGCAGGCTGTCGGGGCCTACTTCGGGAAAATGAGTACGGACTACCAACGCGCGGCAGCTCTGGCGACAGCGACGGGGAACGTTCCCGTAACCCTTTCGTTTGAGATCGCCGCGGGCATAGCCGGGTTGCTTGAACAAGCGTTCACGCCGAGCGCGGGGAAGGTGGTGGTTGACAATGTCGTAGACGTTGTCGCAAAGGAGTTTTCGACACGGACATGCGGATCCTGAGGGGGCGGCGATGCAGCCCAGATCAACCTCGCCAGCCAGGCTGGCGGCAATGTGGCAGCGAACAACTGCCTGGCTCACGATGAAAACAAGCCAGGAAGAAGGCCATCGTCGCATGCGAGGGCGGAGATGGCGCCGCCTGTGCCGAACGCGATGCATGGAACGCCAAGGACAAGGCGCGTGACGAGAAGCTGCGTGCGGCGTGCTACGCCGATGACGCAAGCAAGCTGTGCAGTGACTGGATCGCCTCAAGGGCATTACGAAAGGGCATTGCGCCCGCTAGAATCCCCGGGCCGGTTTACTGGGTTGTGCTTTCAGCATGACCCGACTCCCTGCCGGCAAAGCCGGAAACGGCCTTTCCCATGGCTTCCCTTCGGGGTAGCCATTTTTTTTGCGAATCCAGCGGATGCCCGATCTTCGCTGCAGAAGCTCATGACCACGCGCACTCGCTCACTCGCGCACCAATCGGTCATCCCCATCCTTACACCCGCACGAACACAAGATCCCATACCCCGTGGCCCAGCTTGAGGCCGCGGTTCTCGAACTTGGTGAGCGGCCGGTAGTCCGGCTTGGGGGCATAGGCCGCGGCAGTGTTGCGCAGAAGCGGCTCCTGCGACAGCACTTCCAGCATCTGCTCGGCGTAGGGCTGCCAGTCGGTGGCGCAATGCAGGTAGCCGCCGGGCGCCAGCCGCTCGGCCAGCTTGCGAACCAGGGGCGGCTGGATCAGGCGCCGCTTGTTGTGCCGCTTCTTGTGCCAGGGATCGGGGAAGAACACATGCACGCCGGCCAGCGTGCCGGGCACGAGCATGTGGTCGAGCACGTCGACCGCGTCGTGGGCAAAGATTCGGATGTTGGTGAGCTGCTGCTCGCCGATGCGCTTGAGCAGGGCGCCTACGCCGGGCTCGTGGACTTCGCAGCAGAGGAAGTTCGTCTCCGGCTTCAGCGCAGCGATGTGCGCGGTGGCCTCCCCCATGCCGAAGCCGATCTCGAGCACGGTGGGCGCGGCGCGGCCGAAGGCGGCTTCGAGGTCAAGGGGCTCGGCTCGGTAGGGCAGCAGGAAGATCGGCCCCAGTTCGGCGAAGGCGCGCGCCTGGCCATCGGTGGTGCGGCCTGCGCGCCGGACGAAGCTCTTGAGGCGGCGGTGCAGGGGATGCGGTGGGGCGTCGCCGGAGGGCGGATCGTCGTCTTGCGCGGGATCGTTGGCGGGCAGGGTCATCATCACGGGCGCGGATTGTAGAGAGCGCGCCAGCCGTCGACCCATGCGGCCAGGGCCTCGGCAGGCGTCGATGCGTGCGCGGCAGCGAGGCCGAGCACGTTGGCGGCGGCATTCAGCGCGGCCACGGCAGCGGCGGGCGTGCCGGTGTCGATCGGCGCTGCGCCGTTCTGCTTCGACAGCTTCTCGCCATCGGTGCCGAGCACTACCGGCGTGTGCAGGTACCGCGGTTGCGGCAGCCCCAGCGCGCGCTGCAGCAGGATCTGGCGCGCGGTGTTGTCGGCAAGATCGGCGCCGCGCACCACGTCGGTCACGCCCTGGTCGGCGTCGTCGACCACGACCGCGAGCTGGTAGGCCCACGGGCCATCCGCCCGCTTGAGCACGAAGTCGCCGACTTCGCGCGCGACGTCCTGGTACTGGCAGCCGAGCCGGCGGTCGGTCCAGCAGAGCCTCTTGGAGGTCCGGGCGGCTTCGTACTGTTCCGCGGCGAAGCGCCATGCCCGCGGCGGCTTGCCATGCAGGCCGTCGCGGCAGGTGCCGGGGTAGACGCGCTCGCCATGCCGCTGGTGCGGTTCGCCGTGCAGCGCGAGCGCCTCGTCGATGTCCTTGCGCGAGCAGCCGCAGGGGTAGGCCAGCTGCAGGGCCTTGAGGTGCTCCAGGGCGCGTGCGTAGAGCGCGCCGCGTCGCGTCTGCCAGACCGGCGGCAGATCGGGCAGCAGGGCGCAGGCGGCCAGCTGCGACAGGATGTGCTCGCCCATGCCGGGCAGGCATCGTTCGGTGTCGGCATCCTCGATGCGCACCAGCCAGCGCGCTTGCGGCCCGCGGGCGCGGACGTCGAGCCAGCTCGCCAGAGCGGCGACCAGCGAGCCGGCATGCAGGGGACCGGTGGGCGAGGGCGCGAAGCGGCCGACGGCAGTCATGGCGCGCACGCTTCGGTCAGGCCACCTTCAGCGCCAGGGTCAGGCCCGAAAGGAAGGCGTCTTCGACGCGGTGCCCGGTGCACCAGTCGCCGGCCAGGCCTAGGCGGGCCTTGGCATCCCACAGGTGCGGCGCGCCGATCGGCACCTGGGTCTGCGCCTCGGGCCAGCAGCGCGTCTGCGCATGCGAAGGCGTGGCGCGGATCCCGGTGATCTCGGAGAAGGCGCGCAGGAGCTTGGCCTCGACCCGCGCGGCATCGTCGCGCAGGTGCTCCTTGGACCAGGCCGGGCTGGCCTGCAGCGTCCAGCGCTCGATGCGCTCGCGGCCGGGCTTTGAGGATTCGCGCGCGAGCCAGGCCACGCGATGGTGGTTGCTGCGGGCCGCGTTCCATTGCGGGCCGAGGTGCGAGAGCGTGGGCTGGTTGGCCTGCGGGAAGGCGATCATCAAGGTCCAGCAGGGGGCAATGCGCACTGCCTCGGTCTTCTCGCGCAACGGTGCCATCGCGGCGCTGCCGCCGAGGAGGGCGCGCGCGCTGCCTGGGGGGACGGCCAGCAGGACAGCGTCGAAGCCGGAATAGACGTGCCGCGCATCGTCGGCCCCCTCGGTGCGCAGTTGCCAGTGCTGCGGGTCGAGCGCGTCGGGTTCGATGGTCGTCACCCGGGTACGGGTGATGAGCGCATCGCCCAATGGCGCCGCCCAATGCGCGACCAGGGCGTCCATGCCGGGCTGCGCGACCCAGTGCTGCTCGCGGCCCGGCAAGGCCGCCTCGGCCACGCGGCCGTGCGGGTCGAGCACGCGCACGAGGTTGGCGCTCCAGGGTCGGCAGCAGCCATCCGCGGTCTCGAGCGCGCGTGCAAAGCGCGCATCGCGCACGGTGAAGTACTGGGTGCCGCTGTCGAAGCGGCCGAAGGGCGTCGACTCGCTCGCCATGCGGCCGCCGGGTGCGGGCTCGCGCTCGAATACGGTGACGCGGTGCCCGGCCTGGACCAGGGTGCGGGCGCAGGCCACGCCTGCAATGCCTGCGCCGACGATGGCGTAGTGGCGCGGGGCGGGGGATCGGTGGCGGTCAGCGGAGGGGCGCAGGATCATGGCGTTGTCTCGATCGATGGTTTGGCGGGGCAGTGGCCGACTCTAACCGGGCCGACACACCCGAAGGCGCTCAGCGTCCGCGATGGCGCTCCAGCAGTGCGCGGCGCGTGCCTTCGTGTTCGAACTGCTCGAGCCACCATTTGAGCGCGCGCCCCGGCTTGCCCGCGGTGCGCTCGCGCCAGGCGCAATGCATGGTGGCCGTCGGCGGCGCCCGCTCGGTCTTGCGCTCGACCAGGTGGCCGGCCTCGATGTAGGGCCGTGCCATCGGCTCCGGCAGAAAGCCGCCACCCAGGCCGTGCAGCTGCGCCGCCAGCTTGGCCTGCATGGTCGGTACGGTGAGCACGTCCTGGCCGCTCACGAGATTCACCGTCATGCTCGGCCCGGCGCGCGAGGAGTCGGCCGCGGCCACGGCGCGATGCTGGCGCAGCACGGCGTCGGACAGCGGGCCTTCGAGGCGCGCGAGCGGATGGTGCGGCGCCACCGCGTAGACGAAGCGCAAATGGCCCAGCGGCCGGCTGCGGATGCCGGTGCTGCCGAAGGCGAGGCTGGAGGCGTCGAGCACCGCTCCAACGGCCAGGTCGGCCACGCCGCTGCTGAGTGCCTCGATGGTGCCGAGCAGGGTCTCGTCGCGCAGCTTGAGACGCGTGGGCGGATCGAGGGCGAAGAAGGCCGTGGCGAGGTCGAGCATCGGGTCGCGTGCGATCACGCTGTCGATCGCGATGGTGAGCATCGGCTCCCAGCCGGTGGCGACGCGCTTGACCCGGTTGGCAACGGCATCGATCTCGTTCAGCAGCCAGGACGCTTCGCGCAGCAGCTCGGCGCCGGCCTCCGTGAGCCTCGCCTGCCGCGCGCTGCGATCGAAGAGCAGCACGTCCAGCGCATCCTCGATCTGGCGTACGCGGTAGCTCAGGGCGCTCGGAACCAGGTCCAGGTGGCGCGCCGCGGCGGCGAAGCTGCCGGTGTCGGCCACGGTCTGCAGCATGGCGAGTGCATCGGGGGTGAGGACGTCGCGGGCGTTGTGCATGGCGAATCCGATCGTTCAAACGATTTGAATGATGCCATCAAATCGGGGCGCTTCCGCGACAGGGGTCGGGCCCTAAAGTTCCACTCATCCGCTGCGCATCCGGCGCGGCATATGAAAGCCCCGAGGTTCGAGCACCCGGGGCAGGAGATTCAGAGATGTTGAAGGTTCGCAAATCCCAGGAACGCGGTTATGCCGATCATGGCTGGCTGCGCTCGTTTCACAGCTTCTCCTTTGCGGGGTACTACGACCCCGCCCATATGGGGTGGGGCAACCTGCGCGTGATCAACGAGGATCGCGTTGCCGCCGGTGCCGGCTTCGGCACGCACGGCCACCGGGACATGGAGATCATCAGCTACGTCCTCTCGGGCGAGCTGGCGCACAAGGACAGCATGGGCAACGTCGAGTCGATCCCGCCGGGCGACGTGCAGCGCATGAGCGCTGGGCGCGGCGTGATGCACAGCGAGTTCAACCACAAGCCGGACGAGACCACGCACTTCCTGCAGATCTGGATCGAGCCGAACGTGCGCGGCATCGCGCCGAGCTACGAGCAGAAGGCTTTCCCGGATGCTGACAAGCGTGGCCGGCTGCGCCTGGTGGCTTCGCCCGACGGTGCCGAGGGCTCGGTGCTGGTGCATGCCGATGCGCGGCTGTATGCCGGCCTGTTCGACGGCGACGAGAAGGCCGAACTGGCGCTCGACCCGGAGCGCAGGAGCTACGTGCATCTCGTCAAGGGCGAGCTCGACGTCAACGGCACGAAGCTTGCGACCGGCGATGCCGCGCTGATCGAGCGTGAATCGAAACTCACACTGGGCGCGGGCAAGAGTGCCGAAGTGCTGGTGTTCGACCTGGCGGCTTGATGCCGCCGCCTTTTTGTTTTTTATCAACCAGAGGAGTTCTTCCAATGTCCACTAGCACCACCACCGCATCGACCTTTGCCGCGCCAGCGACCGCGAGCACGGCCCAGGATACGCTGGCCCTGCTCGGCCGCGTGCTGATCGCGCTCCTGTTCGTGCCAGCCGGCTTCGGCAAGCTCACGGGCTTT
>NZ_LMTS01000158.1:202034-214210 GCF_001541225.1 Variovorax sp. WDL1 | reverse complement strand
TCGTCGGCTACATCGGCTCGGTCGGGCTGCCGCTGCCGCAACTGGGCGCGGTGATCGCGATCGTCGTGGAGCTCGGCGTCGGCCTGATGTTCCTCGTCGGCTACAAGACGCGCATCGCTGCCGTCGTGCTCGCCGTTTTCACCGTCGCAGCCAGCTTCTTCTTCCACAACTACTGGGGCATGCCGGCCGACAAGGCCTTCGTGAACCAGCTGATGTTCTTCAAGAACATCGCGGTGGCAGGCGGCCTGCTGGCGTTCGCGGCCTACGGTGCCGGCCGCTTCAGCATCGACAAGCGCTGAAGAGGGGCTGAGGCCTCGATCGCCAATAATCCCGCATGACCGACATCGTTGTTGTTTTTCATTCGGGGTACGGCCACACGCAGCGCGTCGCGCAGGCAGTGGCCGATGGCGCGGAGGCCCGGCTGCTGCAGATCGACGCCGACGGCAACCTGCCGTCCGAGGGCTGGGATCTGCTCGCCGCGGCCGACGCGATCATCATGGGCTCGCCCACCTACATGGGCGGCGTGAGCTGGCAGTTCAAGAAGTTCGCAGATGCCTCTTCCAAGGTCTGGTTCGTCCAGGGCTGGAAGAACAAGCTCTTCGCCGGCTTCACCAACAGCGCCGCGATGAGCGGCGACAAGGGCGCCACGCTGACCTACCTGTGGCACCTGGCCAGCCAGCATGGCGGTCTGTGGGTGCCCATCGGCATCAAGCCAAGCAATGACAAGGCGGCGCGGCGCGATTCGATCAACTACGTCGGCGGCTACGGCGGCCTCCTGACCACCTCGCCGACCGATGCCAGCCCGGCGGAAATGGCCAAGGGCGACCTGGACACCGCCATCGCATTTGGCGAGCACGTGGCCGAGGTGGCAACATCCCGACAATAGGCACGCCCCCAGGTTGGCCCACTTCGTGTGGCCGCCCACCCCCTCGCCGGGGGCAACACCAGCGGCCCGGCAGAGCCGGTTCCGCGGTGTTCCCCGACCTTCGTGCCACTGCAGTGTGGCGCGAGGGCTTGGACTCTCGAACCCTTCTCGACATTTGACGGAGAACTTACGATGAGCGAAGCACTGCTGCTCCAACCGCACGACAAGGACCTGGGCGGAGGCTTCAAAGTCCGCCGCCTGCTGCCCGCCGCCAAGCGGCGATCGGTCGGCCCTTTCGTGTTCTTCGACCACTTCGGCCCGGCCACCGAGACCCCGGGCAACGAGCACGACGTGCGGCCTCATCCGCACATCGGGCTGGCCACGGTCACGTATCTGTTCGAGGGCGCGATGATGCACCGCGACAGCCTGGGCGTAGTGCAGGAGATCCGTCCCGGCGCGATCAACTGGATGACGGCCGGCCGCGGCATCGTGCACTCCGAACGCAAGCCCGAGTCGCTGCTCGATGCCACCTACGTCAACCACGGCCTGCAGCTCTGGGCCGCGCTGCCGCAGGCCTTCGAGGAGGTCGAGCCCAGCTTCTCGCACACCGCGGCCGACCAGATCCCGGCCGTCGAGGTGCAGGGCGTGGCAGTGCGCGTGCTGGTGGGCGAGGCCTTCGGCGTGCGCTCGCCGGTCAAGACCTATTCGAAGACGCTCTACCTCGACCTGGCCTTGCCGGCCGGCGCACGCGTCGAGCTGCCCGCACTGGCCGATGAAATGGCGGTCTATGCAATTGACGGCGCGATCCGGCTCGACGGCGCGGCGGTCGGGCAGTACCAGATGGCGACCCTGCCGGACGGCCAGGGCGGCGTTCTCGAATCCGACGATGCGGTGCGCATCGTGATCATCGGTGGCGAGCCGCTCGATGGCCCGCGCTACATCACCTGGAACTTCGTCTCCAGCCGCCGCGAGCGCATCCTCGAGGCGGGCGACGCCTGGGCCGCGCAGCGCATGGGCCAGGTGCCCGGCGAAACCGAGTTCATTCCGCTGCCGGGGCATCCGTTCCGGGTGCAGGGGCCGGAGCCGGACGTGAAGACGACGCCTGTTTAAATGCTGTAAAGGCGGGCTGTACGCGCTTCTCAGCCCTTGATCGCCAGGTCCGGATCCTCCGCCGCCCGCGCACTCGCCCGATTCGAGCGCGCGCTCAGATCCGGCGCCAGCGCCTCGCGGCCGTCGAACACGAAGCACTCGCCGCGGTAGTGCGCGCCGCCCACCTGCTCGAAGTACTTGAGGATGCCGCCCTCGAGCTGCAGCACGTCGTGCAGGCCTTCCTCGTGCATCAGGATCGCGGCCTTCTCGCAGCGGATGCCGCCGGTGCAGAAGCTCACCACCGTCTTGCCTGCCAGCTGCTCGCGGTGCGTGCGCAAGGCCTTCGGGAATTCGGTGAACTTGCGGATGCGCCAGTCGATCGCGCCCTCGAAGGTGCCGTGGTCCACCTCGAAGGCATTGCGCGTGTCGAGCAACGCGATCGGCTTGCCCGCGTCGTCGTGGCCCTGGTCTAGCCAGCGCTTCAGCGTGGGCGCATCGACACTCGGGGCACGGCCAGCGGCGGGCTGGATGGCGGGATGGTCCATGCGGATGATCTCGCGCTTGCGCTTGACCAGCATGCGCCGGAAGGGCTGCGCCGCGGACCAGCTCCTCTTGATTTCGAGATCGGCGAAGCGCGCATCGGCACGCAGGCCGTCGAGGAAGGACTCCACCGCGGCCGTTTCACCCGCGACGAACAGGTTGATGCCTTCGGGCGCCAGGAGGATGGTGCCCTTGAGCGCGAGCGAATGGGTGCGCGCGCGCAGCACCTCGCGCAGGGTCTCGCCGTCCTCGATGGCCACGAACTTGTAGGCCGCGATATTCAAAATCTCTTGCACGGGGGCGGATTGTAGGGATCGCCAACTCACAGGGTGGAAGGGGGGCTTTCTACAATCGAGCCCATGTTCGTTCACCTGCGCCTGCACACCGAGTTCTCCGTCGTCGACGGCACCAACCGCATCGACGAAGCCGTCAAGGCCGCCGCCGCCGACAAGCAGCCCGCGCTGGCGATCACCGACCTCAACAACATCTTCGGCGGCGTCAAGTTCTACAAGGAAGCCCGCGGCAAGGGCGTCAAGCCTGTGCTGGGCGCGGAGATCTTCGTCGATGGCCTGGGGGCCGAGCCCGGCGCGCTGACGCGCATCGTCCTGCTGGTGCAGAACATGGAAGGCTACCTGCACCTGTCCGAGCTGCTGGCGCGCGCCTGGACCCAGAACGTGGGCCGGGGCCAGGCGCAAGCGGCGTGCAAGCTGGCATGGCTCGAGGAGCTGCAGGGCGGCCTGATCGCGCTGTCGGGCGCGCAGGCCGGCCCGCTGGGGGCGCCGCTGCTGCAGGGCCAGGCCGAGCGCGCGGTCGAGGTTGCGCTGCAGCTCGCGGGCCTGTTCCCGCACCGCTTCTACATCGAGCTGCAGCGTGCCGGCCGCCCGGAGGACGAGCCGCATGTGGTGGCCGCGGTGCAATTGGCCGCGCGCCTGAACCTGCCGGTGGTCGCGACCCATCCGGTGCAGTTCGCGACCGCCGAGGACTTCGAGGCGCACGAGGCACGCGTGTGCATTTCCGAGGGCGAGATCCTCGGCAATGCGCGCCGCGTGCGCCGCTTCACCCAACAGCAGTACTTCAAGTCGGCGGCCGAGATGGAGGCGCTCTTCGCCGACGTGCCGAGTGCGATCGCCAACACGGTGGAGATCGCCAAGCGCTGCAACCTCACGCTGACGCTGGGCAAGCCACGGCTGCCCGACTTCCCGACGCCCAACGGCATGCCGATCGAGGAGTACTTCCGCCATGCCTCCTTCGAGGGCCTGGAGGAACGCCTCGCGCACCTGTACCCCGATGCAGCGAAGCGCGATGCCGAACGGCCCCGCTACGTCGAGCGGCTGGAGTTCGAGATCAACACCATCCTCAAGATGGGCTTCCCGGGCTACTTCCTGATCGTGGGCGACTTCATCAACTGGGCCAAGAAGAACGGCTGCCCCGTGGGTCCGGGCCGGGGCTCGGGCGCCGGCTCGCTGGTGGCCTATGCGCTGAAGATCACCGACCTGGACCCGCTCGAATACAAGCTGCTGTTCGAGCGCTTCCTGAACCCCGAGCGCGTGTCGATGCCCGACTTCGACATCGACTTCTGCCAGAGCAACCGCGACCGGGTGATCGACTATGTGAAGGACAAGTACGGCCGTGACGCCGTGAGCCAGATCGCGACCTTCGGCACCATGGCCGCGCGCGCCGCCATCCGCGACGTGGGCCGCGTGCTGGACATGAGCTACACCTTCTGCGACGGCATCAGCAAGCTGATCCCGAACAAGCCGGGCATGTCGGTCACGCTGCAGTACCCGCCCGTGCCGAAGGTGGAGGGCGACAAGAACAACTACGCGATCGAGATGGAGCCGCAGCTCGCGGCGCGCATCGAGAAGGAGGAAGAAGTCCGCATGCTGGTCGAACTCGCGCAGAAGCTCGAGGGCATGACGCGCAACATCGGCATGCACGCCGGCGGCGTGCTGATCGCGCCGGGCAAGCTGACCGACTTCTGCCCGCTCTACCAGCAGCCCGGCAGCGACTCGGCCGTGAGCCAGTACGACAAGGACGACGTGGAGGCCATCGGCCTGGTGAAGTTCGACTTCCTGGGCCTGGCGACGCTGACCATCCTGGAGATCGCCAAGGAGTTCATCGTCAAGCGCCACAAGGGCCAGGAGAACTTCGCCTACGAGAACATCCGGCTGGACGACGCGGCCACCTACAGGCTCTTCTCCGAAGGCAAGACCGAGGCGGTGTTCCAGTTCGAATCGCGCGGCATGCAGGGCATGCTGAAGGACGCGCGGCCGACCCGGCTGGAGGACCTGATCGCGCTGAACGCGCTGTACCGCCCGGGCCCGATGGACCTGATCCCCAGCTTCGTCGCGCGCAAGCACGGCCGCGAGCCGGTTGAATATCCGCATCCGCTGGTGGAAGAGATGCTTTCGGAGACCTACGGGATCATGGTCTACCAGGAGCAGGTGATGCAGACCGCGCAGATCCTGGGCGGCTACTCGCTCGGCGGCGCCGACCTGCTGCGCCGTGCGATGGGCAAGAAGAAGGCCGAGGAGATGGCCGAGCACCGGCTGACCTTCCGCGCCGGTGCGGCCAAGAACGGCATCAGCGAGGAAAAGGCCGACGAGATCTTCGACTTGATGGAGAAGTTCGCGGGCTACGGCTTCAACAAGTCGCATGCGGCCGCCTACTCGCTGCTGGCCTATCACACGGGCTGGCTCAAGGTCCACTACACGGCCGAGTTCTTCTGCGCCAACATGACCGTGGAAATGGACGACACCGACAAGCTCAAGGTGTTGTTCGAGGACGCGCAGAAGAACTTCGGCATGACCTTCGAGCCGCCGGACGTGAACCGCGGCAACTACCGTTTCGAGCCGGTCACCGACAAGGTGATCCGCTACGGTCTCGGTGCCGTCAAGGGCACCGGCCAGCTCGCGGTGGAAGCGGTGGTGCGGGCACGGGAGGAGGGCGGTCCCTTCAAGAGCCTGTTCGATTTTTGCGTGCGGGTGGATCGCCAGCGCATCAACAAGCGCACGGTGGAGGCGCTGATCAAGGCCGGCGCCTTCGATGCGCTGCAGCAGAACCGCGCGGCGCTGGTCGCCTCGATCGATCGTGCCTTCGAGTTCGCAGCGGCCACGGAGGCCAATGCCGCGCAGGCCGACATCTTCGGCGAGTGCGAGCACGGCTCTGCCACGCAGGAGCCCGAGCTGGTCGACGCCACGCCGTGGGGCGTGAAGGAGCGGCTGACGCTGGAGAAGACGGCCATCGGTTTCTACTTGTCTGGCCACCTGTTCGACGAGGTGGCGCACGAGGTGCGGCGCTTCTGCAAGCGCGAGATCGACGACCTGATCGACAGCCGCGAGCAGCAGGTCATCGCCGGCATCGTGAGCGACATGCGCGTGATCAATGGCCAGCGCGGCCGGCTCGCGATCTTCAAGCTGGACGACAAGTCCGCTTCCATCGAGGCCACGGCCGACGAGGCGCTGATCAACAACAACCGCAACACGCTGAAGGACGACGAGCTGGTGATCGTGAGCGGGCGCCTGCAGCCCGGCCGCGGCGGCTTCGAGGCGCGCTTCCAGGTGCAGCAGGTGTGGGACCTCGCCACGGCGCGCTGCCGCTTCGGCAAGTTCCTGCGCGTGGCGGTCAACGGCAAGGCGCCGGACATCGCGCGGCTGGTGCGCGAGTTCCCGCCGCGCACCGAGCAGAGCGAGCACGGCGAGCTGCTGCAGGGCCTGGGCGTGCGCCTGTCGATGGCGCGCGGCGGCGCGCAGGTGGAGCTGCAGCTGGGCGAGCGGGCGAAGTTCTTCCCGACCGACGCGGCGCTGGCGAGCTGGATGGCGCAGGCCGAGGCGGGCAAGGCTGCGATCGTGTACGAATAGGGCCCTCGGGTCCGGATGGCCGCTTCCGGAAGCTTTCGACGGGCCCAACGCCCGCCATGCAAGCCGGCTCTGCTGAACCGTATCAGCGCTTCGGTCGCAGGACGACGGTCAGGCGCGGCGGTACCGTGCCATCGACGTCGCGCGGCAGCTTCTCGGTCTTCTGCAGCGCTCGGAGGGCGGCTTCATCCCAGTGCGGCAGGCCGCTGGTCTTGACAAGCGCCGGCGTGCCGACGATGGTGCCGTCCGGCGCGAGGCGGACATCGAACTCGGCGCCCGGGTTGCCGCTGACCAGCTCCGCTTCCGGAAACACCACATTGGGCCGCACCGCCGCGGCGACCTTGCCGCCGTAGCTGCCAGAGGGACCCGAGGAGCGCGCGGCGTTGCCTTCGCCACCGGTGCCGGCCATGGCCTGCATGCGCTTGAGGGTGGCCGCACGGTCGGCCGCGGCCTGGGCAGCGGCCTTGGCTTCGGCTTCCTTCTTCTTGGCGGCGGCCTCGGCTTCCTGCTTCTTCTTCGCCTCGGCCAGCTTCTGCTGCTGCTCCTTCTTGCGCTCGGCCTCTTCCTCGGCGCGCTCGCGCTCGCGCTCCTTCGCTTCCTGTTCCTTCTTTTCCTGCGCGGCCTTGCGGGCGGCCTCGAGCTTCTTCTGCTGCTGTTGCCGGGCCACTTCTTCTTCGCGCTCGCGCTCCTTCTGCTCCTTGAGCTTCTTCTCGCGCTCGAGGGCGATATCGGGCTGCTTGGGTGGCGGGGGCGCGGGTTCCGGTGGCCTCGCCGCCTGGGGCGGCGGCGGCGGAGGAGGGGGTGGCGGCGGTGCCGGCGTGGGGGCCGGGGCAGGTGCCGGCGGGGTCGGCGCGACGGCGCGCGGCGCCGCCTGCTGGATGGTCGAGGACCACAGCTCGGCCTCGACCGCGTCGTTCTCTGCCTCGCGCCGCCAGCTCACGCCCCAGGTCAGCGCAATGATGAGCAGCGCATGTGCGATCAGCGCCAGCAACACTGCACGAAAGGTCCCGCGCTGCGGCGGCGGCGCGAACTCGGGGCGGTCTGCGGCCAATGACATGGCTTACTTGGCGCCCGTGGTCTGGACCGAGAGGCCGACGCGCTCGATGCCGCTGGCCTTGAGCTGGTTCATCGCCTTGACGACGGTCTCGTACTTGACCGACTTGTCGGCGCTGATCACCACCGGGCGCTGCGCATCGCCGCTCTGCGCCGTGCGCGCGGCGCTGCCGATCTGGGTCATCGGGATCGAGAGTGCGCCGGTGCCGGTGGAGGGGTCCTTCTTGATCTGGACCTCGTCGTCGCTCTTGATCACGATTTCCACCGGCCGATCGGGCTGCTTGTTTGCGCGGTCGACCGTGGGCAGGTTGATCACGCTCGGTGTGATCAGCGGCGCCGTGACCATGAAGATGATCAGCAGCACCAGCATGACGTCGATGAACGGGACCATGTTGATCTCGTTGATCGTTCGGCGGCCGCGGCCGCGGGAGGACATGGCTGGCATGGTGATTTCTCCGCTGTCTGGCTGTCTGTCAGCGAACCGTGGCCGGGCCCATCTGGGACGGATTGACGACGTGGGCGGTCAGGTTGCGCTGCAGGATGTTCGAGAACTCCTCGATGAAGGTCTCCAGGCCGATCGCGATCTTGTCGATCTCGCGGGCGAAGCGGTTGTAGGCGACCACGGCCGGGATGGCGGCGAACAGGCCGATGGCGGTGGCGACCAGCGCCTCGGCGATGCCGGGCGCCACGGTGGAGAGCGTGACCTGCGCCAGCGCCGCGAGACCGGTGAAGGCATGCATGATCCCCCACACCGTGCCGAACAGGCCGACATAGGGCGAGACTGATCCGACGGTGGCGAGGAAGGAGAGGTTCTGCTCGACCGCGTCGAGTTCGCGCTGGAAGCTCGCGCGCATCGCGCGGCGCGCGCCGTCGAGCAGCGTGCCGGCGTCGGACACATGGCGCTCGCGCAGCTTCTGGTACTCGCGCATGCCGGAGGCGAAGATGCGCTCCATAGGGCCTGCGAACTTCGCGTGCTGGGCCGCCGAGGAGAACAGCTCGTTCAGGCTCGTGCCGGACCAGAACTCGCGCTCGAAGTCGTCGTTGAGCGAGCGCGTGCGCTTGAGCGAGAAGTACTTGCGGAAGATGGCCGCCCAGCTGGCGATCGACACCACGATCAGGAGCAGCACGACGAGCTGCACCGGAAGGCTGGCATGCAGCAGGAGGGAAAGGATCGAGAGGTCTTGATTCATGGCTTCTGAGGTTGAGACATGGAGCCCGCATAGCGCGCAAGGGTTCCCGAAACCAGCGCGGGGATGCGCGCGGGCCGCAGCGTGTCGGCGTGGACCCAGCCGATGCGGATCGTGCCTTCGCATAGCACCGGGGCATCGGCCGTCGGATCGGCGGCGGGGGCGTGTGCGGGCCGGGCCAGCACGCGCTGGCCGATTATCAGGGACGCGGAGCCGATCTGGCGCAGCTCGGCGGTGACGAGCAGCTCATCGTCGAGCCGGGCCGGCCCGTGGTACTTGAGCTGGGTCTCGCTGACCACGAAGATCCCGCCGGTCTGCTCGCGCAGCGCGCGCTGCGCGATGCCCAGCGAGCGCAGCCACTCGGTGCGGGCGCGCTCCATGTACTTGAGGTAGTTGGCGTAGAACACGATCCCGCCGGCATCGGTGTCCTCCCAGTAGACGCGGATGGGAAACGAAAAGCTCATGCGGGAACGGCGGTGCCCGCCCAGGCCCGCAGGCGCTCCACCGATTCCTCTAGGTGTTCCATCGAGCTGGCCGTCGAGAAGCGGACGAAGCGGGCGGTCTGGTCCGTGCCGAAGTCACGGCCGGGCGTAATGGCCAGATGCGCCTTCTTCATCGCCTCGAAGGCGAAGTCCCAGCTGTTGGCGATGCCCAGGCGCTCGCCGAATGCGGAGCAGTCGGCCCATGCGTAGAAGGCGCCGTCAGGCACCACCGGCACCCGGAAGCCCAGCGCCTCGAGCTGCGGGATGAACCAGTCGCGCCGCGCCTTGAACTCGGCGCGGCGGCGCTCGTACTCCGCGATGCTCGCGGGCTCGAAGCAGGCCAGGGCTGCGTGCTGCGAGACGGTGCTCGCGCAGATGAAGAGGTTCTGCGCCAGACGCTCGACCACCGGCACCAGCGCTTCGGGCACCACCAGCCAGCCCAGGCGCCAGCCGGTCATGCTGAAGTACTTGCTGAAGCTGTTGATGCTGATGATCTGGTCGTCGATGCCGAGGGCGCTCTGGCCGAAGGTGTCGTCGTAAGAGAGGCCGAGATAGATCTCGTCGATCAGTGTGATGCCGCCGCGCCGGGTCACCACCTCGTGGATGCGGCGCAGCTCGCCCGGCTCGATCGAAGTGCCGGTGGGGTTGGAGGGCGAGGCCAGCAGCACGCCGCGCGTGCGCTTTGTCCAGGCGGCCTCGACTTTGGCCGCGCTGAGCTGGAAGCGCTCCTCGGCCGTGGTCGGGATCAGCACCGCACGGCCTTCGGCAGCGCTCACGAAGTGGCGGTTGCAGGGATAGCTGGGATCGGGCATCAGGATCTCGTCGCCGGACTCGATCAGCGTCAAGCAGGCCAGCTGAAGCGCGGCCGAGGCACCGGCCGTGACCACGATGCGGTGCGCCGGCACGTCGACGCCGAAGCGCTCGCGGTACCAACCGCTGATGCGCTCGCGCAGCACCTCGAGGCCGGTCGCGTGGGTGTACTGGGTGGCGCCGGCGCGCACGGCGCGCAGGGCGGCTTCCTGGACCGGCGGTGGCGCGGTGAAGTCGGGCTCGCCGATGTTGAGGAAGATCATCGGCCGATCGGTGTGCGCAACCTCGCGTGCCAGCGCGGAAGCCGCCTTGGCGACCTCCATCACGTAGAAGGGCTCGATGCGCTCGGCGCGACTGGAAATCCTCATGGCCTGGCCTTGCCGCTCGCGCGATCAGCTTCCACTTCGGCGGGGCGCAGCTGCGGCGCGAGCCCGTTGAGCACCGCGTTCACGTACTTGTGGCCGTCGGTGCCGCCGAATTCCTTGGCCAGCTCGATGCACTCGTTGAGCACCACGCGCCAGGGGACGTCGAGGCAGTTCTGGAATTCGTAGACGCCGATCCACATGACCGCATGCTCGATGGGGGAGATCTCCTCCAGCTTGCGGTCGAGCAGGGGCACGATCAGCGCATCGAGCTCTTGCGCTGAGGCAATGGCACCGTGCAGCAGGGCGTCGTAGTGTGCTGCGTCCGCCTTGTGGAAGCCGGCCAGGTCGCGCGTGAATTGGTCGATGGACGTCGCATCGTTGCGCCCCACCAGGTGCTGGTAGAGCGCCTGCAGCGCGAACTCGCGTGCGCGGCTGCGGGTCGATTTGGCGGAGGCCTTGCGCGCGCCGGTGCTGGTGAGCCCCGGGCGCGACTGGCGCGGCCGCTGGCCGCTGGTCTTGGTGTCGTCGGTCATGGAAGAGAGGGTTCAGGGCCTGTTGGCAGCCCCGATCAGCCGCGCCATCTCGACCGCCACGCGCGCCGCGTCGCGGCCCTTGTCGGTCTGGCGGGCGAGTGCCTGTTCGAGGTTCTCGGTGGTGAGGATGGCGTTGGCGACCGGAATGCGATAGTCGAGCGCGACGCGGCTCACGCCGGCGCCGGACTCGTTGGCCACCAGCTCGAAGTGGTAGGTTTCCCCACGAATGATGCAGCCCAGCGCGACCAGCGCGTGGTAGCGATTGCGCTCGGCCAGGGCCTGCAGCGCGAGAGGCACTTCGAGCGCGCCCGGTACGCTCACACGGTCGATGTCCTCGGCCGCCACCCCCAGCTGCTCGAGCTCGCCGAGGCAGGCCTTCGCCAGTGCGTCCGTGATGTCCTCGTTGAAGCGTGCCTGCACGATGCCGATGCGCAGCCCCTTGCCGTCGAGTGCGACGGCGCCGCCCTTGTTCGCGTCCTGCATCAGTCTTCCTGCCTTCCCGGGTTGTGGGTCATTGTTCGTCCTTGCTGAGGTAGCCGGCGATTTCCAGGCCGTAGCCTGCCGCCATGCTGGGCATGCGGCGCGGCGTGCCCAGGAGGTTCATTCGATGCACGCCGCACTCGCGCAGGATCTGTGCGCCGATGCCGTAGCTGCGCAGGTCCATGCGGCCGCGCTCGGGCGCCTGCGCCGGCCGCGCCGTGCCGTCGAATTGCGAGAGCAGCTCGGCGCCGGTCTCGCCGCAGTTGAGCAGCACGGCGACGCCCTTGCCCTCGGCCGCGATGTGGGCCAGGCTGGCATCGAGGCTCCAGGAGTGCAGCGAGCGGTTGACTTCCAGTGCGTCCAGCACCGAGAGCGGCTCGTGCACGCGCACGTCCACCGTGTCGACCGCATCCCACTTGCCGCGTACCAGCGCCAGGTGCACGCCCCTGCTGGGCTTGTCGCGGAAGGCATGGGCGGTGAACCAGCCCCAGGCGGTGTGGATCTCGCGGCAGCCGATCTTCTCGACCAGGGATTCGGTGCGGCTGCGGTGCTCGATGAGCGCGGCGATGGTGCCGATCTTGAGCCCGTGCTCGGCCGCGAAGAGCTGCAGGTCGGGCAGGCGCGCCATCGTGCCGTCCTCGTTCATGACCTCGCAGATCACGGAAGCCGGCGAGCAGCCGGCCATGGCGGCGAGGTCGCAGCCGGCCTCGGTATGACCGGCGCGCATCAGAACGCCGCCGTCAACAGCCTGCAGCGGGAAGATGTGGCCGGGCTGGACCAGGTCGGCGGCGACCGCGTTGGGCGCGACGGCAGCCTGCACCGTGCGCGCGCGGTCGGCGGCCGAGATGCCGGTGGTGACGCCCTCGGCCGCCTCGATCGAGACGGTGAAGGCAGTCGAATGCTTGGCGCCGTTGC
>NZ_LMTS01000158.1:172466-201999 GCF_001541225.1 Variovorax sp. WDL1 | reverse complement strand
GGCGGCAGCTGCAGCCGCTCGCACATCTCGCGCGAGAGGGTAAGGCAGATCAGGCCGCGGGCATGGCGGGCCATGAAGTTGATGGCCTCGGGTGTGATGTGGTCGGCCGCGATCACGATGTCGCCCTCGTTCTCGCGGTCTTCCTCGTCGACCAGGATCACCATGCGGCCGGCGCGCAGCTCGGCCACGATCTCCTCGACCGGCGAGATGGGGGCAGGCGCCCGGGCGCTGCGCGGGGCGGGAATCGGGGTGACTGAAGCGTTCATGGGCTGGGGTCCTTGGGGGCAGCGGGCAGGGCGCCGGCCTGGAGCATGCGCTCGACATAGCGAGCCACGGTGTCGATCTCGAGGTTCACGCGGCTGCCGGCCTCGAGGCTGCCGAGGGCGGTGTTCTCGACCGTGTGGGGGATGAGGTTGATGCTGATCTCACTGCCATCGGGGCCGTCGCTCACGCTGTTGACGGTGAGGCTCACGCCGTTGACAGTGATCGAGCCCTTGTACGCCAGGAAGCGGGCCAGGGCCTGGGGCGCCAGCACCCGCAGCTCCCAGCTTTCGCCCACCGGGGCGAAGTGGCTGACCGTGCCGATGCCGTCGACGTGGCCGGAGACGATGTGCCCCCCCAGCCTGTCGCTGGCACGCAGGGCTTTCTCGAGGTTGACCCGGCTGCCGGGCTCGGCGAGGCCGGCCGTCTTGTCGAGCGATTCGGCCGAGATGTCGATGGTGAAGAGATGCTGCGCCGGATCGAGGGAGGTCACCGTCATGCAGGCGCCGTTGAGCGCGATGCTATCGCCGAGGCCCACGTCGTCGAGGTAGCCGGGGGGCGCCGCGATGCCGAGCCGCTTGCCGTGGGATGAAGAGCTGCCAAGGTCGTGGACGGCGGCGATGCGCCCCACGCCGGTGATGATTCCGGTGAACATCGCGGCATTTTCGCAGAGATGCGAGGCCGCCTCGGCAAGCCCGGGCTAAAAGCGGTCGCGGCCTGCGATGCGGGCGACGATGCGCAGGTCCGGCCCGAGGGCTTCGACGGACTTGAATTCCAGTGCGAGGGCCTGGTCCAGCCGGGCCAGGTTGCCCGCGGGATTGGGCTGGTGCGCAATGCCCAGGCCTTCGCCGATGAATTTCGGGGCGACATAGAGCAGCAGTTCGTCCACCAGGCTTTCGCGCATGAGCGAGCCGTTGAGCTTGTGGCCGGCCTCGACGTGCAGCTCATTGACTTCGTGCAGGGCGAGGTCGCGCAGCATGGCCGCCAGATCCACCTTGCCTTGCTGGTTGGCCACGTAGCGGACGATGGCGCCCCGTGCTTCAAGGGCTGCCTGGGCGGGCGCGTTGGGCGTCGCGGCGTAGATCCAGACCGGCCGGGCGGGTTCGAAGAGGCGTGCGGTGGGCGGCGTCTGCAGTCGGCTGTCGACCACCACCAATGGCGGCTGGCGTGGCGCCTCGACCAGGCGCACGTCGAGCCGCGGATCGTCCTCGAGCACGGTGCCGACACCGGTGAGCAGGGCACCGGCACGCGCGCGCCAGGCATGGCCATCGGTGCGGGCGGCTTCGGAGGTGATCCATTGGCTGGTGCCGTCGAGCAGGGCAGTCTTGCCATCCAGCGAAGCGGCAACCTTGAGCCGGACCCACGGGGTCCTGCGGATCATGCGGCTGAAGAAACCGATGTTGAGTTCACGTGCCTCCTCGGCGCCTGGGCCCACCTCGACCTCGATGCCGGCCGCGCGCAGGCGCTCGAAGCCCTGGCCGGCGACCAGCGGGTTGGGGTCGGTGAGCGAGGCGACGACCTTGCGAATGCCGACGGCGATCAGGGCATCGCAGCAGGGGCCGGTGCGGCCATGGTGGGAGCAGGGTTCGAGGGTGACGTAGGCGGTGGCGCCGGCGACGGAATGGCCCTTGAGCGCGGCATCACGCAGGGCCATGATTTCGGCGTGGGGGCCGCCCGCAGATTGGGTGTGACCCTCCCCGATGATCTGGCCATCCGGCGCTGAGATGACGCAGCCTACGCGCGGATTGGGGTCTGAAAGTGCCGTGGCGGCTGCGCTCAGGTCCAGCGCCAGACGCATCGCCGCGTCGACGGCTGGCGGGCAGCCATCAATCGCTCTCGCTGTCGTTAGAAGAATTGGTGGATACAGGGCACTTGGCATCCGAAGCGCTGGCAGGGCGACAGGAACGCACCCGCCCAGCAAGGGAAACTATAACGCTCCGAGTATCGGCGAGAGCGGCCGTTCCGGTGAGGTCGGAACGGGAGAAGGTGATCGTCAAACCACCAAACCCGCCACCCTTTGTCTTGGGATAGCCCGATGCATCGAACAGGATGTACGGCTTCTTCTCGTTCGCAGTCCCATTGGCACTGGTGGTGATATAGCTGGCCGGTGGCGCTTGAGTAAAGATGACTTTGTCGTCATCTGCAGTGAATGCCTGATCTCGATCCTTGTCGATGAACGCTGTCCATCCCTTGCCCCAATCGGCCCCGTCTGCAGGAACCAGCATGGCTGCCATTCCGGTCTTCATCGCCTCGCTCCGGAGGGTCGCAATGGCTGAAACCAAGCGGTTGGTCGTGGAGGTCAGCTCGGCATTGCGCTGGAACGCAAGGAAGCCAGGTGCAGCGATGACCATCAGGACCGCTGCGACAGCGAGGGTCACCATCAGCTCGATCAGGGTGAAGCCGCCCTCGATCTCAGGGTTGCGTTTCGAGATCATGGCCAGCATACCTTCGGGGGTGAGGAAGTCTTGGTGCCGGCTGTTCCGCTGCAGTTCTTGGCACCCGTGCTCGTGGCCCAGAGTTCGCCGGCTTCGTCATCCGCAAATGTCGGCTTTGCTACGACCTTCACGCATTCAGTCATTGCCTGATCGGTCGCGCATTCATCGGTATAGAGCTGATAGGGCGCGCCAGTGGAACTGTCTCCTGAAAAGGTCTTGAATGGAACGCTCACCGGGTTGGTTACGCCCCCGACATTGGAGAACTTGAGATAGGTGTTGTACTGGGTCATGTAGCGCTCCTGTTGCTGCAACAAGTCCAGAATCGCCGTTCGCGCTTGCGCTCGTTTCCCCTTGAGCACAGCCCAGGTGTAGGACGGGTATGCAATCGCCGCCAGGATGGCGACGACTGCCACGACGATCATCAACTCGATGAGCGTGAAGCCCTTTTCTCGCATCCGTTTCGTCATCACTTGTTTCTCAAGTCCTGGTAGTTATGGATCTGCCGCCAGCTCAGGCGCCCGGCAATCTGCACAGTCGTGACTGTTGCGCTGGTGGCCAGGCCGGTGCTCCCTTGGCTCAAGGTCTGCGTCTTGATGGTGCGGGTGCGCCGGCCCGTGCTGTCAGTGATCGTGGATTCCGTGGCCGCTTCCACGTCCATGGCCATGCTCGCACCCAGAAGACCGACTGTCGAGACTGACGAGGTGCCATCCCCGGTATTCACATCCAAACGGTATTCGCGGCCGCTTCCACCCGTGGGGCTGCAACTGCTCGCATTGGCGGCTTGATCCGGGATGAGGCTGCTGAAAACCAGCGTGTCGCCTCGCAGCAGCGATGCAAACACCTGGCGCTCGCCAGTTGCCGGAAAATCGAAATACCAGCCTGACCGCTGCGTGTTATCAGTATCGGTGGCAGGCCGGCCCCATACGAAAGCCGAGACGTCGATTCGACCCGTTTTGCTGTCGAAGACCCCGGCTTGCAGCCGGCCACGGCCCGTGATGACGCTGGTAGGGGTACCGGTGCTATCCGCCTTCTTGGTGCCGTCGTCATGCACCACATAGAACGAATTGACTGCTGTCGAAGACCGATCGGTCCCCTCAAGATACTTGCCGGTGCCGAACGCGACGTAGATCGATTCCTGGCCTTCGCCGCGGATCAGAAAGGGAGCGGCGCTGATCGGTTGCACATTGCCCAGACCATCCTTGGCGATGTAGAGTGGATAAGGAACCCCGTCGGTGACGAAGGCCGAAAGCGTGCTCATGTTCCAGTCGCCGGAACCTTTGTCCTTGAAATCCAGCTTCCAGAGATTGCCATGCAGGTCACCCATGAACACCTTGCTGACTTCCTGTTGCGCGCCCAGCGTTACCTTGAAGTTCAAGAGCCCCGTCGCCTTGGTCGCGCTCAAGCCGACGTCGGCAGGCAATGAAATCTTGTGGTAGTTCTTGTCGAGGCTCCAGGCTTCGCCTGGGGCCTTGGCCAAGTCGAGTAGAAACAGCGCAGGTTGGCCAGTCGAGCTGAAGTTGCCGGCGTCGTCGCGAACATAGTTGTTGACCCCGCTGGCCACGACTGCAAACCACTTGTAGGTCAGGTTCTCGTTCGGCGCACTGGTACGGAACTTCAGGATCTGGGGACGTCCGACCACATAGCCCAGATCGATGTCGTCTGCAGATGTGAACTCCCACATGACTTTCGATGCAGAAAACTGGGTCGGATCGGTGACGTCGAGCGCGAAAACACCTCGGCCTCCGGCGCCGGTGCCGCTGACGAGCACAGTTTTCCAATCCGCCTTCGTACCGGCAGTGCCGACTTGAGCTTCGGCCACCACCGGGGTGGCATCCACATAGGCCTGATGGTTGTCGAGGTACTTCTTGCTTGTCAGGGCAGAGAGCTTGGGGCCCAGCCAACTCGGGATGTAGCCGAACAGTTCGTCGCCGTTGCTGGCAGCGAATGCGTGAAGCATGCCGTCGTTGGCCCCGACGAACACGGCGGCCTTGCGGTCCTTGTTGTCCTTGAAGAACTCCGCATAGGTGGTCGATTGAATCGTGCTGCTTGGCGCGCCGGAGTACACAACCCCTGAATTCACGATGTCTCCAAGACGCTGGCCGTCACGGTCGCGGAAGCGGCTGACCTCCTTGGAATGATCTCCACGAATGAAATTAAGGCGATCCTCTGCAAAGCCGTCGGCCACGGATGGAGACCCTGAGTAGGGGTCTCGGTCGAGGCTCTGTTTCAGATCGTCACTGATCGAATCCCATGTGAAGTTCGATGCGGTCTGACTGCTGGTGGCGCCGCTGTTGCCCACTACGATTTTGCGCGTGCCGATGTCGGTCAGCGCCTTGAGTCTTTCTGCCGCCCGCCACACGGGAGTGCTGGCTAACTGAACTACGTTGGCATCGTTCGTTGATACCGCATACGCGGCAAGGTCGCCGCTCCAGTCCTGGGAGCTGAATTCTGCTTGATAGATGACATTGCCCGCCGCGGTCAAGGTGCCGGATTGGGAAGCGGCGCCCGCGATGCTGCGGATCCGCTCTCCGGCTCTTGCGAATATCTTGTCGAAGGCAACCAGCACGGAACGCGCATCGCTTTGCCGTGCATATGCGGACGCTTCGCCGGGATTAGAGGGGTCCTGCCAGACGTCGTTGTTCGGCTTCTCGTCCTTGTCGACGAACGGGTTGCCCCATGGGTTGTAGGGCTGCGCGCTGTCGTTGGGAGAAGACGTGGATTCAAAGCCACCGTACTTCGCAGCCAGGAAGAACTGATTCTTGTAGCGACGTGTGGTTTCGTCGTTCTGTTTTCCGTATGCGTTTACATCGAAGAAGAAGCTCTTGACGCGCAGGCCAGGGCGCTGCTTGTTCTTCTGGTCGGTCCAGTTCACTCCTCGGATGTCTTGCGTGTGAGCCCAATAGGCGGTGCCGACGATATCGAACTGGTTGCCGAAGGCATAGAGATTCGGCGAGTTGGGGTTGCCGGTTTCCCGACGCTGATTTTGCCCATCAAAGTATTCGGTCACAAGACCGCCTTCGAATGCTGCGACAGTGTCACGCCACTGTTTGAAATTCGGATGATTCTTCGAAAGATCCGGGCTCGGAAATCGCGCATAGTCCGAGTAGTCCCAGGTTTCGATGTCGCCGATGGTGACGATGTTGCTTTTTACGCAGGTGTAGTCCCCGGTACTAGACCCGTTGGCAAAAGGATCGAGCGCTGTCCAATCCGTGAAGATGGGAAAGCCATCGTACATGCCCGGTGTAAGGCCATCAACAGCCTGCGAGCTGGACTGCAGGCCTTGCAGGTATCGCAATGTTTCGTAATAGAGTTCTCCCACCGGATCGTAGTCTTTGTAGCGTCCGGGCTTGGGGCCTGTGCGGCCGAACTTGTTCAGGTAGTTGATCACCCCGCTGATGGCGGGCGTCTGTGTGGTGTCCCCGTCCGGGTTGGTCTTGAAGATGCCTGTTTGAGGATCCCACTCGGCCGCGGCGTTGCCGCCAGCAGGCGTATTTTCCTGACCATTGGTGTCGTAGGTCTTGCTGCCAACCCATTTCATGGGCGCGCGCAGAACACCCCCATAGCGACGGGTTAAGTCGAGTGCGTATCCGAATGCCGCCAGCCTGAACGAGTTGCTGTATTTTTGTATGGTGCCGGTGGGCTTGAACTGATTGTTCGGGTAGCGGGTGCAGAAGTCACGCCCGATTCCGTAGTCGCGAACGTCCAGCAACTTGCCTGACGCATCCTGGTCGCAAACCTTGACGCGTGAGTAGAAGAAGCCGTCGCTGTTGAGTGGCGCAGGGGTCCAAGAGCCTGAGTAGTTGCGTACGTAGCACTTTTTGGAAGCATCGACGTTGACATCGCTAAAGACATCGCGGCCGTTGCATGGGACCGTGCCCGAACCCGGCACGACGTACCATGTTGTGCCTGTTCCGTACCAAACCTCTTGAGTCCCGGTGAGTGTGCAGGCGCCGCCTTGGGATGCGCATTCCGAGGCATCCGCAGGCAATGAAGTCCTCAGTATGGTAAAGGGACCAGTTGCGGAAAGTGAAGGCGCCCATGAGCCGGTGTAGGTACGCGTATGGCAGTGTTTGGGGATTCCGGGAGCAGGGTCGCCGAATACCCGATTGGCACTGCAGGGGACGCCGTCGGATGCCGGTGCCACGGCCCATTGAGTTCCAGCGCCATACCAAACTTCCTTGATCCCGCTGAAGGTGCATGTAACGTCCTCTGTCGCGCAGGCTGGTGAAGCATCGGCAGGCAAGGCCTGGTTCAAGTTTGCAACCGGCCCCACCGTGTTGGGAACGTTGGAGGCCAGAGATAGTCGAACATAAGGAAGAGCGTGGCTACGCTAGTTTCTGTAGATGATCTGGGTCACTGCCTGGATGTCTTCGCGCGGTCCGAATCCCATGGCCGTCACTCGGAAGAGATATTTGCTGGGCAAGGAGAGATCCCGTTCACCAGGATCGGGGATGGGCTCGATCACGTAGCGAGGTGCCTTGAACGGCTCTATACCCTTGTTGGCACTTTCGTTGGCTGCGAAGCTTCTGCCGGTGAAACGGCCGAACTCGATGGTTTGCGCGTCGTTGCCAGTAACTGTGAAATTCACCGTCTGCCAAGCCGGCTTTCCGCTGACGGGGAGGGCGCACAGTCCCAGCGTATCGATGGCGCCCGAAGGCACCTCTGCCAAGCTTTTTCCACAGCCGGTGACGAACATGTCGGTCTTCTGGAGCGAACCAAGAACAGCACTGCGATTGCCGGTGCCTGGGCCGTGGATGTCGAATTCCGCGTCCTGCAGCGCTGCTTCCGAGGCTTGCCACGCCACTTGCATGTCGCGATCGTTACGTGCCCCGCGCTCCGCCAACAGGGCAATCTGAGCGCCGCCGACGCCCAGGACCGAAACGACAATCAGGATCAGCAGCACCACGATCAGGGAAACGCCACCCTGGTGACTTGCGCATGGGGCATGCAGTGGTTGCTTCATATCTACTCTCCCTGGTCGTTGCGCAGATGCACCGTGAAGGTGACCACTTGCCGCAGCCTGCCATCGGCTGGCGCCTCGTATTGGCTGCCGAAGTCATCGGCGGAGGCGAAGCTGGCACCGCCGAGGGGGAAAATCGTCCGTGCTTCGTATTTCTGGGTCGATGCGGCGTCGCTGCGCAGGACCAGTCCGATGCGCACGCTCCGCACGCGTCTCCAGTTGGCCCGAGTGGCTGCTGTATCGCCTGCGACCGTCAACTGACTGGCACTGAGGTAGCTGTCGGGAACAGTGTCTGGAGTCAAAGTGGTGTCCGTGGGATCGATGGCGGTGTTGGCCTTTACGCCGTCGACGCCGTACAGCACCTGAAAGTTTTCAACGCCGCGGATCAGCGGCACCGCCGAATCGAAAGACGGTGAACCCGTATCGGAGCGATAGCATTTGAGCGTCGGCTCGCCGTCGTTGGACTTGTCAACGAAGAAGACGCTGGTTTGCGCGTCGTCCCGGTTGCTCGCTGGCTTGTCGGGCGGCTGTCCAGCGCAATCGATCATTCCCGCATCCGCCTCCCCCGAGCCAGGCACGGTTTCGGTGGGCTGGTAACGCAGAACGAGAACATCGCCGAAAGACCCCTTGGGCCGCGCTTTGCCGTTGTCCAGCGAATCTCTGTTTGCCAAGGCATTGTCGAAGCCGAACACGTAGGGCAGTGGGTTGGCGCTTGATGCGACGGTGGCGGTGCGTTTCGTTGCGGCATTGGACACGTCCCGATAGCCAGCTTGAACTGCCAAACGCTGGATGAGACTGATGGCGAATCGCGCGTTGTCACGCAATTGCGAAGCCGAGTCGACAGTGGTGAAACCCCGACGCGCCGCGAGCAATGCAGAAGTCGCCGCCAGGACGATCAGCAAGCCCACCATCATGGCGACCATGAGCTCGACGAGCGTCATGCCAGCCAGCAGAGAGCGGCCTGGAAGGGGAGGGCGACGGGATGCGTGCTTCATGGTGTGGTGCTGCCCGCTGTCACGGGAAGGATGACGCCAGGCCGGCTTGTACCGTCTGTTGCAGTCGCGCGAATCGTCCGGTCTTGTTGGTCGGCTTTGGTGGACAGGTGGCTCCAGCCGATCTTGATGACAAGAAGATCGTTCGTGGTGCTCGCCTTGCATTCCCAACGCGGCAATCCGTTGTCGTCGTACGGTGCCGTGTCCAGGCAGACCTTGACGCGTGCGCCGGGAAGGATTTCGGCCACACGGGCCAGCCAGTCCGTCATCTCGGCGTGGGCTACCAGCGTTGGACTGGCGCACGATGAGCCGACCGACAAGCAGTCGGAGACTGTCGCAGGAGTCAGCGGAGCGGAGAAATCGCCGATATAGGGATTGGAGGTGGCCAGCGTCGCGATGTTCTTGTTGCCGCGCATCATTTCGGCCAGTTCGCGTGCCAGATCAACGGCGATTGATTGCAGACGGGCTTCGCGGTTGCTCTGCAAGGCCATTGCCTGCAGCCCGACCATGCCGAGCAAGCCAAATGAAAGCACCAGCAGTGCCACGAGCACTTCGATCAGAGAAAAGCCCGATGCTCGCCTGCGCCGCTGAATACTCGACTGCACCACTACCTCCAGTGAGGTCGCCGAGATGGCGACTCAGCTGGCGATTTTGGGAGTCAGGGAAGAGGAAGAAGGGGCCGCTGGGAGGCCATGTGAAGCCGTTGAGCCCCGAACTCTGGCGCCATCTCACGACGACGGCGAGCTTTTGTCAGAAAGTCAGATATCCCGCAGCAGCTGCCTGAACTCGTCCACGTCCTCGAAGCTGCGGTACACCGAGGCAAAGCGCACGTACGCCACCTTGTCCATGCGCTTGAGCTCGCGCATCACGAGTTCGCCCACCTTGGTCGAATCGATCTCGCGCAATCCGCTGGACAGCAGCTTCTGTTCGATGCGCAGCAGCGCATGGTCGATCTGCTCGATGCTCACGGGCCGCTTGCGCAGCGCCAGCATCATCGAGGCGCGGACCTTCTTGGCGTCGAAGTCGGCGCGGCTGCCGTCCTTCTTGACCACCACCGGGAAATTGACGTCCGGGCGCTCGTAGGTGGTAAAGCGCTTTTCGCAGGTGCCACACTGACGGCGGCGCCGCACGAAGTCGGCATCCTCCGACACACGGGTCTCGACGACCTGCGTTTCGAGATGACCGCAGAAAGGGCACTTCATGCGGACGCCATGCGCGTGGTCAGCGGTAGACCGGGAAGCGGCTGGTCAGCGCGTGCACCTTGGCGCGGACCGCCTCGATGGTGGCGGCGTCCCGTGGGTTGTCCAGCACATCGGCGATCAGGTTCGCGGTGAGGCGCGCCTCCTCGTCCTTGAAGCCGCGCGTGGTCATGGCGGGCGTGCCGATGCGCACGCCGCTGGTCACCATCGGCTTCTCGGGATCGTTCGGGATGGCGTTCTTGTTGATCGTCATGTGGGCGCTGCCCAGCACGTTCTCGGCCTCCTTGCCGGTGATGCCCTTGGCGCGCAGGTCGACCAGCATTACGTGGCTTTCCGTGCGACCGCTGACGATGCGCAGCCCGCGCGCGCTCAGCGTCTCGGCCACGATCTGCGCGTTCTTCACGACCTGCTGCTGGTAGGTCTTGAATTCCGGCGACAGCGCTTCCTTGAAGGCCACGGCCTTGGCCGCGATCACGTGCATCAGCGGACCGCCCTGCAGGCCCGGGAAGATCGCGCTGTTGATGGCCTTCTCGTGCTGCGACTTCATCAGGATGATGCCGCCGCGCGGGCCGCGCAGGCTCTTATGGGTGGTGGAGGTCACCACGTCCGCGTGCGGCACGGGGTTGGGATACACGCCGGCTGCGACCAGGCCCGCGTAGTGGGCGATGTCGACCATGAAGATGGCGCCGACGTCCTTTGCCACCTTGGCGAAGCGCTCGAAGTCGATGCGCAGCGAATAGGCCGAGGCGCCGGCGATGATCAGCTTGGGCATGGCGTCGTGCGCCTTGCGCTCCATCGCGTCGTAGTCGATCTCTTCCTTGTCGTCGAGCCCGTAGCTCACGACGTTGAACCACTTGCCGCTCATGTTCAGTGGCATGCCGTGGGTCAGGTGGCCGCCTTCGGCCAGGCTCATGCCCATGATGGTGTCGCCGGGCTTGAGGAAGGCCAGCATCACGGCTTCGTTCGCCGAGGCGCCGCAATGGGCCTGCACGTTGGCCGCGTCGGCGCCGAAGAGCTGCTTGACGCGGTCGATGGCCAGTTGCTCGGCCACGTCGACGTGCTCGCAGCCGCCGTAGTAGCGCTTGCCGGGGTAGCCCTCGGCGTATTTGTTGGTGAGCTGCGAGCCTTGCGCGGCCATGACGGCCGGGGAGGCGTAGTTTTCGCTCGCGATCAGCTCGATGTGCTGTTCCTGGCGCGTGTTCTCGGCCTGGATGGCGGCCCAGATTTCGGGATCGGTCTGTTCGACCAGGATCTGGCGGTTGTACATGGCAGTCCTTTAAGACGGATGGTCCTTGTTCTTCAACCAAACAAGGGCTGCCCAGGCGAACGGCGGAACGCCTGCTGTGCGCCGCAGGCGGCACGCTTCCCAGTGGTCATCCACGTCAGCGCATGGCACCTGGAGGGGTGCGGCGCCTATCGCCAGTCGCGTGCCGTGCGAGTGTAGCCGACGGGTTCGGGCGCCGCTGTAAAAAGGCCTAAAGATCCGAGACCAGCGCCACCTTCTGCGAGTCGCCTTCGGGCTTGGCCGGCGCGACCACTGGCAGAGGCTGCGCCCGCATGCCGGGCGGCGTGGGGGCAGTGGAGGGCGCACGGCCGGCGATCACCAGCTGCAGCCGCGCATGCTCGGCCAACACCTTGCCCGCATAGCCGCCGTCGTCCGGCAGGTTGGCTGCGCCCACGTAGTACTTGAGGCCGCCTTCGAGCGAGCCCGCCCGCGCGATGCATTCCTGCAGCACCTTGACGCCGACACGCATGTTGGTCACGGGGTCGAAGGCGGTGAGGGTGCCGCCGGCGCTTTCGTACTTCTCGCCGTGCACGCGTGTCATGACCTGCATCAGGCCCTGGGCACCGACATGGCTCTGGGCGAAGGGATTGAAACTGGACTCGACGGCCATGATCGCCAGGATCAACGTGGGGTCGAGCTTGGTCCGCTTGCCGATGTCGAACGCTTCCGACACCAGCACGCTCAACGGCTCGACCGCCACGCGGTACTTCTTGCTCAGCCAGTAGGCGACGGCGGCCTGCGGCTTTGGCAACTCGTGCGGGCTGGCCGCAGTCGTGCGGTCGATGGCCGTGGGCTCCAGGTCGGAGACCTCGGGCGGCGGCTTGCGCGACTGGAGCCAGCCCATCAGCTGCTCTTCGCCCGACTGGCGCAGATCCGGACGCGCGGCAAGGGCCAACACGCCGAACACGATGGCCAGGCCGAGCAGGGCAAAGCCGTTGTGGGTCACTTCGAAAAAGCCTTCGGCCACGTCGGACATGAAAGTCCGCAGCCCGCGGGCTGTGGCGTCAAACGCCTGTTTCATCGCTCTTCCTCCTTCTGTGCGGCACCTGGGTCGCAAAGCCTGGGGGGCGATGGTCGAAGGCGACGGCGCTTGTGGATGGGTACGAGTCAGGTGCCGCGCGTGGATGAGGGGGCGCGTTGCCTGATTAAGCCAAAAGAACTCGGCAGCAGGTATAGGGCAGTCCCGGCCAGGAATGAGGGGCCGGGGTAGCGCAGATTTTAGGAGGCGCTTAATACCCGGTCAAGAATAAGGAAGCGATACTTTATGCTAAACGGAGCTTACGGAGGCAGGGGAAATTGCCTGGCGTGGATCCATCGAAAAGCTCATTTGCATTCTCGTCACAACGCGCCTACGCTGTGGTGGCCTGAATCTTCAGGCGTTCAACCGAAGTCCGGTAGCCGGGAGAGAAACCCTCTAACGGTTCAGTGGCCGAGGCCCTACGGTGGCAATCTCTTGCTGCCAGCAGACCGGAACATCCAACTTCCGGTCGAGCGAAAAGATGGCATGGGCGTGGCGCCCGCCATCGAGCCCGGAGGCCGGACGTTATGTCAGGCGTCCGGGCTTTCTTGTTTCTGGGAAGCTTGATGGGTTTGGGGCACACTCGCCGTCCGATGAATGCTGCTTCGCTGAAACAAAACAAGTGGGTGCGGCGAGCGGTGCTGGCCGTGCTGGTGCTGCTCGTGTTCTGGGTTGTTGCCTGGCTGGCCGTGCCGCCAATTGCCAAGAGCCAGATCCAGAAGATCGCCAGCGAGAAACTGGGGCGCCAGGTGACTGTCGGCAAGATCGACTTCAAGCCCTGGACCCTCGAACTCGCGCTCGACGACCTGCGCATCGCGACGGCCGACGGCAGCCGGCCGCAATTTGCCGTGGGTCGCATCTATGCCGATGCCGAACTGCAGTCGATCCTGCGGCTGGCCCCCGTGATCGACGCCGTCACCATCGACGCTCCCGCCGTGCTGCTGACGCACCAGGCCGATGGCAAATACGACATCGACGACATCCTCGCCAAGCTGGCCAGCGCCCCGGAGGCGCCCAAGGGCGAGCCGCCGCGCTTCGCGGTCTACAACATCGCCATCACCAACGGGTCGGTCGACTTCGACGACCAGGCGGTCAAGCGCAAGCATGAGCTCCGCAACCTCGTGCTCAGGGTGCCGCTCCTGAGCAACCTGCCTTCGCAGCGCGAGATCACGACCGAGCCGAAACTGGCTTTCGTGCTCAACGGCAGCGCTTTCGATTCGGCGGCCTTGAGCACGCCTTTTGCCGATGACCGCAAGACCGATGCGCAGATCAGCTTCAGGGACCTCGACCTGGCGCCTTACCTGGGCTACATCCCCGGCGGCCTGCCGGTCGCCCTGCAGGCAGGCAAGCTGGACGCGGACCTGAAGATCGATTTCGCGCAGACGACCACCACTGGCCTGAAGATCACCGGGACCGTGGCGGCGCACAGCATCCAGCTGGCGGACTCGAAGGCGCGCGACCTGCTTCGCTTCGATACGCTCAAGCTGGCGCTGGCCGACGTTCGGCCGCTGGAGCGCGTGGTACACCTGAGCGAGGTGGCGCTGGCGGCGCCGCGGCTGGTGGTGGCGCGCGATGCGGCCGGCCGGCTCAACCTGCTGCCTGCCGGGCAGGCAGCCGGGGCGGCCGAGAAGGCGCCGCCCCCCGGCGGTCCGCCGAACGGCGAGGCCGGCGCCACGCCCGCGGCGCCGGGGCCGGGCTGGCGCGTGCAGGTCGACAAGCTGGCGCTGTCCGGCGGCGAGATCGGGTGGCGGGACCAGAGCGTCCAGCCGGCGGCGGCGATCGACATGAAGCAGCTCCAGGTCGATGCAAGCGCCATCGTCTGGCCAATGGAGAAGCCGGCCGTTTTCAACGGAACCACCGCCGTGGGTGGTGCCGCCCTCAAGTTCGGCGGCGAGGCGACCGACAAGGTCGCGAAGGTGCGGGCCGAAGTCGAGGCCCTGCCGCTGTCCTTGGCTGCTCCGTACCTGGCGCAGAGCCTGGAGCCCACGCTTGATGGCAAGCTGAGCGGCAAGATCGATGTTGCATGGAACCAGCCTGAGCTGAAGTTCAAGGCAGGCCGCGTCGCCCTGGACGGGTTGGCGTTGACCCAGGCCAAGACCGCCCTGGCCAGCGTGGGACGATTCGAGCTGGTCGATGCCGAAGTCGACATGACGAAGCACACGCTGAGCATTGCCTCGTTCAGCGCCAGCAGCCCCAAGGTCCAGGTCGAGCGCGACAAGGACAAGCGCTGGATGTTCGAGCGCTGGCTCAAGGCACGGCCCGGCGGCCAGAACGCCGGCACGGACGCCCAGGTCGCCGCGCCCAAGGATCCGAAGGCAGCCGGTGCCGACGCCAAGCCATGGGAACTGTCCATCGGCACCGTGGCGATCGACAACGGCGCGCTGTCCTATTCGGACAAGGCCGACGCGACGCCGGTCGCCTTCGAGATCAGCGCCCTGAAGCTCAACGCCCAGAAGATCTCGCCCAACACTTCCACCGCCTCGCCGCTGCAGCTGTCCGGGCGTATCGCGGCCGGCCGCGCGGAGCCCGGGCGCTTCGACTACAAGGGCACGGTGGTCCTCGATCCGGTGGCGGCCGAGGGCCGGCTGGAAGTGGCCTCCATCCCGGCGCATGCTTTCAAGGCCTACTACGCGGACGCGCTCAATATCGACATCCGCCGCGCCTTTGCCAGCTACCGTGGCACGGTCAAGTACACCGCCGCCCCTGCAGGCATGAGCGTGAAGCTGGCCGGAGATACGACGCTGGACGACTTCCGCGCCAATAGCGCGACACTGACGCAGTCGGCCGGCCTCGCCAATCGCAGCAACCAGTTGCTGAGCTGGAAGACCCTGAGCCTGCGCGGACTGCAGGTCAACCTGGTGCCCAAGGCGCCGCTGGCAGTGGACGTGCGCGAAACCGCGCTGACCGACTTCTTCGCCCGCGTGATCATCGACCCGAACGGCCGCCTCAACCTGCAGGACCTGACCAGGAAGCCTGGGGAGCCGGTGCCGGCCGGCGAGGCCAGCACGAGGCGCAGCCTCGGCGGCACGACCACGACCACGACCACGATCGCCAGGCCGCCCGCCGCGCAAGCCCGCGGCGCACCGGCCTCCGCGGAGGCGATGGCCGGCGGGCAGCCCACGCCGCTCGCTGCCGCGGCTCCCGCTGCGCCGGCGAGGGCGCCGGAGGCAGGGAGCAGCGGTCCCGAGCCGGTCATCAATTTCGGTCCGATCAACCTGGTCAATGGGCGCATCGACTTCAGCGACCTGTTCGTCAAGCCCAACTACTCGGCCGATCTCAGCGAGCTGACCGGCAAGCTCAGCGCTTTCTCGTCCAAGCCGCAGGGCGACAGGCCGGCGCTGGCAGACCTCGAGCTGCGCGGCAAGGCCCAGCAAACGGCCTCGCTGGAAATCACCGGCAAGCTCAACCCGCTGGCCAAGCCGCTGGAGCTCGACGTCACGGCGAAGATGCGCGAGCTCGATCTGCCACCGCTGTCGCCCTATTCGGTGCGCTACGCCGGCCATGGGATCGAGCGCGGCAAGCTCAGCATGGACGTGAACTACAAGATTGCGCCGGACGGCCAGCTCACCGCCACCAACAAGCTGGTGCTGAATCAGCTGCAGTTCGGGGACGAGGTGCAGGGTGCGCCCAACAGCCTGCCGGTGCGGCTTGCCGTCGCCCTTCTGGCCGACCGCAACGGCGTGATCGACATCGACTTTCCGATCCGGGGGTCGCTCAACGATCCGCAGTTCAGCCTCGGTCCGCTCATCCTCAAGGCGATCGTCAACCTGATCGTCAAGGCGGCGACCGCGCCCTTCGCGCTGCTGACGGGCGGCCTGGGCGGGGGCGGCGGGGATTCGAGCACCATCGCCTTCGCGCCCGGCAGTGCGGCGCTGTCGGCGGACGCGAAGCAGAGCCTGGACAAGGTGGCCAAGGCGCTCAACGACCGGCCAGGGCTGCGCATGACGGTGGTGGGCACCGCCAGCCTCGAGCAGGAGCGCGAGGCGTATCAGCGCCAGCGTCTGCGCCAGCTGGCCCAGGGCGAGAAGCGCCGAGCTGCGGTGCGTGGCAACCAGAATGCGGCCGATGTAGCCCCTGTCACCGACGCGGAGTACCCCGAGCTGCTGGCCGCGGTGTACAAGCGAGCCGACCTCAAGACCAAGCCCCGCAACATGATCGGCCTGGCCAGGGACATCCCGACCAAGGAGATGGAAGACCTGCTGATGGCCAGCATCCCGGTCGACGAGGAGTCGATACGCCAGCTCGCCGTCGAGCGCGGCGCCGCGGTGCGCGACTACCTGCTGGCCCAGAAGCTGCCCAGCGAGCGGTTGTTCCTCGGCGCGGTGCGCACCCGGGCCGGCGACGCCGACTGGAAACCGGGTGCGGAACTGAATCTGGCCACCCGCTGACCTCACGCGCCGCAAGTCGGCGAAAATAGCGAGGTGCGCCGGCAAATGCCGGCGCCTTCGCTTTTCCTCTACAGATCAGGTTTATTCGCGCAGTGACTTCAACATCGACCAAGCCCCACGACCTCCAGTCCCTCGACACGATGACGGGCGGCGCCTTCACTGCACCGACCTCGGGGGAGCGTGCACAGCGCATCCGCGACTGGCTGGCGGGCAATCCGGCGCCCGAGCAGATGCAGGAGGTGTTCAAGGAACTGAGCGGCCGCGACAAGGGCGCCGCGCGCCTCCTGCGCGAGAAGCTCGACGAGCTCAAGCGCGCCCGCGGCCAGGAGGCCATCGCCGCCGAATGGGCCCAGAAGGCGGAAGCGCTGCTGGCCCAGCCCAAGCTCAACATCGCCGATGCGCTGGCCTGGCAACGCGACGCCGCCAAGGCGGGCGCCCCCTTGTCGCGCGAGCCGCTGGCGAGCTTCAAGGCCCGCCTCGCCGAGCGCGTGAAGGGCATCGAGGACCTGCAGCACCGTGCCCAGGTGCATCGCGAAGCGGCCGTGCTGCTGGCGCAGCGCTTCGAGGTGCTGTCGACCAAGAGCTGGCGCGATGCCCAGGCTGCCGAAGAATCCTTGCGCGCCGACGTGGTGCATTGGCAGCAGCAGGCTGACGAGATCGCTTCCGACCCCAACTGGAGCAGCCTGGACGCCAAGTTCGCGCCGCAGCTGGAATCGTCCAGGGCACAACTGCTGGTGGTGTCCGATGCGTTCCACCAGGCACTCGCGCAGACCGTGGCCGCAGCAGAGGATGCGGCGGCGCCCCTGCCGCCGGTTCCGGTGTGGGCCGACGAACTGCGGGTGGCGCGCGGCGGTGCGCCCGAGGCACCGCCTGCCGTCCAGAAGCCGCCGGTGCCGAAGGTCGATCCCGAGAAGCGGGCCGCCGCCCAGGCGGCTGTGGAAGCCGCGCTTGCCAAGCTCGAGCAGGAAACCGCCGAGGGCCACGGCAAGGCCAGCGCCGGTGCTGCGGCAGCGCTGCGCGCGGTGCTCAAGGAGCACGGCAAGATGGTCGACGCGGCCCTCGAGGCGCGCGTGCATGCGGCCCTGGTGGCCGCTGGCGAGCTCGAAGGCTGGCAGCGCTGGAGCGCCGACAAGGTGCGCGAGGAACTGGTGGCCAAGGCCGAGGCACTGCTCAAGCGCCCCGAGGGCCAGGCCCTGGGCGGCCGCAAGATGCAGGAGACGCTGCGCAGCCTGCGCGAGCAATGGAAGCAGGCCGACCAGGGTGGCGTGCCCAACCATGCGCTGTGGAAGCGCTTCGACGAGGCCTGCAACGAAGCCCACAAGGTCGTCGAGGCCTGGCTCGAGAAGGTGCGCGCCGATGCGGCCGAGCACCGTGCCCAGCGCTTGGCGCTGATCGAGGAGGTCAAGGCCTGGGCCGAGGCGCAGGCCGGCAACACCGACCTCAAGGCCTACAACCGGGCGCTGCACCAGTTCGCCGATCGCTGGCGCGATGCGGGCCATGTGGGCGAGAAGGTATTCGCCGAGCTCCAGCCTCAGTGGAACGCGGCCTTCGGTGCCGCGCGTGGGCCTTTCGAGGCCGCACAGAAGGCCAGCATCGAGCGTCGCCAGGGCATGATCGCCGAGGCCGCCGAGCTCGGCGCCGCGCCGATGCTGCGCATCGATGCGGTCAAGGCCCTGCAGCAGCGCTGGCAAGCCGAGGCGCAGACCGTGCCGCTGGACCGCCGGCAGGAACAGAAGCTCTGGGACGCCTTCCGCGCCCCGATCGACGAGGCCTTCAACCGCAAGAGCGCCGAGCGCGAGAAGGCGGCGGCTGCGATGAGCGAGCACGACCGCTACGTGCTCGATGTCTCGAAGGCTTTGGAAGCGGCGAACGCCACGGGGGATGCCCAGAAGATCCGTGCTGCCGTGGCCCAACTCGAAGCCGCCTTGCGCGGCGAGGCGCCGCCCGCACCCAAGCCCGCGGCCGCTGACAAACCCGCATCCGTGGACGGTCCGTCCGTGGGCGCGACCGAGGTGGTGGCGCCGGGCCAGGCGGCGGCCGAGTTCGGCGAGAGTGCCGAGCAGGCGCCCGCGTCGGGCGATGCCGAGGCTTCGCCTCCACCAGCCGCCGACGAAGTCGCGGCGCCGACGCCCGACCTGGTGGCGCCGGCCGACGGTGCCGATGCGTCGGCCCGCGCCGACGCAGGCAAGGCCGAGGCAGACGCAGACGCCGCACCAACGCCCGTGGCGCCGCCCAAGCCGGCACCCAAGCCCGTGATCGCAGTGCGCGGCGACGACCGGCCCGGCAACAGGAAGGCCGAGGCCTTGCCTGCTGGGCGCGGCAACAGCCGCTTCGGCGGCGATCGCCGCGATGGACGCGGCGGCCCGCCCGGCCGCGCCAACGAGCGGCCACCGCGACCCGGCGAACGGGGCCCGGGCGCCGGCCGCTTCGGCGACCGTCCGCCGCGCGAGGAGCGCGGCCCGCGCCTTGGCGATGCCGCTTTCCGTGCTCAGCGCGAAGCGCTCGAGCGTGCAGATCAGGCCTTGCGCAAGCTTGCCGCCCAGGCGCATGGCGAGGCCTTGACCCAGGTGCTGGGGGCGTGGGAGCAGCGCGACGCGTCGAAGCTGCCCAGCGTGCAGGAACTGGGCCGTGTCGTCTCGCCTGCCGTGCGCGGGCAGTGGTCGCAGGCCCTGGCCTCCGGCCCCTCGGCCAAGTCCGATGCCGCCGCCGAGGCCCTGCTGCGGCTGGAGATGGCGGCCGAGGTGCCGACGCCGGCCGAACAGTTGGACGCGCGTCGCGCCCTGCAGCTGAAGCTGTTGACGCGGCGCGGCGATCCCGCGCCGGCGCAGACCTGGGGCCAGGATGCCGGCACGGTGCTCGCCGCCGCGCACGACGCGGCTTCGGCGCGCCGCCTGCAGAACGCGCTCAAGGCGTTGCTGCGCAAGTGACGGTAAGGGCGCCTGCGCCTGCTGCTGGCTAGACCGCCGAGGCCGGGCGCCTGAAGAACTCGTCGAACAGCGCGACCAGCCCGGCGAACTCGGACGCCAGCTTCGTGCGGTTCACGAAGTAGGCCTCACAGGCCACGGCAAAAAACTCGCCCGGCGATGTGGCGCCGTAGGCATCGAGCCACGGCGCCTGGCCGCCGAAGCGCTCGGCGACGATGGTCCTCTCGCGAAAATTGTCGTAAGCCGGCTGCAGCACCGCGAACCACGCGAGTCGCGCCTCGCGCGCCGTCGACGTGCGCGCGAAGCCGGCCGGCAGCGGCGGGCAGCCGTCGGCCTCGCCGCTCTTCATGTCGATCTTGTGCGCGAATTCGTGGATCACCACGTTGTAGCCCGCGTCCTGGGTCACGCTGCCCGCCAGCACGTCCTGCCAGCTCAGCATCACGGGGCCGCGGTCCATCGCCTCGCCGGCCAGGATCTCGTCGTACTCGTGGACGACACCGGTCTCGTCGACGGTCTTGCGCCGCGCCACCGCCTCGGAAGGGTGGATCACGATGCCCACGAAATCGTCGTACCAGCGCAGGCCGCCCGGCAGGTGCAACACCGGCAGCACAGCCTGCGCCGCCACGGCGAGCGCGACCTCGTCGGTGATGGCGAAGCCATGGGCGCCATGGAATTCCTTGTCGCGCAGGAACTCCGCCGCGAGGCGGCGCAGGCGCTCCACATCGCGTCCGGCGCGCTCGACCAGAAAGGGGTAGCGCAGCAGCGTGGCCTGCCACGCCGCATCGGGAATCGGAGGCGGGGCGCGCAGCCCGCGCAGCCAGTCGAACATCAGCGCAGATCGACCCGTTGCGCGCCCGCGCTCGACAGGCACAGCAGCTGCGCGCGCGCCGGATGCGCCTTCAGGTCCCAGTCGCTCAGCACGATGCGCTCGAGGCCGTCGCCGAGTGCGTGAGTCGTCGGCCGGTGCGTGTGCCCGTGGATCAGCGTCGTCGCGCCGGCCTGCCGCAGCCAGGCGCGCGCGGCCTCGGCATCGACATCGGCCCAGACCATGCCGGGGCTGCGCTTGCGATCCTCGCTCTGCGCGCGCATCGAGCGGGCGAGGGCGCGGCGCTGCGCCAGCGGCCGCGCGAGGAAGGCGCCTTGCCAGGCCGGGGCGCGCACTTCGGCGCGGAAGCGCAGGTACTCGGTGTCCTCGAGGCAAAGCAGATCGCCGTGGCTCAGCAGCCAGCGGCTGTCATGCAGGGCCAGCACTGTCGGGTCGTCGAGCAGCTGCATGCCGCATTGCGCGGCGAAGGCGGGGCCGAGCAGGAAGTCGCGGTTGCCGTGCATGAAGAACAACGGCCGGCGCGCGCCGGCTTCGCGCAGCACCTCTGCGCATTGCGCCTCGAAGCCCGGCTCGGCAGCCGCGTCGTCGCCGACCCAGACCTCGAACAGATCGCCGAGGATGAAGATCGCGTCCGCCGGCGTGGTCTGCAGGTAGCCGCGCCACGCGTCGAAGGTCGCCGGGTCCGAGGACTGCAGGTGGAGGTCGGAAATCAGATCGACCGTGCGCCACGCCGCGGGAGCCACGAGCTCGGCGAAAGCCGTCATCTTCAGCCTTTGACGACAGCCTTCTCGATGACCACGTCTTCCAGCGGCACGTCGTCGTGGAAGCCCTTGCGGCCGGTCTTCACCGCCTTGATCTTGTCGACCACTTCCTTGCCGCCGACCACCTTGCCGAACACTGCATAGCCCCAGCCTTGGGCGGAAGGCGCGGTGTGGTTGAGGAAGCCGTTGTCGGCCACGTTGATGAAGAATTGCGCCGTGGCCGAGTGCGGCGCGTTGGTGCGGGCCATGGCCACCGTGTAGTTGTCGTTCTTCAGGCCGTTGTTGGCCTCGTTCTGGATCTCGGCGCCCGTCGGCTTCTGCGACATGCCTGGCTCGAAGCCGCCGCCTTGCACCATGAAGCCCGGGATGACGCGGTGGAACACCGTGTTGTCGTAGTGGCCCTTGGTCACGTAGGCGAGGAAATTCTCGACCGTCTTGGGCGCCTTGTCCTGGTCCAGTTCGAGCGTGATGACGCCTTGGTCCTTGATGTGCAGTTCGACTTGGGGGTTGCTCATGAGGGCTCCTTGTTGATTGGCTTACTTCGCCACGGTGGCGGATTCAATGGTGACGCTTTCGAGCGGCACGTCCTGCATGCCGCCCTTGTTGCCCGTGCGCACGGCGCGGATTTTGTCGACCACCTCGGTGCCCGCGACCACCTTGCCGAACACGGTGTAGCCGTGGCCGTCAGGATTGGGAGCGTTGAGCATCGCGTTGTCCTTCACGTTGATGAAGAACTGCGAGGTCGCCGAATTGGGATTGGAGGTGCGCGCCATCGCGATCGTGTACTTGTCGTTCTTCAGGCCGTTGCTTGCCTCCAGCGGGACTGGGGCGCGCGTGGGCTTCTGCCGCAGCTCGGGCGTGAAGCCGCCGCCCTGGATCATGAAGCCGTCGATCACGCGGTGGAACACCGTGCCGTCGTAATGCTTGTCCCGCACGTACTGCAGGAAGTTCTCGACCGTCCTGGGCGCCTTGTCGGGTGCGAGCTCGACCACGATGTCGCCGGCCGAAGTGGCGAGCTTGACGCGCGGCGCAGCTTGTTGCGCCCAGCCGGCGCCTGCCAGGCTCAGCGTCGAGACGAGGATCAGTGCCGTGCGACGGGAAAGGATGTGCATGGTGAAGAAGTAGGACGGGCTGGAGAAAGGCGGCGACCCCGGGCAGCGCCGCGGACAGGCAGCGGGCTAGCGGCGCACCGGCTTGCGGGCTTCGGCCGCCGCGGCCGGCAGCGAACCGCTGCCCGGCGCACTGAACAACTGGCGGATCAGCGCGAGCTTGGGGGCAATGCCGGTGTTGCCGGTCTCGAGCTGCTGCGCGCGGCCGTAGGACTGGCCGGCGAGGCGCGCATAGACGTCACCCAGGTTCTCGTGCGCGGTGGCGTAGTTCGGATTGAGCTTGATCGCCATCTCGAGCGCCGCGCGCGCCTTGTCGAACTGGCTCTGGCCGGCATAGAGCGCCGCCAGGTTGTTGTAGGGCTCGGGCAATTCGGGGAAGTCCTGGGTGAGCTGCGTGAAGGCCGTGACCGCCTCGGCCTGCTTGCCCTGTTCGGTCAGGATCACGCCGCGCAGGAAGCGCATCTGCGGGTCGCGCGGCTTGCCGGCGATGTAGGCATCGGCCTTGGCCAGCGCCTCGGCAGACTTGCCTTGGCGCAGCAGGGTGTTGACGTCGAGGTAGTCGTCGGCGTGCGCCGCGGCCGCGGCAAAGGCGAGCAGGAGAACCGACAGGAATCGCGGGATGAAGGAGGGGGAGGGGGCAGCGGCGTGCTTCATGAGCCTCGAGAGATGAAGGGGGAACGCGGGCCTCGAAAACACCCGGGAAAATAACGGAACCGGCCGTTTATACTGACGCGGGATTGTAGCCGAGGGGCTCCGTTCATCCCCTCGTTGCCATAGCATCCTCACCCCTGAAAAAAATCTTTTCGCTCGCCTTCTCGCGCGGGCGAATCCCGGTGTTCCCCTGTCTCATGAGCCTTCGCATTTACAACACGCTGTCGCGTGAACTGGAGGATTTTTCTCCTCTGCAACCCGGCCGGGTGCGCATGTACGTGTGCGGGATGACGGTGTACGACTACTGCCACCTCGGCCATGCGCGCTCGATGATCGCATTCGACGTGGTGCAGCGCTGGCTCAAGGCCTCGGGCTTCGCGGTGGAGTACGTGCGCAACATCACGGACATCGACGACAAGATCATCCGGCGTGCAGTCGAGAACGGCGAGAGCATCCGCACGCTCACCGACCGCATGATCCAGGCGCTGCACGAGGACGCCGACGCCCTCGGCATCGAGCGACCCACGCACGAACCGCGCGCCACCGAGTACGTGCCGCAGATGCTGTCGATGATCGCCACGCTGGAACAGAAGGGCCTGGCTTACCGCTCGACCAATGGCGACGTCAACTACGCGGTGCGCAAGTTCCCCGGCTACGGCAAGCTCAGCGGAAAGTCGCTGGACGAGCTGCATGCCGGCGAGCGTGTGGCAGTGCTGGACGGCAAGGAGGACCCGCTCGACCCGGTGCTGTGGAAGAGTGCCAAGCCTGCCGAGCCCGAGGAGGTCAAGTGGACCAGCCAGTTCGGCCCCGGCCGGCCCGGCTGGCACATCGAATGCTCGGCCATGGCCTGCCAGCTGCTCGGCGAGACCGTCGACATCCACGGCGGCGGCATGGACCTGCAGTTCCCGCACCACGAGAACGAGATCGCGCAGAGCGAGGGCGCGACCGGCAAGCCGCTGGCCCGCATCTGGATGCACAACGGCTTCATCAACATCGATGACGAGAAGATGTCCAAGAGCCTGGGCAACTTCTTCCTCATCCGCGACGTGCTGAAGCAGTTCGATGCAGAGACGATCCGCTTCTTCGTCGTGCGCGCGCACTACCGCAGCCCGCTCAACTACAGCGATGTGCATCTGGACGATGCGCGCGCCTCGCTCAAGCGGCTCTACACGGCGCTGCACCTGGTGGCACCTGCCGAGGTTGCGATCGACTGGGCCGAGCCTCATGCGGCACGCTTCAAGGCCGCGATGGACGAGGACTTCGGAACGCCCGAGGCCGTGGCCGTGCTCTTCGACCTGGCCGGGGAAGTGAACAGGACGAAGTCGGCGCAAGCCGCGGGCCTGCTGAAGGCGCTGGGCGCCTGCCTCGGCCTGCTGCAGGGCGACCCCCAGGCCTTCCTGCAGGCTGGCAGCGTCCTCGACGATGCCTCGATCCAGGCGCTGATCGCGCGCCGTGCCGAGGCCAAGGCGGCGAAGAACTTCGCCGAGGCCGATCGCATCCGCAGCGAACTGCTGGCGCAGGGCATCGTGCTCAAGGATTCGCCGGCCGGCACCACCTGGACCACCGTCAAGTGAGGGCATGAGCACCACAATGCCTGTCGCAAAGAAGTCCCCCATCATCGACATCCACACGCCCCCCTACTGGGAAGAGGCCTGCAAGCACCTCGCGAGGAAAGACCGCGTCATGAAGCGGCTGATCCCGCAGTTCGGCGACGCCTGCCTGGAATCGCGCGGCGACGCCTTCACCACGCTGGCCCGCAGCATCGTGGGCCAGCAGATCTCTGTGAAGGCCGCCCAATCGGTGTGGGACCGCTTCGCCGCGCTGCCACGCAAGATGACGCCGGGGAACGTGCTCAAGCTCAAGGTCGACGACATGCGCGCTGCCGGCCTGTCGGCGCGCAAGGTCGAGTACCTGGTCGACCTGGCCCTGCACTTCGACTCCGGCGCTGTGCACGTCGATGCCTGGGAAGACATGTCCGACGAGATGATCATCGCGGAGCTCGTTGCGATCCGCGGCATCGGCCGCTGGACCGCCGAAATGTTCCTGATCTTCCACTTGATGCGCCCCAACGTCCTTCCGCTGGACGACGCCGGGCTGATCACGGGCATCAGCCGGAGCTATTTTTCGGGCGATCCGGTCAGCCGCAGCGACGCGCGCGAGGTGGCCGTCGCCTGGGCCCCTTACTGCAGCGTCGCGACTTGGTATATTTGGCGATCGCTCGACCCCCTGCCGGTGGTCGCATACTGACAAGAGGAGAAGACGTTGGCGAAACGAACCTTTCTCGACTTCGAGCAGCCCGTCGCGGAGCTCGAATCCAAGATCGAAGAGCTGCGCTATGTGCAGACCGAATCGGCGGTCGACATCTCGGAAGAGATCGACCAGCTGGGCAAGAAGAGCCTGCAGCTCACCAAGGAAATCTACAGCGACCTGACGCCCTGGCAGATCACCAAGATCGCCCGGCACCCGGAGCGCCCCTACACGCTCGACTACGTCCACGAGATCTTCACCGACTTCGTCGAGCTCCATGGCGACCGCCACTTCGCGGACGACCTCTCCATCGTCGGCGGCCTCGCGCGCTTCAACGGCACCCCCTGCATGGTGCTGGGTCACCAGAAAGGCCGCGACACCAAGGAGCGCACCGCGCGCAACTTCGGCATGAGCAAGCCCGAGGGCTACCGCAAGGCACTGCGGCTCATGAAGACGGCCGAGAAGTTCAAGCTGCCGGTCTTCACCTTCGTCGACACGCCGGGCGCCTATCCGGGCATCGATGCCGAGGAGCGAGGCCAGTCCGAAGCCATCGGCCGCAACATCTTCGAGATGGCGCAGCTCGAGGTGCCGGTGATCGTCACCATCATCGGCGAGGGCGGCTCCGGCGGCGCCCTGGCCATCTCGGTCGGCGACCAGGTGCTGATGCTGCAGTACTCGGTCTACTCGGTGATCAGTCCCGAAGGCTGTGCCTCGATTCTCTGGAAGACCAGCGACAAGGCCCAGGAAGCGGCCGACGCGCTAGGCATCACCGCGCACCGGCTCAAGGCGCTGGGCCTGGTCGACAAGATCGTCAACGAGCCGGTCGGCGGCGCGCACCGCGACCACCGGCAAATGGCCGCCTTCCTCAAGCGCGCGCTCAACGATGCGTTCCGCCAGGTCGCCGATCTGCGGCCGAAGGAACTGCTCGAGCGCCGCTACGAGCGCCTGCAGAGCTACGGCCGCTTCGCCGATACCAAGGCCGACAGCGCCAAGTGATCGCGGCCCGCGAAAGGGCCGCCACATGACTGATGGACAATCCCGCCGCCCTCGCGCTCGCGTCCTGGGCGGCGCCGCTGCCGCTGGGCATTGCCTACAGCGGAGGCGCCGATTCCACCGCCTTGCTGCATGCGGCTGCAGGCCTCTGGCCGGGCCAGGTGCAGGCGCTGCACGTGCATCACGGCCTGCAGGCGGCGGCCGATGATTTCGAAGCGCATTGCGTCGCGACCTGCGAGGCCTTGGGCGTGCCCCTGCGCGTGGGGCGCGTCGACGCTCGGCATGCGCCCGGCGAAAGTCCTGAAGACGCAGCGCGGCGCGCGCGCTATGTCACGCTGGCGGCGCTGGCGCGGGCACACGGGCTCGGCAATGTCGCGCTGGCCCAGCATGCCGACGACCAGGTCGAGACCATGCTCATCGCGCTCGGCCGCGGAGCCGGCCTCGACGGATTGGCCGGCATGCCGCGCCAGATGCAGCGGCATGGCGTGAACTTCCATCGGCCGCTGCTGGAGGTGCAGGCCGTCGCGCTGCGCGAATGGATCGCCCGCAGCGGCACCGCCCACGTCGATGACCCCAGCAACGCCGACCTGCGCTACACGCGCAACCGCATCAGGCTGCAGTTGCTGCCGGCGCTGGCCGCGACGCTGCCGCAGTTTCGCGAGACCTTCGCGCGCTCCGCCCGCAACGCCGCCAGGGCCTCGCGGCTCCTGGCCGAGGTCGCCGCTTCGGACATCGCGGCAGCAGGCTCGCCGCCCGCCCTGGCAGCCTTGCGTGCCTTGCCGCGCGAGCGGCTCGCCAACGTGCTGCGCCATTGGCTCAAGCGCGAGCACGACGCGGTGCCCAGCGAGGCCCAGCTCGAACAACTGCTCGACCAGATCGACGCCTGCAGCACCCGCGGCCACCGCATCCGACTCAAGGTTGCGGACGGTTACGTCCAGCGCGAGGGAGACCTCCTGCATTGGTACAATGCCCGGCCTCCGTCGCAGCCTGCAGCCTTGCTCTGAGCAGATAACCTGGGCATACCGGCATAACGGGCATGCGACAAGGCGCCGGATGCCGGCATTGCGGCGGGCATCCGAATCCTTCTCCTTGACTTCACCCATGGCATTGATCGTTCATAAATACGGCGGCACGTCGATGGGCTCGACCGAGCGCATCAAGAATGTCGCCAAGCGCGTCGCCAAGTGGGCACGCGCCGGCCACCAGATGGTCGTGGTCCCGAGCGCCATGAGCGGCGAGACCAACCGCCTGCTCGGCCTCGCCAAAGAGCTGGCGCCCAGCAAGGTCGACGACGACCACAACCGCGAACTCGACATGCTGGCCGCCACCGGCGAGCAGGCCTCGTCCGCATTGCTGGCGATCGCGCTGCAGGCTGAGGGCGTGCAGGCCGTCAGCTATGCCGGCTGGCAGGTGCAAGTGAGGACCGACAGCGCCTTCACCAAGGCCCGCATCGAGAGCATCGACGACGAGCGTGTGCGCGCCGACCTCGATGCAGGCAAGGTGGTGGTCATCACCGGCTTCCAGGGCGTCGATGACGCGGGCAACATCACGACGCTGGGCCGCGGCGGCAGCGACACCTCGGCCGTCGCGATCGCGGCTGCGATGAAGGCGCACGAGTGCCTCATCTACACCGACGTCGATGGCGTCTACACCACGGACCCGCGCATCGAGCCGGACGCGCGTCGCCTGACCACGGTGAGCTTCGAGGAAATGCTCGAGATGGCGAGTCTCGGCTCCAAGGTGCTGCAGATCCGCTCGGTCGAGTTCGCCGGCAAGTACCGGGTGCCGCTGCGTGTGCTGTCGAGCTTCACGCCCTGGGACATCGACATCAAGGAAGAGGCCCGCTCGGGCACCCTGATCACATTCGAGGAAGATGAAAACATGGAACAAGCCGTCGTATCCGGCATTGCGTTCAACCGCGACGAAGCCAAGATCTCCGTGATCGGCGTGCCCGACAAGCCGGGCATCGCCTACCACATCCTCGGCGCCGTGGCCGATGCCAACGTCGAGGTCGACGTCATCATCCAGAACCTGAGCAAGGACGGGCGCACCGATTTCAGCTTCACGGTGCATCGCAACGACTACGCCAAGACCGTCGACCTGCTCAAGGACAAGGTACTGCCCACGCTCGGCGCGAGCGATATCGTCGGCGACACCAAGATCTGCAAGGTCAGCATCGTCGGCATCGGCATGCGCAGCCACGTGGGCGTGGCCAGCAAGATGTTCCGCGTGTTGAGCGAGGAGGGCATCAACATCCAGATGATCTCCACCAGCGAGATCAAGACCTCGGTCGTGATCGACGAAAAGTACATGGAACTCGCCGTGCGAGCCCTGCACAAGGCCTTCGATCTCGATCAACCGCCCGCTTAAGCTGGCATAATTGCGGCTTCCTGGAAACGTGACCGAGTGGCCGAAGGTGCTCCCCTGCTAAGGGAGTATGGGGTGTAGAGCCTCATCGAGGGTTCGAATCCCTCCGTTTCCGCCAGGACCCCAAAGCCCCGCCAGACGGGGCTTTTTTACGCCCGTACGCATTGCGCGGCGCCCTCGCGACGGGGTGCCGTGCGCCAGGCAAAGGCGCGTGCTGCCCAGACACCCAAAGTACCCGCGACGACGGAATAGGGCCATACTGGCCTCACGCCGTCCCAAGCGTCCCGACAACTCGCTTCCGGCGCCAGCACCGCGCCTCGGCTGACCCAGAGGAGCCTGCCTTGCGAGACCTCCAATGACCTTTCAGTTCGACGTCCAAGGAGGAGCGATGCCGATGCATCTGCTTCACATGCTGGGCTTGAGCGCCTTGCCGGTATGCATCACCGACCTGGCCGACATCGAGAAGGTGGCGAGGCTCCAGTCCGCCGGAATGGTGACGGCGACGCTGCCCAAGTGGCGAGAGAGCTGCCGCGCGGTCTGGGCCACCGTTCATTCGGTCACCCCTCGCGGTCACAGGGCACTGGGGCGCTTCAAGCAAGCCGAGGCGGCGAACGCAAGCTCGCTCTAGGAGCCGGCGGCGGAGCGAATCGCGCGAGCGATCGAGGCTTCCGTCGTGCCCGCAGGCGGCTCGGTCAAGGCCATGAGCACGTCCGCGTACCAGGCGCAGTTGAGGCCGAGCGATTCGTCCTGCACGAGGTCCCGGGTTCGCATGTCCATGCGCGTGGAGTGCACCCCCAGCAGTTGCCAGGGTAGGTGCGAGCTGTCCGCGTTCGGGGAGTGGCTGCGCCGCAGCACCGGGGCGCCGCTGCTGCCTCGATGGGTGCGGGCGTCAGTCAAAAAATAGCCCTGCTGCTGGAAGCGCACGCCGAAGGCCGAGGCAATGGATGCGCTTCGCACCACGGGCAGGTGGTGGACCGTGTCATGAAAGCCCAGCGGGAAACCGATGATGACCAGCGCGTCTCCGACTTCCGCAAGGTCACCGGAGGGTTCGAGGTGCCCGGGCCCGAATGCGTGCAGGATGCTGGAGGCGGGCAGGCTGCCGACGTCGATCTCGATG
>NZ_LMTS01000158.1:138368-172413 GCF_001541225.1 Variovorax sp. WDL1 | reverse complement strand
CCGGCGCTGTCGGCGGCCTGCCGCCATTGGCTCAGGCCCTGGCGATACAGCGGCACCGAGACTGCCGCGTAGCGCGTCAGGTCGAGCTCGTCGGTATGCACCTCGACCTCGATACGGTCGGGGAAGTGGCTGCTCGTTTCATCGGCAAGTACATGCCGGCTGGTGACGAGGAACAGTCGCTCATCGCGGCGGAAGAAAAAGCCGCTGGCACCGGACAGGGAGCACGGCCCGAGGAACGTGCTGACGCGCGTCGTGGTCAGGAGCGCTGCCTCGGTGGCACTGCGCGGCGCCGGCGGTGCGGTGCCTGCAAGCACGGCGCGTATGCGCGCGATCTCGCGCTCGAAGGTGGCGAGGACGTGCTCGGAGAGGGCGACAGGCTGCATTACCGTGCGCGCGGCCTCGGCATGCGCCTCGAACGAGCGCACCAGTTGAGCATGGGTGGCGACCGGTAGTGCCTCCAGCAATGCCGGGAGGAGGGCATCGATCGCGAGCAGGCTTCCCTTGAGTTGGCAGATGCGCTCGCTGGCATCTTGCAGGTTCTTCATCGCGTGCACCCCAAAAGAAGACACGCGGTCAAGCCGCGTTCTCGAGACAGGAGCTGCGGCAGACCCCGCCAGGGTCTGGGCGACGATCAGGTGCAGCACAAATGTTGGAGGACGGGGACCTCCTCTGGCGCCATGCCGATACGACGCAGTGTACGCCGCAGAGCCGCACGTCAGGCTCGCAGGATCAGCCTTCGCGCTCCTCGATCCAGTGCGTGCCCGAGCCGTAGGTCTCGTTGCCGGCCTTCATGGCCTGCTCGAGCGCCTGGCGGTTCTCGGGGGTGTCGGGGCGCCAAAGTCCGCCGCCATGGTGAGCGGGTACCCCCTCGACGGTGAGTTGCTCATCGTCGGTGGCGATGTCCTTGGACCAGCGCAGTCGGATTTCTTTCATGTTGGCGTCCATGCTACGTCTGCCGCGAACCGATGCAATGCCTCGCTGCTGCCGCGGGCCTCGGCAGGTCGGTCAGCTTCGGGCCGATCGGCCCACGTCAGCGGCCCGGCCAGCGACCGAATCGCTCGTAGATGGCCGACTTGAGCCGCTTGATCTCCATCAGCGCATCCAGCTTCGGCGCCTCCTTGCCAGAAAGGATCGCTGCGATATGGCCGGTGATGTCCCTGGACGCCTGCGCATCGCATGCGCAGCGCGCCAGCTCCTTCTGGCGCTCATGGGACCCCAGCTGGGCAAAGTCCTGCATCAGTGATTCGCTGACGCGCAACGACGCGGCCGCGGCGGCCAGGCTCATCTGGATGGCGGCGCGCACGCGATTGCCGAAATCGTTCTCCTCCTCGATGCGCGATTCGGCCTCCTGCATAGCGGGCGGCAGGCAGCCGATGTCCGTCGGGGCGAAATATGGAACGGCGGCGGTCAGGTGACTGCGTGCGGCGATGACTTCTTCGATGAGTGCGCGCGCCTTCTCAACTGTTTCAAGGTCCGGTGATTCCATGGCAACTCCTCCAGGTCGTCAATGTTGTACTTGATGAAGTGTCGTTGTTGCCAAGGGAGCGCAGGCCTGCGCGTCGCCAGAAATGCACTCGCGTTGTTAAATCCTCGACGCTTGCGGAGTGCGAGTCCGGAGCACGAGACCGCCGTGCCGATTTGCCATTGATACTTTTCACTTCGGCCCGGATCGAGCGCATCGCGTTTGTCCGATTCAGGGCGCAGCGGACCGCGCGCCGAACAGGCCGCTCGCGATGGACTGCGCGGTGTTGATGGAATCCGTCAGGCCCAGGTGGCCGTGGCCGACCGCCAGCCACAGGCCGGGCCAGCCGGCTGCCGGGCCGATGACTGGCACCGAGTCAGGCATGCAGGGCCGGTGGCCCATCCACTGCGTGGCATGCAGGCCGTCCAGGCCCTCGAAGGTCTCCCGCGCGATGCGCTCCAGGATTGAGCCGCGGCGCGGGTCCGGCGGGCGCTCCAGGCCGCCGATCTCCACCGTGCCGCCCACTCGCAGACCCTCTTCCATCGGCGTCACGAAAATCTTGCGATCGGCCAGCACCACGGTGCGCGAAACCGTGCCGCGCCCGCCCTGGAACTGCACGTGATAGCCGCGCTGGCTCTCCAGCGCCAGGTGCACGCCCAGCGGGTCCAGCAGCCGGCGCGACCAGGCCCCAGCGGCCACCACGACATGGTCGAAGCAGTCCTCGGCGCCATGGGCCGCGCCCGCCGTGCCGAGGCGCCAGCACCCGCCTTCCAGCGGCGTCATCGTGCGCACTTCCTCTCGCCGCAGCCGGCCGCCGCGCGCGGTGAAGGCACGCACCATCGCCTGCACATACCGGAAGGGGTTGACGATGGTTGCGTGGTCGCCCATGAACATCCCGATGCGGTAGCGCTCGCCCACGTGCGGTTCCAGCGCCAGGATGCCGTCGCGGTCCAGTTGTGTGAACGGGTAGCCGTAGTGCTGGCGCATGCGCCAGCCAGCGGCGTCCTTGGCAAGGGCGCGCGCGTCGGGATACAGGTGCAGGTGGCCGCGGCGCATGAAGAGCTCGGGAACGCCAAGTTCGCGCGCCAGCGCTTCGTGGCGATCGAGGGCGCCCGCGTGCAGCGCCGCCAGCTTGGCGGCCGAGAGAGCGACACGCGAGGGTTGGGCGGAGGCGACGAAGCGCATCAGCCAGGGCGCCGCCTTCGGCAGGTAGGACAGGGGCAGGTGCAGCGGGCTCTCTTCGTCCAGCAGCATCCGCGGCACCGATGACAGGATGCCCGGCATGGCCAGCGGCGCCACCGAGCCCGGGCTGATCGCGCCCGAGTTGCCGTAGCTGCAGCCACGTCCGGGCTCGTCGCTGTCGATCAGCGTGACGGCCGCGCCGCGCTTGCGCAGTGCCAGGGCGATGCAACTGCCGACCACGCCGGCACCGACGACGGCGACCCGCAATTCAGACGGTGGCATGGGAGCCGGCGCGCCGGCGCTTTTCCGAGGGGATCGGCCGCGCCGGCCGGGCGGCTTCCTGTGCGCGTGCGAAGCCGGGCGAGCAGAAAGCGGGGAGCGTGGTGATCAGGAGAGGGTGGCGCGGCACTGGGGGACTTGGCGGATGAAAGGCGAAGGGCGGACTCTATTACGCCATATCGTTTGCCAACGTTGCGCGCTTGGGAAGCCGGTCGGAGCCGTCGACGCGGCGCCTTCGCCGCGCCACGAACTGGCGGAGGTGCTGCGCCGCCTGGTGCCGCAATGGCCGAAGACAGTTCGGGAGATAAAAGGGGGAACTGGCCGAAATCTGAGCACGGGGCGCCGGCCGCACCGGGTCAGCGGCTGCGGGAGTCCTTGCAGGTGTCGAGGAGCGCGATCGAGTGCTCGACCCTCCGCGCGATCTCGTCGTGCAGGGGCTTGGGTGAGCGGCTGGTGGCGAGCAGTAGCAGGATGCCGGTGCCGATCACCGAAAGAAGTCCGGTCATCAGTTCGGAAATGGTCAAGACGTCCATCTGGGGTCCTTGGAGCGGGTGGCGGCTCGGAAGCAAGCGCCACGCAGTCTCTCACCGTCGTCCCGCCCCCTCAATACGCCATACGGAGGAGGACCGAGGGCCTGAAAGCGGCGCTGTCCTACTTGACCTCCAGGCCGTCCAGCGACGGGTCCGCCGGCGGCACCGAGAGTTTCATTCCCCGCATCGTCTTGATCAGCAGTTGGGCAACCATCAGGTTGCGGTTGAGCTTGCTGTCGGAGGGGATGACATGCCAGGGGGCGTGGTCGGTGGAGGTGCCGCGCAGCGCCTGCTCGTAGGCGCGCTGGTAGGCCGCCCACTTCTTGCGCACGTCCAGATCGGCAAGACGAAATTTCCAGCGCTTGCCCGGATCGTCGACGCGCTCCTGCAGCCGCTCGCGCTGCGTATTCTTGCTGATGTGCAGCATGCACTTGACGACCACCGTGCCGGTCTCGACGAGCAGGCGCTCGAAGTCCTGAATCTGCGCATAGCGGCGCTTCACCTCCGCCTTGTCGATCCAGCCCTCGACCCATGGCACCAGCACGTCCTCGTAGTGGCTCCGGTTCCAGACCATGATCTCGCCGGCGCGCGGCACATTGGCGTGGCAGCGCCAGAGAAAATCGCGCGCGCGTTCTTCCTCGCTCGGGGCCTTGAAGGCCGTCACGCGAACGCCCAGCGGCGAGGTACGCGAGAACACCCAACGAATGGTGCCGTCCTTGCCGCTGGTGTCCATGCCCTGCAGCACCACCAGCACCTTGCGCCGGCCCTCCGCGTGCAGCAGGTTCTGCAACTCGTCAAGCTCGCCGGCCAGCGTGTCGAGCCGCTCGCGCTCGACCTCTTCGTCGTCTTCGAGGAGGGGCGAGTCAGCGGGGTCCATCTTGTCGAGGCTGAATCCACTCCCGACACGGTACTTGTTGAGGCTGGCCATTCGCAGGACTCCTGGTTGTTGCTGGCGCGGGTGTCCGAGGGTAAGCGATGTTCAGTCCTTGTCGGGATCGAGCGAGGCGCTCCAGCGGTTGTCCCAATCCACGTGCCGGGCCTGGTCGAGGTCGCGCCGGTCGCGCTTGGTCGGGCGTCCCTGCACGATGCTGAGCGCCGGCTCGCTGCCCATGCGCCGCTGCTCGCGCGCGGCTGCCTGCGCGGCGAGGCTCTCGGGCGTCTCCTCGTAGAGCTGCTGCGCCACCGGCGCCGGGCCGCGCTGCCCGCTCAGGCCACGCACCCGCACGATGCGGTCGAGCCCGCCGCCGACGCGCAGCGCAACCACATCGCCGGCCTTCACTTCGCGCGAGGCCTTCGCCACCTCGCCGTTGATCTGCACGCGGTTCTTGCCGATCTCGTCGGCGGCCAGGGTGCGCGTCTTGAAGAAGCGTGCTGCCCAGAGCCATTTGTCGATGCGCAGGCGGTCCATGTCTCCGTGTGAGTGGGGTTTCAGCGATTGTCGCCGGCCAGCGGCAGCTGCACCACGGCATCGAGCCCGTCGCGCTGTCCGCCGATTTCCCTGTTGTCGAGGGCGATGCTTCCGCCCAGCGCGAGCACGATCTCGCGGCAGATGGCCAGTCCGAGCCCGGAGCCGCTGGCCGCGTCGCCAGCGGCAAAGGGCGCGAACAGGCGCTGGCGCAACTCGTCAGGGATGCCGGCGCCCTGGTCGCTCACGACGAAAAGGGCCACCCCGTCCTGGGCCCCCACGCGAACCACCAGCGCGCCGCCGCGCGGGCTGTGCTTGATGGCGTTGTGCAGCAGGTTGCGCGCCAGCTCCTGCAGCATCCAGCGGTGCGCACGCACGAGCACCGGCGCGGAGCCGGCCGAAAGCTCCACGTCCAGCGCCTTGTCGGCCATCAGCGGCGAGAGGTCGAGCGCGACCTGGCGCACCGCCTCGCCCAGGTCCAGCACCTGCCAATCGGGCTGCTGGCGCAACTGCTCGACCTTGGCCAGCGACAGCATCTGGTTGGCCAGCGTCGTCGCGCGCTCCACCGTGTCGCTGATCTCGGCGAGCGCCTCTCCGGTCGGCGCGTCGCCGCGGCGCGCCGATTGCACCTGGGCCTTGAGGACCGCCAGGGGCGTGCGCAGCTGGTGCGCGGTGTCGCGCACGAATCGCTTCTGGTGGTCGAGCACCCGCTGCAGCCGTCCCATGACCTCGGTGGTGGCATCGACCAGCGGGCGCAGCTCGCGCGGCGTGTCCGGCGCATCGATGGGCGAGAAATCGTCGGGCGCGCGCCCTTCGATCAGCTCGCCCAGATGGCGCACCGGCCGGGTGGCGCGCTGCACCACGAACACGGTCACGCCGGCAATCACCGCCAGCAGCACGAGCTGCCGCCAGAGCATGTCGACCAGCAGCTTGCGCACCAGCGTCTCGCGCAGCTCCAGCGTCTCGGCCACCTGCACCACGGCCATGCCGCGCCCGCGAGAGCTGGCCACGGGCTGCAGCAGCACGGCCACACGGACCGGCTGGCCGCGAAAGCGCGCGTCGTAGAAGTCCACCAGGGCCGCGTAGGGCGGCCTGTCCGGCAGCTTGCCGCGCCAGAAGGGCAGCTCTGCGAAGCCGGAGATCATCTCGCCGCCGAGCGTGGAGACCCGGTAGAAGATCTTGCTCTGGTTGTCGGCCTCGAAGGCCTCCAGCGCGGAGTAGGGGACGATGGCGCGCAGCGAGGCCTGCTCGTCGTAGCCCTCGACGTCGAGCTGCTCGCCGATGGTCTTGGCCGAGGCGAGCAGGGTGCGGTCGTAGGCGGTGGTCGCGGCCGCGAGGCTCTGGCGGTACAGGCTCACGCTGTTGATCACGATGAACAGCGCCACCGGCACCAGGATGCCGGTGAGCAGCCTGGCGCGCAGCGAGGCGGCGCGCATCACGGTTCTTCGCGCAGCAGGTAGCCCAGGCCGCGCAAGGTCATCAGCGCCGCGCCGGTGCCGGCGAGCTTCTTGCGCAGGCGATACACCACCACCTCGACTGCCTCGTACTGCACCTCGGTCTCGCTGGGGAAGACCAGCTCGAACAGGCGCTCCTTGGCCACCGCGTGGCCCGGCTTCACCATCAGCGCCTTGAGCAGGGCGAGCTCGCGCGGCGTCAGCTCCAGCACCTCGGCGCGGTGGTAGATGGCGCCGCTGTCGGGCTCGTAGCGCAGGCCGCCGACCTGCTGCGGGTTGTGCGCGCTGTCGGGCCCGGCGCTCTGATTGCGGCGATGCAATGCGCGGATGCGCGCCTCGAGCTCGTCGAGGTCGAAGGGCTTGGGCAGGTAGTCGTCGGCACCGGTGTTGAGGCCCACCACGCGATCGCCCACGGTGCCGCGCGCGGTCAGCAGCAGCACCGGCGTGCGCAGGCCCTGGGCGCGCGCCTGCGCCAGCACCTGCAGTCCGTCGAGGTTGGGCAGGGTCAGGTCGAGCGCGACCACGTCGGGCTCGAGCGCGCGCCACTGCGCCAGCGCCTGCGCGCCGTCGCCGCACAGGCGCACGTCGATCATGCGGCGGCCGAGGGTGCGCTGCAGTGTGGTTTGCATCGAGGGATCGTCTTCGACTAACAGCAGCTTCATGGCCGGTATTTCGGTGTTTACCCCAGTGCGCAGGACAGCCAACTGACAGCAGGGGCGCGCATCATAGCGGCGTTCCGCCTTTCCGATCCTTCAAGGAGACATGCATGCGTCGAGATACCTTCCTGAAATCCATGGCCGCACTGGCCGCCACCGGAGCCCTGCCGCTGTCGGCGTGGGCGGCCCCCAACGTCAAGATGATGATCCCGGCCAATCCGGGCGGTGGCTGGGACACCACGGGCCGTGCGCTCGGCAAGGCCTTGACGGACGGCAAGCTGGCCGACACCGTCACCTACGACAACAAGGGCGGCGCCGCCGGCGCACTGGGCCTGGCGCAGTTCGTCAATGGCTCCAAGGGCGACCCGAACGCGCTGATGGTGATGGGCGCCGTGATGCTGGGCGGCATCATCACGGGCAAGCCGCCGGTCAATCTTTCGCAGGCCACGCCCCTGGCGCGCCTGACCAGCGAATACAACGTGTTCGTGCTGCCTGCCAATTCGCCCCTGAAGACCATGAAGGACGTGGTCGAGCAGCTCAAGAAGGACCCGGGCAGCGTCAAGTGGGGTGGCGGCTCGCGCGGTTCCACCGAGCACATCGCCGCGGCCATGATCGCGCAGAAGGTCGGCGCCGACCCTTCCAAGATCAACTACGTGGCCTTCCGCGGCGGCGGCGAGGCCACCGCCGCCATCCTGGGTGGCAACGTCACCGTGGGCGGCAGCGGCTACAGCGAGTTCGCCCCGTACATCGCCGACGGCAAGATGCGCGCGATCGCCGTGACCTCGGCACAGCGGTTGCCGGGCATCAACGTGCCCACGCTCAAGGAGCAGGGGATCGACGTCGAGATCGGCAACTGGCGCGGCGTCTACGGCGCCCCCGGCATCACCCCCGAGCAGCGCAAGGCGCTGACCGAGCTGGTGCTGGCCGCGCTCAAGACGCCTGCCTGGAACGAGGCGATGAAGAAGAACGACTGGACCCCCGCCGTCCTGTCCGGCGACGCCTTCGCCAAATTCGTGGACGAGGAATTCGCGAGCCTGCGCGCGACCATGGTCAAGTCCGGCATGGTCTGACGCGCTTCGCGCGCGTATGGAGTGCGCCGAAGGGCCGCGCTCCCTTCTTCCTTCGATCACACGCAAGGGCCAGAACAATGTCCAACATCGACCCCACCTCGAGTGGGCACGTGCCGCTCGAACCCGATCCGAGGCCGCCCGCGATCTGGCCCCAGACCCTGGTCGGCGCCGGCGTTCTCCTCACGGGCCTGGCCCTGGCCTACGGCGCGATCGGCATCTCGTCGGAGGCGGGCTACGGCGGCGTCGGGCCCAACTTCCTGCCCTGGCTGGTGGCAGTGGCGCTCACCCTCTGTGGCGCCTGGATCATCTGGGAATCGCGTAGCGGCGGCTTCCGCGACATGGAGGCACCTTCGGACGGGCCTGCCTACTGGAGCGGCTTCGCCTGGGTCTCGGCCGGGCTGTTGCTCAACGCGGCGCTGATCACCACCATCGGCTTCATCCTCAGCTGCACGCTGTGCTACCTGCTCGCCGTGCAGGGGCTGCGGCGCTCGAAGGGGCAGCGCGGCGTCAATTCGCCGCGCACGTGGCTCATCGACATCGCGACCGGCCTGCTGATATCGGCCCCGGTCTACTGGATGTTCACCAAGTTCCTCGCCATCAACTTGCCTGGCCTGACCGCCTCGGGCTGGATCTGACATGGACATCTTCAATGCATTGCTGCAGGGCTTCGCAGCGGCGATCACGCCCGCGAACCTGCTCTGGTGCCTGGTGGGCTGTGCCCTCGGCACGGCCGTCGGCGTGCTGCCCGGCATCGGTCCTGCGGTGGCGGTCGCCATGCTGCTGCCGATCACCGGCAAGGTCGACATCACGGCCTCGATGATCTTCTTCTCGGGCATCTACTACGGCGCCATGTACGGCGGCTCGACCACGTCCATCCTGCTGAACACCCCCGGGGAGACGGCCAGCATGGTGACGGCCATGGAAGGCAACAAGATGGCCAAGAGCGGCCGGGCCGGCGCCGCGCTGGCGACCGCCGCCATCGGCTCCTTCGTCGCCGGGACCATCGCCACCGTCGTCGTCACGCTGTTCGCGCCCTACGTGGCCGAGTTCGCGGTCAAGCTCGGGCCGCCTGAATACTTCCTCTTGATGGTGCTGGCCTTCACCACCGTGAGCGCTGTGCTGGGCAAGAGCACGCTGCGCGGACTCACGGCGCTGTTCATCGGCCTGGCGGCGGGCTGCATCGGCCTCGACCAGATCTCCGGCCAGGGCCGCTACACCGGGGGCATTCCCGAGCTGCTCGACGGCATCGAGATCGTGCTGGTCGCCGTGGGCCTGTTCGCTGTGGCGGAGGTGCTCTACGCGGTGCTCTACGAAGGGCGCGTGGTCGAGACGCAGAACAAGCTGAGCCGCGTGCACATGACCGCCCGCGACTGGCGCCGCTCGATCCCGGCCTGGCTGCGCGGCACCGCCATCGGCACGCCCTTCGGCTGCATCCCGGCCGGTGGCACCGAGATCCCGACCTTCCTGAGCTACGCGACCGAAAAGAAGCTGGCGAAGGATCCGCAGGACAAGGCGGAGTTCGGCACCCGCGGCGCCATCGAGGGCGTAGCCGGCCCCGAGGCCGCCAACAACGCCACCGTGACCGCCGCGCTGATCCCGCTGCTCACGCTCGGCATTCCAACCTCGAACACCACCGCCATCCTGCTGGGCGCCTTCCAGAACTACGGCATCCAGCCGGGGCCGCAGCTCTTCACCACTTCGGCCGCCCTGGTGTGGGCGCTGATCGCTTCGCTCTACATCGGCAACGTGATGCTGCTGGTGCTGAACCTGCCGATGGTGGGCCTGTGGGTCAAGTTGCTCAAGATCCCGAAGCCGCAGCTCTACGCAGGCATCCTGATCTTCGCCACAGTGGGCGCCTATGGCATGCGCCAGAGCGCCTTCGACCTGGTGCTGCTCTACGTGATCGGCGTGCTGGGCGTGGTGATGCGCCGCTTCGACTTCCCGACCGCGCCGGTGGTGGTGGGCATGATCCTCGGCCCGCTGGCCGAGGCGCAGTTGCGCAACGCGATGTCGATCGGCGAGGGCAGTGCGGTGGTGTTCTTCCAGCGGCCGATGTCGCTGGTGCTGATCCTGATCGTGCTGGCGGTGCTGGTGCTGCCGCGCGCGGCCAAGTACATGAGCGAACGCAGGCAACTGCGCGCCGCGGCCGGCTGAGGGGCCGGCGGCGCGGCGCGCCGCCTTGGCCTCACTCGTCCGCCGGCATCGGTGCTGCGTGCGCGATGGTCGCGAATCCGCCGCCGCCCTGGATGCGCGCGACTTCCGCGGTGAACTCCGGTCCGTGGCGCAGCCGCCGGTACATCGCCACTTGCGCGCGGTAGTGCCCGCGCGCGGGATCGAAGTCGTCGCGATAGGCGCTCTGGCCAAGGCCGGAACGCAGCCACAGGTTCAGGTCGGCCACCGCCTCTGCGCGGCTCAATCCGCCAGGCTGCGCGTCAGGTGGCCCGACGCGGAACTCCTGCGGCGTTCTCCCTTCGGCAGGCGCCGTGGCGATGTAGTCGGCCATCACGGCCGAGCGGCTCAGGGTGGCGGCCGACGGAATCGGCGCGCCAACCCATTGCTCCGGAGGAACCGTCTGGGCAGACACGACACCAGCGAATGTGACAGCAAAAAAAGCAAGAACTTTTGTATTCATGATGAAATCTCCTCTGCGGGGTGTGTGGGTGCGGGAATCGCATCCATCACGGTCCTACTGTGAGTTGCCACCGCCCCGGGGGCTGTGCGCAAGCGCACAGGTTTTGCAAAGAGGCCGTCCTCACGGGGTCCGTGTCATGCCGCCTGATCGCTCCAGCCTGGGCCTGCAGCACATCGTGCTGCTGCAGGGCCTGTCGCGCGAGCGGCTGGAGCAGCTGGCCGAGCGCTGCCGGTGGCAGAGCCTGCCGGCGGGCAAGCCCGTGCTGCGGCGCTCCGAGCGCAAGAGCGACGTCTTCTTCCTGGTTTCCGGCCGGCTGCGGGTGACGATCTACGCAGCCAACGGGCGGCAGGTCACCTTCCGCGACTCGCTCGAGGGCGAGCATTTCGGCGACATCGCCGCCATCGACGGCCAGCCGCGCTCGGCCGACGTGGTGACGCTCACGCCCAGCGTGGTCGCCAGCCTCGATCGCGGGGCCTTTCTCGCGTTGCTGCGCGACGAGCCGGTGGTCGCCGAGCGCGTCATGCGCAGCCTCACCGCGCTGGTGCGCCAGTTGTCCGAGCGCGTGATCGACCTCAGCACGCTCGGCGTCCAGAACCGTGTCCACGCGGAGCTGCTGCGCCTGGCCCAGGCTGCGGGCATCGACGGCAACCGGGCGCGGCTGGAGCCGGCGCCGACCCATGCCGAGCTGGCCAGCCAGATCAGCACCAACCGCGAGCAGGTCACGCGCGAGCTCAATGCCCTGCGGCGCGACGGCCTGCTGGCCAAGGAGGGCCGGGCGCTGGTGCTGACCGATGCGCGCCGGCTGGTGCGGATGGTGGAGGAGGTGCGGGGTGCGTAGGCGTCATTCGGGCGCTTTCGCTAGTCGGCCCGCCAGGCCGGCAGCTTCCAGCCCGTCAGCATCGCCAGCACCCGCAGCAGCGTGACCGTGCCCGCCGCGGCCACCAGGCCGAGCCACTGCGGCATCGCCAATTGATGGACCAGCACCACCAGCCAGGCCCCGGCGAATGCGCACAGCGCATAGGGCCGGTGATCGCTGAAGGCGCGCGGGATCTCGTTGCAGACGATGTCGCGCAGCACCCCGCCGCACACCGCCGTCACCATGCCCATGAACACGGCGACGATGGGCGGCATGGCGACGTCGATCGCGATCTGCGTGCCGCCGGCGGTGAACAGGCCCAGGCCCAGCGCATCGGGCCACTGCATGGCCCTCTCGGTGAGCGCGAAATGGCGCGAGCGCATGAAGAACATGGCGCCGACGCACAGCGCGAGCAGCACCCAGAGCCAGGTCGCGTGCTGGACCCAGAAGAAGGGCCGGCGGTCGAGCAGCACGTCGCGCAGCGTGCCGCCCCCGAAGGCCGCCAAGCCCGCCACCACGCAGACGCCGACCGCGTCCAGCCGCTTGCGTGCCGCCTCGATCAGCCCCGAAAGCGCGAACGCCAGCGTGGCCGCTGCCTCGATCGCGATCTGGGCGTTGGACAGAAAGAGCACCTGGGACAGTGGGAGGCTCGACATGGCGGGCGTGGGCGGGACAAGGTGTCGATGGTAGTTGGCCGCCGGCAGGCCGCCGTGCCATGGCGCGATGCGCCCGCCGCCTCCCGACACCATGCCACGCCGCTGAGTTCCGCCGCTCCACCAGTCAGTTGCGCGCCGCGCGTGTTCGACGGCACCCGCGGCACCTCACGCGCTGGCCTGGGTTTGCCGGAATACATTCGTCCCGAGTGCAGTGCCATGCACGGCCAGGTGGCCGCCCAACTGGATGGCCTGGAGCAGCTCGGCCGGCGTCAGGTCTTGAGACAGCGCCGTGGCGACGATCTGCCGTATGGCGTCCGGGTTGAAAGCCGTGAAGCACGCGTGCAATGCCAGCTGGACCAGGCTGCGCTCCGCCTGGGTCAGGCCCGCACCGGGGCGACCTCGCTCGACAAAGTCGAGTAGCACCTCGGCGTAGCCGGGGTCGAGCCGCGCGACGGAGGCCAGGGCCAGGGCGTGCGCGGGACCAAGCCTGTCGATGCGGGCCTGGAGTTCCTCGTCGATCGCCGCCACTGCGCTCGAGCCGGCGAACTCGGCCAGGATGTCGGTGGCCTGGCACACGCTGGCGACGCCTTGCACGGCAACGAGGTGCAGCACATCGAAAATGTCGGCCTGGGTGGCGCCCACCTCGAGTGCCCGCTTCATGTGGGTGTGCAGGCCCGCCTCGAAAAGATGGGAGGAGGAAGAATCGAGCGCCACATAGATGAGCTCCACCATGCGCTGCGTCAGTGGCCCGCTGCGCGCGGGGTAGCCCGCATAGCGCGCGTATTGCTGCACGAATGCGGGGCAGGCCTGCAGCATGGTCTCGGTCCAGGGGCGCCAGTAGCCGCGCTCCGCGATGAAGGAATCCTTGATCTGCGCACGCGCAGGATCGGTCACGTCGGCTGGTGTTTTCATCGCGACTCCTGTGGCGTTGGGCCTCGGCAGGCAAGCGTCTGGCCCGTCAGGTACTGGGCAGCAGATCCGCAGACGAAACGCAGCAGCGGGTGCAATGCCGCCGGGTCCACACCCCTTGGCACTTCCAGCGCATTGATGCGCAATGCTCGGCTGCCCCACTCGCAGGCGAGGGTCGAGACCAGCATGCGTGCCGCGGCGGCATCACCGGCGTCTTGCCAACGATCGGCCTTTTCGGCGGGCAGCAGCACAGTCAGGCTGGCCTGTTCCGCGTAGCGCGCTGCAAAGCGCGCGGCGGCAGCATGCACCGCCTGAAACAGGCATCCCGAAGCACCGTGCAGCGGCGAAACGTCGAGGCAGGCTGCATAGTGGGGGGCCGCCGCGGGCGCTTGCGCCACGGCTTGCCATGGTGCGGCTTCTGCGCCGCAGACTTCCAGTTGCACCGGCATGTCCAGAGGCTGCGGGTCCAGGGTGGCTGGCGCGAACGGCTGACTGCCGCCGTAGACGGAAGAGCCGCCATTCACCGCGAGCATCTGGCCACTCAGCGGTTGCGCTCCGGCGCTGGCCAGGAAGTACAGTGCCTGCGCCATTTCCTCCGGCGCTGCCATGCGGCCGAGCGGGATCTTCGCCACTGCGCTCTCGGGCTTGAGCCGACCGGCCTGGATCAGTCCGTCCACCAATTCGGTCCGGACGAAACCCGGAGCAAGCACCGTCACGCACCAATCGGGCCGTGCCTTCGCCAGGGCCAAAGTCTGGGCGATGAGTCCCGCCTTGCTCGGGCTGTAGGCGCCACGCCATGGGATGGCATGCAGGCCGGCGCCGGACGCCACGTTGACGATGCGTGCGCCCGGCTTGAGCAGATGGGCACACGCATCGACCACGGCCGCCGGCGCTGCGAGATTGAGCGCGAGCAGACGACCGATCTGCGCCTGGCCTTGCTCTGCCAGCGGCGTGTTGGACGTGTCGGACATGCCCGCGTTGTTGATGATGGCGTCCAGCCCGGGCGTGCCTTCTCCGAGCGATGCGATCTGCTGCGGGTCGGTCAGGTCGATCGTGCGCAGCCCATGAGCGGCCGAGGCAGGGGAGGGCAGGCTTTGGCCCAATGAACGCAAGGCCCGCTCGTTGTTGTCGACCAGCACGCATTGCCAGCCTGCGCCGGCGAAGAGCCGTGCGGTGTCGCGTCCGATGCCGGACGCAGCACCGGTGATCAGAACCGAGGACATGCGCAGTCCCGGGGAGATCAGATGTTGGTCAGCGTGATGCCGCCATCCACCGTCAGCGACTGCGCCGTGATGAAGCCCGCGTCATCGCTGGCCAGGAAGCAGATGCTGCGTGCGATGTCTTCCACGGTGCCCAGCCGGCCCAGCGGCGTGCGGGCAATGCGATTGGCATCGCGCTCGGCGTTGCGGTTGCGCTGTGTGCCTTCGGTGGGAACCGCCGACGGGCACACGGCATTGACGCGGATGTTGCGCGCACCCAGTTCTGCTGCCGCGGCGCGGGTGATGCCCAGGATGCCCGCCTTGATGCCGGAATAGACCACCGAGTTCGCGGCAGAGCGCAAGGCCGCGACCGACGCCACGTTCACGATCGAGCCACCGCGCTGCGGGTCCATCACCGCCACGGCCTCCTGCAGGCTCCAGATCACGGACTTGAAGCCCACGTCCAGCATGCGATCCACGGTCTCCGGCATGATTTCGGGGATGGCCTGGTAGCGCACCCAGGCCGCGTTGTTGACCAGGATGTCGAAGCGCTTGCCTTGCTCGTACGAGCGCTGGATGGCTTCGCGAATGCCTTCGCGGCTGGCGATGTTCAGCGCGATGCCGATGGCTTGCCCGCCCCGGGACTTGATGTCCTCCACCACGGGCGTGACCAGTTCCTCCTTGAGATCGTTCACGCAGACGATCGCACCGCGAGCGGCCATCTGGAAGGCTGTTTCGCGGCCGATGCCGGCGCCTGCGCCGGTGATGAGGGCCACACGGCCGAGCAGATCCTGACTCATATGGGTATTCCTTGGTTCATACAGACCGGATGAAGTCCCGGCCGACCTGGCTGGCAAGTGCGCCCGAGCCGAATGCGGCGTCGAACTTCCGTACTTCGCGCAGGGCGTAGTGCAAGGGCACCTCCCAGGTGAAGCCCATGCCGCCATGCAGGTGGATGGACTTTTCCAGCACGAAGGCCGCACTGGCCAGGGCATGGGCCAGCACGGGTTGGGGGCTGCGCACGCTGCCGTATTCGTCCGTGCCGAGCACGCGCTCGATGCCCGCATTGGAGGCTTCCTGCAGCAGGCGCATGCGCGCCAGCAGGTGGCGCACGGCCTGCTTGGCCGACAGGGGGCGTCCGAACTGCACGCGGGTCGACATGTACTCGGCCGTGGTGACCAGGGCGGCTTCGGCAGCACCGTTGACGAAGCCGGCGATCAGGATCTGGCCGTTGCGCTGCAGTGCTGCAAAGGTCGCGGCATCCAGCTCGGCCAGCACCTGGGCGCTGTCCAGCGCCAGCCACGATTGAGGGCTTTCCGGGTCCAGCGCGCCGTCGTCCTGGATTTGGACGGAGCTCAGGTCCAGCAGGGCGCCGCCGCCCTGGCCGTCGGCCACCAGGACCCAGTCACTGTCCTTGGCGCAGCGAGCCTGCCCCGCCCATCGGTCCTGAAGACTGCCTTGCAAGGCCCATGTGGCGACGCGTGCGCCGCTGGCCAGTTCGGCAGCCAGGGGAGAGTCCCCCAGCGCCTTGGCGATCAGGATGGTTTCGAGCAGCGGCCACCGCAAGCGCAGCTTGCCCGCTTCGGCCGCGATGGGCAGGGCGAACTCGATGCCCAGCCCCAGCCCCAGCCCCCCGGCATCTTCCTGGGCGCACACCCCGCACAGCCCCGCATTGGCGAGCACCTGGGCAGCCTCGCGGAAGTTGCGAGTCTGCGCATCGGAGATCGCCTCGGCTGCGGCCTGGGCAAATTCCTCGGGCTTGAGATCGTTGTCTGATGTTGGCATCTCAAAGGTCCTTCGGCAAATTCATGATGCGTTGCGCAATGATGTCCAGCTGCACTTCGGTGGTGCCGGCGTAGATCGTTTCGGCGCGTGCGTACAGGTAGCCCGTGGTGAAGGCCTTGCGGGCGCGTTGCGCCAACGCACTGGAGCGCGGGTTCACCTGCGACACGACGGACAGCGCCAAGCCCATGAAGGCCTGGTGGCACTCCGACCAGAAGAGCTTGGTCAGCGAGCCACGGGCACCGATCTTGTCGCCCGCCATCATCTGGTTCACCGTGCGCTCGACCAGGCCCTTGAGCGCGTCGATCTCGCCCACCACATCGCCGATGCGGCGCTGGTAGTAACCGTCGTCCAGCAACTTCGACAGTTGCGGGTCGGACTTGCACGCGGCAATGAGCTGGCGCAGTTCGCATTCGAAACGCCACGCCCGGTACATGCGGTTGGTGGCGCGCTCGATCGACAACACGCGGATGGCGGCATTCCAGCCCTCGTCCGGTGCGCCGAGGCGCGCACTGTCGGGCACCTCCACGTTGTCGAAGAAGACTTCGGCAAAGGATTCCTTGCCGTCGATCGACTTGATGGGCACCACCCGGATGCCGGGCGTGTCCATGGGCACCGCGAACATCAACAGCCCACGGTGCTTGTCGGCGACCGTTCCGGTGCGGGTGAGGAGCAGGCAGTAGTGCGCCTTGGCAGCACCGCTGGTCCAGATCTTCTGCCCGTTGATGCGCCACGTGTCGCCCTCCTGCACGGCCCTGGTACGCAGGCGCGCCAGGTCGGAGCCGGCGTCGGGCTCGGAGAAGCCCTGGCACCAGTAGTCGCGCATGGAGAGGATTCGCGGCAGGAACAACTGCTTCTGTTCTTCCGTGCCCACGGTCTGGATGATGGGCCCCGCCAGTTCCTTGCCGATCGAGCTCACGCTCTCCGGCATGGCCAGCGCGCCCACTTCCTTGTTGACGGCCAGGTGCTCCCGCAGAGTCAGCCCCAGGCCGCCGTAGGCCTTGGGCCATGTCATGCCCGCCAGGCCCGCGTCGTACATGGACGCCTCCCAGTCGCGGCACTCGTCCAGCGTGGGCGTGCGGTAGTGGATGCTGTCCGCACGCATGTGCTCGGGCAGATGGGCGCGCAGCCACTGGCGCGCGTACTGGCGGTAGACGGCCGGGCCTGCTGCAGCGTCCGGAATGGCCGGGTTCTTTTCCATGTGCATGAGGGGCTTCAATGTGCAGGGCTGTTGCGGGTGGTCGGAACCATCAGGGCATCGAGGACGAGGACGCCCTCGCCCTCGGGCTTGACCAGGATGGGGTTCATGTCGATTTCGGCTACGTCTTCGGCATGGCGGCACGCGAACTCCGAAAGCCGGGCCACCGTGCGGGCAGCGGCGGCCACGTCGGCCTTGGGCTGGCCACGGGCGCCGTCAAGCAGCGCGAACATCCTGAGGCCGCGGATCATCCGCAGGGCTTCGTCCTCGGAGACGGGTGCCACCTGCACCGCGACATCCTTGAGGATCTCGGCATGGATGCCGCCCAGCCCCACCATGACGACGGGGCCGAACACGGGATCGCGCGAGACGCCGGCGATCAGCTCCACGCCGCCGCTGACCATCGGGGCCACCAGCATGCCATCCAGCCGCGCCTGCGGTGCATGCTTGGCGGCATTGGCCATGAGGCGGTCGTACGCTTGGCGCACGGCATCGTCGTCCTGCAGGTTCAGCGCCACGCCGCCGATCTCGGTCTTGTGGGCGATGTCTTCCGACGCGATCTTGAGGACCACGGGGTAGCCGATGGCCTGCGCGCTGCGCACGGCATCGTCGGCCGAAGCCACCACCTCCTCGCGCGGCACGCTGATGCCCGCAGCCGCCAGTGCCTTCTTGGCATGGAACTCGTTGCGGAACACGGCCGGATCGACCTTGTCGACCGGGCCACCATAGGCAGGGGCGGTGGGCAGGGTGGTGAGCCGGCCGAGCCTGACCAGGCCTGCCAGGCCCCTGGCTGCCGCTGGAATGCCGGGGAACACCGGAATGCCCAGCGCATTGATCTCGGCGACCGCATCGGGCGGGCCCTGGCTGATGAGGATCAGCAGGCGGTCGGGGTGGCTGGCGCGGATCTTCGACAGCGCCTCCAGGTACACGCCGCGCAGGCGGGGGTTGTACAGCGACAGCGCCAGCAGCAGCACCAGCGTTCCGCCGTTCTCGTCGTTCTGCAGCGCCGTCAGCATCTTCAGCAGGATGTCCGGCCTTGCGGACATCTGGGCCGACGCATCCACCGGGTTGCTGGTGCCGGCCGTCGGCACGGCCTCGCGGATCAGGGCCTTGGTCGTGTCGGCGAGCTGCGGCAGCGTCATGCCGGCTTCCACCATCGCATCGGCCATCATGATTCCGAATCCGCCGGAAGCAGCCACCAGCGTCACCGCATCCGTGGCGGGCAGCCGCGCCGGACCCAGGAGGGCAACGGCGTGGCCGACCTCGAGCAGCTCTTCGAACGAACGCACGCGCAGCACGCCATAGCGGCGGAAGACGGCATCGAACACCGCGTCGGAACCCATCAGCGCGCCGGTGTGCGAGGCAGCGGCCGCCTGGCCTTGCTCGGTGGCGCCGATCTTGAGAACGATCACCGGCTTGTGCTGCCGGCGCGCCATGTCGAGCGCCTCGACCAGGCGTGCGGCATTGCGGCAGGTTTCCATGCAGCACAGGATGATGCGCGTGCCGGGATCGTGCGCCAGTGCGGCAATGCCGTCGGCCACATCCACGTCGGCCTCGTTGCCGGTGGCGATGAAGCGGCTCACGCCGAGGCCGCGATCGGCCATGTTGCGCATGGTGAAGCTGCCGATGTTGCCCGACTGCGAGACGATGCCCACCTGCCCGGCAGGCGGCATGCCTTGTTCCAGCGCAATGGAGAAAGAGCCCACCAGCCTGTCCACGACGTTGACCGCGCCCAGGCAGTTCGGCCCCAGCAGCCGCATGCCGTGGTTGCGCGCCACCCGCACCAGCTCGGCCTGCAGGGCCGCGCCATCGGGGCCGGCCTCGGCAAAGCCCGTGGACAGCACGATCACGCCGCGCACGCCGCGATCGGCACAGTCGCGCACGGCTTGCAGCGTGGCGCCGGCGGGCACGGCCACGATCGCCATCTCCGGCGCCGTGGGCGTGTCCAGGATGGAGGCGTAGGCCTGGAGGCCCTGGATCGTGCCGCCCTTGGGGTTGATGGGATAGATGGCGCCGGCATAGCCGTACTTGAGCAGCAGCTGGACTGGTCGGCCGCCGATCTTCGTGATGTCGTCGGAAGCGCCGATCACGGCCACGCCGTCGGCCTTGAAGAAGGCGTCCAGCCCGGCGCCCGGGGATGCTTGAACCTGGGTCAACATGTGCTCAGCGCCCTTTGAAAACGGGTGCGCGCTTCTCGAGGAAGGCCATGCGCGCCTCGCGGGCGTCTTCGGTCTTCGACAGGGCCATGGTGAACTCCTGCTCGAAGCGATAGGCGTCGCGCTGCGGCATCACGTCCACCATGTTGGCTGCACGCTTGGCGTAGGCGATGGCCAGCGGTGCCTTGGAGGCGATCTCGCGGGCCAGTGCCATCGTTACGGGCAGCAGGTCCTTTTCGGACAGCACCTCTTCGATCACGTTGCGCTTGAGCAGGTCGTGCGCGCTCAAGCGCTGGCCCGTGAAGAACATGCGGCGCAAGGTGGAGCGGCCGAACAAGGTCTTGAGCATGGAGGCGCCGCCCGCCAGGCCCACGTTGATCTCGGGCATGCCCACGGTGGCGTTCTCCGAGGCATACAGGATGTCGCAGGCGGCGGCCAAGCCGAAGCCTGCGCCCAATGCCGCACCATTGATGGCGGCAATCACGGGCTTGGCACACTCGCGAATGGCGTTTCCGGTTTCGCGGGTGATGCGGTTGTGCTCGAGAAAGTCGCCGGCGATCTCGGCGCTGGGGCGGTCTTTCAGGTCGGCGCCCGCACAGAACACGTCGCCGGCGCCGGTCAGCACCGCGCAGCGGATGTCCTCGCGTTCGGAGATGGCGTCGAACGTGGCCACCAGCCGGCGCCGCATGTCGCGGCTCAGCGCGTTGACGGGCTTGCGGTCCATGGTGACCAGACCCACGCCGTCAGAAACTTCCAAACGAACCCATTCATCACTCATACACCACCTCTAAAAGAAGCCAGCTTGGCTGCGGCAGAATTGCTCGATCGATTATAGAAATGGCGTTCAAATCCATTTCCGATCAATCTGAGAGAGTGTTCTGCGAAAAATGAAGCATTCGTCCGTTGGTGGGTGGGTGCCGGGTTGCTACCATCGCCGGACTTCAAAATCAGACGACGATGCTCCGCGTGCTTCATGCCAACGTTTGGTTTTGCCTGATTTCAATCGGTCTTTCATCCGTGCACGCAAATCAATGATCTGGCTTGCGAATTAAAAGGGCACTGCAAAAATGGAAATTCAGCGCCTGGGCAATTTGAAAACGGCATTGGGCGAGTGCCCGGTGTGGCATGGAGCGCAACTGTGGCTGCTGGACTGCCGCAAGGGCCTCATCCATGCGCTGGACCCGGGCACGGGCCAGGAGACGGCGCGCCATGAAGCGCCGGCACCCCTGGGCTCCTTTGCGTTCAACGGCGATGGGCTCGACTGCATCGTGCTGGCGCTGAAGGACGAAATTGCAACGCTCGACCTTCGCACCGGGCAATTGCGCACGCTGGCGCGGATCGAGGCGAGCAGTCCCCATTTGCGGCTGAACGACGGCATTTCGCTGGCCGACGGCAGCTTCGTGGTCGGCACCATGCATGTGTTTCGTGCGCCCGATGAGCCACCCCTGGGCGGCCTGTACCGGCTGGATACGCGGTTGCACCTGCACAAGCTCGACGATGGGCTGGGGATCGTCAACGGACCCTGCGTGAATCCGGTGAGCGGGCGCCTGCACGTCGCCGACAGCGCCGCCAGGGTCATCTATTCGTACGCGTTCGCGGCAGGCGGAACGCTGGCGGACAAGCAGGTCTTCGTCCGAACCGCGGTGCATGACTCCGGGCCGGATGGCTGCGCCTTCGACAGCGAGGGCGGGCTATGGACTGCCCTGGTGCGCACGGGGGAATTGGCGCGTTTCGACATGGAGGGGCGGCTCACCCACAAGATCGACCTCCCGGTGGCCCTCCCGAGCGCCTTGTGCTTCGGCGGGCCGGAGATGACCGACCTGTTCGTCACCAGTATCAGCGACAGTGGCCGGCTGAGCGCATCGGGTCCCTTGGACGGAGCCGTGCTCAAAGTGACCGGCCTGGGCTTTCGCGGGTCAGCGCGGCCCGTATGCCGCATGCCGCCATAGGCCGCGCGGCTAGGCTTCGGGCGCCGAACCGAGTCCCGCGGCCTTGCCATGAGCCGCAAAGCGCAGCTCGGGCCCCGCCACGTGTTCGGCAACGAAATCCAGGAAAAGCCTGATCTTTGCGGGAATGATCGGGGTGTCCAGGATGGTGGCGTACATGCCTTCATCGAAGCCCTTGTTGCTGATGCGATAGTCGGTCAGCACCCTGACGAGCCGGCCCGCACGGATGTCGTTGTGCACCGTGTAGTCATCCAGCAGCACCAGCCCTTCGCCCAGGCGGGCGAGTTCCAGCAGGGCCACGCCGTTGTTGCTGACATGGCGGGGCTTGAAGGCGATTTCGGTGAGCCGCTCCTCCTGCTTGAAGAGCCAGGTGTATTCGTTGCCGGGCAACTCGTAGGCCAGGCAGTCATGCTCCAGGATGCCTTCGGGTGCCTGCAAGCGGGGCTTGCCGGCCAGGTAGGCGGGGGTTGCCGCAAGATGGCGTTCGCTCTGGAAAAGCATGCGGCGCTTCACGCCGGCCTCCACCGGCGGGGAGATGCGGAAGTCGATGTCGAACTGGTTGCGCCGCAGGTCCACGGCGGCCTCGGTCAGCGTGAGTTCGATGTGGATCTCCGGGTAGAGCTTGCGGAAAGCAGCGATCAGCGGCGGCAATACGCCCAGGCCGAACATCACCCGCGAATGCACACGCAGCAGACCCTGCGGCGCGGTGCTGATCGCCGTGATGTTGGCCTGGAGTTCGTTGATGCGCCACAGGATGCCTTCCAGCTGGCGCGCATATTCCTGGCCGGACTCGGTCAGGGCGACCTGGCGGGTGGAGCGCAGCAGGAGCTTGACCTTCAGTTCCTCCTCGATGTCGGTGATCATGCGGGACACCCCCGTGGCCGATATGCCGAAGCGTCGCGCCGTCTCCGAGAAATTCCGCGTCTGGGAGATCGATAGAAACAGCTCCATGGCCCGCAATCTATCCATGAGTCCTCCGGTTTGCGCAGTTCAGATCTGCAGTTTTTGCCATAGTCGATCCTGTTTGTCTATCTAGAATTTAGCACCACCTTTGCGGTGCTCGGCTGATGCTAATTTTGCGGGGATGTTTTATGGAATTCGGCGTATTTATTCTGGCCCAGCAACGGGGCTATCATCAGGCCTCGCAGCAGGTCATCGACAATTCAATCCAGCAAACCATCGCGGCGGAACAGGCGGGATTTCACAATGCCTGGTATGCGGAGCACCACTTCAACAATTACTCGCTGTCTCCGTCTCCGCTGATGATGGTGGCCCACATGGCGGGCAAGACGCAGCGCATTCGCCTCGGGACCGCCGTCTGCATCCTGCCGCTCTACAAACCCGCACGTTTCCTGGCCGAGGTCGGCTTCGTGGACACGGTTTCCGGCGGGCGGCTGGACCTGGGAGTGGGTTCGGGCTACCAGGAATTCGAATTCGCACGATTCGGCGTGAAGCTTGCGGAATCGGGCGCGATCTACAACGAGTTCCTGGACATCCTGAACAAGGGACTGACCCAGAAGATCTTCGAGTACGAGGGCCAGTTCCTCAAGATGCCGCCCAGCTCCATTGCGGTGCGCTGTGTGCAGGACCCGATGCCGCCTGTTTGGATCACCTCGGGCAACCCGGTCTCGCTGGGTCGCGGCGTGCGCGAGAACCACAACCTGTTCGTGACCGCGCTGCTCAAGGGCAACGAGGGTATCCAGGAGCTGCGCGATCGCCTGGTGAAGGTGGCCAGTGACAACGGCAAGGACCTGGATCGCGATGTCAAGTTCGGCTTCCTGCGCTGTGCCTACGCCTCCGACAACAACGCGGAGATCGATGCCTACCTGGATTGCGCGCGCTTCCAGCGCCGCATCTCCGAGAGCCTGAAGTTCCGCCGCTCGCAGTCCGACGACGGCTACATGATCAAGGAGGTTCCCTCCGAGACCGACCCCACGATGGAGCAACTGCGCAGGAACCTGCCCGTCGGCTCGGTCAACCAGGTGATCGACAAGATGCTGGAAGAAATCAGCATCCTGCGCCCCAAGCACATCGCGCTGCAGACCCAGCTGGGCGACTTCGACCAGAAGACCATGCTCAAGCAGATCGCTCTCTGGGGCGAAAGAATCATTCCCGCCATCAACAAGGAGCTGGAACGCAACCAGCCCAAAGCTCGCGCGCTCGCTGCGTAGGCGGTCCTTCACTACCACGCAGCCAATACAAGGAGACCTCATGATCCACACCCCCCTCAATCGACGCACTGTCCTGCTCGGCGGCATGCTGCTCGGCGCTGGTGTCAGCGCCTTTGCCAACACGGGCAGCTGGCCTGCGCGCCCCATCCGCCTGGTGGTTGCCGGTTCGGCCGGCGCAGGCGGCGATACCTTTGCCCGCCTGATCGCGGAGCCCCTGTCGAAGGTGCTGAAGCAGCCGGTGGTGGTGGAGCCCAAGGCCGGCGCCAATGGCCTGATCGCTTGCGACACCGTGGCCAAGGCGGCGGGCGATGGCTACACACTGCTGTTTGCGCCGTCGTCTGCCATCCTCATCAACCCGGTGATCCACCCCAAGCTTCCGTACGACGCCGAAAAGGACCTGGTCCCGATCACGCAGGTGGGCGCGGCGGGCATCTTGCTGGTGGCGAACCCGAGCATGGGTTTCAAGAACCTCGCGGACATGGTGGCCTATGCCAAGGCCAACCCCGGCAAGCTCGCCTATGGCTCCTGGGGCACCGGCTCGTCCGGCCACCTGGCCATGGAAGGCATCAAGGCGCACTACGGGCTCGACATGCCCCATGCGCCGTACAAGACGCTCGTCACTGAAGTGACCGACCTGATCGCCAACAACATCAGCGTCGGCTTCACGGACATCCAGTCGCCCATTCCGCACATGAAGAATGGCCGGCTGGTGGGACTGGGCCAGACGGGGTCTCAACGCTGGCCTGCCACGCAGGACCTGCCCACGCTGTCGGAGCAGGGATACAAGTTCGAGGCGGACGGCTGGTACGGCGTGTTCGCCCCTGCAGGAACGCCCGTGGAAATCATCGATCGGCTCAACGCGGAGATCAACCGCTTGCAGAAGACCGACGAGGTGCGGCAGAAGATCGAAGGGCAGAACATGATCGTTCCCCCGGCGCGATCCGCCAGGCAGTTCGCGGAATCGATCAAGAAGGACGCCGCCATCTGGCAGGGACTGGCGAAAACAACAGGCCTGAAGGACAAGTAGGCGGCAGGGCGCTCGCGCCGCTCGGAAAGACAGACCGGGGCCCACAGGCTCCGGTCTTTTTTCTTGGCGCGCAGCGATGAGAGCCCGCAGCGCGACGGTATCCCGCACTTTTCTGCAGGACTGAACCACGCTCCTTCCATATTCCCGAAGGACGAGTCCAACCGCAGAATTCCCTCATCGCACATCCACCCATCGACTCGGAGAAAACATGGAATTCGGCGTATTCATCCTCGCGCAGCAACGTGGCTATCACCAGAGTTCGCAGCAAGTCATCCAGAACTCGATCGAGCAGACCGTGGTGGCCGAGCAGGCCGGCTTCAACACGGCCTGGTATGCCGAGCATCACTTCAACAACTACTCGCTCTCGCCGTCGCCGCTGATGATGATCGCGCACATGGCGGCCAGGACCCAGCGCATCCGGCTGGGCTCTGCCGTCTGCATTCTTCCGCTGTACCACCCCGCGCGCTTCCTGGCCGAAGTGGGCTTCGTGGACACGGTGTCGAATGGTCGCCTGGAACTCGGCATCGGCTCGGGCTACCAGGAGTTCGAGTTCGAACGCTTCGGCGTGAAGATCGAGGACTCGGGCGCGATCTACAACGAGTTCCTGGACATCATTCCCAAGGGCCTGACCCAGAAGATCGTGGAATACGACGGCAAGTTTCTCAAGCTGCCGCCCAGCTCCATCGCCGTGCGCCCTTTGCAGGACCCGATGCCTCCGCTGTGGATCACCTCGGGCAACCCCGTGACGCTGGGGCGCGGCGTGCGCGAAGGCCACAACCTCTTCGTAACGGCACTTCTCAATGGCACGGACGCCATCGTGTCCCTGCGCGACCGCCTGGAAAAGGTGGCGCAGGACAACGGCGCCGATCTCGATGACGACGTGAAGTTCGGCTTCCTGCGCTGTGCGTTTGCCTCCGACAAGCAGTCCGAGATCGACGCCTACCTGGACAACGCGCGCTTCCAGCGCCGCATCTCGGAAAGCCTCAAGTTCCGCCGTGCGCAGTCCGACGATGGGTACATGGTCAAGGAAGTGCCGTCGCCGACCGACCCGAGCTTCGAGCAACTGCGCAAGAACCTGCCGGTGGGTTCGGTCAACCAGGTGATCGACAAGATGCTGGAAGAGATCAGCATCCTGCGCCCCAAGCACATTGCCCTGCAGACGCAGCTGGGCGACGTCGACCAGGAGACCATGCTGCGCCAGATCGAGCTGTGGGGCGAGAAGATCATCCCGGCCATCCGCAAGGAAGTCGAGTCGATGAACGCCGTGGCGGCCTGAAGCACTGTCACCGATGTCTTCTACCAACCCTTTCGACAGCCATGCCCTGGAAGGCAAGGTGGCCGTCGTCACCGGCGCCGCCGGAGGTCTCGGCCTCGCCATCTGCGAGCACCTTCGCGCCATCGGTGCGCAGGTGGTCCACGTCGACATCAGCTATCCGGCCGCGCCCGCCGAAGCCAATGGCGGCCTGGTCGTGCACTGCGATATCTCGGACCCCGCTTCGATCGCAGAGATGGCCGGGCTGACGCGTTCTCGCTTCGGTCGCTGCGACGTGCTGGTGAACAACGCAGCCATCACCTCGTCGCCCGTGGCCCTCGAGGACTTTCCGATCGACTTGTGGGACCGCATCTTCCATGTGAACCTTCGCGGCGCCTTGCTGTGCGCGCAGGCATTGGTGCCGATGATGTTCGACCAGGAGGCCGGCAGCATCGTCAACGTGGCGTCGATCGCGGCGCAGGTGTCCACACGGGTCGGTGCCTACGGGCCGACCAAGGCCGCCATGCGGGCGCTGACCCATCAGATGGCCGTGGAATGGGGGCCGCGCGGCATTCGTGCGAACTCCGTCAGCCCCGGCATGATCCGCACGCCGTTGTCGGAAGTGCATTACCGCGACGAGGCGGTGCTGAAGACCCGCACCTCCAGGATTCCTGCTCGGCGCATCGGCGTCCCTGCGGACATCGCAGGCGCCGTCTCGTTCCTGGCGAGCGATGCATCCACGTACATCAACGGGCAGGACATCGTGGTCGATGGCGGCTTCCTGAAAGCCTCCCTGGCCAACGTCTACAACAACGCACCGTGAGCCACACCATGGAATCGCCAAAGCGCCTGCAGAATGTGTTCGTGGTGGCCGAGCGGCCGGCCGAACTCCATGCCTTCTACGAATCGGCACTGGGGCTGCAGCTCAAGTTCCGCGACAAGGATCGTTGGATCCAGTACGGGGTGGGCAACACCAGCGTCGCCCTGGCTTGCCGCGAAGAAGCGCTGCCTGCGACGAGCGGCGTCGTCATGGTGTTCGAAGTGGACGACATCGCCGCCACCGCCGAGCGTGTGGCAGCGGCGGGCGGCGAGGTACTCGGCACGCGGGACATGGGCTCGCACGGCGCGGTGCTGTCGCTGCGCGACCCCGAGGGCAACATCGTTCAACTCTTCATGCGCCAGGGGACGAAGACACCATGAGCCATCCGACGCCGCATCTCGATGCCATCGAGCCCAAGCTTTTTCGCCAGTTGCTGGGGTGTTTTCCGACGGGGGTGGCCGTCATCACGACCAATGCCGCCGACGGGAGGCCTGCCGGGCTGACCTGCAACTCGTTCAGCTCGGTCTCGCTCGAGCCGCCCCTGGTGCTCTTCAGCCTGCGCAAGGCGAGCAGCCTGCTGCGCGCGTTCGTGGAGGCTGATACCTTTGCCATCAACATCCTGTCGCAGAGCCAGGACGTGCTGTCCGCCCGGTTTGCATCGAGCAAGGTCGCCGACAAGTTCGAGGGCGTGGCCTGGCGTCCGGGTCCGCTCGGGACACCGCTCATCGACGACTGCCTTGCCAGCTTCGAATGCCGTGTGCATGCGCGCCACGAGGCCGGCGACCACGAGATCTTCATCGGCGAGGTGAAGCACATGACCACCGGTTCGGCCGACCATGCGCTGGTGTTCTACAAGGGCGCCTACATGATGCTGGCCGAGTCGCTGCGCAAGCTGGTGCTCGGGGGACAACTCGGCACGGCCGACATCGACGAGGCCTACCGAGCGCTCTACGGCACTCTGCTTCGGCTGGCCTGCGAGCGGGCCTCCGATGCGGAGGTGGACGTGATCGAAGCCGCCGCGGACGAGATCGAGCAGCACCAGGGCAAGGACGCGCTTGCGCAGCGCATCGAGGCCACGGCGCGCTTCTTCTCGTCGATTGCCCTGGCCGGTCACAACGAGGCCCTGCGGCTCATGGCGCAGACGATGACCACCGTGCTGCGCGAGCGGATGACTCACGTGATCCCCGCGCGGCCGAGGCCCGAGGCGTTTCCGCTTCGGCGAAAGGTCGTGCAATGCCTGCGGGCCCGCGATGCGGAAGGCGCGGTCAGTGCGCTGGACGAGCTGATCGCGACCTTGCGCAAGGACAGTGGCGTGCACGACGAGGCGGCCGTCGTGCCGGCGCCGGCCGAAGGCTGAATCGCCAATTGCCCGGTGCGGTGAATGGGCGCGGGCCCGCGCTACCGCTGCGGCGCCCCCTGGCCGGCCGGCCGCACGATGGTGGCGCGGCCGTCCCCTGAGGTAACGGCGTCCGAACCGCTCGAGGGAGCGGCGCCGGGCGGTGCCACGATCGTGGCGCGTCCGTCCGCCGAGGGCTGGGGCACCTCGGCCGGCGGACCGCCGCGCGCGCGGTCGAGCGCCGTGCCTGCGGCACGGATGCAGGCTTCGCGCGCCGGTGCGGCGAGGGTGCCGTTGTTGCACGCCGCGATCTCGCGCTCGTAGCGCTGCTGGAGTGCGTCGGGGGCCGGCTGGGCCGGCGCGGCAAAGGGCGCTGCCAGGCCGGCGCAAAGGAAGAAGGAACGGGGCAGCTGGGAAGGCTTCACGGTGTTCTCCGTCACAAGGCTCCCACAGCATTGCATGGGGCGCGGCCCGACATTGTGCGCGGCTGCAGCGAAGGCGGGTAGGCGAAGGGCGTGCTGCCGAGCTAGCGCGGCCGGTGCGGCGCCGCGTACCAGCGCCACAGCCCCGCGACGACCAGCAGCGTGCCCAGCCATTGCAGCCAACGCGGCCACGCCGGCGCCCGGCGCAAGACCTCCAGGTCGCGCACGAACAGGGTCTCGCACGCGCCGTTGCCGGTGTCCTCGCGCGTCAGCGAAGTGCCGCGGGTGAAGGCAAAGCCCGCGTCGTGGCTGTAGCTCGCGAGCTGGCCGCGCAAGCGAACCTGGTCGCCGACGCGCACTCCGCGAAGGCGCCGCGCGACCGCCGCGCTGTCGGTCAGCAGGTGATTGTTGGACAGGGACCGGAGGTACTCCGGCCGCCACACCGAGGCGTCCTCGCTGCTCACGTAGCACACGAACTGGCCACTCGAGAAGGACATCTTTTCGTAGGCGCCGTCGGCGGCATTGGCGCCCCAGATCAGGCAGAGGTCCACCACGTTGAGGTGGTCGTTGCTCGCCGCGTGAATCCAGTCCCACCAGGCGTCGGCGTCATGCCGGCTGACGACCAGCCCGGCGATGTCGTAGTCGGCGACCGGTGCGATCCGATAGTCGACGCCGCCGACGTGCGTGGCGAAGGCCGGCTCTGCGACCGCTGTCTGGAGCGGCTCCGTATGCATCGCCGGCAGAAGCAGGGGGCGTGCGGGCAGGCGCCCGTCGAACGCGAAGCCGAGCCCCAGGGTGGCCGCGCCCAGCAGCAGGAGCGTTCGTGCTGCGGACACCTCAGTGAGCGGCCGGCTGTTCGCGCGCAAGCGGCGGCGGACCCTCCGGCGCATCGGCCGGGTCGGGCCGGCGCCCGCGGATGCGCGCCACCATCCGATGCAGCCAGTGCTCGATGTCGTCCACGTAGGTGAACACGGCCGGCACCACCAGCAGGCTCAGCACCGTGGAGGTGATCAGCCCGCCGATCACCGCCATTGCCATCGGCGCGCGGAAGCTGGAGTCGGCCGCGCTCCATCCGAAGGCGATGGGCGCCATGCCCGCGCCCATGGCCAGCGTGGTCATGATGATCGGCCGCGCGCGCTTGTGGCACGCGTCGCGCAGCGCCTCCCAGCGCGTCATGCCGTGGTCGCGGCGCGCCACGATCGCGTACTCCACCAGCAGGATCGAGTTCTTGGTGGCCACGCCCATCAGCATGATGAAGCCAATCATCGACGGCATCGACAGCGCCTGCTGCCCCAGCAGCAGGCCGATGAAGGCCCCGCCCAGCGCCAGCGGCAACGCGCACAGGATGGTGACCGGATGCAGGAAGTCCTTGAAGAGCAGCACCAGCACGATGTAGATGCACAGCACGCCGGTCAGCATTGCCAGGCCGAAGCTGGCGAACAGCTCGCTCATCATTTCGGCATCGCCCACCTCCGCCACGCGCACGCCGGGCGGCAGGTTGCGCACCGAGGGCAGGGCCTCCACCGCCTTCTTGGCGTCGCCGAGGCCGACGCCCGAGAGCTCGATCTCGAAGTTGACGTTGCGCGAGCGGTCGTAGCGGTCGATCACCGCCGGGCCGCCTTCCATCGTGAGGGTGGCGACCTGGCTCAGCATCACCGGGCCGCGCGCACCGGGGACGGTCAGGCGTTCCAGCAGCGACAGGTCCTGCCGCGCCGAGTCCTCCAGCTTCACCACGATCGGCACCTGGCGCTGCGCCAGATTGAGCTTGGCCAGCGCCTGGTCGTAGTCGCCCAGCGTGGCCACGCGCAGGGTCTCGGCAATGGCCGAGCTGGTGACGCCCAGGTCGGCCGCGCGGGCGAAGTCGGGCCGCACCGCGATCTCGGGCCGGATCAGGCTGGCGGTGGAGGTGATGTTGCCCAGGCCGGGGATGGTGCGCAGGTCCTTCTCGACCGCGCGCGCCGCGGCCGTGAGCGCGTGCGGCTCCTCGCCGGTCAGCACCAGGATGTACTTCTCGCCCGAGCCGCCGAGGCCGACGGTCGTGCGCACGCCGGGCAGGGTTTCGAGCGTCTTGCGGATGTTGTTCTCGATGCCCTGCTTGCGCGGGCGGTCGCCGCGGTCGGCCAGCTTGATGGTGAGCGTGGCCTTGCGCGTCTCCGGCGTGCCGAAACTGGCGAAGGGATCGCCGCCCGCGCTGCCGCCGCCCACGGTGGTGTAGACGCTCTTCACGTGCTCCACGGCCATCACCCGCTGCCGGGTCTCCTCGGCCATGGCCAGCGTCTGGGCCAGTGTCGCGCCCGGCGGCAGCGAGAGGTAGACCTGCGTCTGCGAGTTGTCGTCGGCCGGGATGAAGCCGGTCTTGAGCAGCGGGATCATCGCGAGCGAGCCGAAGAAGAAGAGGGTGGCCAGCACCATGGTGGTAAAGCGGTGCCGCAGGCTGCGCTCGGCCAGCCGCATGTAGAAGCTGAGCCAGCGCGGCTCCTTCTCGGCGCCGACCAGCGGCTTCAGGATGTAGGCGGCCATCATCGGCGTGAGCATCCGCGCCACCACCAGCGAGGCGAAGACCGCGAGCGAGGCGGTCCAGCCGAACTGCTTGAAGAACTTGCCGGCCACGCCGCTCATGAAGGCGGTGGGCAGGAACACCGCGATCAGCGTGAAGGTGGTGGCGATCACCGCCAGGCCGATCTCGTCGGCCGCCTCCATCGCCGCCTGGTAGGGCGTCTTGCCCATGCGAAGGTGGCGCACGATGTTCTCCACCTCCACGATCGCGTCGTCCACCAGGATGCCGACCACCAGCGACAGCGCCAGCAGCGTGACGACGTTGATCGAGAAGCCCAGCAGGTACATGCCGATGAAGGCGGGGATGGCCGACATCGGCAGCGCGACGGCGGAGACGAAGGTGGCGCGCCAGTCGCGCAGGAACAGCCAGACCACGATCACCGCCAGCAGGGCGCCTTCGTAGAGCAGGTGCAGCGAGCCGTCGTATTCCTCCTGCACCGGATCGACGAAGTTGAAGGCCTCGGTGAGCTGGATGTCGGGATGCTGCGCACGCAGCTCGGCCAGCGCCTTCTGCACCGCGCCGCCGACCTCGACCTCGCTCGCGCCGCGGCTGCGCGCGACCTCGAAGCCGACCACCGGCTTTCCGTCGAGCAGGGCAGCGGCGCGCGGCTCGGCAATGGTGTCGGAGACGCGCGCCACCTGGTCGAGCCGGATGCTGCGGCCGTCCGACAGCGGGATCTGCATGTCGCGCAGCTCCTCGGCCGAGCGCACGGTGGCCAGCGTGCGCACCGGCTGCTCGCTGCCGCCCAGGTCGGTGCGCCCGCCGGCGCTCTCGGTCTGCACCTGGCGCAGCTGGCGCGAGATGTCGGCCGCGGTGGCCCCGAGCGATTGCAGCCGGCCCGGGTCGAGGTCGACGTGAACCTGCCGCGTGACGCCGCCCACCCGGTTCACCGCGCCCACGCCGCTGATGGCCAGCAGCTTCTTGGTGACGGTGTCGTCGACGAACCAGCTCAGCGCCTCCGGGTCCATGCGCGAGGAGGCGATGGTGAAGGCCAGCACTGGCTGGGCCGCGAAGTCCAGCTTGTTGATGACCGGGTCGCGCACGTCCGCCGGCAGGTCGGCGCGCACGCGCTGCACCGCCGAGCGTACGTCGTCGACCGCTTCCTGCACCGGCTTCTCGAGCCGGAACTCGACGATCATCGTGGCCGCGCCGTCCTGCACCTTGGTCGTGATGTGCTTGAGGCCCTGGACGGTGGCGATCGAGTTCTCGATCTTGCGCGCCACGTCGTTCTCGAGCTGCGAGGGCGCAGCGCCGGGCAGCGAGACCGAGACGGTCACCGTGGGCAGGTCGATGTCGGGAAAGTTCTGCACCTTCATCGCGTTGAAGGACAGCAGCCCGGCGAAGGTGAGCAGCACGAACAGCATCACCGCGGGGATGGGGTTTCGGATGGACCAGGCGGAGACGTTCATCAGGGCGCACTCCGCTTCGCCGGCAGCGCATCCACCACCCGCACCAGGTCGCCGTCGTTCAGGAAGCCGGCGCCCTGGACCACGATGCGCGCGTCGTCCGGCAGCTTGGTGGTGATCTCGACGCGGTCGCCCACGCGGCGGCCGGTCTCGACCTTCAGTTGCGCGACCCGGTTGTCGGGCTGCAGCACAAGCAGGTGGTTGAAGCCGTCGCGCGGCACGACGGCCGCCTGCGGCACGGTCAGCGCGCTGCTGCGGCCGAGTTGGAACTCGCCGCGCGCGAACATGCCGGCCTTGACGGCGTTCGTCTGCTGGACGCCGGGGATGTCGACGTAGACCAGCGCATTGCGGGTCTGCGGATCCACGGTCGGCGCAATGCTGCGCACCTTGCCGTCGACCTGGGCGCCGCTGGCGCTGGTGATCACGGCCGGGGTGCCGACGGCGACGCGAGCCAGCTCGGCCGAGGTCACCTCCGCGCGCCACTCGAGACGGCCCTGGCGGATCAGCCGGAACAGCTCTGTGCCGGCGCCGAGCACGCTGCCCACGGTGGCGGTGCGCGACGAGATCACGCCGTCGTCGGGCGCCAGCACCTGGGTGTTGCGGCCGCGCACCTGTTGCGCGGCCAGCACGGCCTCGGCCGCCGCGACGCGCGCCTTCGCGGTCTGCTCCGCCGTCTGGTACTGGTTGATCTGCTGCTGGCTGAGCGCGCCGGTCGCCTGCAGGGTACGGGCGCGCGCGGCGTTGCCGGCGGCGTCGGCAGCGGTCGCCCTGGCCTCGGCCAGCGCGGCGCGGGCCTGCGCCACATCGGCTTGCACGGTCTCCTGCGAGAAGGTGGCGAGCACCTGGCCCTTCTTGACCACATCGCCCACGTTGACGCGGACTTCGGCCAGGCGCAGGCCTGTGGATTCGGAGCCGATGCTCGCTTCCTGCCACGCGGCAACGTTGCCGTTGGCGGCCAGCGTGATGGTGAGCTCGCTGGTTTCCGGCTTGGCCACCGTCACGGTGAGCGCGGGCCGCGGCTGGGCGGCGGCTTCCTTGGGCTTGCCAGCGGCCTGTTCGGCCGGCTTGCCGCGCGAGAACATGAAGGCCGCTGCCGCGAGCAGCAGCGCCAGCACGGCCACGATGACGAGGAGGGTGGAACGCTTCATTCTGGTCATAAGAGCTAGTTCGCTGGCTTCGCGATCGAAGAGGTGCTTGTCGTTTCGGTCCCCGGGCGCGACCAGCCGCCGCCGCTGGTGCGGTAGAGCGCAACCCATGCCTCGGCGCGCTCCCGCTGCAGCGAGACGCGCGCGGTCTGCGCCGCGAACAGGGTGCGGCGCGAGTCCTCCAGCTCGAACAGGCTGGCCAGCCCGCTCTGGTAGCGCGCGCTGGTGGCGTCGAAGGAAGCCTGGTAGTTCTGCACCGCGGCGTCGGCGTCGCCGGCGCGCTGGTCGGTGCTCTGCAGGTTGATCAGCGCCTCCTCGACCTCGCGTACCGCCTGGCGCACGTTGCCGCGGTAGAGCGCGACGGCTTCGTCGTAGCGGGCCCGCGCGGCGTCCACATTGGCGGCCAGGGTGCCGCCGTCGAAGATCGGCACGGACAGCGCCACCGGGCCGATGCTCCAGGTGTCGACCGTCTCCCGCAAGCCGCTGGTGCGGAACTGCAGCCGGCCGATGGAGCCCTGCAGGGTCAGGCGCGGGAAG
>NZ_LMTS01000158.1:128498-138331 GCF_001541225.1 Variovorax sp. WDL1 | reverse complement strand
CCAGCGCCGAGCCGGCTTCGGCGCTGGCGGCGGCTACGCCGAGCTCGGCCGCGTACACGTCGGGCCGCTGGGCCAGCACCTCGGCGGGCACGCTGCCGACAGGATGCACGGCCGGCAGCGTGCGCTCGACCGGCGCGGCCTGCAGCCGGGCCTGCAGCGTCGGGCCATCGATGCCGGTGAGCGCGACCAGCGCTTGCCGCAGCAGGGCGCACTGGGCACGTTGCTGGGTCAGCCTGGCCGAGGCGTCGGAGGCGCCGGCGCGCGCCAGCGCGGCTTCGGCCGGCGCGGTGAAGCCGGCGCGCGCCGACAGGTCGTTGAGGCGCGCGGTCTCGGCCCGCGACCGGGTGTCGTCGATGGCCACGGCGAGCTGGCGCCGGCAGGCGCGCTCGCCGAAATAGGCATTGGCGGTCTCGGCCGCCACCGAGACGCGCGCCTCGTGCCACCTGGCGTCGGCGCTGTCGAGCCGGGCCTCGCTGGCGTCGCGGGTGGCGCGCAGGCCGCCGAACAGGTCCACCTCCCAGTTCGACTGCAGGCCGGCCTGGAGCGTGGTGATCGCGGGGATCGAGGTGCTCGCCGCGCTGGCGCCCGTGCTGCCGGTGCCGCCAAGTCCGCTGAAGCCGCTGGTGGGCGAATTGCTGCGGCTGGCCGAGGCGTTGGCGCCGAGGTTGGGTGCCAGTGCCGCGCCGGCAGCCACGCGCGAAGCCCGCGCCTCGGCGATGCGCGCGGCGGCGCTCGCCACGGTGGGGCTGGCGGCCTGGGCCGCGTCGATCAGCTCGACCAGCAGTGGGTCGTCGAGCTGTCGCCACCAGTCGGCAAGCACGGGCAGCGAGCCGCCGTGGGGCAGTGGCGTGCTCCACTGGGCGGGCGTTGGTGCCGTGGCCTTCTCCGGCGGGCGCGGGAGCGTGCAGGCCGAGAACGCCAGTGGGAGCGCGAAGGGAAGCGCGAAGCAGAGCGCGCGAAGCCGGGAGTTCCTCATGAGGTTCCGCAAAAAGTGGCGTGGCTGGCGACCGGGTGGGTCGCGTCGCTGGCGCCGGATGCAGCCGGTGGGCAGGGCAAGGCGCGCAGCATAGCAAGACCGCACCCGCGCGCCTGCAAGCCCCTGCCGCAGATCGAAAAACCCTGCATCGTAGCCAGTTGCGACAACGCCATTGATGACGTTGATGGCGTCGATTGATGCACAGGCTACGATCCCGGAATGTCAGCCGTTACCGCGCCTACCGCCGCACTGCCGCTCGATGCCGAAGGCATCCTGGCGCTGGCAGCGCGCTCGATGTTCCATCTGTTCTCCAGCATCAGCCAGGGCATGTTCCTGGTCGACCGCAGCGGCCGCATCGTCTGGGTCAACGAGGGTTACCGCCGCTTCCTGCCGGCGCTGGGCTTCTCGTCGATCGACCAGTTCCTCGGCCATTCAGTGGAGGAGGTGGTGCCCAACACGCTGATGCACCGCGTGCTGGAGACTGGCGAGCCGATCCTGATCGACCTGCTCACCAACAAGGCCGGCACCTTCGTGGTCAGCCGCATTCCGCTGCGCGAGGAGCGCGAGGACGGTGCGGCCGGCGCAGTGATCGGCGCCATCGGCATCGTGCTCTTCGACCATCCCGAGGACACGCTGCAGCCGCTGATCAGCAAGTTCGCGCTGCTGCAACGCGACCTCGACGACGCGCGGCGCGAGCTTGCGAGCCAGCGCAACAACCCGCTCTGGCAGCAGTCGGCGGACGGCCAGCGGCGCTCCAAGTACACCTTCGCCAGCTTCATCGGCGCCAGCCCGGCGGCGGTGGAGGTCAAGCGCCATGCGCGGCGCGCGGCGCAGTCCTCCAGCCCGGTGCTGCTGCTGGGCGAGACCGGCACCGGCAAGGAGCTGCTGGCGCACGCGATCCATGCCGCCTCGGCCCGGGCCCGAAGCGCTTTCGTCAGCGTGAACATCGCGGCCGTGCCCGACACGCTGCTGGAGGCCGAGTTCTTCGGCGTGGCGCCGGGCGCCTACACCGGCGCCGACCGCAAGGCACGCGAGGGCAAGTTCAAGCTGGCCGACGGCGGCACGCTCTTCCTCGACGAGATCGGCGACATGCCGCTGCCGCTGCAGGCCAAGCTGCTGCGCGCGCTGCAGGAGGGCGAGATCGAACCGCTGGGCTCCAACAAGCTGGTGCCCTTCGACGCGCGCGTGATCGCCGCCACCTCGCGCGACCTGCCGGCGCTGGTGCGGGAAGGGCGCTTCCGCGAAGACCTCTATTACCGCCTCAACGTACTGCCGGTGCGCGTGCCGCCGCTGCGCGAGCGGCGCGCCGACATCCCCGCGCTGGTCGAAGCGCTGGGCGAGGACATGGCGCTGCGCAGCGGCGAGGCCCCGCCCGAGCTGATGCCCGACGCACTGGCGCTGCTGGCCGCGCAGCATTGGCGCGGCAACATCCGCGAGCTGCGCAACGTGCTGGAACAGGTCACCATGCGCAGCGACTCGCAGCGAATCGACGCGGCGCAGCTGGAGCGCATCCTGCGCGAGACCGGGCAGGAGAAGATCGCCGCGCCCGACCCGCTGCAACCGGCGCCGGGCAGGACCGCTGGCGACGACAAGGCCCTGCTGCGCCCGCTGGCCGAGCAGGTCGCGGAGCTGGAGCGCAAGGCCATTGCCGCGGCGATGGCGGCGACCGGGGGCAACAAGCTGGCGGCCTCGCGGCTGCTGAAGATCTCGCGCGCGACGCTCTACGAGCGGCTGGACGGCCGGGACTGAGTGCTGGTTGCGCCTTCGGGTGCACCCGCAGCCCCCATCTGGAGGATGGCGAGTTGCAGAGGATGTCTGTAAGCTGGTGACGGCGGTTCCGTTGACGGTCGATGCTTGCTTTTGGAGGCTGACCCATGCAAAGGCTGTTTGGCGGCCTGGTCCTGGCTGCGCTGCTCGCGGCCGCCGGCGCTGCGCAGGCCGGCTGGCTCGCGGAATTGGGAAAGGCCAGCAAAACCGCGGGCCATGCGGCACCGTTGTCGGCCCGGTTGTCCAAGACGCAGGTGCTGGCCGCCTCTGCAGGACTCGGGGCGGGCGTGGTCTATGTCGACGTGCATGGTTCCAGGCTTTTCATGGAACTCGGCGACGCGGCGGGGCACGCGCTTGCGAGTAGCACCGATGACGTCGCAGATCTCGTGGCACGGGTTCAACCGAAAGGATCTGCAGCGCCCAGGCGATTTGTCCTGTCGCGCGAGAGCGCGGCCAACCTCGGTCCGAACATGAAGCAGTTGTTGGGGCAGGGAGAGGTCTTCGTCGTCGAGCCGACCACTGGCCCGTTGCGGGTCCTCGGCCAGGTGGTTTCAGGTCGGACGAGCTACTTCAAGCAGATCTACCCAGGTCTTCTGACCCCGGCCGAATCGCATATCCCGACCGAGGTGGCCCAGGCCTTGGCGCAGTCCGTGAAGCGCGAGCGGATGCAGGTCGCCGCGATGTTCGCACCGAGCGATGTCGATTCGCTCCGCCTGATGGCGAGCGCCGCGGGGGACCGCCTGCTGAGCGCAGACGCTCTCGTCGAAAGTGCCCTTGCCCATACGCTCGAACGGATGCGAGGCGGCGTCCTGGTCGTCGTCGGCCACGTCGAAGACACGGCGTTCGTCCTGCGCGGCGCTGGAGGTGAAACGATACGAACGCTTCGCTTCTCCGAACTGGAGGATCTGGCAGGCGCGTCGGATGTAAGAATCATCAGCGCCGGGTGCTCTTCGTATTGTGGTGGCGCCACTGCAGGCTTTGCCAGGCAAGTGACTGACGTCCAGATGGCAGAAGCGATCAAGGGCGCCTTCGATGCGGACACGACTGGAGCATTGCTGGGTGCCTTCGGCAAGCACGAAGCGCTCCTCGTCGATCAGGCCGCACTGGAAGGCTTTGCCAAGTCGCGTCAGCTTCACCTCGCCCGATTGCATCTGGGAAGCACGGCGGTCAAGAGCGGATCGCTCGCGGTGCGACTCTATGCCGCGGCACGAAGCCCCGGGCGCCTTCTTTCGATTTGGGAAGCCATGGGTCCAACCTATCTTTTGGGTGCGGCGGCAAGCCTGGTCATGTTCCGCACAAGTCGGGCGGCCTTCCTGCGCTCGTTCCCGCAGCTGCCAACCCCGGAGCTGCCTCAGAACCACGTTCGATATATCGCCGCGCGGGTGGGACGAATCCTGCTGTACGTCGCACTGGCGCCGTTCTTCGCTCTCGCTGCGGCAGTATTCATCCTCCTGGGAGGATGGGCAGGGCGAGAGGCATTCCAAGCCTGGCTCTGGCGTTGTATCCGCCATCCGGCGACCGGCCTGATGGAAGGCTTGGCGTTTGCTGCCCTGGCCGCGGCGACGATCCTGCTCTACGCTTGCGCGTTCGCATTGCTCTTCTTTCCAGGCGCTTTCATGACGGTTTGGATATTCGGCCAACAAGGAACTGTGCTGTTCTGGCCACTTCTCGTCGCCTGCGTCCTTTACTGGATACTGGCAGTCTTCGCCGGAGTGAAGACGCACAAGGCACTGTCGGTGCGGCTGAGTCGCCGGTCAGCGCTGCGGGCCTCCAAGAGAATGATGTCGACGTGAACGGCCCTTCGGATCCGGTTCCCACACGCGGCCTTGCCTCGCTACTGGCGGCGCTCCAGCCGGCCGCATTGAATCGACTTCGGGCTCAGTTTCCTGAAGAGCAGGAACTCTTCGACACTCGCTTTGTACTGGGTCCAAGAACGACAGAGGCCGCAGCGGCATCCATTCGTCGCAAGAAGGCGTTGCAGGCGCTGGTCGCCGAAACGCTGGCCGCTTCGAAGGTTGCCGTGCCTTTCATCGTCCAGGAGATCGGAAAGCGCATGCAGCGCGCGCGCCTCTCGCGCCTGAGTGGCGGATTCGCAAGCATTCTGGGTGCGGCGATGTTGGCCGCCCAGACTGCAGGGTCACTTTCAATCAACCTGCAACTGCTCTGGTCGGCAATATCCATGGTGGGCGCACTGCTGGTTTTTTGGGGCGAGCACCTCGAGAAGCCTCTGGTAGGCCAACAGCGCAGTCTCGGTGAACTGCTCGCCGACGTGCTGGTCGCCGAGGAAGGCATGACCGAAGTCCACCTGCGCATGCTCGCGAACGACGCTGCAGACACATCCTCACTCATGGACATTGCCCGCCGTGCCAATGAAGCTGCTGCGCGCATCCGCAAGGCGATGGTCTTTGGTGGACTTCAAGCGCCAACTGAAGGCGTCTTGTCAGGCGCGGCGTAGCGTTCGCGGCCCCGGAAACGCGGGTCGCTGCGGCATGAGGGGACGCGGCCATCTATTGGCGACACGCCCGCGGCCATGGAAAACCCTGACTGAGAAACGTGCATGTGACTGAAATTCGGTCAATCTGGGTGTCCTTATTCCAGCCTTGTCATTTGGGACGTGAGGGAAAGTCCTTGTCTTTCAACGCGATTGCACCTGGCACGAACTGTGCAATATTCAGTCATCCATCCTCAGGAGACAAAGAATGCACCGTCGCCATCTGGTCGCCCTTGCGGCCGTCGCCGCTCTTGGCGCCTCCACGCTGAGCACCCCCGCGCTGGCCCAGTCCAACGAGATCCGCATCGCCCATGTCTATAGCAAGACCGGCCCGCTGGAAGCCTATGGCAAGCAGACGCAGACCGGCCTCATGATGGGCTTGAACTACGCCACCGGCGGCACCATGGCCGTCAACGGCAAGAAGATCGTTGTCATCGAGAAGGACGACCAGGGCAAGCCCGATCTCGGCAAGTCGCTGCTGGCCGCGGCCTATGCGGACGACAAGGCGGCGCTGGCAGTGGGCCCCACGTCCTCGGGCGTGGCGCTGGCGATGCTGCCGGTGGCCGAGGAGTACAAGAAGATCCTGCTGGTCGAGCCTGCGGTGGCCGACTCGATCACCGGCGACAAGTGGAACAAGTACATCTTCCGCACCGGCCGCAACTCGAGCCAGGACGCGATCAGCAATGCGGTGGCGCTCGACAAGCCGGGCGTCAGCATCGCGACGCTGGCGCAGGACTACGCCTTCGGCCGCGACGGCGTGAAGGCCTTCAAGGACGCGGTCAAGAAGGCCAAGATCGTCCATGAGGAATACCTGCCGCAGAACACCACCGACTTCACCGCCGGCGCGCAGCGGCTGATCGACAAGCTCAAGGACCTGCCGGGCCGCAAGGTGATCTGGATCGTGTGGGCCGGCGCGGGCAACCCCTTCAAGATCGCCGACCTCGACCTGAAGCGCTACGGCATCGAGATCGCCACCGGCGGCAACATCCTGCCCGCCATGGCCAGCTACAAGCAGTTCCCGGGCATGGAAGGCGCAACCTACTACTACTTCGGCATCCCGAAGAACCCGGTGAACGAGGCCCTGGTCGCGGCACACTACAAGGAATTCAAGACGCCGCCGGACTTCTTCACCGCCGGCGGCTTCAGCGCCGCGATGGCGGTGGTGACGGCGCTCAAGAAGACGGGCGGCGACACCGGCACCAACAAGCTGATCTCGACGATGGAAGGCATGACCTTCGACACGCCCAAGGGCCCGATGACCTTCCGCAAGGAAGACCACCAGGCGCTGCAGAGCATGTATCACTTCAAGATCAAGGCCGACCCGGCCTTCGCCTGGGGCGTGCCGGAGCTGGTGCACGAGATCAAGGCGTCGGAGATGGACATTCCGATCAAGAACAAGCGCTGAGACAACGGACCCCGGACGCAGTGCATGCACTGCGTCCGGTACCCGCATCCTTCTTCCTCTATCCCATGCTCGCAACCAAGGATCTGACGATCCGCTTTGGTGGCCATGTCGCGGTCAACGCCGTGAGCTGCGCCTTCGCACCCGGCACGCTGACGGCGATCGTCGGCCCGAACGGTGCGGGCAAGACCACCTACTTCAATCTCATCTCGGGGCAGCTCAAGGCCAGCGCCGGCACGGTGTCGCTGGACGGCCAGCTGCTCTCGGGCCTGAGCGCCTCGGCGCGCACGCGCGCAGGGCTGGGCCGGGCCTTCCAACTGACCAACCTATTTCCCAACCTGACGGTGCTCGAGAACGTGCGCCTCGCAGTGCAGGCCACGCGCGAGGGCCCGCACCGGCGCGGGCTCAACCTGTGGAGCATCTGGAGCGATCACCGCGCACTGACCGAACGGGCCGACCAGATCCTGGCCGAGGTCGCGCTCAAGGCGAAGGAGCATGCGACCGTGGCCAGCCTGCCGCATGGCGACCAGCGCAAGCTCGAAGTGGCGCTGCTGATGGCGCTGGAGCCGAAGGTCTTCATGTTCGACGAGCCGACGGCCGGCATGAACGCGGCCGAGGCGCCGGTGATCCTGGACCTGATCCGTGCGCTCAAGAAGGACCGGAGCAAGACCATCCTGCTGGTGGAGCACAAGATGGACGTCGTGCGGGAGCTGGCGGATCGCATCATCGTGCTGCACAACGGGCAACTGGTGGCGGACGGCGAGCCGGGGGAGGTGATTGCCTCCCCGGTGGTGCAAGAGGCCTACCTGGGCGTTGTGAAGGAACAAGACCGATGAGCGCCAACTTGCTGACGCTGGAGGGCGTTCATACGCACATCGGCGCGTACCACATCCTTCACGGAGTGGATCTCGTTGTCCCCAAGGGCGAACTCACCATGCTGCTGGGCCGCAACGGCGCCGGCAAGACCACCACGCTGCGGACCATCATGGGCCTGTGGCATGCCTCGCAAGGGCGCGTGCGCTTCGGCGAACGCGACATCACCGCCCTGCACACGCCGCAGATCGCCGAGCTCGGCATCGCCTACGTGCCCGAGAACATGGGCATCTTCTCCGACCTCACGGTCAAGGAGAACATGCTGCTTGCGGCGCGCGGCGCTAAGAACGCCGAGCAGATGGATGACGCGCGCCTGAAGTGGATCTTCGAGCTGTTCCCCGCGGTCCAGAAGTTCTGGAACCATCCGGCGGGCAAGCTCTCGGGTGGGCAGAAGCAGATGCTCGCCGTTGCGCGCGCGATCGTGGAGCCGCGCGAGCTGCTGATCGTCGACGAGCCCAGCAAGGGGCTTGCGCCCGCGATCATCAACAACATGATCGCGGCCTTCGGCGCGCTGAAGAAGAGCGGCGTGACGATCCTGCTGGTCGAACAGAACCTCCATTTCGCTCAACGCCTGGGGGATACGGTCGCGGTGATGGACAACGGCCGCGTGGTGCACAGCGGCAGCATGGCGGCCTTCTCGGCCGACGAGGAACTGCAGCGCTCGCTGCTGGGGCTGGCCTTATGAAACTCGACTTCGACTGGAAGCCGCTGCTGCTGGTCCCGGTGCTCGCGCTCGTCGCGCTGCCGCTGACCGGCTCCTTCTCGACCTGGCTCACGCTCACCGTCGCCGGCCTCGCCATGGGCATGATCATCTTCATCATCGCCTCGGGCCTGACGCTGGTGTTCGGCCTGATGGACGTGCTCAATTTCGGCCACGGCGTCTTCATCGCGCTCGGTGCCTTCGTGGCCAGCACGGTGCTCGGCGGCATGGGGGACTGGACCGGCTCGCAGGAGGTCTGGCGCAACCTGGTCGCGGTGTTCCCCGCGATGCTGGTGGCGATGACGGTGGCCGGCGCGATCGGCCTGGCCTTCGAGCGTTTCATCGTGCGGCCGGTGTACGGCCAGCACCTCAAGCAGATCCTGATCACCATGGGCGGCATGATCATCGGCGAGGAGCTCATCAAGGTGATCTGGGGGCCGGGGCAGATCCCGCTGCCGCTGCCCGATGGGCTGCGCGGTTCGCTGCTTGTCGGCGATGCAGCGATCAGCAAGTACCGCCTGCTCGCGGTGGCGGTCGGGCTCGTCGTCTTCGGAGTGCTGGCCTGGACGCTCGCGCGCACCAAGATCGGCCTGCTGATCCGCGCCGGCGTGCAGGACCGCGAGATGGTCGAGTCGCTCGGCTACCGCATCGGGCGGCTCTTCATCGGCGTCTTCGTGGTCGGCAGCGCGCTGGCCGGCCTGGGCGGCGTGATGTGGGGGCTGTTCCAGCAGAACCTGATCCCGCAGATGGGCGCGCAGGTCAACGTGCTGATCTTCATCGTGATCATCATCGGCGGCCTGGGCTCGACCACCGGCGCGCTGATCGGTGCGTTGCTGGTCGGCCTGCTCACCAACTACACCGGCTTCCTGCTGCCCGTGGCCACGCAGTTCGCCAGCATCGCGCTGATGGTGGCGGTGCTGCTGTGGCGTCCGCAAGGTGTGTATCCGGTGGCGAGCAGCCGGTGAAGAGGGCGACATGATGCTGAATCGCCTGCTGTCCAACGACCTCCCGCGAAGCCGCGTGCTGGCCGTGCTGCTGGTGCTGCTGCTCGTCGGGCTCGCCTTCGCGCCCTTCATCTTCCCGGGCGTGAAGGCGCTCAGCGTCGCGGCCAAGGTGCTGGTGTTCATCGTGCTGGTCGCGAGCTTCGACCTGCTGCTGGGCTACACGGGCATCGTGAGCTTCGCGCACACCATGTTCTTCGGCATCGGCGCCTATGGCATCGCAATCTCCGCGACGCGGCTGGGGCCGGGCTGGGGCGCGCTGCTGCTGGGGCTGGGCGCGGCGCTGGCCGTGTCGCTGCTGCTGTCGCTCGCCATCGGCCTGTTCTCGCTGCGTGTGCGGGCCATCTTCTTCGCGATGATCACGCTGGCGGTGGCCTCTGCCTTCCAGACGCTGGCCTCGCAGTTGTCGGACTTCACCGGTGGCGAGGACGGGCTGACCTTCAAGCTGCCGGAGCTGATCTCGCCGTCCTTCGAGTTCGCGCAGGAGCCTTTTCTCGGCGTCTCGCTCGACGGCCGCTTGCTGTGCTACTACCTGCTCTTCGTGGCCGCGGTGGTGCTGGTGCTGGCGCTGCTGCGCATCGTGAACTCCCCCTTCGGCCGCGTGCTGCAGGCGATTCGCGAGA
>NZ_LMTS01000158.1:109924-128465 GCF_001541225.1 Variovorax sp. WDL1 | reverse complement strand
CCGCGCCGAGGCCATCGGCTACCGGGTGGTGGTCTACCGCACCACCGCCTCGGTGCTGTCGGCGTTGTTCGCGACGCTGGCCGGCGCGATGCTGGCGATCTGGCTGCGCTACAACGGGCCCGATACCTCGCTGTCCTTCGAGATCATGATCGACGTGCTGCTGATCGTGGTGATCGGCGGCATGGGCACGATGTACGGCGCGGCCATCGGCGCCGCGCTCTTCGTGGTGGCGCAGAGCTACCTGCAGGACCTGCTGCGACTCGGCAGCGAAGCGGTGAGCGGCGTCTCCTGGCTGGCGGCGCTGCTGTCGCCGGACCGCTGGCTGCTCTGGCTGGGCGTGCTCTTCGTGCTCTCTGTCTATTACTTCCCGACCGGCATCGTCGGCCGGCTTCGCGCGAGGGCCCAGCGATGAACGCACCGACATCCAACTACCTGCAGATCGCCGGCCGAGAGATCCACTGGATGGACTGGGGCGGGCAGGGTGATCCGGTGGTTGTCGCCTGGCATGGACTGGCGCGCACCTGCCGCGACATGGACGAGCTGGCCGTGCATTTCGCCGGGCGCGGCTTTCGCGTGATCTGCCCCGACACCCTCGGCCGCGGGTTGAGCCAGTGGAGCCCGCTGCCCGACGACGAGTACCAGCTGGCCTTCTACGCGCGCCTCGCGGCCGGCCTCTGCGATGCGCTGGCGCTCGAGCGGGTGCATTGGGTCGGTACCTCGATGGGCGGCGCCATCGGCCTGGTCTGCGCGGGCGGCCTGGTCGAGCCGCGCATGAAGGCGCGCATCGCCAGCCTGGTGCTCAACGACAACGCGCCGCAGATAGCGGACGCGGCGGTCGAGCGCATCCGCTCCTATGCGGGCCAGCCGCCGGCCTTCGACACGGTGACCGAGCTCGAGGCCTTCTTCCGCACGGTCTACAAGCCCTACGGCTGGCTCAGCGATGCGCAGTGGCGGCGCCTCACCGAGACGTCGACGCGGCGCCTGCCCGACGGCCGGGTGACGCCGCACTACGACCCGGCCATGGTGCGGCAGTTCGTCGTGCATCCGGAGGACTATGTGCTGTGGCCGCACTACGACGCGATCGAGGTGCCGCTGTTGTGCCTGCGCGGCGTGGACTCCGACCTGGTACTGCCCGAAACGCTGGCCGAGATGCGGCGCCGCGGCCCCGGGGCGGCAGGCCGCCTGCAGATCATCGAGGTGCCGGGCTGCGGTCATGCGCCGGCGCTGAACGTGCCCGCCCATCTGGACCCGATCGAGGCCTTTGTGCGCGCCGCCGGCGCCTAGTACGCAAGCTCGCCACAATCGACCCCGAATCAACTCGGAGTCATCGATGGCGCTCTCGTTCTACGACATCTCGGTCCCGGTCTTCGTCCGCGGACTCGGCCAGCTTTCCCATCTGCTGGACAAGGGGCTCGCGCATGCGCAGGCCTCGGGCATCGACCCCACGGTGCTGGTCAATGCGCGGCTCGCGCCCGACATGTTCACGCTGGCGGGCCAGATCCAGAGCGCGAGCGACGCTTCCAAGCTGGGCACCGCGCGGATCGCCGGGCTCACGGCGCCGAGCTTTCCCGACACCGAGACCACCTATCCGGAATTGCAGGCGCGGGTCGCGAAGACGGTCGACTACCTGCAGAGCGTGGACCGCGCCTTGGTCGACGGCTTCGAAGACCGCCCCGTCACGATGAAGGCGCGCGGCAACGAACTGAACTTCACCGCGCAGCGCTATCTGCTGCAGTTCGCACTGCCCAACTTCTTCTTCCACGTGACCACCGCCTACGACGTGCTGCGGCACAGCGGCGTGCCGTTGGGAAAGATGGACTACCTGGGCAGGTTCTGAGGCGTTCCTGATTCTTGATCTCTAGCCCGGGTGGGCCAGCCGCTCAAGTGGCGCTCGGCGATCGCCGCCAGCGCCGTGATCCAGTCGCCTCGGTCGTTGAGGCAGGGGATGTAGTGGAACTCCTTGCCGCCCGATTGCAGGAAGGCGTCGCGTCCTTCCATCGCGATCTCTTCCAGCGTCTCCAGGCAGTCGGCCGGGAAGCCCGGGCACAGCACGTCGACGCGCGCGACGCCTGACGCGCCCAGCTCGCGCAGCGTGGGCTCGGTGTAGGGCTCCAGCCATTTTGCGCGGCCGAAGCGTGACTGGAAGGTGACGCGGTACTGCGAGTCCGCAAGTCCCAGGCGTTCGACCAGGAGGCGCGCCGTCGTCAGGCATTGCGCCTGGTAAGGATCGCCGAGGCGAATGTTGCGTTCCGGAATGCCGTGAAAGCTCATCAGCAGCCGGTCGGGCCGGCCATGGTGCTTCCAGTGGTCCTCGACGCTGCGCGCCAGCGCCTCGATGTAGAGCGGCTCGTCGTGGTAGTCGTTGACGAAGCGGAACTCCGGCACGCGGCGCATGCGAGCGCTCCAGGCATTGACCGCATCGATCACGCTGGCGGTGGTGGTGCCCGAGTACTGGGGGTAGGCCTGCAGCACCAGCACCCGCGCCGCGCCCTCGGCCACCAGCGCGTCGAGCTGCGAGGAGATCGAAGGCTGGCCGTAGCGCATGGCCTCGCGCACCGTCACGCGGTGGCCGCGCTCGCCCAGCCAGCCGGCCAGGAGCCGGGCCTGCTTCTGCGTCCAGACCTTCAGCGGCGCGCCTTCGGGCATCCAGATGCCCGCGTACTTGGCAGCCGACTTGGCCGGCCGCGTGCGCAGGATGATGCCGTACAGGATCGGCGCCCAGAGCGCCTTCGGAATCTCGACCACGCGCGGGTCGCCGAGGAAGTCGGCCAGGTAGGGTCGCACCGCTTGCGCGGTGGGTTCGTCGGGCGAGCCGAGGTTGCACCAGAGGACGGCGGTGCGCTCCTGGTCTGTGGCGGCAGGAGCTTCGGGGCGAAAGGGCATGCGCTATTCTCGGCCATGGCCCTTGCGACCTCCGATCCCCTGGCGCTCGACGTGAAGCGCATTGCAGCGATCTCCCTCGATCTCGACGAGACGCTCTGGCCCATCTGGCCGACCATCGAGCGTGCCGAGCGCGCCCTCCACGAATGGCTGCTGCGCGAGGCGCCGAAGACCGCGAACCTGCTCATCACGCCCGGCGTGCTGCGCGAGCTGCGCGAGGCCACCGAGAAGGAGCGTTCCGACCTGGCGCACGACCTGAGCGCGCTGCGCCGCGAATCCATCCGCACTGCACTCAAGCGCGCGCACGAGGACCCGGCGCTGGCCGATCCGGCCTTCGAGGTCTTCTTCGCCGAGCGCCAGCGCGTGACGCTCTACGACGACGCCTTGCCCGCGCTCGAATGGCTCAGCGAGCGCTACCCGCTCGTCGCAGTCTCCAACGGCAACGCCGATATCCACCTGGCCGGGGTGGGGCGCTGGTTTCGCGCCGCCTTCAGTGCCCGCGAGTTCGGCAGCGGCAAGCCGCACCCGGCGATCTTCCGTGCCGCTGCCGCTTCGGTCGGGCTGCTCCCCGAAAGCGTCCTGCATGTCGGCGACGATGCGGCGTTGGATGTGGTGGGCGCCCTCGGCGCCGGCATGCAGGCGGCCTGGCTGGTGCGCGAGGAACGGCCCTGGGAGCACGACGCGCGGCCGCAGCTGATCGTGCCCGACCTGCATGCGCTGTGCCGGGCTTTGGGCAGGCCCTGAGGATTTCCCTAGGCATCCCGCGGAACTTCTGCGGGCGGAGGCGCCCTGAAGGGCTGGTCGCGCGAAGCGGCCTTCTTCTCTTCATCTTCACACCCACTGAAAAGGATTCCAACGGATGTTCGACGCCCGCCGCCTGCCTGCATTTCTTCTCGCCATCCTCGTGCTGCTGTCGTTCGCCTTGCCGCTCGCGGCGCAGGCCCGCCAGATGGTCAGCGCCGTACGCGACGAGGTGAACCTTCGCAGCGGCCCCGGCAGCCGCTACGAAACGGCGTGGGTCGTGAGCCGCGGCTATCCCCTCGAAGTCCTGGCCCGCAGGGGCGCATGGCTGCGGGTGCGTGACTTCGAGAACGACCGGGCCTGGGTGCTGAGCTCCAGGACCAAGCGAACGCCCCATCACATCGTGACCGCGAGCGTGGCGAACCTGCGCAGCACGCCGAGCACGCGAGGCCGCATCGTCGGCAAGGCGCGCTACGGCGAGGTGCTGCGCACGTTGCAGCGTCGCGGCGAATGGGTCAAGGTGCGCCTGGCGCGCGGCACGACGGGCTGGGTGGCGCGGCGGCTGCTCTGGGGCTGGTAGGCGCCAGGCTGCCGGCGGCCTTGCCGCTTCGCACCGCGCCCTCGATCGTCGCCGGGTAGGGGCCCTCGACATAGTCGCCGCAAGCCACGAGGCCCGGCGCGATGTATGCGGGCGGGCGCTCCAGCCCAGGCGTGCAGGCGAAGGTGGCCCGCTTCTCGACCACCGTCAGCAGCGGTTGCAGATCGGCGAGCCCGAGTTGCGCGCGGGCCTGTGCCAGCACCTGCTGCTGCAACGCGTCGCGTTCCTCGCCGCTGGCGCTGACGACGAAGGCCAGCAGGCCCTGCGGGCCGCCGAGCTGGCCACGGTCGAAGACGAACTGGGCGGGCGCGCCGGGGGACGCCCGCAGCGCGAGCAGCGGCGCGGGGAGCGCCGCGCCGCCGGTGACGTAGACGGTGGCGATGGCTTCGTGCTCCAGCGCCTGGGCCGACCGCGACCAGCCGGCGGCCTCGAGCAGGCCGGCGAATTCTGCAAGGCGCGCGGCCTCCCAGGGCGGGCAGGCGAGCACCACGCGGTCGAAGCGCTCGCCGTCGACCTGCCAGCCCGTGGTGTCGCGGCCGATGGCTTGCACGCGCGTGCCGGTGTGCAGCCGCGTGCCGTGCTGCGCCAGCCAGTGCGCCGCCGCATCGGGCAGCAGTGCGCCCAGGTCGACGCGAGGCAGGAGCAGGTCGGCGCCGCCGCGTTCGGTGAAGAGGGCATCGTGCAGCACGCGCAGGAAGACCTGGCCGCTGGCGCGCTCGAGGGGCGTGTTGAGTGCCGAGATGCACAGCGGCTCGACCAGCTCGCGCCGCACGCGCGGTGTCAGGCCAGCGCACAGCTGGTCCACTGAGGTCTGTGGATCGCAGAGGAAGCGGCTCGCGCGCCAGGCGAGCGCGCCGCGGACCAGCTTTGCCTTGTCGCGCCAGGACCAGCCGCGCGCGCCGAGGATGCCCGCCAGCAGGTCCAGCGGCGGCGGCCAGCCCGCGGGCACGGCGAGGCCGGCTCCGTCGGCGAAGCGCAGCGTGAGCGGCACGCGCTGCAGCACGGCCTCGGGGTCGATGCCGAGCTCTCGCATCAATCCGAGTGTCGCGCTGTACGCGCCGATCAGGATGTGCTGGCCGTTGTCGAGCGTCACCGGCTCGCCGTTGGGAAGCAGCGCAGGCAGGGCGCGTGCGCGGCCGCCGAGCGTGCGCGCAGTTTCGAACACGGTCACAGCGTGTCCGGCGCGCGTGGCCTCGATGGCACAGGCCAGGCCGGCCCAGCCGGCGCCGATCACGGCAACGCGCTTCTTCACAACCTGCCAAGAGCCTGCACGCGCCAGGCAAGCCAGAACTTGCGCAGCGGCGTAAGGCTGACGCGCTGGTCCAGCACGCGGAAGTCGTCGCGCTCGATCTCGCGCAGCAGGGTGCGGTAGATGCTCGCCATCATCAGGCCCGGCTTCTGGGCGCGCCGGTCGGCCGCTGGAAGGAGGGCGAGCGCCTCGTCGTACGCCGCATGGGCGCGTTGCGCCTGGAACTTCATGAGCGCCACGAAGCGCTCCGAATGCACGCGATTGAGCACCTCGTGGGCCTTGACGTCGAACTGCTGCAGCTCGTTGACGGGCAGGTAGATGCGCCCGCGCAGCGCGTCCTCGCCGACGTCGCGGATGATGTTGGTGAGCTGCAGTGCCAGGCCGAGCTTGTGCGCATAGGCCGTGGTCTGCGCATCGGTCTGGCCGAAGATGCGCGCTGCGCCTTCGCCCACCACCCCCGCCACGAGGTGGCAGTAGCGCTTCAGCGCTGCGAAGTCGAGATAGCGGGTCTGGTCCAGGTCCATCTGGCAGCCGTCGATCACCTCGTGCAGCTGGCGCGCCTCGATGCCGTAGGCGCTGGCATGCTGCATCAGCGCCTGCATCACCGGATGCTGCGGGTTGCCGTCGAAAGCCTGTGCGACCTCCTTGCGCCACCAGGCCAGCTTGGTGGCCGCGATTGCGGGGTCGCTGACCTCGTCGACCACGTCGTCGACCTCGCGGCAGAAGGCATAGAAGGCGGTGATGGCGGCGCGCCGCGGCTTGGGAAGAAACAGGAAGGCGTAGTAGAAGCTGCTGCCCGAAGCGGCCGCCTTGTCCTGGACGTACTGCTCGGGCGTCATCGTGGAAAACTCGTCATCGCGGGGGATTGTCTCCGCATCCGCAAGACGCGCCAGGCAAGAAGCGGTGCATCGGTCTTGCCGATAGTGGGGCGCCGCGACCACGCGTCGAAGCCCATCGCCTCGATCCTGTCGAGGATGCGCAAGCCCCCCTGCACCACGAAGCGCAGCTCCCAGCCGGCGCGGCCGTGCAGACGATGCACCAGCGGCGCGCCTTCGTTCATCAGCTCGCGGGCCCAGGCCACCTGTGTCGCGACCAGCGCGAGCGCGGGCGCCGGTGGCGCGGCCGGGGCCAGCGGCCTGAAGCCGCGCAGGCTTTCGGCCGCAAGGCCCTGCGACGCGAGGTCGGCCGCGGGCAGGTAGAGGCGGCCGCGCGGCAGGTCGACGCTCAGGTCCTGCCAGAAGTTGATCAGCTGCAGGGCGCTGCAGATCGCATCGCTGCGGGCCAATGCGAGCGCATCGTCCACGCCGTAGAGATGCAGCAGCAGCCGCCCGATCGGGTTGGCCGAGCGGCGGCAGTAGTCGAGCAGCTCGGTGCGATCGGCATAGCCGGCCTGGTCCCGGGTCTTCTCGATGTCCTGCATGAAGGCCGAGAGCAGGTCGGCCAGCAGCGACTCGGGCAGTGCGAAGTCGCGCATGGCATGCGCCAGCGGGCCGAAGACCTCGGGCCAGCGCGCAGAAGGCGCCGTGCCGCGGGCCGCGGCGGCGAGCTCGGCGCGATAGGCTCGCAGGTCCTCGAGGCGCCGGGCGGCATCGGCCTCGCCCTCGTCGGCGATGTCGTCGGCCGTGCGGGCGAAGGCGTAGATTGCCGCGATGGGCGGTCGCAAACGCGGCGGGCACAGCCAGGACGCGACCGGGAAGTTCTCGTAGTGGGCGGGCGCCGTCGCGACGGCGGGGTAGGGGGTGGAAGGCACGCGCCGGATTGTCGTTGACAGCGGTTCTCGTTTACCCTAGATTACTAACCGGCTGGTCATTAATGACCCTCGATCTTCTGCCAAGGGTGTTCTCATGACCGCGTCATCCGCTTCCCCCATCGCCCGTCGCGCAGGCCTCCTGCTTGTCGCTGCCCTGGCACTCGCGGGCTGTTCCCGTCCCCAGCCGGTCGAAGAGCCGGTGCGCGCGGTCAAGGTGATGGCGGTGGGCACCAGCGCCTACGACACCGAGCCCGAGTTCTCCGCCGAGGTGCGCGCCCGGGTCGAATCGCGGCTGGGTTTCCGCGTGGCGGGGAAGATCACCCGTCGCCAGGCCGAGCTCGGCCAGCAGGTGAAGGCCGGCCAGGTGCTGGCGCAACTCGATCCGCAGGACTACCGCCTCGCGGCCGAGGCGGCGCGGGCCCAGCACGCTGCCGCGCTCACCAACCGCGACCTGGCGCAGGCCGATCTCAAGCGCTACCGCGGGCTGCGCGAGCAGAACTTCATCAGCGCCGCCGAGCTGGAGCGGCGCGAGAGCACCTACAAGGCGGCGCAGGCCCAGCTCGAGCAGGCGCAGGCGCAGATGGCCTCGCAAGGCAACCAGGCGCAGTACACGACGCTGGTGGCCGACGTGCCGGGCATCATCACGGCGATCGAGGCGGAGCCGGGGCAGGTGGTGACCGCCGGCGCTCCCGTCGTGCGGATCGCGCAGGACGGCGCGCGCGACGTGGTGTTCTCGGTGCCGGAAGACCGTGCCGCGCTCGTCACGCCAGGGTCGGCGGTGGCCGTGCGCGGCTGGTCCGGCGGCCAGGAACTGCAGGGGAAGGTGCGCGAGGTGGCGGCCAGCGCCGATGCGGTGACGCGCACCTACACCGTCAAGGTCGCCATCGACGCCGCCACGGCGCCGGCCCTGGGCGCTACCGTCTATGCAAGGCCGCAGGCGCTGTCGCGCAGCGGCACGCCGGTGCTGAAGCTGCCGACCAGCGCCCTGCGCCAGGAAGGCAAGGGGAGCGCGGTCTGGGTCCTCGACAAGCCGAGCATGACGGTACGCTCGCAGCCGGTGAAGGTGACGACCGCGGACGGCAACGAGGCGGTGATCGGCAGCGGTCTCGCGCCGGGAACGCTGGTGGTGGTGGCCGGCGTACACGTGCTGTCGCCGGGACAGAAGGTGTCGATCTATCGCGAGAAGACGGCAGAGCCTGCCGCGGGCACGCAGGAAGCTGTCAACGCGCCCGGGCACGTCACCCCGGTTTCCTCCACCCGCTGAGGACGTTTCGATGACGTCCGAGACCACCGTTTCCGGTGCCGGCAAGTCCGGGTTCAATCTCTCGAAATGGGCGCTGGACCATCCGGCGCTCACCCGCTACCTGATGCTGGTGCTGATGTTGCTGGGCTTTGCGGCCTACTTCCAGCTGGGCCAGGACGAGGACCCGCCCTTCACCTTTCGCGCGATGGTGGTGCGTACCTACTGGCCGGGTGCCACGGCGCAGCAGGTGGCCGAGCAGGTGACCGACAAGCTCGAGCGCACGCTGCAGGAGGCGCCGTACGCCGACAAGATCCGCAGCTACTCCAAGCCCGGCGAGTCGCAGATCATCTTCCAGATCAAGGACTCGTCGAAACCCGGCGATGTCGCCAACGTCTGGTACACGGTGCGCAAGAAGATCGGCGACATCCGGGGCACGCTGCCTGCCGGCATCCAGGGGCCCTTCTTCAACGACGAGTTCGGCGATGTCTACGGCGTGATCTATGCGCTCGAGAGCGACGGCTTCAGCTATGCCGAGCTCAAGACCTTCGCAGACGACGTGCGCCAGCAGCTGCTGCGCGTGAAGGACGTGGCCAAGGTGGAGCAGTTCGGCGTGCAGGACGAGAAGGTCTTCGTCGAGGTCTCGCAGAAGCGCCTCGCGCAATTGGGGCTGGATTTCAACGCGGTGCTGTCGCAGCTGGGGCAGCAGAACGCCGTCGAGAGCGCCGGCACGATCCAGGCGCCGCAGGACGTGCTGCAGGTGCGGGTGGCCGGCCAGTTCACGAACGTGGAGCAGCTGCGCGCGATGCCGATCCGCGGAAGCTCGGGCAGCCAGATCCGGCTGGGCGACATCGCGGAGATCCGGCGCGACTACGTCGATCCGCCGCAGGTGAAGGTGCGCCACCAGGGCAAGGAGGTGATCGCGCTGGGCATCTCCATGGCCAAGGGCGGCGACATCATCGAGCTGGGCAAGTCGCTGCGCGCGGCCACCGCCGACATCGACAAGCGCCTGCCCGCGGGCGTAAAGCTGGCGCAGGTGCAGGACCAGCCTGTGGCGGTCTCGACCTCGGTCAACGAGTTCGTGCGCGTGCTGATCGAGGCGGTCGCGATCGTGCTGGCGGTGAGCTTCATCGCGCTCGGGCTGCACAAGGGCGGGCGCTTCGGGTACTACATCGACATCCGCCCGGGGCTGGTGGTGGCGATCACCATCCCGCTGGTGCTGGCCGTGACCTTCCTGGCGATGAACTACTTCGGCATCGGGCTGCACAAGATCTCGCTGGGCTCGCTGATCATCGCGCTCGGCCTGCTGGTGGACGACGCGATCATCGCGGTCGAGATGATGGTGCGCAAGATGGAGGAAGGTTACGACAAGGTGCGCGCCGCCACCTTCGCCTACGACGTCACTGCCAAGCCGATGCTGACCGGCACGCTGATCACGGCCGCGGGTTTCCTGCCGATCGGCATTGCGAAGTCGGTGACCGGCGAGTACACCTTCGCGATCTTCGCGGTGACGGTGATCGCGCTGGTGCTGAGCTGGCTGGTGTCGGTGTACTTCGTGCCCTACCTCGGCACCCTGCTGCTCAAGGTGAAGCCGCACGACCCGGAGGAGCCGCCGCACGAGCTGTTCGACTCGCCCTTCTACAACACCTTCCGGCGCACGGTGAACTGGTGCGTCGAGCACCGCTGGCTGACCATTGGCGCGACGCTGCTGACCTTCGCCCTCGGCATCGTCGGCATGGGCAAGGTGCAGCAGCAGTTCTTCCCCGATTCCAGCCGGCCCGAGATCATGGTCGAGCTGTGGTTCCCCGAGGGCACCTCGTTCGCGGCCAACGAGGAGGTGACGAAGCGGGTCGAGCAGCGCCTGCTGAAGGAGCAGGGCATCACCACCGTCAGCACCTGGGTCGGCTCCGGCGTGCCGCGCTTCTACCTGCCGCTGGACCAGGTGTTCCCGCAGACGAACGTCTCGCAGCTGATCCTTCTGGCCCAGGACCTCAAGTACCGCGAGTCGCTGCGGCTCAAGCTGCCGGGGCTGCTGGCCCAGGAGTTCCCCGAGGTCCGTGGACGGGTGAAGCTGCTGCCCAACGGGCCGCCGGTGGCCTATCCGGTGCAGTTCCGCGTGATCGGCGCCGAGCCGCAGCAGCTGCGCATGCATGCCGACGAGGTCAAGGCGATCATGCGCGACAACGCCAACATGCGCGGGGTGAACGACAACTGGAACGAATCAGTCAAGGTGATACGCCTCGAGGTGGACCAGGACAAGGCGCGGGCCCTCGGGGTCACCAGCCAGGCCATCGCACAGGCGTCGCGCACCATGTTCAGCGGCACCAACATCGGCCAGTACCGCGAGAACGACCTGCTGATCGACATCGTGCTGCGCCAGCAGCCCGACGAGCGCGAGGCGATCTCGGACATCGGAAACGCCTACCTGCCGACCAGCTCGGGCCGCTCGATTCCGCTGACGCAGATCGCCCGCCCGGTGTTCGGCTGGGAGCCGGGCGTGATGTGGCGCGAGAACCGCGACTATGCGATCACCGTGCAGGGCGACATCGTCGAGGGACTGCAGGGCGCCACCGTCACCGAGCAACTGCTGCCGGCGCTGCGCAAGCTGGAGGCGAAGTGGCATGCCGAAGGGCAGGGCGCCTACCGCATCGAGGTGGCGGGCGCGGTGGAGGAGAGCAGCAAGGGCTCGTCCTCGATCGTGGCCGGCGTGCCGATCATGCTGTTCCTGGTCTTCACGCTGCTGATGCTGCAGTTGCACAGCTTCAGCCGCTCGATGCTGGTCTTCCTGACCGGGCCGCTCGGCATTGCCGGCGTGGCCGGCGCGCTGCTGGTGTCGAACCGGCCCTTCGGCTTCGTGGCCCTGCTGGGCGTGATCGCGCTGATGGGGATGATCCAGCGCAACGCGGTGATCCTGATCGACCAGATCGAGCATGACCGCGCTGCCGGTGTGCCGACGTGGGACGCGATCGTCGAATCTGCGGTGCGCCGGCTGCGGCCGATCGTGCTGACCGCGGCGGCGGCGGTGCTGGCGATGATCCCGCTGTCGCGCAGCGTGTTCTGGGGGCCGATGGCGATCTCGATCATGGGCGGCCTCATCGTCGCCACCGTCCTGACGCTGCTGGCCCTGCCGGCGATGTACGCCGCCTGGTTCCGCGTCCGGCGCGATGAGCACAACCCGGCAAAGGAGGCCGAAGAGGCCCTGGTTCGCGCTTAAAATACGCGGTTGACCGATTTCAGGCGGTCGGCTTTTCCGGCCGGCTGCTTCTCGAATGCGCAGGCGGCCCCCGGGCCGCCTTCCGTATTCATCACCTGAAAAACTGGAACCGCGCGGGTGGCGAAATTGGTAGACGCACCAGGTTTAGGTCCTGACGTTCGCAAGAACGTGCCGGTTCGAGTCCGGCCCCGCGCACCAGAACAAGACCCTCTCAAGGAAGACACTAATGACCGTGAACGTTGAAACCCTCGACAAGCTCGAGCGCAAGATCACGCTGACCTTGCCCGTCGGCACCATCCAGTCCGAGGTCGATTCACGCCTCAAGAAGCTCGCCCGCACCGTCAAGATGGACGGCTTCCGTCCCGGCAAGGTGCCGATGACGGTGGTGGCCCAGCGCTACGGCTATTCGGTGCACTACGAGGTCATGAACGACAAGGTCGGCGAGGCTTTCTCGCAGGCCGCCAACGAGGCCAAGCTGCGCGTGGCGGGCCAGCCGCGCATCACCGAGAAAGAAGAGGCGCCCGAGGGTCAACTGGCATTCGACGCGGTCTTCGAGGTCTTCCCCGATGTCAAGATCAACGACCTGTCCAACGCCGAGGTCGAGAAGCTCAGCGCCGAGGTGGGCGACGATGCGATCGACAAGACGCTCGAGATCCTGCGCAAGCAGCGCCGCACCTTTGCCCAGCGCGCGCAGGACGCCACGGTGCAGGACGGCGACCGCGTGACGGTCGACTTCGAGGGCAAGATCGAGGGCGAGACCTTCCAGGGCGGCAAGGCGGACGACTTCCAGTTCATCGTCGGCGAAGGCCAGATGCTCAAGGAATTCGAAGATGCCGTGCGTGGCTTGAAGGCGGGCGACAGCCGCACCTTCCCCCTGTCCTTCCCGGCGGACTATCACGGCAAGGACGTGGCGGGCAAGCAGGCGGACTTCATGGTGACGGTGAAGAAGATCGAGGCCTCGCACCTGCCCGAAGTCAACGAGCAATTGGCCAAGTCGCTTGGCATCGCCGAGGCCACGGTCGAGGGCCTGCGCGCCGACATCAAGCGGAATCTCGAGCGCGAGGTCAAGTTCCGCCTGCTGGCGCGCAACAAGACCGCGGTGATGGACGCGCTGATCGCCAACGCCGAGCTGGACCTGCCCAAGTCCAGCGTGCAGGCCGAAGTCGACCGCATGGTCGAAGGCGCCCGCGCCGAGCTCAAGCAGCGCGGCATCAAGGATGCCGACAAGGCGCCGATCCCCGACGACGTGTTCCGCCCGCAGGCCGAGCGCCGCGTACGCCTGGGCCTCGTGGTCGCCGAGCTGGTGCGCGCCAACAACCTGCAAGCCAAGCCGGAGCAGATCAAGGCCCACATCGACGAGCTGGCCGCCAGCTACGAGAAGCCGGCCGACGTGGTGCGGTGGTACTTCAGCGACAACCGTCGCCTCGCCGAGGTCGAGGCGGTGGTGATCGAGAACAACGTGACCGATTTCGTGCTGGGCAAGGCCAAGGTCAACGCCAAGTCGGTGTCCTTCGACGAACTGATGGCCCAGCAGGGCTGACCGCAGCCGGCATTGCCGGGGGCTTGTGCTTTCGAGGCATGGGCCCCATGTCGTCTGGGTACAGTACAAACCTCTCTGGAGAGCACACATGAGCGCACAGGAAATTCAAGGCCTCGGCATGATCCCGATGGTCATCGAGCAATCGGGCCGCGGCGAGCGTTCCTACGACATCTATTCGCGGCTGCTCAAGGAGCGGGTGATCTTCCTGGTGGGCGAGGTCAACGACCAGACCGCCAACCTGGTGGTGGCGCAGCTGCTGTTCCTGGAGAGCGAGAACCCGGACAAGGACATTTCGTTCTACATCAATTCGCCCGGCGGTAGCGTGAGTGCCGGCATGGCGATCTACGACACCATGCAGTTCATCAAGCCGGCTGTGTCGACCCTGTGCGTGGGCTTCGCGGCCAGCATGGGTGCCTTCCTGCTGGCGGCGGGCGAGAAGGGCAAGCGCTTCTCGCTGCCCAACTCCAAGATCATGATCCACCAGGTGCTGGGCGGCGCCCGCGGCCAGGCCACGGACATCGAGATCCACGCCCGCGACATCCTGAAGACCCGCGAGCAGATGAACCGCATCCTGGCCGAGCGCACCGGGCAGCCCCTGGACAAGATCGCCCGCGACACCGAGCGCGACTACTTCCTGACGGCCGACGAAGCCAAGGACTACGGGCTGGTCGACCAGGTGATCGCCAAGCGCAGCTGACGCGTACAGCGCTGCGGCGCCCCGGCGACAAACGGCGTTTTCCGCACGGAAAACGCCGTTTTTGTTCGGATCGGGGATGGGCCGAGGGTCTTCCTTCTTCGCTATCATTGTTAAACCCCCGTTACGAGGCATCTGTCCATGGCCGAGAAAAAAGGCTCTTCCAGCGAAAAAACGCTCTATTGCTCGTTCTGCGGGAAGAGCCAGCACGAGGTCAAGAAGCTGATCGCCGGTCCATCGGTTTTCATCTGCGACGAGTGCATCGATCTCTGCAACGAGATCATCCGCGACGAACTGCCTGCGGGCGAGGAATCGCGGGAAGCGCGCAGCGACCTGCCGACGCCGCTGGAAATCAAGGCCAACCTCGACAATTACGTGATCGGCCAGGAGCCTGCCAAGCGCATGCTCTCCGTGGCGGTCTATAACCACTACAAGCGACTGCGCCACAAGGACAAGGCCAAGGGTGACGACGTCGAACTCAGCAAGAGCAACATCCTGCTGATCGGCCCCACCGGCTCGGGCAAGACCCTGCTGGCCCAGACCCTCGCGCGCATGCTCGACGTGCCCTTCGTGATGGCCGACGCCACCACGCTGACCGAGGCCGGCTATGTGGGCGAGGACGTCGAGAACATCATCCAGAAGTTGCTGCAGAGCTGCAACTACGAGGTAGAGCGCGCCCAGCGCGGCATCGTCTACATCGACGAGATCGACAAGATCTCCCGCAAGTCCGACAACCCCTCGATCACCCGCGACGTTTCGGGGGAGGGCGTGCAGCAGGCGCTGCTCAAGCTGATCGAAGGCACGATGGCCAGCGTGCCGCCGCAAGGCGGGCGCAAGCACCCCAATCAGGATTTCCTGCAGATCGACACGACCAACATCCTGTTCATCTGCGGCGGCGCCTTCGCGGGGCTCGAGAAGGTGATCGAGAACCGCACCGAGGCTTCCGGCATCGGCTTCGGCGCCTCGGTCAAGAGCAAGCAGCAGCGCAGCCTGACCGAAGTGTTCCGCGAGGTGGAGCCCGAGGACCTGATCAAGTTCGGCCTGATTCCGGAGCTCGTCGGCCGCATGCCGGTCGTTGCCTCGCTTGCCGAGCTCAGCGAGGACGCGCTGGTGCAGATCCTGACCGAGCCGAAGAACGCGGTGGTCAAGCAATTCACCAAGCTGCTGCAGATGGAAGGCGTCGACCTGGAGATCCGTCCGACGGCCCTCAAGGCGATCGCACGCAAGGCGCTGGCCCGCAAGACCGGTGCCCGGGGGCTGCGCTCGATCCTGGAGCAGTCGCTGATCGACACCATGTTCGAGCTGCCGAATGCCACCAATGTCGACAAGGTCGTGGTCGAAGAATCCACAATCGACGAAAACAAGCCACCGCTCCTGGTGTATCGCGAGGCGGCCAAGAAGGCCTGACTGAGTGACTTTCAGGCCGGCCCCTCCCGTACCGGCGACCGGCGTCTTCGGCGATTGCCGTGCCCGCGGGCTTGAAAAGCGCGCGCGGCCGACCATCTTTCCATGATCAACCAAAGGATTTCCATGTCCGGTCATACCCCCCTGCCTGCCACCGAGATCGACCTGCCGCTGCTGCCGCTGCGTGACGTGGTCGTCTTCCCCCACATGGTGATTCCGCTGTTCGTCGGCCGGCCCAAGAGCATCAAGGCGCTGGAGCTCGCAATGGAAGCGGAGCGCCGGATCATGCTGGTGGCCCAGAAAGCTGCCGCCAAGGACGAGCCCTCGGTCGAGGACATGTTCGAAGTGGGCTGCATCTCCACCATCCTGCAGATGCTGAAGCTGCCCGACGGCACCGTGAAGGTGCTCGTTGAAGGCCAGCAGCGTGCGCGCGTCAACCGCATAGACGACGGAGAGACTCACTTCTCAGCCAATGTGACGCCTGTGGAAGCGCCGGAGGCGGCGGCACAAAAAGGCACAGAGGTCGAGGCGCTGCGCCGCGCGGTGATGCAGCAGTTCGACCAGTACGTCAAGCTCAACAAGAAGATCCCGCCCGAGATCCTGACCTCGATCTCGAGCATCGACGACCCGGGACGCCTGGCCGACACCATTGCCGCCCACCTGCCGCTCAAGCTCGACAACAAGCAGGCGGTGCTCGACCTGGACGACATCAAGTCGCGCCTGGAGAACCTGTACGGCCAGCTCGAGCGCGAGGTCGACATCCTCAACGTCGACAAGAAGATCCGCGGCCGCGTCAAGCGCCAGATGGAGAAGAACCAGCGTGACTTCTACCTGAACGAACAGGTCAAGGCCATCCAGAAGGAACTGGGCGAAGGCGAAGAGGGCGCGGACATCGAGGAGATCGAGAAGAAGATCAAGCTCGCCAAGATGCCCAAGGAAGCGCTCAAGAAGGCCGAGGGCGAGCTCAAGAAACTGAAACTGATGTCGCCGATGTCCGCCGAGGCCACGGTGGTGCGTAACTACATCGACGTGCTGATCGGCCTGCCCTGGAGCAAGAAGACCAAGATCAAGCACGACCTCGCGCACGCCGAAGAGGTGCTTAACGAGGACCACTACGGCCTGGAAAAGGTCAAGGACCGCATCCTCGAATATCTTGCGGTGCAGCAACGCGTCGACAAGGTGAAGGCGCCCATCCTGTGCCTCGTCGGCCCGCCCGGGGTGGGCAAGACCTCGCTGGGCCAGTCGATCGCCAAGGCGACCGGCCGCAAGTACACCCGCATGGCCCTGGGCGGCATGCGCGACGAGGCCGAGATTCGCGGGCACCGCCGCACCTACATCGGCGCACTGCCGGGCAAGGTGCTGCAGAGCCTGAACAAGGTGGGCACGCGCAATCCGCTGTTCCTGCTCGACGAGATCGACAAGCTGGGCACCGACTTCCGAGGCGATCCGTCCAGCGCGCTACTCGAAGTGCTGGATCCCGAGCAGAACCACACCTTCGGCGACCACTACGTCGAGGTCGACTTCGACCTTTCCGACGTCATGTTCGTCGCCACATCGAACTCGATGAACATCCCTCCGGCGCTGCTGGACCGGATGGAAGTGATCCGCCTGGCCGGCTACACCGAGGACGAGAAGACGCACATTGCGCTCAAGTATCTGCTGCCCAAGCAGATGAAGAACAACGGCGTGAAGGACGACGAGCTCCTGATCACCGAAGAGGCGGTGCGTGACATCGTGCGCTACTACACCCGCGAGGCGGGCGTGCGTTCGCTCGAGCGCGAGCTTTCCAAGATCTGCCGCAAGACCGTCAAGGGCCTGCTGCTCAAGAAGATGACGCCCAAGGTGGTGGTCGAGGGAAAGAACCTCAACGACTTTCTCGGCGTGCGCAAGTACACCTTCGGCCTGGCCGAGAAGCAGAACCAGGTGGGCCAGGTGGTCGGCCTCGCGTGGACCGAGGTGGGCGGCGACCTGCTCACGATCGAGGCGGTGACGATGCCCGGCAAGGGCGTGATCAGCCGTACCGGTTCGCTCGGCGACGTGATGAAGGAGTCGGTCGAGGCCGCACGCACCGTGGTGCGCAGCCGGGCGCGGCGGCTCGGCATCAAGGACGAGGTGTTCGAGAAGCGCGACATCCACATCCATGTGCCGGATGGCGCCACGCCCAAGGACGGCCCCAGCGCAGGCGCCGCGATGACGACCGCGTTCGTGTCCGCGCTCACCGGGATTCCGGTGCGTGCCGATGTCGCGATGACTGGCGAGATCACGCTGCGCGGCGAAGTCACGGCGATCGGCGGGCTGAAGGAGAAGCTGCTGGCTGCCCTGCGCGGCGGCATCAAGACCGTGCTGATTCCGGAAGAGAACGCCAAGGACCTGCAGGACATTCCCGAAAACGTGAAGAACGGCCTCGAGATCGTGCCGGTGAAGTGGATCGACAAGGTGCTCGAGATTGCACTGGAGAAGCAGCCCACGCCGTTGTCCGACGAGGAGGTCGCGGCCTCTGCGGCGGCCATGGCCGAGCAGGCGAAGCAGCGCGCACCGCAGCCCGCCGAAGGTTCGATCAAGCATTGAGTGGCGGTCTTGCGGGACCTCCGAAAAATGCCCTATAATTGAAGGCTTGAAACGCGGGAATAGCTCAGTTGGTAGAGCGCAACCTTGCCAAGGTTGAGGTCGAGAGTTCGAGACTCTTTTCCCGCTCCAATTTATGATCTACAGACTTCCACTGACGTCTGTAAGTCATTGAAAAGAGGAGCTTCGGCTCCTTTTTTCATTCCAGCAAAAGCCACTGGAATCCACCGACAGCCAGCGTTTTTGAGGCCAAAAACAAGGCCAAAGAATGCGGGCGGTGCCGGTTCCGGTTTGTTGCTGGGGTTGGATCGGGATGACCAGCAGCATCGGGCCTAAGTCCAAGACTTAGGAGCTTCGATGATGGCACTCTCTGATCTGACTGTGCGGCAAGCCAAGGCCGCTGACAAAACCTACAGCCTCCCCGATACCGATGGCCTCGGCCTGGTGGTCGCCCCTACCGGCGGCAAATCGTGGCACCTGCGCTACTACTGGCTCGGCAAGCAAAAGCGCATCTCCCTGGGCAACTACCCCGAGATCGGCCTGCGTGAAGCGCGTACCTTGCGCGACGAAGCCCGCGCACTCTTGGCTAGGGGCATCAACCCTCACACCGACCGCAAGCAGAAACGCCATGCCGTGAAGCTGGCGGCCGACTACACGTTCAAGGCG
>NZ_LMTS01000158.1:9674-109914 GCF_001541225.1 Variovorax sp. WDL1 | reverse complement strand
CCTGGGTCGAGCATCGGCGCAAGGAACTCAAGGAAGGCCGTCAAAGCACCCTCTCGCAGATCCTGCGGATTTTCGGCAAGGACGTGCTGCCCGCCCTCGGGAAGATGTCGATCTACGACATTCGCCGGCCCCAGCTTCTGGGCGTCCTGGCAAGAATCGAGGAACGCAAGGCTTTCACCACGGCAGAAAAGGTCCGCACCTGGTTGAGCCAGTTGTTCCGCTATGCCCTCGTGATCGTCGAGGGGCTGGAGGCCAATCCGGCTTCTGACCTGGATGTGGTGGCGGAGCCCAAGCCTCCGGTGAACCACAACCCGTACTTGCATTTGCCCGAGCTGCCGGAATTCCTTCAGAAGCTCCGGCTCTACAACCCGCGTGGCTGGCAGACCCAGCTCGGCATCCGGCTGCTGTTCCTGACCGGGGTGCGAACCGGCGAGCTGCGGCTGGCGACCCCGGATCAGTTCGACCTGGACCGCGGCCTCTGGATCATTCCGCCCCAGATCGTCAAGCAGCTTCAGGATGAGATGCGCAAGGCCGGCAAGCGCCCCCAGGATGTGCCGCCCTACATCGTACCGCTGTCCCTTCAAGCCATCGAGATCGTGAGCTACCTTCTGGGGGTGATACGGCCGGCCCAGCGCCACCTGCTGGCGCACCGCAGCGAACTCAAGAAGCGCATCAGCGAGAACACCCTCAATGCCGCCTTGAAGCGGATGGGCTACGAGGACCAACTGACCGGCCACGGCATCCGGGGAACGATTTCGACGGCGCTCAACGAGATCGGCTACCCCAAGATTTGGGTGGACGCGCAGCTCTCGCACTCCGACCCGAACAAGGTGAGTTCGGCTTACAACCATGCCAAGTACGTTGAGCCGCGCCGCCGGATGATGCAGGACTGGGCGGATCGCCTCGACCTGCTCGAACAGGGCCAGGTGGAGGCGGCCAGCGCGCACCTCACCATTCACATCGAGGGCGTGCCGGCCATGGCAGAGGAGGACAAGCCCGACGCCATCGTTGCAGCGTCCTCTGCGGCACCCGTTCCGTCGATGGTGACCGCTCCCATCGTCGTGACGCCGAACGACGGGAGCATCACGTTCCAGCGGCTGTCGCAGGTGCCGCCGCCTCCGACGCATGCGCCAGAACCGGAAGTATCTGCCATCCAGCGCGAGCGCGAGGAAATGCTGGCCATCTATGAATCGCCGAGCAGCCTGCCGGTCCCCCTGTTCGGCAAGTTGGCCGGGAAGTCCAAAGACCAGATCAACCGCGAGTTGAAGGCCGGCAAACTGCTATCCGTCAGCTTGGGCAACCGGGGCCAGCGAGTTCCCGATTGGCAACTGGTGCCGCTCAAGCACAAGCTGGCCCAGGTGCTCATGCGCCAGTGTCCGCAAGCGGATTCGTGGGAGCTTTACCGCATGCTGACCCGGCCACACCCGGACCTGGGCGATCGCGCGGCCATCGATTTGGTGACGCCAAGCAATCTGGGCATGGTGGTCCAGGTCATCGCAAGCGGCCAGTTCCATGCGAATGCGCCAGAGACAGTCCCACCGCGGCCTATCCCAGAGGAGGTGCGGCAGAGCGTTCGCCGAATGGTGGACAGCGCCGTGGTTCTGGACGGCGCATAGGGCTACCAGCCCTTGCGGGCGCCTTGCGGCCCCCGCGCTACGCTTGTACAGCCTGCACGAGTTCGCTCAGCGTGCGCGGGGCGGACGCAAAGAACACGGCACCAGTGTGCGCCGTCGAGAAATCGAGCAGGCGGTCGTTCATGCCCGGCGGATCGCCGAGGAACATGCGCTTCAGCATCTTCTGCGTGACGCACAGATGCCTGGAGTAGCCGATGAAGTAGGTGCCGTATTCGCCTTGGCCGGGGCGGCCAAAGGGCATGTTGTCGCGCAGGATGTCGTGCTCGGTACCGTCAGCACCCACGATCGTGGCGAGGGTCTTGTGCGACTTCTGGCCGCTCGTCGCATCGGGCAATTCGATATTGCTGACGATCTCCCGGCCGATGATCTGCTCTTGCTGGTCCTCGGGAAGCCGAGCCCACGGCTGCATTTGATGCAGATACATCTGCACCACCACGTAGCTCCCGCCGGCGAATTCCTGATCCTCACTGCCGACCAGCGTGGATGCGCCGATTTCGTGCCCGGTTGGATTGGCTGTGCCATCGACGAAGCCAAGGAGATCGCGGGAGTCGAAATAGCGAAAGCACGCCACCTCGTCGGCCACCGTCACGCTGCTGCCCAATTGGTCCAACAGCAGGCGCTCGAATTCAAAGCAGAGGTCCTCGCCCTCGGCCCGGATATGAGCCGGGCGTGGCCGGCGCGGTGTGCTTCGCGCCCTTGATGGGTGCGAAGGGACGCAGTTCTTTCGGGCGCCTTCCGGCCTGGAAACGGTCCCACAGCGCCGATCCCAGGGCGGTGATGCACGACAGCCGGCCGTTGAGATCGCGAAGAAAGCCCACCTGACCTGCCCGGTTTTTTCATACCAACGCCGTCTGGGAAATGGCGTTGGTTGATAAACAGTTCTTCAAGCTCTGCGCCATCTGCAGCGGCGTCAGATACCCCAGACTGGAGTGCGGGCGCACCTCGTTGTAATGCCGCCGCCAGTCCTCGATCACAATCCTGGCCTCGATCCGGTTACGGAACCATTCAAGGCTCAGGCATTCGTCGCGCAACTTGCCATTGAAGCTTTCGGTCGTACCGTTCTGCCAGGGCTTGCCTGGGTCGATCAGCGCGGTTTCGATACCTTGCTCCAGGCTCCACTTCAGGAGCGCACTCGATACAAATTCCGGCCCATGATCGGAGCGCAGATATCGCGGTGCGCCGCGTTCGCTCACCAGTCGACTCAGCACCTCAATCACCCGATTCGTACGGATGGATCCGGCCACGTCAATGGCCAGGCATTCCCGCGTGTACTCATCGACGATGGTCAGACACTTTAGTTGCTGCCCATTGGCACAGGCGTCGAACACGAAGTCATAGGACCAGACCTGGTTGGCCTAATTCGATGGCAAGGGACGCGGCAGGCTGCCTGCCACGCGTTTGCGCGGTCGACGACGCGCAATCTGCAAGCCCGCTTCATGCCACAGCCGCCAGGCTCTGGCCGCACTCATCGCGTAACCCTCGCGCGCCATGAAGATGCGAATACGTCGGTAACCGTAGCGTGGATACTGCAAGGCCAACTCCTTCATCTTTTGCGAGACCGGCTCGTCGGCTGTCGCCTTCGTGCGCTCGTAGCGAAACCCCGATCGAGATACCTCAAGCAGCGTACAAGCCCGGCGTTCGGACAACCCCATGGAGCAGGCTTGGCGGACCTGTTCCTGCCGAGCTCGTACGCTTACCACTTTCGCTTGTTGATCTCCTTCATGACCTCCAGCTCAAGGTCGCGGTCAACCAGCATCTTGCGCAGCCGCGTGTTCTCTGCCTCCAGATCCTTCAGGCGCCGCACCTCATCAACGCTGAACTCGCCATACCGCTTGCGCCAGCCATAGATGCTCTGCTCGCTGACGCCATGACGCTTGGCGACCTCGGCCACCGGATCCTTGTCCGTCTCACGCAGGATCCGCACGATCTGCTCTTCGCTATATCGGGACTTCTTCATCGCTTCCATCTCTCCTTGGAAGCCATTTTCCCAAAACTACGCTGGTACGAAAATCCTAGAGCAGGTCACACCGTCTTGATCAGGTCGTCCAGGCCGTCCAGGACGCCGGCGACCGCCTGCAGGGACTCTCGGCCCTCGGCGACCGTCAATGTGAGAAACACCGCCGCGCGCGACAGTGGCGCATCGATGCTTTGCGAGTCGATGGGTACTCGGTCCCAACTACTTCCAACCATTGGCATCTCCATAAGGCCGGTTTAATTCGTCATGTTGCCAGAGATGAAAACGCGATGCTGGCGCATTGACAGCGCGTGCCGTTGCAATTACCAGGAAGCAGTGAATTCCCGCGCCGATTACGGATGCCTGGCATCGGCATCTGAGTGGAGAGCACGCAGCGCGAGTGAGCTATCGGGTATTCGAGTAGGCCGCGCTATCTTTGGCAACCTGCATCGCCCTGCGCTCGAACAGCTCAGAAATGGCGCTGGCTCGCTCCCTGGGCCGCTGCAGATGTGTCACGACCTCGTAGGGAGCATCAGAAAGCGGCCGCATGGTGATGCCCCAGGCATGGGCGCGCTCAATACGCGATTGCGCAGAGATCCCGACGCCATAGCCAGCGGCGACCCATAGCGCCAAAATCTCAAACGAAGTGACATGCTGCATGCTCTGCTCGCTCAGCGGCGGGAAGGAGGACAACCGCTGATCCAGCAGCGGGCAGGTCTCTGCTTGCCAGCGAAACCCGGGGTAGTCCAGAACCTCGGCGGTCGTGAGCGTTGCCCGGCCAAGCAAGGAAGACCGCAATGGCATGGCGACAGCCATGTTATCGATCCACAAAGGCTGGCTTCTCAGGAACGGAGCACTCACGTGCCGAAGCGATATTCCTGCGTCATAGCGGCCTTCTTCAAGGCCGATCACCAGGTCGTCACCCGAGGCTTCAAAGAAGGCGATGGGGGTGTCCGGCTCTTCCGTGCGCTGCAGGGCGAGAAGCGTGGAGAGGCATGAGGACGGCACCCCGGGTGCTATAGCAAGCCTGAAATGAGAAAACTGCCTGGTGGCATGCATGAGGACCCCCAAGAAGCGATCTGGCCAGGAAGGCGAACCAACATCGTGGTTAAGAGTGAAGTTTAACGTCGTTAAAAATAACGTGGTTAATTTTGGAAGATTGTTTGACGCTTCTGCTAATGCAGAAATCAACAATCCAGCCAGGCCGCCCTACTGGCACATCAACGTATGAATCCGAGTCGGCGTTGGCCTTCGGACAGGCCGTGCGCGCTGCCCGCGTCGCTCAGGGAGTCGCGCAAGACGAGTTCGCGTCTCGGGCAGTCATCTCGCGCTCGCACATGGGCAAGATCGAGCGCGGTGAGCACGTGCCCACACTGCCTCTCATACTGAGAATTTCTACGGCGCTCAGGATAAGCGCGGCTGAACTGATGACGGCGACCGAACGCAATCTGCGTGCCGAAACCGATCCTTGAGGATGTCCGCCGGCAGGACTCCGTCAACCGTCGGACGAGTCGCGTAACCGAGCGATAAACCGCTCCAGCGAAGCCGACAAACTGTTGCTTTCAGGCCGAAGCAAGTAGGTGGTGATCACCGCGGAATCCATCGCCAAGGGACGAATCACCACATCCGGCCATTGGCAGACCGGAATCTTGGTCGCCGTCATGAAGCCGACGCCATATCCTGCACCGACCAGCGTGAGCATCATGTCCAGCGAAGACACTTCCTCGACGATGTTCAGCTTGTGCTCCAGCACCTGCAAGAGCCGCCCCAATTCGCGGCAGTACCCCTCGCATGCGTGAGGGTCGCACAAGACAAGCGGATGCCCCCGGAGTTCATGAAGTGGGACCTTCTTGTGGACGAGCAGCGCGTGCCGAGCTGGCACGGCGATCACCAACGGATCCCGCCAGATGGGTTCGGCAACAATGTCGTCACCGACTTCGGCCGTGTGCGCGAATCCGATCGTGAAGTCGCCTGACCGCAAGCCGCGTAGCTGCTCGGCCAACGGCACCTCGGATAGGCGTATCTCTATCTCCGGTTCCTCTGCGCGGCAGCGGACCAGAAATGCTGACAGTCGAGGATCGATCGCACCATCGGACACTGCAATGCGCAAGCTGCCTCGCAAGCCTGAGGCGACAGCCTTGGCGTTTTCTCGTGCCTGCTCCAGGACGGTGAGCAGGCGTCGAATATCCTGCAAGAAGGCAGCACCTGCTGCGGTCAGAACGGTTCCACGGCGATTTCGGTCGAAAAGTACCACCCCCAGTTCGTCTTCAAGCTCTTTGATGGCGCGAGATAAAGGGGGTTGCTCGATATGCAGGCGCTCGGCGGCCCGTGTGAAATGAAGCTCTTCGGCCAAAACGATAAAGCAACGCAGGTGTCGCAGTTCCATGAGCAATGTTCCTATTCAGACGCTGACGACCTCCTTCTATTTGCTCCACGCTATGCAGGTTGAAAACTTCTAGGCGATGTTTTTTGCATATGCTCTTTGAGCACGAGATGTAGGCGTTCAACTTTTCCAAACGAGAGGCCGGGCTGTGTTTGACTGAGCATTCAAGAGCCCTGTTTATCTACGGCGCTAAGGTTCAATCTTTACGATGTCACCAATGTCATGCACGTATGCGAGTGCATAGGCCATCTCTCCAGAGGTTTGCGCATGCAAAAAAATCAATGATTGTCCGCGTGTTACCTCGTCACCTAAGCGCACTTGCAATTGAATCCCTGCGGCTGGACTCTCAGGCGCTCCGGCTAATTTGGCTAAACGGGACAGCTTACGGTTGTCGATGTGTACTGCTCGGCCTGAAGTGGTTGCCAAAAGCGGTTCGACATAGAGAGCTTGGGGCGGCTCACGAAATCCCCCCTGAGCCGCGCAGATTCTCTGAAATTTTTCCCAGGCGCGGCCACTGCTGATCGTCTCGTGAGCCAACCGAAGTCCGTCCCCTTCTTTGGCGACACCGCCAAGCTCAAGCACCGCGCCCGCGACCAACGCCACGCGGTCACATAGGTCTTGCGGCGCATCCGCCTCGTTGCGCAATACGGCCAACACGTCGCGCGCCTCCAACGCCGGGCCGATACCTCTGCCGACAGGCTGATTCCCGTCTGTAAACAGGCAACGCAATACAAGGCCAAATGACGCGGCGACTTCCGAAAGGTGATGCGCAAGATGCTCGGCAGTTTCCCGGCTGCGGACTTTTGCGGTTGGCCCAACCGGAATATCGATCACGATGTGGGTCGCCCCTGCTGCAATCTTCTTGGATAACACCGAGGCAATCAGTTGTCCTTGCGTGTCGATATCCAGTTCACGCTCAATACGCACGAAGATGTCGTCCGCGGGGCTGAGGTGCATCGCGCCGCCCCACGCCACGCATCCACCCTCTTTCTCCACGACCTTTCTGAGCGTATCCAGGTCCAGGTCTACAGGAGCCAGCGTTTCCATGGTGTCCGCGGTGCCAGCGGGAGAGGTGATGGCGCGTGATGAGGTCTTGGGCATCACCAATCCATTGGCTGCGGCGATGGCAACCACCAACGGCGTGGTGCGATTTCCCGGTAATCCGCCCACGCAATGCTTGTCCACAACAATCGGAGCCTGCCATTGCAGGTGATCTCCGACATCGACCATCGCACGGGTGAGATGGATGGTCTCTTGCATATCCAGAGGCAGTACCGCCGTTGCGGTCAGGAAGGCCGAAAGTGCGACATCGGTATAGCGACCATCGACCACATCACGGACGATCGCCTGCAACTCCGTCGTTTGCAGTCGGTGGCCGTGAATTCGCGCACGCACGGCCGACAACGATTCGAGCAGCGGAGGATGCCGAACCTGCACAAGATCGCCCTCATGAATGTCCAGGGCATCCCAGGCGGCCTCGGACAGAGCGATCTGTCCGGTTTTGAGCAGATCGCTGTCGATTTGGTACAGTAGCGCTTGCACAGTGCGGTCGCCGGCAATGATCAGTACCTGTGACCGCGGTGCCAGCCCTTCGGCACGGCAGACATGGCAATCGGTACGCATCAAGACGACGGGTTGATGCTGGGCATGCAGTCGCATGCGCAATGCTTGCAAGGCGGGTGTCTGGGGGGTGATGCGGGCACTCACAGGGCGAATTCCTGGTTTTGCATGGACACCGATGCGTGCCAATTGAGTTCGCGCTGGATACGTTCGCGCAGCGCCTCGGAGGCATCGGATTCACCGTGAACAATGAACACTCTTTCCGGTGCCTTGGTAAAGCTGCGCAGCCATCGCATCAGCTCATCGCTGTCGGCATGAGCCGACAACATCGCAAGCTCGGCGACCTCCGCCTTGATCGGCATCCAGCGCCCATGAATTTTGACTTCGCGAGCGCCCTCAAGCAGCTTGCGTCCGCGCGTACCTGCTGCCTGGAATCCAGAGAACAGCAGCGTGTTCTGATGACTGCCGCCAAACGCTTCTATGTGATGCAGCACGCGGCCACCGGTGGCCATGCCGCTGGCGGAAATAATCACCTTGGGGTAGCGATTCGCCGATAGCGCCTTGGACTCTTCAACGTCGCGCATGTATGTGACTTCTGAGAATGCCGCCTCGAAATCGTGTTGTGCGAGCTTGTGGTCGTCGGCATGGCGGTGCAGCAGCGCAGTTGCGCTGGTGGCCATGGGACTGTCCAGATAGACGGGCACGGTGCGGAGCCGACCGCGCTGTCGCAACAGCCATAGGTCATAGATCAACGACTGCGCGCGTCCAACGGCAAAAGCGGGAATCACTACGGTGCCTCCGCGGCGAGTCGTGCGCTCGATGATGTCGCCCAGCGCTTCGACGGCATCGGAACGGTCATGACGACGATTGCCATAGGTGGACTCGATGATGATGTAGTCCGCTGCCGTGACGGGTTCAGGATCAGGCATGACCACATCGTCATAGCGCCCCAGGTCGCCGGAGAACACCAAACGCTTGCCGCCAATGTCGATCTGAACCGTCGCCGCCCCAAGAATGTGACCAGCGCTGCGCAGCAGTAGACGGGCATTGCCCGGCAATTCCGTCTCTTGATGCAGCGGCACCGGTTTGAACTGCAGGAGCGCACGTTCTGCATCCCGAACCCGATACAGCGGAAGGGCTGGCTTGTGTTTGGAAAATCCTTTTCGATTGGCGAACTCGGCGTCCTTCTCTTGCAACCAGGCACTGTCGAGCAGGATGAGTTCGGCGACATCTCGCGTGGCTGAGGTCGAGAAAATCTTCCCGCGGAACCCGTCCAGCACCAATCGGGGCAGATACCCACAATGATCCAGGTGCGCATGCGTCAGTACGACCGCATCGATGTCCTTGGGTTCAACGGCCAGGCGCTGCCAATTAAGTTCGCGCAGGTTTTTCAATCCCTGGAACAGTCCGCAGTCGATCAGGATGCGGGTATTGCCATGGGTGATAAGGTGCTTGGAGCCGGTGACGGTGCCGGCACCACCCAGGCTGGTCAATGAGAGCATGTAGTTGTCTCCTCTCTTGTTGGTGGGTTGTGAAATCAGGAACCGGCGCGGTCGCCGCGGACCGCGTCAGAACCACTTGAAATTCGCGCGTCGGTCGCGGCCGCAGCAACCTGCGAACTGTTCCAGCCGGTCACTTGCGCAGCCGCATAGATGGCGTCCGCCCAGGTGCAGCGGTTGGCGATCAGCATTCCAGCCACATCGAGTGTGCCGCCGCGGTTGATGTAGCCCAAAGCCCGCGTCTTCGAGGGGCCGCTGTCAATGCGGCGCAGCACGCCCAGCATCGGCTCAGGGCGGGTATGGCTCATCAACACGCGCGGCAGGTGAGGCGGGAAGAGCGCTTGCAGTGCTTCGTCACCGAGCACGAAGGCGGCCTCAAGGTCGTCTCGTGGAATGCGCAGACGGCCGGGCTCGATCGCCATGGTGACGCACGACGTAAACCCATGGTGCCCCAGGCGGGCGTGGGCTTTGAGCGCTTCCTCCAACTGGTAGGCGCCAATCGCCACGAACTGCAGTTGTGCTGTAGCCGGATCGCCGGCTACATGGGCTGCGCCGTGCTCGATCAGCGATTGAGCGGCGGCGGCATTGAAGTGATTCGGCGTGTCGCGCTTGGAGACCACAACACAAGCCACTTGGCCCCGGCTGGCGTAGACCGCTCGCAGCGCGGCGCACGCCGTGTTGGCATCCACCGGGAACAACACGCGTGCGGTGTCCGACATCTCCCCCAGCAATGCTTCGCCAATGGTCGGGTCCTGGTGTGACTGCTCGTTCTTGCTGTTCTCCCAGGTGTGGGATGTGACGATCAGCGGGACGGAGATCCAGCCTGGCGGCTGGCCCAGTTCCTTCTGCCGACGCGCGAAGATGATCTCCTGGCGCATCAATCCAAGCATCTTGGCCGCGAAGGCCTCGTAGCTGACGATCAGGTTCAGCCCCCCTTTGTTGGCGAGGGCGGCGGCCGCAACGGCTTCTTCATTGAGTGCGGTGACCACCGAGCCATCCGTCGATTCCGGGGCGCCGGGTTCGGGCACGTTGACGCGGTGCCTGAGCAGCGCCAGCGTGGCACCCATCTTGTTGCTGGCCAGTTCATCGGGATTGCCGATCCGGATGCGCAACTGTGGATTTGCCTGCACTAGCTCCACGAACCAACGGTCCAGTGCGGACATGGCGCTGCCCGACACCTCGGTTGGCACCCAGGCCGGCATCGGCAGATGAGGGCTCGCTGGATGGCGTCGGGCCATGGGGTGCTCGCTTTCGCGCGAGCGCTGGCTCTGGCCGTGATTCGCCAGGACGGTGAACGCGTTTGCCAGTTCGCTCTCAGGCACGAACAGCGCCGCAGCCCCTGCGTTGAAGGCCTCGCGTGCCTGCGCATCCTCGCGCGGATTGCCGTTCAGCGGCAGGTTGTGGGCGGCATTGGTCGCCGCGCCCGGGAAGCCAAAACCTTTCTCCGTCTCGGCGATCACGTAAGGCAGCTTGACCGGATAGCGCCGATCCGAGCGTGCAGCGAAGGCGCTCAGCGTGTCTTCGGCTTCAACAATGGCCCATGCGATCGCCACTGGATCGCGTCCATCGACGATGACGGGATCGAAGCCGTTGTGGCGCAGGTCTTCGGCCAGCCAGGCAGCGCCACCTTCCTGCACGATCTGGGTGCGCTGCTCGATGCGCCGTCCGTTGAGAATCATGACCGGGATGGCGAAGCCGCAGTCCTCGGCGCGCCACCAGCGCGGCGCCCAGTCCGAGCCACGTTGTTCCTCGAAAGCGCCATCACTGAGGAATGCCACCAGGCTTTCTCCCGGCAACGGCGTGTGCACATACTGCAGCCCGGCGAACCCCAGATAGCCGCCTTCGGAGATCGCGCCGGCCGTGTTCGGCCCGGCATGGCTACCCAGCGGTACCGCGGGTCGCCCCTGCTTATCGATGGCATAGGAGTAGAAGTCCCCGATCAAACGCGACAGGCCCGCCTCGCTGCGGTCGTAGCGTCCACGCTGGGCGGCGGACACATCGCCGGTCAGTGCGTTCACCGCCTCGATCGCGGCCACGCAGTGCCCCTGCCCCATGAGCCAGCCGCGTGTCGTCCCGGTCAGCGCGTTGGCCAACAGATAACCCACGAAGGCTGGCACCATGTTGAGCGAGCCGCCGGTGTGGCCTTCGGGCGTTTGTTTGAAATCATCGGAGCCCAGGGGGCAGCCGCTTCGGTCGATGCGCCGGGCATAGGTCATATGCGCCACTACGCTCATGGCCGTGCAGGCCACCCGGTCGGCTGCAGCCAGCAGCGCATGGGCCGAGGCTTCGTCTGCTATACGCCTTTGCGCGACCAGACGGTGCACGAGGGCCTGCATACGTTCGATGGTTTCAGACCGGTGCGCGATGGGCCCGTAACCGGCACGCCAATCGGTTGCGAGGTTAGCCTGAGAGGACATTTCAGGTCTCCTTGAAAATAGTTGGATCGATAAAAAGATCAGCCTCGCGGATCGGTTTTCCCGCTAGAGAGAGCGTCGGCAATCAGCGAAGCGAGACCAATCCGGTTGCTCGGATGCGGTACTGCGTCGGTGGACGTAATTCGGGCAAACAACGGTGTCAATTGGGCCCAGGCATCCTCGGCGAACAGGGCATGCACCACTCGCACTCCGGCTTGCGCATTCCTTGCTCGGCGAGTTTGCGCGCCGCGACGGCGAGCGTGCGGCCCGAGGATGCGATGTCGTCCACAAGCACCGGCGTTCTGCCGCGCCAGATCGACAGGTCGGGAACATCGATGTCCACGCTGCGATCGCCATGGCGTGTCTTGCGAAGCACAGCGTGCGGTACGCCGATGCGGGACGCGATGGCGCCGGCCCATTGCTGGCTTTCCTCGTCGGGGCCCACGATCAAGGGTTCTTCGACATGATTCGCGATCCAGTCGGCCAGCAGTGGCGCGGCATGCAAGGTGATGGTGGGGATTGTGTAGACCGCTGATAGTGTCGGATAGCGGTGCAGATGCGGATCCACCGTGAGCAGCTTGTCGAACGTCGATGAGACCAAGCGTGCGAAAGTCCGCGACGTCACGCTTTCGCCGTCATGGAATCGCTTGTCGTGGCGCATGTAGGCCAGGTAGGGTGCAACCAGGTTCACCTCGCGCGCGCCAAGCTCTCGCACGGCGTCCGCGGCAAAAGCCAGGAGCAGGAACTGCGGGTCTGGATGGGTCAGCGTGCAAATTAGATCCACGATCTGGCCAGCAGGTTCGCCATGCAATCGGACATAGCTTTCGCCATCGGGGAATCGGCGCGTTTCGATGCGGCCGACATCGCTGCCATATGCCTGCGCGAGGCGACCGGCGAAATGTTCGTTGCCTGGAAGGGCAAGGGTGAGCCGTTGCATGCGGTTGTCTCCTTTCTTATTGGTTGTCCTGGTTCACTTATCGAACTCGGGTGCTTGGTCGGCGTCAGTACTCCACACGAGCAATCAGTCCCGTGCCGACGAATAACAACAGGACGGCCCATGTGGAGTCGAGGAAGGAATCGACCGGCATCAGAATTTCCTTCCTACAGTGATCGTTCCGTAGACCGGGATTTCGTTTTGTCCCCGGAATTCGCGTGTGCGGTGGTAGCGGGCTATCGCGATGCGCCAATTGCCCTGGGTAATCGCGACGCCGTAGCCGACATCCGCCACGAGTGACCGTTTATCCACGCTATGGCTGGACTTGAAGGTATTGCCGTCCAACGTGATGTCGTGCAGAACCCAGCGAGCGTCTAGCGCCACGAAGAGGTGGGCGTTCCAGTTGCCGCCAGCGGTCGTGCGCACGGGCGCGGTGTTTTCTCCGGCAGGCCGCAGCGGTGCCGTGCCTAAATCATCCGGCAGGCGCAGGCCATAGCGCAGTTCTCCACCGACATTCGCGTAGGTGGCGAAATTGCCGAAGCTGCCGCCCCAGTGGCGGGTCAGATCCCAGCCCCAACCGCTGACGTTTTCTTGCCTGAAGACTCGCGTTCGGCGTTCGTGCAGCAACTGCAGCACAGGCTCGTCGCGCAGTTGGTGTCGCCAGCCATTGAATTTGTCGACGCCGATGGTGTCATGCCACCAGTTCTGGGTTTGCCTGGCCAAGGAGGAGGGGCCCACAACACCGACGCGGATTTGTGAGGTGCGCAGCGTATCGCCGCGCCGCGCGTTGTAGCCAAAGCTCAACATCATTGCGCCGGCGAAAGGGCGGTCGTCTTTGATCAGATCGCTGCGCGTTTTGTCGCTGGGGGTGTACATCATCTGCCCGAAGCCGATGGTCATGTTCTGTTCGTCAAAACCCTCGGGTTGCAGCACTGTGAGAAAACGATTCAGCCCACGGACGAGACGGGGTAGGCAAGGGTCATCGCGATAGTCCACAAGGTTGGGGGAGACCCAGCTGACGAGAAATCCATTGGAGTAGCCTTGATCTTGTCCAATGCCGCCGAACATGTCGTTGTCGATCCGCAGATTGAGCGTTCCCGTTGAGCGCAGCGGGTTGTCCTGGTGGCAGGACTGGGCCTGTGCGGGGGCGCTCAGCAATAGCAGCAGCAAGGAGGCTGCGACTTCCAGCCTCCATTCAGCGGGGTCGGCGGACTGAACTTTCGTCACGCTGGCGTGCCACCCTGCCCAGGGGTTGCAGTCACAATGACCGATTGGGACTGGCGCACCAGCATCACCGGAACTGGTGCGATGCGAGCGAGCTGCTCTGCATCGCTTCCCATCAGCAGCCTGTCCACGCCCCGGCGTCCGTGGGTACCCAACACCACCAACTCGCATTGAGTAGTCAGTGCCTGCTGAGCGATGAGCACCGAGACGCGCTCGCCGTTACTTTCCAGAAGGACGGTCTCAACCACCAGGCCTCCCTGTCTCAGCCGCAGCGCCGCCTCGTCCAGCAGCTTCTGCCCGGCCGCCAGGAAGCCCGGCCTCACTTCTTCAATATAGATCCTCGGCCTCTCGAAGCCGTTGCTGTGCTTCATCTCCTCGATGACGTGCAGCAAGACGATGGTTGCGCCATTCAGGCGTGCCAGCACCGCAGCGTGGTGGAGCGCCAAATCGGCAGTAGGACTTCCGTCGAGCGGAACCAGGATTCTTGAGTACATGAATGTCTCCAGTTATCAGAGTAAAACGGGGTGACGAACAGATATTGCGTATACCGTGTCGCAATAGCGGACGCGGTATGCGCTTATTCAGTTGCGTACATATTCCCCTGGGGCGTCGCAAACAGTGGGGTATCCACTGGATTCAGCACCTATGAGCGGAGGCGCAACAACATCACCGGAACGCTCTCGCAGCCACGCCGACCATGCGGGCCACCAGGAATCCGGATGCGTCTGCATCGTCGCTTGCCACTCATCCGGCGCCATGTATCCATCACCGGCCGCGCGGGTATGGATTTGATATTGGCGCTTACCTCGGCCGGGCTCGCTCACGATGCCGCCGTTGTGTCCTCCAGTGGTCAGCACGAAAGTCAGCTCGGCCGAAGACAGGAGATGCAGCTTGTAAACCGAGCGCCAAGGCGCAATATGATCCGAGGCAGTGCCGACGCAAAACACCGGCACAGCGATGTCTCCCACTGAAACGGGGCGACCCGTGACGGGATAACGCCCCGCGCTGAGATCGTTATTCAGGTAAAGGCGTCGGAGATACTGCGAATGCATCTTCGCGGGCAGGCGAGTCCCATCGGCATTCCAAGCCATCAGGTCGGTCATTGGCCGGCGATCGCCCAATAGGTATTCGTCAATCATGCGAGACCATATGAGATCGTAGGAGCGCAGTAGCTGAAAAGCTCCGCTCATCTGGTCGGAGGTCAAATAACCGGTTTGAGCCATGCTGGCTTCCAACAGCGCCACTTGACTCTCGTTGATGAAAAGACTCAGCTCGCCCGGTTCGCTGAAGTCCGTCTGTGCGGCAAGCAGGCTTACCGACACCAGCCGCGTATCGCCATCACGCGCCATGGCTGAAGCACCAATGGCCAGTAGCGTTCCGCCCAGGCAATAACCAGCCGCGTGGACTCCATGCCCGGGGACAACGGAAGTCACAGCGTCCAGCGCTGCATGCAGGCCGAACTCCAGGTACTCATCCATGCCCAAATCTCGATCCTCAGCATCCGGATTTCTCCAGGAGATGCAAAAAACCGTATGCCCTTGCGCAACCAGATACCGTATCAGCGAGTTATGCGGTGACAGATCCAGTACGTAGTACTTCATGATCCAGGCAGGAATGATCATGATCGGTTCGGGATGGACTTTCTCGGTAGTGGGCGTGTACTGAATCAGTTCGATCAGTCGATTTCTCAGAACGACTTTTCCTTCCGTGACCGCTACGTCGCGCCCAACGACGAAGTTCTCCGTTCCCGCGGGAGGCTGGCCGGATAGTTGCCGACGCAAGTCGTCGAGAAAGTTGGACGTCCCCCGCGCTAGATTGGCGCCTTGCTCTGCGATGGTTCTTTTCAGGACAACGGGGTTGAAAACCGCAGCGTTGGCGGGCGAAAGCATTTCCAGCCACTGTTTGGCGCCAAACGCCAGCAGGCGTTGGTGTTTCGGATCCACTCCCCACACCCCCTGCGTGGCCTGCTCCCACCATTTGGTCTGATTGACGAATGAACTGCGGAAAAGGTCGTAGGGCCATTGATCCCATGCAGGATCGTTGAAGCGGCGGTCATTGACAGGTGACCGGTCAGGAGCGGTGGCTCCCCGGTTCGGGTTGGCCCGATTCTTCTTCAATACGGCCATCCATTGCTCGGACAGGGAGGCTGCAAACGCCAAAAGCTCGGCTTGCTTGCCAGGACTGTTTGCTAAATGGCTCGCCCAGTCCACCCACGCGAGCAACGATGTCTCCGGCGAAATAGACGACCAAGCCTGTGCCCAAGCGACATGGGCATCCCCATCCAACTTCGGATTGATGGCTGAGTCGATATTGCCGTTCTTTTTATTCGTCAAAGCGTATTACCTCTATTTCTGCACAAGTAGAAAGAGCCCCTTGCTTGAAAACGGGAGTCGATTGCGATTTCCTGGGCGACGACGCCTCGCCAGCGCGTCAGCGATGTATCCATCTGCCAGCTCGCTCCGCTGTTTCGCTTCGCCTAACCGGCCATCAGGCTGATTACCAGTGCGTTCGCAATATCGATGACGAACCCACATACCAGGGGCACCACAATGAACGCCTCGCGTGCCGCACCATGCTCCCGAGTCACCGCCGTCATGTTGGCGATGGCAGTGGCGGTAGATCCCAGCGCAATACCGCCGAAACCCGCGCACACCACGGCGGCTTGGTAATCCTTGCCCATTGCCCGAAAAACAATCAGCAAAACGAATGCGATGACCAGGGCAATCTGCACCAGCATCGCCGCCGTGATGAAGGCAAGCACGGGCTGCAGCTCCCAGAGCCTGAGTCCCATCAGCGCCATGGTCAGAAACAGGCCCAGTGAGATATCGGAGACCAGGGCAATGCCTGGCTGCATGCTCGGCCAGTTCCATAGACGTCCGCCCCCACTCGGCCTCATCCAGTCGGCCACCATGCGCAGGAGAATCCCGGCCAGCAGGCAGCCCACAAAGGCGGGCAGCGTGACGGGGGTACGCGCTACCAAGGCATTGATTCCGTATCCCAGCATCAAGGCCAAGTTGAGCCAGAGCAATGCCAGCAGCACGCCGTAGTAGTCCAGGCGGGCATGCTGCTCATTGCTGTGCAGCGTGCCAATTTCCAGGGCGCTGTCTCCGGCTTGAAGCCGATGCCTGCGCATGAGCAGGCTTGCGATCGGGCCGCCGATGGTGCAGGCCGCGATCAGGCCGATCATGTTCGCTGCCAATCCCAGTTCCTGCGCTTGCGCAATGCCGAGGTTTTGAACGAAGTGATCGGACCAGGCCAAGGTGGTGCCCACGCCTCCGGTCAGGGAAATCGATCCCACCATCAGCCCGGCGCGCGGATCCAGGCCGAAGGCGCGTGCCATCTCCATCCCGGCCAGGTTCTGCAGCACCATGAACCCGATGGCCAACCCCGACAGGATCAGCAAGGGCCGCCCACCATGGCGCAGCGTGCGGGCGTCGGTACCCAGGCCAATGGCCGCAAAGAAGTACAGCAGCAGCGCGTCACGCGCTTCGAGATCGAAACTGACGACGATCCCCGCACCGTAGTACAGGGCGAAGACAACCAGGGCGCAGGCCAGGCCGCCCACCAGGGATTCCGGGATGCTGTATCGACGCAAGATGCCCCAACGCGCAACCAGGCCCTTGCCCACGAACAACAGCACGATGGCGAGCGTGAATCCATGGAAGGCATCGATCGTCATCGCGCCTTCTCCCTGTCCAGGCAGGACAGTGCGTGGCTGGCGGCTATCCACTCTTCGTTGGTGGGCTCGACCGCCACGATGACCTGGCTGTGGTCGCTGGAAATCTTCGCCGCGTGGCGGGCGTTGGCGTCGGTATCCAGGGCAATGCCCAGAAAGCCCAGCGCCGCACAGATGCGCTCGCGAATGAACGCATTGTGTTCACCGACACCCGCCGTGAACACCAACATGTCCAGACCGCCCAGCACGGCGACCAGGGCCCCGATCTCGCGCACGATGCGTCGCACGTAAAGGGCCAGTGCCAAGCGCGCTCGCTCCCCCGTTTCGCCTGCATCGTTCTCGTGCCCGACAATGACGCGCGGCTCGGCCGAGATTCCCGAAACGCCGAGCAGGCCGGACTCGTGATAGAGGACGCGCCCCACTTGCTCCAGTGAGAGCTTCTCGACTTCCATCAGGTAGAGCACCGCACCCGGATCGAGCGCGCCGGTGCGGGTGCCCATCATCAGGCCGTCAAGCGCGGAGAAGCCCATGGTGGTGGCCACGCTTTTGAGTCCTTGCATGGCGCACAGACTGGCGCCACTGCCCAAGTGGGCAACGACGGTGCGCCCGCACGCGGCGTCGCCATGGCGTTCGGGCAAGGCCACTGCCATGTACTCATACGACAGGCCGTGAAACCCGTACCGACGCAGACCGCGCTCCCATGCGGCATAGGGCAACGGCAGGATCTTCTCGACCTGGGGCAAAGTGTGGTGGAAGGCCGTGTCGAAGCAAGCCATCTGTGGCAGATCTGGCTGCTCCCGCAGCAGGATCTCCACGGCTTCGAGCGCGAATGGCTGGTGCAGCGGGGCCAGAGGAATGTAGCCCTTGAGGTCGGCCAGGACATTTGCGTCCAGGCGCACGGGCATGGAGTATTTGCTGCCGCCGTGGACGATACGGTGGGCGACCGTACCTACGTGGCGGCCGTCGAGCCGCCGGCTGACACGATCGCGGATGAGGCGCAGTGCGGCGCGATACGGATGTGCCGTGTCCAGTTCGATCGAGAACGGCGCAACTCCGGTCTCTCCGAAATCCGGGTTGGCGCCGCCGATTCCCTGCACCTTGCCATTCCACAATGCCTGACGCGGCAGTGGCGCGGCCGAGGAATCGAACACCGCAAACTTGATGCTGGATGAACCGCAGTTCAGCACAAGGATCAGTCCGTGTTCGCGGCGCCCGGAGCGGGCCATGGTGACGTCCATCAGGTCGTCCTCTCTGCGCGCCGTCCGCGCGACTTCGCCGAGGTGTGCGGGGGTGTCTGCTGTCTCATCGTCTTCAGACTCAGCGCGCCGTGTAGCCGCCATCGGCGATGAGCTGGGTGCCCACAAGGAAGCTGCTTCCTTCCGACAGCAAAAACGCCACGGCATGGGCGATTTCGTCCGATGTACCCAGACGACCGATCGGATGCAGGTCAACGGCCTTCTGGAGGGCCGATTCATCCAGGAAATCCAGGATGGGCGTACGCACGTAACCGGGATGAATCGAATTGATCCGGATTCCCTTGGACGCATAGGCCAGTCCTGCCGAGCGGGTCAGCCCGGTCACGCCATGTTTGGCTGCGACGTACGCAGGGTTCGCTGCGTCGCCCACCACCCCCAGGATGGAGGAGACGTTGACGATGGCGCCGCCTCCCGAGCGCAGGATGGCGGGAATCTGATGGCGCAGGCCATAGAACACGCCGTTCAGGTTGACATCGATCACCCGGCGCCAGGCGGCAGGGTCCAGTTCTCCCGCCGGGCTCTGGTCGCCACCGATACCGGCGTTGTTGACGGCAAAATGAAGGTCGCCGAACGTATCGACCGCGCAGGCCACGGCAGCCTGGACCTCATCGATGCATGCCACGTCGGCCACGTTGGCCACGGCGTGGCCGCCCTCGGCGTTGATGAGGCTGGTGACGCGCTGCGCATTGTCGGCGCTGACATCGGAGACGACGACATTCAGGCCGTTGCTTGCAAGCAGCCGGGCAATGGCCTCGCCAATGCCAGACCCTGCACCGGTGACCAGGGCTACGCGGCCAGAGAATGAGTACTGCATGGTGTTTCCTCCAAAGGGGTGGATTAAAAAGAGGGGGTTAATAAGTTGCCGATAAGTCGGCTCAAGGGGGTGACAGCCGATAGTGGTGGGCCAGCATCAGTGCGATCGCGCATGAGGCGATGCGTGTATCACGCGAGTCGGCGCGGCTGGTCAGAATGACTGGCACCTTGGCTCCAAGAACGATCCCGGCGCTGGCTGCGCCGCCCATGAAGATCAACTGCTTGGCAAGCATGTTGCCGCTCTCCAGGTCAGGCACGACGAGGATGTCAGCTTGCCCGGCGACCTCGGAAACGATCCCCTTGATACGCGCAGCGGCGATGGAGACGGCGTTGTCGAAGGCCAGCGGCCCGTCGAGCAGGCCGCCAGTGATCTGGCCGCGATCGGCCATCTTGCACAGCGCCGCAGCGTCCAGCGTGGCCGCCATCGTCGGGCTGACCGTCTCGACCGCGGCCAGGATCGCGACCTTGGGTTCGCGCACGCCGATCACCTGTGCCAGCTCGATGGCGTTGCGGATGATGTCTGCCTTCTGTTCCAGATTCGGGGCGATATTGATCGCCGCATCGGTGACGATGAACGGGCGCGGATAGGCCGGTGTCTGCAACAGGAAGCAATGGCTGACCCGGCGCTTGGTGCGCAACCCCGCTGCTGCCGAAACCAGCGCGGACATCAGTTCGTCGGTGTGCAGGCTCCCTTTCATCAGGGCTTCGACTTCACCTGCGGCTGCCAAGGCGACGGCTTGCTGCGCAGCGGCGTGGCTGTGCGGGACGTCCACAATGGCGACGTCGGCCAGATCCAGCCCGGCCTCGGTGGCGACTGCTTCGAGCCGCCCTCGTGGCCCGACCAGCACCGGCTCGATCAACCCCGCGTGGCGCGCTTCGAGCGCAGCGGACAGGCTGGGGACATCGCACGGATGGGCGACGGCTACCCGAATCGGTTGCAAGTGCGCGACATGCGCCAGCAGGTGCTGCAGGCCTGTGCGGCCCTGCGCATCCGGATGGATTTCCGGCAACGCCGTGCGCGTTCTTTCAATGCGCTCAGTGGGCGCTACGACCTCTACCTGGCCTTGGAAAATCGCCACCCCCTCCTGGCTGGTGCAGGTGCAGTCCAGCGTGACGTGATGGGTGGCCGTGTCTTTGCTGCTCACCTGCATCTGCACGGTCAGCCTGTCGCCGGGCCGAACGGCTCCGAGCAAGCGCAGGTTCTGGCTGACATATTGGGTTCCAGGCCCCGGCAGGCGTGTTCCCAGCACAGCCGAGATCAGGACGTTTGCACAAATGGCCTCCGTGGTGTCCCGCGAGGGCGAAGACACCGAAGATTCCGGATCCACATCGCCCGATTGCAGCGCGAACATGTGGATGTCTTGCGGCGAAAACGCGCGTTCGAGGCTGGCGCTGTCGCCGATGGCGATCTCGTCGAAGGTGCGGTTGCGCAGAACCTGCAATGCGTCGGCGGCGCCATCGACCGGTGCGGAGGACGTCGTCATTTGCCTTTCCCTCGCCGTGTTTGACTTGTCCGCGGGGCGGCTGGCGTCTTGGACACAGTTTTCTGCGTAGCAGTTTTCTTCTGAGGCGCCTTAGGCTTTGGAGAGGATGTCTTGGAGGTCGTGTTTATGGCCGGAGCGGAGGTGTCACTGGCGGAGCTCGGCATGGCTGGCGCCGCATTCGCATCCTCGACCGCAGCGGATGTGCCACTGGCAGAGCGTGGCATGGCGGTTGTCGACTTCGCGTCCACGACCGTAGCGGAGGTATCAGTGGCGGGACTTATCACGGCGGGCGCCGAAGCCGCCTGCGCTTGGCGCTCGGCCTGCTCGAACAAGGTAGAAACCTGTTCCAGCCTGGTTTGTTCTTGTGCGGACAGCACACCGCCGCTGCCAATCACTTGCACGATCATTCCCGCCACCTGGCGGATGTCATCAGGCGCTATGCCGTTGAGCAATCCGGGGATGGCGGACACCGTGGCGTCCTCGTCGAGCCTCATGAGCAAAGCCTGCCGACGAACGAGGTGGCGAAAGACCTGCATGTCGAAGTCGTTTGCCAAATGGGGGCGCGCGAGTTCCTCTGCGTGCCGGAAGTGCCGCCCGTCGGCCTCGCCACGCGCGGCCAGCACAAAGAACAGCGCCCGTATGGAGGCTTCGGTGATCCCGCCGCTGTGAATATCCGCTTCGAGCCGTGTCAACTCTTGCGCCAGATACTGGCGATGCTCGGGCGTCTCGCTGGGATGGGGTCGCGGCGGTGCATCGTCGTGCAGGCTCTGTCCAGTCATGGCCTGCACCAGCGGCAGGCTGTACAGCGTGTCAAACGCCTGTGCGTAGATCTGGTCGCGGCAATCACGGAATTGATCCAGCATCTGTTCGACGGCGGTGGAAAACTGCGCCTGCAGTTGCAGGAAAGGGTTGGCCTCGGAGACGGGCTGACGATGGTCGCGCACGTGTTGCGCAGCCTCATGTACTGCGGCGGCGAGCGGATGCCTGTCAGACCACAATTCATAGCCCATGCGCAGCGGATGCAGCGGCTCCAGCCACTTCGCACCCTGGTCCGTGACCAGGGCACGCATCCATGGCTGCACGAAGCTGCGGTAGCAAGCCAGGTTGACCTCGGAGATCCGCGCAACGGCGGCGAACCGGCGATCGTTCTCAGGGTCGGGACGGACGATCTCACGGACTTCATCGATGTTGCTGCGCTGGATCCGAGTCAGGTAGGCGTTCCCGGTCGGCTCGCCTTCCTGCGACCCGTCTGGATTTTCATCGACCAGCATGCGGTGGATACCGGCCGGCAGCACGTCGATGACGTCGATGTTGGCGGCGAACTCCTGGTGCTCTTTACGCCCGACGCTGCCGGAGACGAAGATACCCAGATGCCCGATGCTGTCATGGGTGGCGTAGACGATGGTCTGGTCATGCCCCATCACGTCCAGATCGTTGCGGTACAGATCGGTGATCCAGCCCAGGGCCTGGGGCGGTGGCGTGATGTTGTCCCCATAGGAGCAGAACACCACGATCGGCGAGCGAATACTGCGCAGGTCGATGCGCACGCCATCAGACGTCACCAGCTGCGCCGTACTCAGTTTGTTGCCGATGAACAGGTTATCGACGATGTACTGCATTTCCACGTCATTCAGGAAGACGTGGCCGCCCCAATACTTCTCGAACTGCAGGTGGCGGGGGCCCTCCGTGTCGACCTTGGCGTACAGGTTGTACTGTTTGGTCCAAAGCGTATTGGCCGGGTCCAGGTTTTCGAAGTTCTGAACCAGCCAGGCACCATCGAACCGACCAGCTCCTAGGTCGCTGGTCAATGCCGTCAACCAGCTACCGCCGGTCAGACCGCCCGCGTAGCGCATCGGCATGTCGCCCGCCCAGTACGACAGCGGCGCACCGGCCACGATGATCGGTCCGAACAGTTCGGGCCAGACGGCGGCTGCCATCAGGATCTGCCAGCCTGCCTGGCAATTGCCGATGACCGCAGGCTTGCCGCGGCTGTCGGGGTGCAGCTCGCCGACCTTGCGCACGAAGGCCGCTTCGGCGCGCATGACGTCTTCGACGGTCTGGCCGGGAACGGGATCGGGCAGAAAGCCTACGAAGTAGCAGGGATGGCCAGCCTTGAGGGCCGCGCCGACCTCGCTATCGGGTTTGAAGCCGCCGATGCCTGGGCCGTGGCCCGCTCGTGGATCGACCACCACGAACGGTCGCTTGTGGGGATCGCTCGGCGTGTCGGCTGGCGGCAGGATACGTACGAGGCCATAGTTGACCGGCTGCGGAAGGTCCAGCCCGGACATGATGACCTCAGAGGCGAAGTCGAGTACGTTCGGCGTCTGCTCCTGCAAATGCTCCTGGTACTGGTTGCCGCGTTGGCGGCGAACGTCGGCATACAGAATGGACCGCTGCCAGGCATCCACTGCATACTCGTTTGCCATCGCCGATAGTCGCAACGGGTCCCACAGCAACTGCCCCCAAGCGGCCGTTGGTGATGTCGTGGTGTCTTGATTCATGGCGATGGGCACTCCGTCTATGATGAAACTGAAAAATTGAATGAAAAGGGGCCGCAGGCACATCGTCTTGCCGGCCCTTCCTCACTCAGTACATGTGCTGGCCACCATTCATCGACACGTTGCTGCCGGTCATGAACCCCGCAGACTCACTGGCGATGAATGCAACCAGTGCGGCGATTTCCTCAGGCCGTCCCAGACGACCCACGGGAATACCGGCAGTCACTTGCTTGACCACTTCCTCCGACATGCTCGTCACCATCTTCGTATCCAGATACCCCGGCGAGACGGTGTTGACTGTCACACCCTTGCGCGCCACCTCTTGCGCAAGGGCTTTAGTGAAGCCATGCATGCCGGCTTTTGCGGCGGAGTAGTTGGTCTGGCCGAACTGCCCCTTGGAGCCGTTGATCGAGGAGATGTTGACGATCCTGCCCCAGCCGCGTTCGAGCATGCCGTCGATGAATGGCCGGGTGACGTTGAAAACGGAGTCGAGATTGACCCGCAGGACCGCATCCCAATCGGCGTAGCTCAGCTTGCGGAACGTAGCATCACGCGTGATGCCCGCGTTGTTGACCAGAATGTCGATGTGGTGACCGTCTGCTTGAATGAGGCCGGCCAGCTCCTGGCAGGAGGCATGGTCGGCCACATCCGCGCCGTAGGCGGCGAAGTCGTAACCTTCGCCGGCTTGGGTTTTCAGCCACGCGCCAATGCTGGCATTGCCCGGCGAATGGACGATGAGCACGGTATGGCCCGCATCGTGCAAGGCCCGGGCGATGGCTTCGCCCAGGCCGCCGCTGCCGCCGGTGACCAGTGCAGTGCGTTGCTCAGCCGGCATTGCGACCACCTGTCTTGGCTGGTGCGTCCTTGTCCTGTGCCTTGGCCCACACCGCTCCCCATTGCTTGAAAATATCCTGGAACGGCAATATCGCATCTGCCTGGCCTACGGCCTGCGTGACCGATTTCTGCCAGTCCTGAATGGCTTGCTGCAGGCCTTGGGTGAAGGTGGTCTGATTCTTGATTGCGACTTGCGTTAGTGCCTGCGCGCCACCCATCTGGTGCTGAAACTGACGCCAGAAGGTTTGTGCGGGCAGCGTGGCCAGTTCCTGCCAGTTCTCCGCCTTAAGCAGGCTTTCGATTTCCGCGCCGGACTCGGCAATGCCGTCTTTGCCCGCGCGCGCGGCGTTCTCCAGCCATTGCTGGCCGTTTTCCTGCATCAGGCGTTGGAGGCGCAGCTGCAGTTCCAGGTTCGCCTTGAACAGGTTGGGAGGGATGGTTTCATTGCTCATGGTCAAACTCCTTACTGGGTTGAGTGCCCACTCGGGCGGTCAAACGATCAGGCCATCTGGCCGATCGTTTTGCGAAAGCGTGCTAACGACAGGAAAAACAGCACCGTGCCGATCAGGGCCAGCGCCAGGAAGGGCTGCCATACCGTCTCCAGGCCAGCGCCCCGGTAGAGGATGGCCTGGCTCAGCTCCACGAAATGGGTGGTGGGTGCGATCAGCATGATGTTCTGCACGATCTCGGGCATGCTCTCGCGCGGGGTAGACCCACCCGAAAGCATCTGCAGCGGCATGATGGTGAGCATCATCAACATGCCGAATTGGGGCATGTTGCGCGCCAGGGTGGCGATGAAGATGCCCATCGAGGTGGTGGCGAACAGACTGAGCGCCGCGCCAGCGAAGAACAGCGCAATGGAACCCTCGACGGGAACGCCCAGGACGCCGCGCACCATGAGATTGAGGGACAGGAAGGAGGCGATCAGCACGACCAGGGCCATCGACCAGACCTTGGAGAGCATGATCTGCGCGGGCGTGACCGGCATCACCAGCAGGTGCTCGATGGTGCCGTGCTCGCGCTCCCGGATCAGCGCCGCGCCGGTCAGGATGATGGACAACAGCGTGATGTGGTTGATGATCTGCACCACCGAGCCGAACCAGGCCTTGTCGAGCGCGGGGTTGAAGCGGGCGCGCAATGCCAGATCCACGGGTGGCGCGTCGGTGCCGCGGTAACGCTTGACGAACTCATTGACTTCACCGGTGAAGATCTGCTGGATATAGCCACTGCCGGTGAAGGCCTGGCTCATGCGGGTGGCGTCGACATTGAGCTGCGCGGCGGGCGATCGCCCCGCCAGCACGTCACGCTGGAAGTTGGGCGGAATGACCAGGGCGAAGGTGTACAGCCCCGCATCCATGCCCGGGTCCACGTCCCCATAGTCGATCATGGCCGGTGGCGTGAACTGCGGCGGGTAGAAGGCCGAGGCAATCCGCTGGGACAGCGCCGAATTATCCTCGTCGACGATGGCGATGGGCGCGTTGTGCAGCGTCTCCGGCATGGACGTGGCCGAGGTGTAGACCGACGCGGTGAACACATAGACGATGAGTACGAGCATCATCGGATCACGCCAAAGGCTCCACAGCTCCTTGACACCGAGGTCGTAGATGTTGGCAACGTTTCTTCCGCTCATCTCAGCGCTCCTGCTTCTTGAGTAGCAAAACGGCCGCACCGAGAATCACCGGAACCGACAGCAGCATCGACCACAACGGCCCCGCCAGATCGGCCAGGCCGAGCGCTTTGCTGAACACGCCACGGCTGATGGAGATCATGTGCGTGGCGGGGTAGATCTCGCCGATGAACTTGCTGGAGCCTTCAAGCGAGGACACGGGATCGATCAGGCCGGCGAACTGGGTGGCCGGAATGATGGTGCCGATCATGGCAAAGAACATGGCGGCGATCTGGCTGCGCGTGACGGCCGAGGCCAGCAGCCCCATGCCTGTCGCGGCGAAGGAGAAGATCAGCGCGGCCAGCGACAGGGTGAAGAAGCTGCCCGTGACCGGCACACCGAAGACGGTGACCGCGAGCAGGCTCATCAGCAGGAAGTTCACCATGGCCAGACCGACATAGGGCAGTTGCTTGCCAAGCAGGAACTCGATGCGCGTGACCGGCGTCACGTAGAGATTGGTGATCGAGCCCGTCTCCTTCTCGCGCACCACCGCGAGCGCGGTCAGCATCGCAGGCAGCATGAGCAGCAACAGCGGAATCACCGCCGGCACCATGGCCGGCAGGCTCTTGACATCGGGGTTGTAGCGAAAGCGCGTCTCGACGCTGGCATTGCCGGCTGCGCTGGCGCCGCCACGCTCGCTGGCCTGTACCAGCAGCCAGTGCTGGTGCATGCCCTGAACGTAGCCCTGGACGGTTTCCGCGCGTTGCGGCATGGCGCCATCGAGCCAGGCGCCGATCTGCACGTTCTGGCCTCGCAATACATCGCGGCTGAAGCCAGGGGGGATTTCGATGGCCAGCGACAGTTCGCCGTTGCGCATGCGCCGGTCGAGGTCCTCGTAGTCGACGATCGGCGCGTGCTCGGTGAAGTAGCGCGATCCGGCCAGGTTCAGCGTGTAGCTCTGGCTAAGCGTGGTCTGGTCGCGATCGAGCACCGCATAGCTCAAATCCTCGACGTCCATGGTGATGCCAAAGCCGATCACGAACATCAGCAGCAGCGAACCGCCCAGCGCCAGGGTGGCGCGGACCGGGTCCCGCTGCAGTTCCAGTGTCTCGCGCCACAGATAGCTGAACATGCGCTGCAAGCTGAATCCGCCAGAGCGGTGCCCACCGTGTTCAGCGGGCGCCGCCGATGGCTGCTCCTCGTGATGGGCGGCCTCGGGCTGGCTGGGTGGGGTGGCCGTGCCGCCCTCGGCTTCGATGAGGTAGCCGATGAACGCCTCTTCAAGGGTTTTGGCGCCGCGCTTCTCGACCAGTCTGGCAGGCACATCGCTGTCGAGCACCTTGCCTGCATGCATCATCGACATGCGGTCGCAACGCTCGGCCTCGTTCATGAAGTGGGTGGAAATGAAGACCGTCACCCGGTCGCGCCGCGACAGCTCGATGAGCAGCCGCCAGAACGCGTCGCGCGCTATCGGATCGACGCCGGAGGTCGGTTCGTCCAGAATCAGCAGCTCGGGCTTGTGCACCATGGCAACGGCCAGCGACAGGCGCTGGCGTATGCCCAGAGGCAGACTGGCCGGCAGGCTGTCGATGACGTCCACCAGCCCGAAGCGCTCCACCATCTCATCGACGCGACCGGGAATGTCCTCCGGGGGCACACTGAACAGCTTGGCGTGCAACTCCAGATTCTGGCGTACCGTGATTTCGCTGTAGAGCGAAAACGCTTGCGACATGTAGCCGACGCGGCGGCGGGTGTCCAGATCATGCGGGTCCACTTCGTGGCCGAACAGCCAGGCCCGCCCCTCGCTCGCCGGCAACAGGCCGGTGAGCATCTTCATGGTCGTGGACTTGCCGCAGCCATTGGAGCCGAGGAAGCCGAAGATTTCACCGCGCCGGATGCGGAAGGAGACGCTGTCGACGGCGACGAAGTCGCCAAAGCGCATGGTCAGCCCCTCGGCCTCGATGGCGATATCGTCCGCGCCGCCATCCGGCAAGGGGGGAATGACCACTGCTTCGTGCCCGCGCTTTTTCTCTTCCGGGAGCAGGCGGATGAATGCCTCTTCCAGGTTCGGGCTGCCTGTGCTTTCCAGCAATTGCCGCGGTGTGCCGGTGGCGAGGACCTTGCCGTCGTCGATGGCGGCCAGCCAGTCGAAGCGCTGCGCCTCATCCATGTAGGCGGTGGCCACGATCACGCTCATGCCGGGGCGATCGGCGCGGATACGTTCGATCAGATCCCAGAACTGCGCGCGTGCCAGCGGATCCACGCCGGTCGTAGGCTCATCGAGAATCAGGAAATCCGGGTCGTGAATCAGCGCGCAGCACAGGCCGAGTTTCTGTTTCATGCCCCCGGAGAGCTTGCCTGCCGGTCGCGCCAGAAATTTGAACAGGCCGGTGGCCTGGGTCAGTTCGTCGATACGCTGGCGGCGTTCCGCGGCGCCATGACCGAACAGCCGCGCGAAGAACTGCAGATTCTCCTCGACCGAGAGCGTCGGGTACAGGTTCCTGCCCAGCCCCTGCGGCATGTAGGCGATGCGCGGGCACACCTGCGTGCGATGGGCCTTGCTGGCCATGTCGCCATCCAGCACCTCGACCGTGCCCTCCTGGATGATGCGCACACCGGCCAGCAATGAGAGCAGACTGGATTTGCCGACGCCGTCGGGGCCAATCAGGCCGACCATCCGCCCGGCGGGAATGTCCAGGTCGATGCCATCCAGGGCAATGACGTCGCCGTAGCGCAGGCTTACCTGATGGACACTGGCAACGGTCGCGAGCTGCGCGCTGTGGCTCATACCTTACTCCGGCACGCGAGCGGTCAGGGTCTGGGGCCATTCGGCATTGGCGTCGAGCTTGACCCAGGCCACGCCGGGCAGCCCGGTCTTGACCTGGTCCAGGTGTTCACGCAGCAGCTCCTGCGAAATCTGCGCGCGCACGCGAAACATCAGTTTCTGCCGCTCGCTGGCGGTTTCCACCGTCTTGGGAGTGAACTGCGCCGCGCTGGCGACGAAGGAAATGGTGGCTGGAATCACAAACTCCGGCGCGGCATCCAGAATGATGCGTACCTCGGAGCCCAGCCCGACGCGGCCGGCCACGGTCTCGGGCAGGAAGAAGGTGATGTAGACGTCCGACAGGTCGATCAGGTTCAGGACGCGTCCGCCCGCTCCCAGCACCTCGCCGGGTTGCGCCACGCGCACCTGCACCCGTCCGTCGCGCGGGGCGCGCAGTTCGCTGTCGCGGATGTCGGCCTCGATGCGATTGATGCTGGCCGTGGCGGCGTGCACGCTGGACTGCGCGCCGACAAGCTGCGCCTTGGCTGCCTCGACTGCGGCGCGGGCGGCGGCGGCCTGCGCTTTGCTGGCCTCGAGCGTCGCCTGTGCGCCCCGTACACGCGCCCGGTCATCGTCCAGTTCCTGGATCGAGGCGGCGCCCTCCTGGGACAGGGTCTGCGAACGTGCCAGACGCCGCTGCGCGGCATCGAGCTCCGACTCGCGCTGGCCGACCAGGGCCAGGGCGGCAGTTACGTCGGCCTCGCGCAGTGCCACTTGCGCCTGCGCTGCGGTCACCCCGTGCTCGGCCTGCTGGCGCATGGCCTGAGCCTCGTCGCGCTGCGCTTCAAGTGTCTCCAGTTGCATCCTGGCCAGTGGCTGGCCCGCCGCGACGAAATCGCCTTCACGCACCAGTATGTCTTCGATACGTCCGGGCAGCTTGGTGGCGATGTCGATTTCGGTGGCTTCGATGCGGCCATTGCCGTTGGCGAACCCTTCGCCGGGTCCGCTGTCGGCAAGCTCCGTCCAGCCCCACCAGGCCAGCGCGATAACAACCGCTGCAGCGGCAGCGACCAGGAGTTTTTTCTTGAGAGAGGGGGAGACAGTCATGGGTTCGGCGTGCCTTAACGGGTTGATGGGGTGGAAGCGGGGGTCGAGGCCGCACCCTGTGCCTCGCCGGTTGCGGCGAGGGTGCCGCCGCCGAGCGCGGCATACAGCGCCACCTGGCTGGACAGCAGCGCGCGGCGCGCCTGTACCAGTTGTTGCTGGGCACCCAGCAGATCGCGTTGGGCATCCAGCACCTCCAGGAAGGCGGCCGAGCCGTTGTCGTAGCGCAACTGGGCCAGCCGTGCGCGTTCGCTTTGCGCTTCCAGGTTGGCTCTCTGGATCGTCAACTGCTCAGCCAGCCAGTGCTTTGCGCTCAGCGCATCGGCCACCTCGCGGAAGGCTGTTTGAATGGTTTTTTCGTATCCGGCGACGGCGATGTCGCGGCGCACTTCGCTCAGCTCCAGATTGGCGCGGCGGCGCCCGCCATCGAAGATGGGCAGCGACAGGGTGGGCATGAAGGTCCAGGCACGACTGCCGGAATCGAACAAGCCATTCAAGTCGGAGCTGGCCGTGCCGAAGCTGCCGGTCAGCGCAATGCGCGGCAAAAACGCCGCGCGGGCCGCGCCGATGTGGGCATTGCTGGCACGCAATTGGTGTTCGGCGGAAATGATGTCCGGGCGACTGACCAGCAGCTCCGAAGGCAGACCGGCCCGCAGCTCAGCCAGAACCGTCGTTTCATCGAAGGGTGCCTTGGCGGGCAGCGGGCCGGGATCAGCGCCTACCAGCAGTGCCAGGGCGTGCAGTTGCGTGGTGCGAGCCTGCTCAAGCTGCGTCAGCAGCGCCTGAGCTTGGTTCAGCAGGGTCTGGACCTGTGTGAGATCCAGCTTCGAGGTCGAGCCGACTTCGACGCGGCGCCGGAAAATGCGATAGGACTCCTCGCGGGTGGTCACGGTTTGCCGTGCGATCGCCACGCGTTCGTCGATCTCGCGCAGGCCAAGATAGCCGTCTGCCACCTGGGCGATCAGCGCCAAATGGACGGCCTGGCGAGCCGCGTCGGAAGCCAGCCAAGCTTGCAGGGCGGCGTCTTCCAGGTTGCGGATCCGACCCCACAGATCCAGTTCCCAGGTGGTCAAACCCACCTCGGCCCGGTACTCGCCGCCCACCAGCGATCGGCCCGACATGTTCAGGTCGCCAGGGACCCGCGCGCGTCCACCTTGGGCGCCCACGCCCATGGCAGGAAAACGATCCGAGCGCTGAATGCGGAATGTGGCGCTGGCTTCCTCGACGCGCAGCGCGGCCACGCGCAGGTCGCGGTTGTTTTCCAGCGCAGTCTCGATGAGGCGTTGCAGCAGGGGGTCGGTGAAGTACGCCTGCCAGGCAAGCTCTCCCGCGTGGGCGCCGTCGGTGCCTGATCCAAGATGCGCGGGCCAGGCTTCGGGCACGGGCAATGGCGGGGTGTCTGGCGCCGGAGCGAGCGACATGCAGCCGGTCAAGACGACGGCGCTCAGGGCCAACGAGGCAGCGCGCAATCTGAACGCGGGAAACAACGGGGAAGTTGGGAGCATGGTCACGTTCCGTACAGGTATCGGGCTGAAGAGGGTCTGGTCGCAGAGGAGGGAATGGCTGCCACCCCCGCAATGCGGGGTTCGTGGCTGGTGTCCGCAGGCCCTACTTTCTTGCTTGCAAGTGCTGTCAAGCCCACTTCATCTCCTTGTTGATATGTGCATCCCCGTGTTCCCCGGCTGGTTGATAGGGCGCTCTTCCTGTGTCGTAACCCGATGTGCCGGGTTCACTCGCGCCCTGTGTTGATCTGCATTGTGAAATCTGAAAACAAACGACTGGACGGTTGCTTTCAATTATACGTTACAATCCAAGAAACGCAATCAGCGGGCTCGTCGGTCATTGACGCAGGTCAATTCGAGCTGCCGGCTTGGGTTCAAGGAAGGCCCTGATTCTTGGTAGAGCCGGTGACAGGCCCATGGGAACACCCCTCAGATCTTTGAACAGAGCCTTTGAATGCCACCCAAGAAAGATGACGCGCCAGACAACAAGCGCCGCTACCTGTCCTCTGCCGCCAGGAAAGAGGAAATACTCGACGCGGCCCTGGTCGAATTCGCGGATCGGACATACAACGCAGTGTCGATGGAGCGCCTGGCGGAATGCGCGGGCTTGTCCAAGGCTGGCATCTATGCCCACTTCAAAAGCAAGGAAGAAATTTTTCACGCCTTGCTCGAACGTACGACGAAGCAGATTTGTGATTTCCAGGGCTGGCTCCCGGATGAGGATCTGACGTTGCCAGAGCTGGTAGATGTCTACCTGGATCGCCTGTACGCGACCTTCAGCTCCCCTGCCACGATGTCGATCTACCGGCTGCTTCTGGCCGAAAGCGCCCGAACTCCAGAGCTGGTGCAGCGTTGGCACAACGAAGTTGCGCTCGGGCTGAAAGAGCGGGCGCAGACCATCATCCACCGCAACATACGCCGAGGCGTCATTCGCCCAGGCGTCTTGACCGAACACTTCTTCCCGTTGGCGCTCGCGCCCGCAGTGCTGTGGCTGAGTTCCTCGATGCTGTCCAAGGGCAGTCCTTCCATCTCGCTGGTGCAGTTACGGGATGCGCACCGGCAACTGTTGCTTGAGCTTTTGCAGCCTCAATGAGCGGAGTGATGCACATAGTCCTGCGCGCCCTTGCAGGCTTGGCGATCGGCTTTGTCGTACTGCTGCTGACTGTGTGGGGTGCGCTGGCTCTGTGGCATCAGATGCCGGGACCTTCGGTGGTGCGATGGTTCGTCATTGCCATGTGGTCTACGTTGGGTGTGACCGTTGTCTTGTCGCGGGCGGGCTTGCTTGGGCGGCGCAATCGCAACATCGCCGGATTCGCATTTGTGATCGCAGCCGCCTCCCTGCTCATGTGGTGGGGGACGCTGCAGCCGTCACACCAGCGTGTATGGGCTGACGATGTCGCCCAGTTGCTGGAGGCCAGGATCGACGGCAACCATGTTCACCTGAATAATGTGCGCAACTTCCAGTGGCGCAGCGAAACCGACTACACCCCGCAGTGGGAGAGCCGCACATACGACCTGGATCGTCTGCGCAGCGCCGACTTGGTGCTTTCCTACTGGATGGGGCCGCACATCGCCCACACCCTGGTGTCGTTCGGCTTCGATGGCGGTGAACGCGTGGTGTTCTCGCTGGAAATTCGCAAGGAACGCCATGAGTCCTTCTCGGCGGTAGGAGGATTCTTCCGTCAGTTCGAGCAGATCCTGGTAGCCGCCGATGAGCGAGACATTGTGCGTACGCGCAGCAACGCGCGAGGCGAAGATGTTTATCTCTATCGCTTGCAGATGAATCAGGCGAGTGCCCGCGCGTTGTTTCTGGAGTTTCTGAACGCGGCCAATGAACTGCGGCAGAAACCGCGCTTTTACAACACGTTAACCAGTAACTGCACGACCATCGTATTCGAGCTGGCCCGGGTCATTGCGCCCGCATTGCCAATGGACTATCGCCTGCTGCTGTCTGGATATTTTGCGCGGTACGTCTACGACATGCATGGATTGACGCCTGGCTATCGTTACGATGAATTGCAGGCACTGGGGCATATCAACGAACGTGCCCTTGCTTCCGATGTGTCAGAGGATGACTTCTCGATGTCGATTCGACAAGGCGTGCCAGGCATCCCTGCCAACGAGGTGAATCCATGAGGTTCCCGCAGGCCTGCCTTCTCATTACATGCGCCGCTCTTGCTCCGCTGCTGCTGGGGGGCTGCTCGATCCTGCGCGAGTTCGGCCCAGTGGTTGAAGTTCATACGCTACCTGCCAGGGAGGCCATCGAACTCAAGCGCGGCGACATCCTGACACGTGGCAAGCTCAGCGATGCGACTGTCCAGACCATCAGGGTGGCGGCATTGGATGAGCAGGCATGCGCAAAGCCGATCTCCTCGGAGTGCGCGGAGGCCTTGGCTACCGTGACGGGGGTTGCCACGGATAGACGCCTGGCTGCACTGTCCGAACTATGGCTGGCGCAGGCTCAGGCCATGAAGCCCGGTTCAGCGCAGCAAGCCGCCTGGCTTGAGACGATTCGCTATGCCTATGCTTATCTGTTCCTTGGTGACCATACTCCGGGAGAGCGGGCCTTCGAGGATCGCCAGACCCAAGTGCGGGATTGGTATAACTATGCCGTCGAGCATGCGGCCACCGGCATGTTCGAAGTTCGGCAACAAATGCCGACGCAGTTGCCCGACCAGACCAGTTGGAACATTGCAGGCTGGGAACTGAAGCTGGATATGCGCGGCGCGCGCTTACCGGGCACTACGGCGGTGCCAGCCGAACTCCTGCCAGCCTCGTCCCTGTCTTTCCGCGGATTGCGTAGCCTCTACCGGCGCGACGGCTTTGGCGCCGAGCTTGTGGCGGTCATTCCGGACGAGTCCCTGAGCGCCGTCCCAACTCGGGGTGGTCGCCCAGCGGCAAAACATGATCAGCAACCGCTGCCCTGGAGCGAGATGCCCGCGCCGTCCATGACGGTTCTGCTGCATCCCGACGGAGACAACTTGGACAGTGTGCTGCATGCTCGTACAGCCCGTCTGACGGTGCATGACCCCTATGTGGAATCGGCCATTATGCTGCGCGGCCAACGTGTGCCGCTGGCGGCCAATTTCACGGCCGGCTATGGCGTATGGCTGGCCCGTGCCAATTTCAACCGCCAGTCGCTGCGCAGCCTGCTCGGGCGCGAGGGTGGCATCGACCGCCCGCACGTCTACTTGATGCAGCCCTACGATCCGAACAGGCGGATCATCGTCATGCTGCACGGACTGGCCAGCAGCCCTGAAGCCTGGGTGGAACTCGCCAACGAAATCCTGGGCGATGAGGCCCTGCGCCAGCATTACCAGATCTGGCAGGTCTACTACCCGACCAACATGCCAGTCGCGTTGAACCACGCCATGATTCGCAGGGCGCTCGGGGAGACGCTGACGCATTTCGACCCATCCGGCCAAGCGCCGGCGTCGTCCGACCTCGTGCTGGTGGGGCATAGCATGGGCGGGGTCATCGCGCGGTTGATGGTGTCGTCAACCGATCAATCGCTGGTGCAATTGGCTGCGGATCACAGTCGGTTGACGCCGCAGCAGATCAGGCGCATTGATCCCATGTTGCGCTTCGAGCCCTTCCCGAATGTCAGCAGTGCCATCTTCATCGCGGCGCCTCATCGGGGCACATCGGTCGCGGGTGGACGCCTGGGGCGCTGGATGGCGGGATTTATCCGCTTTCCCATTACGGTGCTCGAAGAACTCGCCCACACGCTGGTGCCCGATGCGGCTGCCAGCAGCCATGAAAGCCTGGGGCATATCCCCAATAGCGTCGACAATCTCGACGAAAACGATCCATTCGTGCGCACGGCTGCGGACTTTCCCATCTCTACCCAGGTGCGCTATCACTCGATCGTGGCCCAGGCCAATGCCGAAGTGGCCCTCGCTGATTCCGATGATGGTCTCGTGCCTTACCGCAGCGCTCATCTTCCCGGGGCGCAATCCGAGAAAATCATCATTTCAGGACACAGCGTGCAACAGAGCGCGGCGGCAGTGCTGGAAATCCAGCGCATTCTGAGAGAGGACATTGCTCTGCGGGAAGCGCATTTCATGCAGCCATAGACAACTGCCATCTGCTGTACGCAGCCGAGCTGATTTGGGCAAGCTTCTATCTTTCAGATGGGCGTAGTGCACTCCTCTGTAATGCGTAGGTCGTAGGTTCGATTCCTATTCCCCGCTCCAAATTATGATCTACAGACTTCCACTGGGGTCTGTAAGTCGCTGAAAAGAGGAGCTTCGGCTCCTTTTTTCATTCCAGCGAAAGCCACGGAAGTCCACTGACAGCCACCATTTTTGAGGCCAAAAACAAGGCCAAAGAATGCGGGTCGTGCCGGTTCCGGGTTGTTGCTGGGGTTGGATCGGGATGACAAGCAGCATCGGGCCTAAGTCCAAGACTTAGGGAAGCTCTGCGCAATGCGCTTTGAGATGTGCTGATGCAGCCCCACCCAGCCAATTCGCCGCTTCGGCCCCTTGCACGGCGGCTTTTCGGCTCCTTCGGGCCTGCTTTGCGGCAGTTTGGCCCTTTGCAGGCGCACTCATGCCTGCGCACCCATCAAAGTGCGCCGAACCATCCACAGGTTGGACAGCGCGAACAGCGTGTGCAGCTGCGCGGTGTTCTTCGCCAGCCCGCGGTAGCGCACCTTGACGTGGCCGAACTGGCGCTTGATCACCCGGAACGGGTGCTCGACCTTGGCCCGGATGCTGGCCTTGATGCGTTCGAGCTGGTCGGTCAACTCGTCGACCAAGTCGGTCTTGTCCAGCAGCTTGCGCTTGCCCGGGCGCATGGCGATGTTCCAGCGCACGCCTTCCTTGGCATCCGGTCGCTTGCCAGCTCCCTGGTAGCCGGCGTCGCCCCAGGCTTGGGTTTCCTCGCCATGCAGCAGCGTGTTGGCCTCGACCACGTCGTTGACGCTGCCGGCGGTTCCCCGCACCGTGTGCACCAGGCCCGAGTCGGCGTCCACGCCAATGTGGGCCTTCATGCCAAAGAACCATTGCTGACCCTTTTGGCTCTGCTTCATCTCAGGGTCGCGCTCGCCCGTGGCGTTCTTGGTCGAACTGGGCGCGGCGATCAGTGTGGCGTCCACCACAGTGCCGGCTCGCAGCAGCAGACCTTTGGCACCCAGCAGTTCATTGACCAGCTTCAGGATCTGCGGGGCCAGCTTGTGTTCTTCCAGCAGCCGACGAAAGCGCAGGATCGTCGTCTCGTCGGGCAGCGGCGTGTTCCAGTTCAAGCCAGCGAATTCGCGGAACAGCGGCACGTCGTGCAATGCCTCTTCCATCGCCGGATCGCTCAGCGTGAACCACTGTTGCATGAAGTGGATGCGCAGCATCGTCTCCACGGCAAAGGGCGGGCGACCGCGTCTGCCTTCCGGCGCGTACGGGGTGATCAAGGCAACGAGCGCTGCCCACGGCACCACACGCTCCATCTCCGCCAGGAACTCACGCTTGCGCGTGCGCTTGGTCGTCAGGTTCAGGCCCAGGTCGGCTTGTTTCATGGCTCAGATTTTCTTAGCGCACGGGGCTCACCAAACACGCCGGCAGCGGATTTGTGCAGACCTTCCTTAGGAGCTTGATGATGACACTCTCTGATCTGACCGTGCGGCAAGCCAAGGCCGCCGAGAAAACCTACAGCATCCCCGACACCGATGGCCTCGGCCTGGTGGTCGCCCGCACCGGCGGCAAGTCGTGGCATTTGCGCTATTACTGGCTCGGCAAGCAAAAGCGCATCTCCCTGGGGAACTACCCCGAGATCGGTTTGCGCGAAGCGCGCACCTTGCGCGACGAAGCCCGGGCGCTTCTGGCAAAGGGCGTCAACCCCCATACCGATCGGAAACAGAAGCGACACGCGGTCAAGCTTGCGGCCGACTACACCTTCAAGGCCGTCTTCGATGCGTGGGTCGAGCATCGCCGCAAGGAAATCAAGGAGGGCAGGAACAGCACGCTGTCGCAGATCCTGCGGATCTTCAACAAGGACGTGCTGCCTAGCCTCAAGCAGATGTCGATCTACGACATTCGCCGGCCCCAACTCCTGGGCGTCCTGGCGAGGATCGAGGAGCGCAAGGCGTTCACCACTGCCGAGAAGGTCCGCACCTGGCTGGGGCAGTTGTTCCGCTATGCCCTCGTCATCCGTGGAGGGGCTGGAAGCCAATCCGGCCTCCGACCTGGACGTGGTGGCCGAGCCCAAGCCCCCGGTGAACCACAACCCCTACCTGCATCTTCCGGAGCTTCCCGATTTCCTGCACAAGCTCAGGCTCTACAACCCTCGTGGTTGGCAGACCCAACTCGGCATCCGGCTGCTGTTCCTGACCGGCGTGCGTACCGGCGAGCTGCGGCTGGCGACCCCGGACCAGTTCGATCTCGACCGTGGCCTGTGGATCATCCCGCCGCAGATCGTCAAGCAACTCCAGGACGAGATGCGCAAGGCCGGCAAGCGCCCGCAGGACGTTCCGCCCTACATCGTGCCGTTGTCCGTGCAGGCCATCGAGATCGTGCGCTACCTGTTGGGTGTGATGAGGCCGGCTCAGGTCCATCTGCTCACGCACCGCAGCGAACTCAAGAAGCGCATCAGCGAGAACACCCTCAACGCGGCCTTGAAACGAATGGGCTACGAGGATCAACTGACCGGTCACGGCATCCGCGGAACCATCTCGACGGCGCTCAACGAGATCGGCTATCCCAAGATTTGGGTGGACGCGCAGCTTTCGCACTCGGACCCGAACAAGGTGAGTTCGGCCTACAACCACGCCAAGTATGTTGAGCCGCGCCGCCGGATGATGCAGGACTGGGCGGATCGTCTCGATCTGCTCGAACAGGGCCAAGTGGAAGCGGCCAGCGCGCACCTCACGATCCATATCGAGGGCGTGCCGGCCATGGCAGAGGAGGACAAGCCCAACACCATCGTCGCTGCTGCTTCTGCGGCATCCGTTCCGCCTGTGGTGGCCGAACCCATCGTCGTGACGCCAAACGACGGGGGAATCACATTCCAGCGACTGTCGCAGGTACCACCGCCCCCGACGCATGCGCCAGAGCCGGAGGTGTCAGTCATCCAGCGCGAGCGCGAGGAAATGCTGGCCATCTACGAATCGCCGAGCAGTCTGCCGGTCCCGCTGTTCGGCAAGTTGGCCGGGAAGTCCAAGGACCAGATCAACCGCGAGCTGAAGGCGGGCAAGCTGCTGTCTATCAGCTTGGGCAACCGCGGGCAACGCGTGCCCGACTGGCAGCTGGTACCCCTCAAGCACAAGCTGGCACAGGTGCTCATGAACCAGTGCCCGCATGCGGATCCGTGGGACCTGTACCGGATGCTGACCCGCCCACATCCGGACCTGGGTGATCGCGCAGCCATCGACATCGTGACACCAGGAAATTTGGGCATGGTCGTGCGGGTCATCGCGGGCACCCAGCAGCAGCCAAACAGGCCCGGACCTGACTCGTCTGTGCAAGGTATTCCAGAGGAGACTCGCCAGCGCATTCAACGGTTGCTAAATGATGCGGCAATGCTCGAAAGTGCCTGACGCTGGCCGAAGGCCAAAGATGGATGCTTTGGCCGTCGGAATTGAGCTACAGGATGCGGGCCTTTGCAGTCCACAGCGCATACGGCGCGGCGCGATGAGGCGTGCGGCCATCCTGAAGGCCACAGGCTTCTGAGCGGCTACAACCGGACTGAGTCAGCCCCTACGTCGTCCCAGAATGTAGTGGTCGTATTAGTGAGCGCGCCGCAGTAATTAGCGAGATGTAATGGGGTCGTCATCTCACTGAAATGTCTGAATTCCTAGGATTAAATCTCCTACTGAGGGAGATTTAAAAAATGAAGTTATTCAGACATTACATCATCGCACTAGCAATTATCGCTCCTGCTCCCGCCTTTGCTGACGGCTCGACGGATCGACTTTATGGTGAAACGCTGCAAGCAAATGAAGCTTCCACGCGTGCATATGCCTTGAATGCAGGAAAGAATCCGCCTCCCGTCGTCCATTATCGCTACGGAATGACGCTTGATATCGCTAAGGTCATCGGCCTTACACCCACATATGGAAAGTGCGGAATAATGCCGGCGCAGATGTCTTATGTGGACTCGAAAGGAGAAATCAACATACTCGAATATCGCACTTCGGGGAGCAGCTGTCGAAACGAGAACTGACTGTACGAGGTGCGATTTACAGTATTCAAATTGCCCTAGGCAGCGTAATTGCTCGACATCGCACGGAGTGGACGGTTTGCGCATCGCCTCAACCAACGACGACGTGCTTAGGCGCTTGTACTGCCAGCATCCAGAGCTTCTATTGCCTTACGATTGGACCACCCTGGCCGGTAATCGCTCCAGCAAACCCGCCAAGCGCCGTGGTGTTCGCGGCGAAGGCGGATTTGGCATTGAGCCGTATATCGGGTGATCGACGTCATCTAAGGGGCGCTCGGGCATGATGCGCGCTAGGACCACCTCCGCTTGCGTGCAGATGGCTCCAATCTCATGCCGCACCACGTCGGCGAGGCGGTGTATCCACGGGAGTGACTGACTCTCAAATCGCCCTATCGGTACTCAGTCCCCCTTGGCGTAAATACTGGCTCTACAGCTGAGAACAGCGTCGGTTACACGCCTGATGCGGCCAAGGACGAAATGGTATTCATGGAAAGCTCCGGTCGGCCCACACGGAGTGCAGAGCCGTGGAACTCACTGTGAATGAGTCAACTTGCTGGGTACGCCTCAGGCAGGATCAGATCCCGGCCCGGCAGTCCGCCGCCGGCCTGGCGCTCCGGCCAAAAGATGTCCAGCCGCGTACGGGTGATGAACCAGCGGCCATCAACGCGGCGGTATTCATCGGCGTAGGAGCCCAGCAAGAGCCACGGATCGCGCTCGCGCTTGCTCATGGTCTCCAGGTCGATCAGATAGCAGCGTCCCTGCGCGGTATCGGCATCGAGGAACTCGATCCAGTGGTTAGTGACCGCATGCAGGAACGGGTACGAGCCTTCGACGTCATGGTCGTAGGCTTCAAAGGCAGCCGACAGGCCAGCGCGAATCTGCTCCCGGCCCTGCCACAGGCCACGCCCCGCATCGCACAAGGCGTCCGGCGCGAACAGGGCAGCCAGTTCGTCCATGTGGTTGCCGTCCAGGTAGTGGCTGTAGCGTATGCGCAGCGAGCGTATAGCTTCAAGATCTGCCATCCGTTGAATGTCAAGGTCGATCATCGATGGTTTCCTCCAGCGAAGAGGTCGGGATGCCCGCTCAGGCGGCATCGCCTGCGTACGGGGGATAGTCGGTGTAGCCATGCTCACCGTGCAGGCCGTACAGGGTCGAACGATCGACCGCGGCCAGCGGCCAGTCGTTGGCAAGCCGCTCGACGAGATCGGGATTGGCGATGAACGGGGCCCCGAAGCCAATGAGATCGAGCACGCCGCGTTGCAGTGCCTGTTCTGCGCGCGGCTTGTCAAATCCGCCGGCGGCGATCAAGGTGCCGCGGTAAGCGTCGCGGAAAGCCTGCAAGAAATCGCCGACAGGGCTGCCGCCAATGGTGCACTGGTCGCTCAGATGGACATACGCCAGGTTCCGTTTGCTTAGCTCGTTTGCCGCAGTCAACCATGTCTGCGCTTCATCGTCGAAGGCCCGCATGTCGTTCAGGCGGCCGAACGGCGAAATCCGGACGCCGACCCGTTGCGCGCCAATCGCCTCGGCCAAGGCGTCCACCGTATCGAGCAAAAAGCGCAACCGGTTGGCGATCGAGCCACCGTAGCGATCCAGGCGCGTGTTCAGCTCGCCATTGATGAACTGCTCGAACAGGTAGCCGTTGGCTGCGTGCAGCTCAATGCCGTCGAAGCCCGCCGTGATCGCGCCCCTGGCGGCAGCCACGATGTCGCGCGTGACCCGCGGCACCTCATCCTCGGCCAAGGCGCGCGGGGCGCTTGCCGGCACCTGGCCGGCCAGGCCTTGCACGATCCAGGCGTAAGCCTGCGAATTCTCTGCTCGCCGGGCGACGGAAGACACGGGAGACGCGCCTGCCTCCTGCAGCGAGACGTGCGAGATGCGTCCAACATGCCAGAGCTGGGCGAAGATGCGGCCGCCGGCCTCGTGCACCGCGTTGGTCACCAGCCGCCAGCCCGCGACCTGCTGCTCCGTATACAAGCCAGGCGTGAACAAGTAGCCCATGCCCTCGCGCGAGACCGGAACCCCTTCGCTGACGATCAGGCCGGCCGATGCGCGCTGGCGGTAATAGGTCACCGTCGCCGCATCCGGTACGTCGTTGACCGCGCGCGCGCGCGTCATCGGTGCCATGACCATGCGGTTGGAAAGCGGCAGGCCGGCCAGGTCATAGGTTGAAAAAAGCATTTCCATGAAAGTCCTCAACATCAAGAATGGATCACTGCACTGCAGACTCGAGGGACGCCTTGCTGGCCGGCCGCACAAGCGCCTCGGCCAGTTCTTCCATGACGTCCGCATAGGGCCGTCGGCTGATCTTTGGATTGAGTGCGACATGAGCCACACCGGCATCGGCCGCGCGCCGCAGAAAGGCCGCCAGCCCATCGATGCCGCTGCGAATGCCACCGCGGATGCGCTCCAGGGGCGCGGCGGGGTTGTCCGCCAAGTCCAGAAAGCCCGCAATCCCAAGCGGCTTGCTCACGCCCTCGCCGCATGTACCTGCGACCTGTACGCGCCATTCGGCCGTCAGCGCTTCAAGCCCGTCCTCGGGCGGCGCCGGCACGATCAGCCCATCCATGTGCCGGGCCAGCCAGGTTTCGGTCTGCTGCGCGCGGCCGATCGCAATCGTCGGCAGCACCCCATGGCGCGGTTTCGGCACGAGATCGTGCGTGCCCCCTGAGCGGCCGAAACGTGGCGACTCGAAGGTCGGGAAGTCCGCCTCGGCCACCTGCTGGAACACGTCGAAAGCGTCGCGAAATCGGTCACCTCGGCTGTCGTAGTCGACACCATACAGTGGGTACTCGGCCGCCCGGTCGCCAGATGAGAGCCCCATCAGCAATCGCCCTCCCGACAACTGGTCGATGGAGGTCGCTTGCTTTGCGAGAATCTTGGGTTCGCGCAGTGGCAGCACGATGCCGGCAGTGCCGATGGCGATGCGCTCGGTCACCATGGCCAGGCTGGCCATGTACACCATTGGCTCGAAGACCTGCCCGACGTCGCCATAGCGCGGGTCGTAGAAGGGACATCGCGCAGCCACAGCGCCGCGAAGCCCAGCGCGTCCGCTCTTTGCGCCATCGCCAAATGATCGGCCATGGTCGGTGCCGGGCCCGCATGGGTCTCCAAGGGAAGGATCAGACCCACGGTCAAATGCTGCGCCTCCATCACCTGCTCGAAGATCGGGTGTCTGGCGTAGCTAAACGATCCTGCGGGCGAATTCTTTCGCAAAAGGCTGCGCATGGGTTCTCCTAGCGTCCACATGCAGATAACTGTAATCTTTGCCGTGCAATGTGATAATCACCTGCTTATTCCGATTACTAAGGAATTGGAGTCTTTAATGACTGCTGGGGTAGATCGCTTCGCGGGGATTGATGCATTCGTCTCGACAGCTCAAGCCGGCAATTTCACTGCTGCAGCGCAAGCTCTGGGCATGACGCCTTCGGGCATCGCCAAGAGCGTCGCGCGCCTGGAGGCGCGATTGGGAGTGAAGTTATTGCATCGCACGACCCGGCGAGTGAGTCTGACGCCTGAAGGTGAGGCCTATTTGGAGACCTGTCATCAGGTGATCGAGGCACTCCAGTCAACCGAGGGAGCGCTCTCGCCGATCGACCGGGCACCACGTGGCCGCGTGCACCTGCAATTGCCCGGTGCTTTTGGGCGCCGGCATGTGCTTCCTGAACTACTCGCCTTGGCAAACAAGTTTGATGGCCTCGACCTATCGGTGGCCTTCACCGAGCGCACCGTTGATCTGGTCGAAGCGGGTTACGACCTGGCCGTACGCATCGGTGACTTGGCCGACGAAGCAAATTTAGTGGCCAAACGGCTTGGCACGCAGAGGCTCGTTATCTGCGCGGCGCCGAGCTATCTGCAACGCTATGGAGCAGTTCTTACGCCCGAAGAGTTAATGCATCGGGACTGCATCACTGGTCCTCGGGGACGGCAGAGACCCACTTGGTTGCTCCGCGTCTCGGACCAGCGCGTACGTCGGCAGGAAATCTATCCGCGCCATGAGTTCAGTGATGGTGAAGCAATGCTGGCGGCGGGTCTGGCCGGCTGCGGCATCATGCAGATGCCGACATGGCTGGTGGCCGAAGATATACGGCAGGGGCGCTTGATCCCCGTGCTGCCGGACTGGGCAGGTGGTGAGATGCCTATCCATGCAGTGTGGCCGCAATCGCGTTACCTGCAGCCCAAGGTTCGGGCTGTCATAGAAATGCTGACGATTCTGTCTGAACGGCCGGGGTCAGGTTTTGTTCCCTGATATGGCTCGTCACTGCCAAGTTCTTGCGCCGGCTAAAGCGCATGTGTCGAATGGTTATTCACTTGGGGTGCCGATAGGCCGCACCGGAGACGGCAGGGCCTCGGTTATGAGACCCTGCCGCGTTGCAACGTTAGCGCGGCTTACGCATCAGCAGATAGGCAGCCGGAATCACGAACAGCGACAGCAACGGTGCGGTCACCATCCCGCCGAGCATCGGAGCTGCTATGCGGCTCATGACTTCAGAGCCCGTGCCGCTGCTCCAAACAATGGGTACCAGGCCCGCCAGGATGACCGCAACGGTCATCGCTTTTGGGCGCACGCGCAGCACCGCCCCTTCCCGGATCGCAGCTAGCAGTTCTTCTCGCGTTGGGTTGCGCCCATCGGGGCAACGTTCCGCCAAGGCCTGCTTCAAATAGATGAGCATCACCACGCCGAACTCCGCCGCCACACCTGCCAGCGCAATGAATCCCACGCCGGTGGCGATGGACAGGTTGTAATTCAGCAGGTACAGGAACCAGATGCCCCCCGTGAGCGCGAAGGGCAAGGTCGCCATGATCAAGCCCGCTTCGTCCACACGCGCGAAGGTCAGGTACAACAGAACGAAGATGATCAACAGGGTGGCAGGCACCACAACCTTCAGGCGTGCATTGGCCCGCTCCATGTATTCGAACTGCCCGGAGTAGGTGATGCTCACACCCGGCTCCAGCTTGACCTGCTGCCCGATGGCATCGCGCAGTTCGTTGGCCACCGAGGCTAGATCACGGCCGCGCACATCGACATAGACCCAACCGGAGGGCCGTGCGTTCTCGCTCTTGAGCATGGGCGGTCCATCGGTGATCGCGATGCGTGCCACGGTCCCCAACGTGATCTGCTGACCCATCGGCGTGAAGATGGGTAGTTCTGCCAGCCGTTGTGGTGAATCACGCCATTCTCGCGCGTAGCGCAGATTGATCGGAAAGCGGGCAAGCCCCTCGACCGTTTCCGAGACGTTTTCGCCACCCACCGCGCCGGCGATGACCGCCTGGACATCGGCGATGTTCAGGCCGTAGCGACCGGCGGCTACGCGGTCGATCTGAACATCCACGTAGCGCCCGCCCGTCAAGCGCTCCGCGAGTGACGACGTCACGCCGGGAATGCCCTTGGCGACCTGCTCGACCTCTGCAGCGATGCGATCGATCACGCCCAGGTCGTTGCCGGTCACCTTCACCCCGATCGGGCTCTTGATGCCGGTAGCCAGCATATCGATGCGATTGCGGATAGGGGGAATCCAGATATTGGACAGGCCCGGGATCTTCACGGCACGATCCAGCTCTTCCACGAGCTTCTCGGGCGTCATGCCTGGACGCCATTGTTCCCTGGGCTTGAGCTTAACCGTGGTCTCGAACATCTCCAGGGGCGCCGGATCGGTCGCAGTTTCGGCCCGTCCTGCCTTGCCGAACACCTTGTCCACTTCAGGTACGGTCTTGATCATGCGGTTGCTCAGCTGCAGCAACTCCGTGGCGCGCTGCGCCGAGAGTCCCGGCAGGGCCGAGGGCATGTAGAGCAGGTCCCCTTCGTCCAACCTCGGCAGAAACTCACCGCCGAGCCGCGCCAAGGGCCAGGCCGTGGTCGCCAAGGCCAGCACGGCGATCAGCAGCGTCGCCTTGGGCCGGCGCAGTACCCACTCCAGTGCTGGCCGGTAGGCTGCAATCAGGATGCGGGTGATGGGGTTCTTCTGCTCATCCGGGATACGCCCGCGAATCCAGTAGCCCATGAGTACGGGAATCAGCGTCACTGACAGCCCTGCGGCCGCGGCCATCGCGTAGGTCTTGGTGAACGCCAGCGGGCCGAACAGCCGGCCTTCCTGCGCTTCTAGGGTGAAGACCGGGATGAACGAGAGCGTGATGATGAGCAGCGAGAAGAAGAGCGCAGGACCGACTTCCTCCGCGGCCTGTGTGATCACGTCCCACCGTTCCTTGCCCTGCAGCCGTTGATCTGGGTGCGCGTGCTGCCAAGCCTCCAGCTTCTTGTGGGCGTTCTCGATCATCACCACCGCTGCATCCACCATCGCCCCCACGGCGATGGCAATCCCCCCCAGCGACATGATGTTGGCGTTGATGCCCTGGTAGCGCATGACCAAGAACGCCGTCATCACGCCCAGAGGTAGCGAGATGATGGCCACCAGCGCAGAACGAAGATGCCAAAGGAACAGTGCGCAGACCAGCGCCACCACCAGAAACTCTTCGCCTAGCTTGGTCGTGAGATTGCGAATGGCCCGCTCGATCAGCGCGCTGCGGTCGTAGGTGGTGACGATCTCGACGCCCGGCGGCAGGCTGCCCTGCAGCTCCGCGAGCTTGGCCTTGACGGCAGCGATCGTCTCCTGGGCATTCTTGCCGGAGCGCAGCACCACCACGCCGCCGGCGACCTCGCCTTCTCCGTCGAGTTCGGCAATGCCACGCCGCATCTCCGGGCCTATCTGGAGCGTCGCAACATCCCCCAGCCGCACCGGCACACCGCCGCGTGCCGTCAAGGGGATCTCCCGGAACTCGTCCAGGGTCTTGAGGTAGCCGCTCGCGCGGACCATGTACTCCGCGCCTGACAATTCCAGGACGGAGCCGCCGGTCTCCTGGTTGGCCCCCATCAGGGCATCGCGGACTTGAGCCTGACTGAGGCCATAGGACGCCAACTTGATCGGGTCGAGCACGACCTGGTACTGCTTGACCATGCCCCCCACCGATGCCACCTCGGCCACGTTGGGCAGGCTCTTGAGTTCGAACTTCAGGAACCAGTCCTGCAACGCACGCAGTTGCGCCAGATCGTTCTTGCCCGTGCGATCCACGAGCGCGTACTGGAAGATCCAGCCGACGCCTGTGGCGTCCGGACCCAGGGCCGGCTTCGCCGTGGCGGGCAATCGGCCCTGGACCTGGTTCAGGTATTCCAGTACCCGTGAGCGGGCCCAGTACAGGTCGGTTCCGTCCTCGAACAAGACATAGACGAACGAGTCGCCAAAGAACGAGAAGCCGCGCACGGTCTTGGCCCCTGGCACCGACAGCATGGTGGTGGCCAACGGGTAGGTGACCTGGTTCTCGACGATCTGCGGCGCCTGTCCTGGGTAGTTGGTGCGAATGATGACCTGCACGTCTGACAAGTCCGGCAGCGCATCCACGGGCGTGCTGCGAACGCCCCACACGCCCCATGCCGTGAGCATGGCGGTGGCCAGCAGCACCAGGAAGCGATTGGCCACCGACCATCGAATCAGCTTGGCGATCATGGCTGCACCTTTTCGATGGCGGTGATCACGTAGCCCTCACCTTGCTTGGAGAAGGTGAATCGCACCTGCTGCCGAACCGAAAGACCCGCGGCGAGCTGCGGGCTGCTCAGCTTGAAGCCCATGGTCATGGCCGGCCATTGGAGGGCTGGCACGGCCTCGTGCGCCAGCGTCAGCTCGGTGGGCGACATCTCCTCGATCACGCCGCGCACCACGAAAGCGTTGGTGGCCGCGGCCGTTGGCGACGAGGTGCCGTGCCCGTTGTGCGGCGATGCAGGCGCGGACGCCGCGGCACCTGCAGGCAGCACGCCCCGCAGGCTGGCTTCCGAATCGATCAGGAACTGCGCCGAGGCCACCACCTGCTGTCCCGCCGCGAGCCCGCCGTTGACCACCAGTTGATCGCCTACCTCCGCGCCCACCTGGACCTCCACGGGATGGAACTTGCCGGGTCCATCGACCACATAGGCCAGTGCGCGCTTGCCGGTGCGGATGACCGCTTCGCTGGGAACAAGCAGCGCGGGCTGTTCGTTGCCTTTGAGCGCGATCTGGCCGGACATGCCGGCCTTCAGGCGCTGGCCGGGATTGGCCATTTCAAGCCGCACTCGCACCGTACGGGTGTCGCGGTTGGCTTCGGGCAGGATGCTCACGATGCGCGCCTGGAGCACTTCACCGGGAAACGCCGCCAGCCGGACCTGCGCCGTTTGGCCGACCTGCAATGGTCCGCTTTGTGCTTCGGGGACGGCCGCTTCGATCCACACCGAGGCCAAGCCATTCACCCTGACCAGGCTTTCCCCGGCGGAAACCGTCATGCCCTGGCGCACCATCAGTTCGGCCACCAAGCCGCCTTGAGGTGTTGTGACCGTGTACAGCCCCTTGGGCTCGCCTGTGCGCTCCACCTGGGCGATCAGGGCTTGCGGCATGCCGAGCAGCAGCAGCCGTTGGCGGGCAGCTGCGGTCAACGGTGCGTCGCCCATCGCGCGAACCGAGAGAAACTCGCGCTGTGCGGCGATCCACTCCGGCAGCAATAGGTCAGCCAGCGGTGCCCCTGCTGCGATCACGTCGCCCGCAGCCCGTGCGTAGACACGCTCGACGAAGCCAGCGGTCCGCGCCTGCACGATGCTGACGTCGCGGTCGTTGAGCAGCACGGTGCCCACGACGTTCACATCTGCACCGATCTTGCCATGCAGGACTTCGGCTGTACGCAGCCCTAGGGCTTGCACCGCTTGCGCCGACACGCTGAGGCCCGTGCTGTCTTGCGTGTCTTCATCCGCGTACTTCGGCATCAACGGCATGTCCATGTAGGGCGACTTGCCGGGCTTGTCGAACTTCTGGGTCGGCACCATCGGGTCGTACCAATACAGCACCTTGCGCTCGGTCGGAGCGCTTGCAACGGTGACGTTGGCAGCGGGGGAGCCGCTGAGGTGGCCGGCGCGCCATTGGGCGACGCCCCATCCAACGGCAATACCGGCAGCAACCAGCGTCAAGCCGGTAAGGATGTTTCTCGAAGAGGTATTCATGGCGAGGGTCTCCACTCAGTCCGCGATCAGGCTGTTCAGTCGGGCGACGAGGCTGTCGCGCTGCGCTCCAAGGTCGATCAGACGCATGCGCGTCTCCAGCACCTGGGCGCGTGCACTGAGCACAGCGCTCAGGTCCCCCTTGGCGGATCGGTAGTTGCTCAATGCAAGTGCCGCTCGGTTCCGTACCAGTTGCAAGCCGGCGGTCTGCAGGCGGTCGATCTGGCTGTTCAACGCTTGGAGTTCGGCGGCGCTGTCGTCCAGCTCCTGCAAATGCCGCCGCGCCACGTCTTCGCGTTCGGCGTCCAGACGTTCCAACTCGTGCCGTTTTGCCTCGATCATGGGCACTTGGCGTCGATCCTTCTGCCAAGGCAGATCGAATGTCACCTGAAATGACACCATGTCGCCCCATCGGCGATCACGCCGGCTATAGGCTATCTCCCAGGCCCAATCGCCGCGGGTCTCTGATTGGGCTTCGCGGGACTCGGCCCGGGCCATGCTTTGCATCGCCGGATAGAGTTCAAGCTCCGCGTGATTCGCCAGTTCTGTGCGCAGTTGCGCGACGGGGCGAGTGAGCGGGCCTGGATCGCCTTGCAGTGCTTCGTCGGCCCTGGAGCCCACCCAGCGCCGCAACGCGGCCCTGGCCTTGGCCCGGTCCCGCTGTAGATCGTCACGGCGGTCCGTGAGTGTCAGCGCCTCCTGTTGCGCGACCAACAGATCGCCAGCCTGGGCGGTGCCGCCGGCGACGCGAGCGGGGAGACTGTCTTGCAGGCGCTGGTTCTCCGCGAGCAGTTCCGTCAGCAGTATCTCCCGTTGCTCCACCGCCTGCGCGGCGATCCACGCCAGGCTGAGTTCCTGGCGGATCTGCAATCGCTGCAAAACCAGCGCCGCGCGTTCTCGATCCACACGCGCCTGCGCGCTGGCGACCTGGGCGTCGCGCTTGGCCCTGTTGGGCACTTCCTGCATGAGCGCCAAGCGCTGCATCGTCATGGATTCGCGCGTCATGCTCCAGCGATCCATGCCGCTGATGGGGTAGTTTTCGATGCCGAGCGAGAGCTTGGGGTCGGGCAGCGAGCCTGCTGCCTTCTGCACGGATTCGGCGACGTTAACCTGCAACTGCTGCGCGCTTATGCGTGGGCTCTGCTGCTCCGCGATAAGGCGTGCCTCAGCAAAATCGAGGGCGTAGGCTACAGGCGAGACAAGCGCACTGCCCGCCAACGCGATGCTGATAGCTTTCAGACGATGCACTCGCATCGAGGCCGGCGTTGTGCCTCGGCCGTACGCCGACGGGCGCCCCTCGGGGGCGCCAAAAAAGGGAGTAAACATGGTTGTCCTCGGAATTGGTATTCACGAAATCACGTGGTCTGCCGCATCGGTGCGCGGCGAGCACGGACACATAAATCAATTCCGCAGGACTTGGAACGTGAGGTAGATCGGCGGAAAGCCCGCGCGGGGATTGGGAGGAATGTAGGTAACGTGCCGCCTGAGGGCTACCCGGTCGAGAACCAACCCGGGCAGCGAGTTGGCGAGCCACATCACGTGCGCCGCGAGAAACTGAATGTCCAGCCCCTGCCATGAAAGCGCCGACTCCCGATCGCCACTGCAATGAGCGTGGCACAACTGTGGCGCTTCGCTGTCCATGGAATCAGGCATGCCGGTGCAATCCGACATTGGCAACTTGTCAGCCTGCTGCATCGAGATCGTGGCACGCATTTGCGTGGTTTCCACAGATGCCCTCGGGTCTGGCTTGGGACAGACGTACATCGCCATCGCAACCTGCGAGAAAAGCAAGGTTACGACTAGGCCGCTGGTAATCCAGCGGCTCCATCTTGCGAGAAGGCGCCTTAAGCCGATCATGCGGACATACTATTGGAAGTTGTAGGGAGTTGAATTGATCAAGGTCAGTTTCCAGGATGAATTGATGCGTCTGGACGGCGCCTTGGCCCGAACCGGCACCCGCTGCAAATCCACCGGCAAGGGCGGGCACCGCACGTGGTTGTCATGCTTTACGCGCCTCGGCAACTCGCAAGGCTCTAAGCTCAAATCGATCAGCTACAAGATTCGTCTGTCCCGAGAGTCGCTGCAGGTGCGTAATGACCTCGTAGGGGCCATCGGCTATTGGGCGCGTGCAGATTCCGCACTGGCTAGCGGTTTCAATGCGTGATCGCGAGGAAATCCCTACGCCATATCCAGCTGCGACCCAGAGCAATAACATCTCAAAAGAACTGACATGCTGGACATTCGGCCTTTCCGTTGATGACATGGAGGACAGGTACTGGTCCAGCGAAAGAGAATATTCGGCCTTCCATCGAAACACGGAGTGCTCCTTAAGTTCGTCTATTCTGATTGACTGCTGCCGGAGCAGTGGGTATCGCAGCGGCGTGGCAAGAGCTGTCGCCTCGAACCAAATAGAAAGACTCTTCAGCGAAGAATCGCTCACCTGCTTCAGAGAAAGGCCGACGTCGAAGCGCCGTTTGTAGAGGCCCGTAATGAGATCGCTCGCCGTAACCTCATTAAATTCCATAGAAACTTCGGGCTCCTCCGCGCGCTGCAGGGCAAGCAATGCAGCTAGGTACGAAGAGGCCACACCAGGCGCTATGGCGAGCCTGAGCTGTGGGCGTGGGCTGGTGGCGTCGTGCATGAGAGGCCCCAAGAAGCGATAAGACAAGGATGGAAAGTCTTCATGATAGCTAGTTTGAGTTAAACTTAACGTGGTTAAATTGTTTGGACTGTTCGACGCTTCCAAGGATGGAGAAGCGAACTGTCCGACGAGGCCGTCCCCCAGGAACTACCACTTTCGACGCCGAGCCAGCGTTGGCATTCGGAGCGGCCGTTCGTGTCGCCCGCCTGACGCAAGGTGTTGCTCAGGAAGAACTGGCTGCGAAAGCAGGGATCGAGCGATCGCACATGGGCAAAATAGAGCGTGGGGAGCACATGCCCACTCTCGCTCTGATCTTAAGAATCGCCGCCGGACTCAAGCTCAGTGCTGCGGAACTCGTCAGCGCAGCCGAACGCAATCTTCGTGCCGCGGCGCACGATTCAGATAGGCATTGACGCTTTAGTCATCCGGAGGTCCTCGCAGACGTTCGATGAAGCGATCCAGCGAAACCGATGAGTTGCTGCTTTCTGGCCGAAGCAGATAGGTTGTGATTACCGCCGTGTCCTGCGCCAGAGGGCGAATCACCACGTCCGGCCTCTGGCTGATGGGAATCTTGGTCGCCGTCATGAAACCAATCCCATAGCCTGCGCCGACGAGCGTTAGCATCATGTCCAGCGACGACACTTCTTCGACAACGTTGAGTCTGTGTTCCAGAACCTGTAGCAGCCGATTTAGTTCTCGGCAGTAGCCTTCGCAGGCCAGTTTGTCGCACAGAACCAGTGGGTGACCCTGAAGTTCGTTCAGCGGAACTTGCTTGTGCGCAAGAAGCGAGTGCCGCGCTGGCACGGCGATCACAATCGGGTCTCGCCAGATCGGTTCAGCCACGATGCCTTCGCCAACATCCGCCGCGTGTGCAAATCCGATCGTGAAGTCGCCAGACCGTAGGCCCCGTATCTGCTCGGTCAGCGGTACCTCGGAGAGACGTATCTCGACCTCGGGCTCTTCCGCGCGGCAACGAGCTAGGAACGCCGATAGTCGTGGGTCCATCGCACCATCGGAAATTGCAATGCGCAGGCTGCCCCTCAGGCCCGCGGCAATGGCTCTGGCATTCTCACGCGCTTGCTCCAGGACAGTGAAGAGTGCGCATTCCACTGATCGCGGACACCCATTCCAAACGATGGCGGGCAGCATTCCGCGCTGATCGCGGGCAGCGTTCCGCGTGATGGCGGGCAGCCGCTTGTGGCCCGGAGTGACGGGCGCGATGGTAGTGCAGGTGCCCGTGATCGGCGTGGAACGCGGGGGTTGCCGGTTATCCACGCGGCGCGCAGCGCCGGGTGGGTAACCGGTGCGCCGAAGGCGATGAAGACGCTTCGATGAGGTGCTCGGCAGCCTTGTCCACGGCGGCGGTTGGCGCTTGCGACGAACCGACCGCCGCGGTGGGCAAGGCGGAGCAGGCGGTGCACATGGCTGGCATGCCACGGCCTGCTGCGCGACAGCGCAGGTATCAGCCGCCCTGGCTGATGTCCCCGGCCATGGCGGCTTCGGTGACGCCGACGGCGTTGGCGCGGCTGCGCCGCATGGACTCGCCCTTGAGCGCGATCTTGTGCGCGCCGTGCACCACGCGGTCAAGGATCGCATCGGCCAGCGTGGGCTCGCCCAGCCAGGCGTGCCAGGCCGCCGGCGGCAACTGGCTGGTGATGATGGTGGCCCGGGTGCCCACGCGGTCGTCCAGCAACTCCAGCAGATCGCCCCGTTCATGCGCGGCAATCGGCGTCAGCGCGAAGTCGTCCAGCACCAGCAGTTGCAGCCGCGCCAGTTGGCCGAGCCGGCGCTTGAAGCTGCCGTCGCCATGGGCCACGTGCAGCTCCTCCAGCAGCCGCGCGGTGCGCGTGTACAGCACGGCGTGGCCGGCGCGTGCGGCCTGGCGCGCCAGCGCGCAGGCCAGCCACGTCTTGCCGCAGCCGGTGGCCCCGGTGAGCAGCACGCTGCGGCCCTCGCGCACCCAGCCGACGCCGGCCAGCTCGGCCATCAGCGCACGGCTCAGGCCACGCGAGGCGCGCCAGTCGATGTCCTGCAGGCAGGCGCCCGAGATCTTGAGCTGCGCGGCCTTGAGCAGCCGGGCCAGCCGCTTGTCGTCGCGCCAGTCGATCTCGCGCTGCACCAGCAGCGCCAAGCGGGCGTGGAAGTCCAGGTCGGCCGCGGCGTGCGCGGTCGCAGGGTCTTGCAGCGCGGCCACCAGGCCGTCCAGGCGCAGGCTGCGCAGTTGATCCAGGGTGTGTTGGGCCAGCATGGTGTGTGTTCCTTCGGTAGGCATGGCGTTCGTGATGGGGGTCAGTGGTAGTAGTCCGGGCCGCGCACGTTCTCGTGCGTGGGCATGGCGGGCAGATCGAGCTGAGCCGGCGTGCCATGACGGTCCAGGCCCGAGGCCAGGATGGAGCTGATGCTCTTGTAGTGCGGCGCACGGATCGACAGCGCCCGGGCGCAGGCCGCCTCCAGCCGCTGGACTCCGTACTCGCGGCCCAGGCGCATCAGGCCCAGGCAGGCGCGGTAGCCCTGCTCGGGGTGCGGGCGGTGCTCCAGCTGCCAGCGCACCACGGCCGCGCAGGCCTCGCCGATACGCTGGCCCCAACCGAGCAGCTTGGCCGGGCTCCACTGGGCATGCGCGCGGTGCGAGGCGGGCATGTGTTCGGCCGTGGTGCTGTGGCCCCCGCGCCGGCCGCTCAGTACATGGGCAGCGACGCGCTGGGTCTTGTGCAGCGCCTCCAGCGTCTGGTCCGTGATGCGCAGCTCCACCTGCTCGCCCACCAGGCGGTGCGGCACGCTGTAGTAGTGCCCTTCGTACTCCACGTGGTAGTCGATGTTCACGCGCGCTTGTCTGAAGCGCGCCACCTGCATCGGCGCGGCCGGCAGCGACGACAGGGCCGCGCGCTCCATCTGCTCGAAGGCGCTGCGCCGGCTGCCGGGCAGCTTCTTGAAGGGGCGCTCGTTGAGCTGCGTGAGCAGCGGCACGATGGCCCGGTTGAGCTCGCCCAGGTTGATGAAGCGGCGCTCGCGCAGCCGCGCCAGGATCCAGCGCTCCACGACCTGCACGCCGACTTCCACCTTGGCTTTGTCCTTCGGGTGCGCCGGGCGCGCCGGCAGGATCGCGACACCGTAGTGATCGCCCAGTTCGGCCAGCAGCCGGTGGGCCGTGGGCTCGTAGCGGTCGGGCCGGGCCATCAACGCGCGTGGCTGGTCGGGCACCAGCAGGCGCGGCACGCCGCCGATGTACTCCAGCGCCGCGATGATCGAGCGCACCCAGTCCTCGGCCTGCTGCGTGCGCGTGGCGCAGGCGTAGGTGAGGTTGGAGGCGCCCAGCACGGCCACGAAGATCTGCGCGCGGGTGATCTCCCCACTGAAGATGTCCACCAGCTCCACGGTCTGGCCGGCGTAGTCCACGAACAGCCGCTCGCCGGCCTTGTGCACCTGGCGCATGGAGCGCTTCAGGCTGCGCGCGAAGGCGGCGTATTTGTCGCAGAAGGCGCTGTACTTGTAGGCGCGGCCATCGTGGGCGAGCTGGTACTCCTCCCACAGCAGCTGCAGCGTGACGCCAGGGCGTTTGAGCTGCTGGTGGACCTGTGCCCATTCGGGCTCCAGGTGGCGGGCGCTGCGGGCCACGGGGGCGGGGTGCAGCCGCGCGTGCAGGGCGTCGTCGTCCAGCTCGCGGGCCTGCGCCCAGGGCAGGCCTGCGGCGCGGGCGCGGCTGGCGATGTCGCTCACGCAGCTCTTGCTCACGCCAGCGGCGCGGGCTGCCTCGCGCTGGCTCAAGTCGGCCTCGTGCAGCAGTTGGAGAACTCTTCTGATCTTGCTCATGGGTACCTTCGGTGTGGGCATCGCCTCGCTCTCGCTTCGTTCAACACAAAGCGCGCGAGGCTATGCCCGGTTGCGATAGGTCACCCCGGGCCGCGGCAGCTGCCCGCGATCAGAATGGAATCGTGCCCGCCATCGCTTGGAACGCTGCCCGTGATCGCGTGGACTGCTGCCCGCGATCAGATGGAACGCTGCCCGCCATCAGCCTGGAAAGGTGCCCGCGATGGCGTGGAATACGCAAAGAGTCGGCGGGTGTCCTGCAAGAATGCCGCCCCCGCCACGGTCAGCCGTGTGCCCCTGCGGTCGCGGTCAAACAGCGTGACCCCAAGCTCATCTTCCAATTCCTTGATCGCGCGAGACAAGGGGGGTTGCTCTATATGCAGCCTCTCGGCCGCCCGCGTGAAATGCAACTCCTCTGCCAAGACGACAAAGCATCGTAGATGACGCAACTCCATAAATCGGGCTCCTCGCAAGTTCTCATTCGCGCCAGATGTCCCGTGGACGAATCACGGTGGACGGGGAGGCTGGATCCATTTCAGGGAAGTTGATGCGCTTGACATCGCAAAAACTGGCACCTTGAGCGCTCGTGGTTGCTCGTGACGCGTCCCAAGCGCGCGCGCGCCCAATCGGGGCGCGCGTCTCTGTCACACTGTGCAGAAGCTTTGATAAGCACCGCACATCCGCGGCGTCATCCGCCGTGCTCTTTTTGTAGCAGCGACCCGAGGCGAGCGACTTCATTGCTGGTGATCGCGATGTTGCGCCCATCCTTCGTCGACACCGAAGCTCCGACATTGAGATAGACGGCGCGCCCGAAGCGGCTTTCCTGTGCCATCTTTCCGTCCTTGAAGATGTACAGCGTTCCCCCGTCAGCCAAGGGAACCATTTCCTTGGCTGCTTGGGCTGCTGCATGACCGGCGAAGGCTGGCACGGAGAGAGCGCTCAACAGGGCGGCAATGACAATTTGCGATTTCATGATCGACTCCTTTGTAAAAACGACGACAACTTGCGCCGCGTCGTTAAATGTAGAAGCAGGCGGTCTGAACCGCCCCGGCTTTCGCGGAGGCTCAACACTCTGAGAGGATTGAGCCATGAGCAAGTCGAACAAGTTCTCGCCGGAGGTGCGCGAGCGCGCGGTGCGGATGGTGCTGGAGCAGCGCGGGGAGTACCCGTCGCTGTGGGCGGCCATCGAGTCCATCGCCCCCAAGATTGGCTGCGTGCCGCAGACCTTGAACGAATGGGTCAAGCGCGCCGAGGTCGATGCTGGCGCGCGCGAAGGCGTGACGAGCAACGAGACGCAGCGGATGAAGGAACTGGAGCGCGAGAACAAGGAGCTGCGCCGTGCCAACGAGATACTGAAGCTGGCCAGCGCGTTTTTCGCCCAGGCGGAGCTCGACCGCCGCTTGAAGTCGTGAGAGCCTTCATCGACCAGCACCGCAAGGCCTTCGGGGTCGAGCCGCTCTGCAAGGTTCTGCAGGTTGCCCCGTCGGCCTATCGGCGCCATGCCGCGCTGCTGCGCGACCCCAGCAGACGCTGTGCTCGCGCCAAACGCGACGAGATGCTGATGCCGCAGATTCAGCGCGTCTGGCAGGCCAACATGCAGGTCTACGGTGCTGACAAGGTGTGGAGACAACTGGCGCGCGAAGGCATCGTCGTGGCCCGCTGCACGGTCGAGCGGTTGATGCGCTGCATGGGCTTGCGCGGCGTGATGCGCGGCAAGGTTGTGCGCACCACCATCGGCGATGCCAAGGCTCCGTGCCCGCTGGACCGGGTCAATCGGCAGTTCCGTGCCGAGCGGCCGAACCAGCTGTGGGTCAGCGACTTCACGTACGTTCCCACCTGGCAGGGCTGGTTGTACGTGGCCTTCGTCATCGACGTGTTCGCCCGGCGCATCGTGGGCTGGCGGGTGAGCAGTTCGATGCGCACGGACCTCGTGCTCGATGCGCTGGAGCAGGCCCTGTACGCCCGTCAGCCCGAGCGCGATGGCAGCCTGGTCTGTCACTCGGACAGGGGCTCGCAATACGTCAGCATCCGCTACACCGAGCGGCTGGCCGAGGCCGGCATCGAACCGTCAGTGGGCAGCAAGGGCGACAGCTACGACAACGCGCTGGCCGAGACCATCAATGGCCTGTACAAAGCCGAGCTGATTCACCGCCGGGCGCCCTGGAAAACTAGGGAGGCCGTCGAGTTCGCCACGCTCGAATGGGTCTCCTGGTTCAACCACCAACGCCTGCTCGAACCCATCGGCTACATCCCGCCAGCCGAGGCCGAGGCAAACTACTACCGGCAACTCGCCAGTCAGACCACCGCGGTGGCGGGCTGACTTAAACCAAACAGCCTCCGCGGAAACCGGGGCGGTTCAGTCTACAGAGCGCTTACCCGTGCATTACATTCAGTTCATGTGCTGTCATCTGCCGCCCATGAAGGACTAGGTTCCAGTGGGAGACAAGATGCCAAGCCATGCAACGCTCGCCAGAACCAAAACGGCCAAGGTCGCCTCCGTGAACAGACTCTGCCTAAGCTTGATGACTGCCTGTGCGCGATTGCCTGCCTTCAAAGCTGCCTCCAGGCTCGGGCTCAACCGATACCGATTGGCAGCAGCCAACGCCAGCATGCCTGCGAAAAGCAAGAGCTTTACCATCAGCAGCCGGCCATACAGCGTCGAGATGAGCGGATCAAACGATGGTCCGGCGATCAACAGGTAATTGAGAATTCCACTCACGACGAGTGCAGCCACGATCGCTGTACCTATGCGAGCAAAGCCATTCGACGTCCGACTGAGGACCGCTACCGGGTCTTGCGCGACATCCTGCTTGTGGGATGCCAGCATCAAGAACGCCACCAATGCGCCCACCCAAGCGCCCGCTGCCCAGAGGTGCGTGATATCCGACGCAAGATGGATGTAGCCGCGAACGCCGTCGTCCATCGCGCCGTGGCCTGCCCACGCAAGGGTCGCCAGCGCCACGCCGGTGGAGAGCGCCATCACTGCAAATCGCAAGGTAGCGTTCAATTTCAACATTGCGACGAGCACACACACCAACAGCGCGAGGAGGCGAATGCACCAGGCGATGCCCATGTGCGTGCCCGTAATGAGCATGTCGAAGACGTGCGTTGACAGCTCCGCGTAGCTCTGGGCACCGGACATGGCCTTGGCCATGACCGTCATGCCCCACATCGACAGGGCAATGCCGATGGCAGCGGATGCGCCAATGAGGACGCGATAGCGGCGCGAGATCGTCGAGGATCGCTCGTCGTTGCCCAAAGCATAGAGACCGAACATGGCGACGCCAAACGCCGCCGCCAGGTCCAGATACAGCGCCAGGCGCAGGACGATGGTCAACCAATCCCCGGCCATGGGCTTACTTCACCTTGAAGGTGACGTTACCCGTGATCGGATGCGTGTCCGAGGAGACGGCACGCCATTCGACGCGATAGTCACCGGGCTGGAGCGCCTGTGCCGGCGTGATGACCATGGTCTTGCCGTCGCCGGCAGCCGCGACGCTGGCGTTGATCTTCATCGGGCCATGGCTCGCCATTCCCGGCATGCCAGTCATGACAAGGCTCGCGGCGGAGAACTGCGGCACCAGCGTCTCGGAGAACTTCAGTTCGATGGTGGCTGGCGCAGAAACCTGCGACTTGTCGGCCGGCGTTGAAGACACCAGCGAAGGATGCGCGAATGCGGCGGTGGCGAACAGACCAGCAGCGATCGGCGCGACGAGCTTGGCGATGAAATGTGAACGGGTCATAGAAGTTTCTACCTGGATGTGTGAGGTGGGGTTTAAGAACGAAATGCCGAGATAAGGCTTGCACCTTTGCAACGGCGTGGAACGAAAGAAACGGTTTGCTGGGCGATAGCAGGCTCCTGTAGTTTCAGAAAGAAAAACCGGTCACAGTCGGCTCGCTTTCAGGCGCAAGGCGTTGCCAACGACCGACGCCGAACTCAGGCTCATCGCCAATGCTGCGATCAGCGGCGACAGCAGCCAGCCCGTGAGGGGATAGAGAACCCCGGCGGCGATGGGGATGCCCAGCGCGTTGTAGAGGAAGGCGAACATGAGGTTCTGCTTCATGTTGCGCACGGTACTCACCGAGAGCGTGCGAGCGACAGCGATGCCACGCAGGTCACCCTTGACCAGCGTGACCTGGGCGCTGTTCATCGCCACGTCGGTTCCCGTTCCCATGGCGATGCCCACGTCTGCCTTCGCCAAGGCCGGCGCGTCGTTGATGCCGTCTCCGGCCATGGCGACGATGCGTCCTTCTTTCTGCAGTCGCTCGATCAACATGAGCTTGTCCGCCGGCTTGACCTCACCATGCACCTCGTCGATGCCTAGGCGTGCACCGACGGCTTTGGCGGTGGTCTGCCCGTCCCCGGTGGCCATGATGACCCGCAGGCCCGCAGCCTTCAACGCGGCCAGGGCCTCGGGGGTGCTGCCCTTGACCGGATCGGATACGGCGAGCAAGCCCGCGAGCTGCCCGTCCACCGCCAGGTACATGACGCTGGCCCCTTCGCCGCGCAGAGCTTCGGCCTGGGGTACGAGCGGTTCCGCCGATACGCCAGACTGTTCCATCAGCACTGTGTTGCCCAACGCCAGTTGCCGGTGCTCAACCTTTCCGCGCACGCCGATGCCGGTTCCCGATTCAAAGCTCTGAGGCTTCACGAGTTGGAGGCCCTGGGCACGCGCGGCCTGCACGATGGCGTCGGCCAGGGGGTGTTCACTGCCCTGGTCCAGGCTGGCGGCAAGACGCAGCACCTCATCGTTCGTAAAGCCGGGAGCTGCGACGACCTGATCGAAAGCAGGTCGGCCTTCGGTCAGGGTTCCTGTCTTGTCGATGACGAGGGTATCGACCTTGCGAAGATTCTCGATCGCCGCGGCATCGCGGAACAGCACGCCCTGCGTGGCGCCACGGCCCGTTGCGACCATGATCGACATCGGCGTGGCCAGACCCAGCGCGCACGGGCAGGCGATGATCAGGACGGCCACCGCATTGATCAGTCCATAGACCCAGGTGGGCTGCGGCCCGAAGAATCCCCATACAAGGAGCGTCGTTACCGCAATGGCGACGACGGCCATCACGAAGTAGCCGGCAACGACATCGGCCATGCGTTGCATCGGTGCCTTGGAACGCTGCGCCTGGGCGACCATCTGGACGATCTGCGATAGAACGGTGTCCGAGCCGATCCGCTCCGAACGCATGATCAGCGCGCCGCTGGTGTTGAGTGTGGCCCCGATGACCTTGTCGCCCACGCGCTTGCTGACGGGCAGCGGTTCGCCGGTCAGCATGGATTCGTCAATCGAGCTGCTGCCCTCGTGCACGATGCCATCCACCGGCACCTTCTCGCCGGGTCGGATGCGCAGCAGGTCGCCGACGTGCACATGGCTGAGTGGCACGTCTTCCTCGCTGCCGTCCGCATTGATGCGCCGCGCCGTCTTGGGTGCCAGCCCCAGCAGCGACTTGATGGCTGCCGAAGTCTGGGAGCGGGCCTTGAGTTCCAGCACCTGGCCGAGCAGTGTCAGCGAGATGATGACGGCGGCGGCCTCGAAATACACGCCGACCCGTCCCATGGACATGAAGGAAGCTGGAAACACTTCCGGCGCAACGGTTGCCACAACGCTGTAGATGAATGCCGCACCCGTTCCCAGGCCGATCAGTGTCCACATGTTCGGGCTGCGGTTGACCACGGACAGCCAGCCGCGGGAGAAGAAGGGCCAGCCGGCCCACAGCACGATCGGCAACGACAGCACCAACTCGACCCAGCTCTGTGTAGCCATGTCCATCAGGTGCAGCCGCTCGCCCAGCATCGCCAGCGCCAGGACCACGAGCGTCAGCGGCAAGGTCCACCAGAAGCGACGCGAGAAGTCACGCAACTCCGGGTTGTCGTCATCGAGGTCGGGCAGCAGAGGCTCCAGCGTCATCCCGCACTTGGGGCAGGTTCCCGGATGATCCTGGCGGATCTCCGGGTGCATCGGGCAGGTGTAGATGGTTCCGGGCGCGGTTGGCGATGCCGCCGGGGCCGGTGAAACTGCGGTGTTGGCATGGTGATGCGGTGCATGGCCGCTGCCTGTGCCTATGCCCGCGTCACCGCTGGCATATCGCGCCGGATCGGCGTCGAATTTGGCCTTGCATCCGGTGCTGCAAAACAAGTACGTGTTCCCCAAGTGCGTGGAGCGGTGCTCCGACGCCGCCGTGACCGCCATGCCACACACCGGATCTCGCGTCGCGGCATCGGGCTGCGTGTGGCTTGAGGACCCGCCCGCGTCGTCACTTCCAGCATGGCTGGCGTGATGGTGGTGGGTATGCGGGCCGGACGTTGTGGCACCCGCCGCCATGCCTGCGTGCTCATGTCCTGAAGACTTGCTGGGTGAATTCATAGTGACAAGTGCCCTCCGCCGTTAACTGTTGGTGTCTGGTGATCGCAGCAGGCCGCAGGCGCGCAAGGAGACAAGCGCGGCGTCGCGTGCTCGCACGGTGCGAGTGCCTCGACTTATTGCTTCTGCTCCTTGGAGGCTGCGGCACCTTCCTTACCCTGACGCGCGGCATGATCGTGTCCGCCGTGGCTGTGACCACGGTGCATGAACAGGTGCATCAGCGGACAAGCCGCCAGCAGCAGGAAGGGGAGATAGCCGGCAACATGTGCCGTGTGCTCCTTGAGCAGGAAATACGCGGCGACAGCGGCGATGATGAGGAACGCCACGCCGTAGCGCGATCGCCAGAACCGGGGGCGATCGCTGGGGGTCTGTGTGTGCTGATGCTGCATGGCATATCTCCACGGAGAAGGGTTGATGGATGGTCAGCGATGCGACTGATAGACCGTGCTGCTACCGTTTTTCCCAACCAGCAGCACGTCGTAGGCGTCCTTGCGTCCACCATAGGCCGGACCATCCATGCCGGGCGAACCGACCGGCATGCCGGGCGCCGCGAGGCCGATGGCCTGCGGGGCTTCGCGCAGCAAGCGTTGAATGTCCGAGGCAGGCACATGACCCTCGATGGCATAGCCGCCGATCTGCGCCGTGTGGCAAGAACCGTACTTCTGCGGGATGCCCAGCCGCGTGCGCGCTGCGGTGTTCCCGGTGTCGAGAACCTGCACATCGAAGCCTGCGCCTTGCAGGTGTGAGACCCAGTCCTTGCAGCATCCGCAGCTCGGGTCCTTCCAGACCTTGGCAATCGGTCGGCTCTGCGCCAGGCTCGGTCCTGCGAGTGCCATCACCAACAAGCCAGCGATCAATGCCTGGCGTCTCGGCACTTTGCCCTGGCTTCTGTCGTAGTGCATGTTCATGGATCGCCTCTCATCAGATGATCAAACCCGCTAGGTTCTAGAACCAGAATCGCACGCCAGCCACCCAGCGCGTCTGCTGCGCACGGCCGCCTTGGGCACGCACATAGTCCGCGGTGCGTCCGAAGCTGCCCGCCCGTTCCACGCCGATATAGGGGGCGAACTGGCGACTGAATTCATAGCGCAGGCGCAAGCCAGCAGACGCTTCGGCCAGGCCCTTGCCGATAACGCGTTCCGGGTCGTCCTTGCCATAGAACTGCAACTCGGCGCGAGGCTCCAGAATCAGTCGCTGGGTCAGCAGCAGCTCGTAGCTGCCTTCGACACGCAGCGCCGTACGTCCACCACTTCCCACGTAGCCCGTCGCCTCCAGCTCGAACCAGTAGGGGGCGAGGCCCTGGATGCCGAAAGCCAACCATTGACGGCTCGGGCCTTCCCCGTTATCCACCCGAACGCCGAGCTGGGTGTCCCAGTACGGTGCGACGGCGTGCCCCCAGAGAAGCTCGGTACGCGATTCTTCGAGCTTTCCTTTGGCGATATCGCCTTCGGCCTTCACGACTGCCTTGTTGTAGGTCGTCCCATACCACGCCTGGAGGTCGTAGGCCGTGGAATCGTCTCCTTTGCGCGTGAAGCGGCGTTCCAGAGTTTCGCCGCGCAACGAAAAGAACCTGTGTTCGTCGGCCAGCATCAGCCGCGGCACACCGGGTACGGCGTAGTCGCCCGATCCCAATGTCAGGCCATTGGAGTAGCCATGCGGATCGCGGGCGTCAGGAGGCGCCGACCCGCCCTGCATCTGCATGTTGCCGTGATCCATGGCCGGGGCCGCGGTCGAGCCGCTCGCCGACGTCGCGTGACCCGCGTGCGGGTCGGCGGCAGGAGCCACGGTCTGAGTGGATGGCGCGGCCGTTTGAGCGTCGGCCTGGCCGTGCGCTGCATGGTCGTTCTGTGCTTGTGCCTGGGCGGCGACGCTTACCAGGGCCAGAAGCGTCGTGGCCAGTGCGCGAGTGGGGAGTGCTTTGGACATTCTTGGTCTTCCTTGTGCGCTGGGTTCAAGACACCACGACTTCGCGGAACATGCCGGCATCCATGTGGAACATCAGGTGGCAGTGCCACGCCCAGCGGCCGAGCGCGTCGGCTGTCACCAGGAAGCTGATGCGTTGTGCCGGCTGCACCGGCAGGGTGTGGCGGCGCGCAAGGAAGCGACCGTCGGGGCTTTCCAGCTCGCTCCACATGCCGTGCAGGTGCATGGGATGGGTCATCATGGTGTCGTTGTGCAGAATGACCCGCAGCCGCTCGCCGTGTTTGAAGTGCACCGGCGTGGACTTTCCGAACTCCAGCCCGTCCAGGGACCATGCGTAGCGTTCCATGTTGCCCGTGAGGTGCAGTTCGACCTCCCGGCCGGGGCCTCTCTTGTCCAGCGGCCCCGACGGGGTATGCAGATCCGCGAGGGTCAACACGCGCCGACCGTTGTTGCGCAGTCCGATGCCGGGGTCATCGAGGTTGGTGCGCGCCATGTCAACGCGCATGTCCGTGCTGGCACCATACTCGGTGCGAGCGTGGCGAGCAGTAGTGCTGGGCACGGCCAGTCCCCCCGCCGCCGCGGCGTGTTGGCTGTGATCCATCGCCATGCCACCGTGGTTCATGGCGCCGTGATTCATGCCTGCCATCGCCCCATGATCCATCCCGGACATCGAACCCGAGCCCATCCCGGTCATCCCGGTCATGCCCGTCATGCCCGTCATCCCGGTCATCCCGGTCATCCCGGTCATCCCGGTCATCTCCATGGCCTGGCCGGACCCGCCATGGTCCATGCCCCCCATCATGCCGCCCATCATGTCGTTCATGGTCAGCCATTCGACCGGATCGAGGGCAGGCACGGGAGCTTGAAGACCTTCACGCACGGCCAGCGTGGCACGCGCGTAGCCTGTCCGGTCCATCGCCTGGGCGAAGATCGTGTAAGCGTCATCCCGTGGCTGGACGATCACGTCGACGGTTTCGCCAGGACCGAATCGGAACTCATCGACGGTCACCGGCTCCACGTCAACACCATCGACGTGCACCACCGTGAGTTTCAGTCCTGGAATGCGTACGTCGTAGAAGGTGTTGCCCGCACCGTTGACCATGCGCAGCCGCACGCGCTCACCCGGTCGGAACAGCGCCGTCCAATTGCCGGCGGGGGTGACGCCGTTGGCCAGATAGGTCAGCGTGGCGGCAGACAGATCTGCGAGATCCGTCGGATTCATCCGCATCTCGTTCCACATCTTGCGCTTGTCGATCGCAGCGGCCGTGCCTTCGCGCGAGGCGTCCCGGAAGAAGTCGAAGACGGTAGGTTGGTTGTAGTTGTAATAGTCGCTTTGGGACTTGAGCTTGGTGAACACCCGCATCGGGTCTTCGTCGGTCCAATCCGAGAACAGCAGCACGTGGTCACGGTCGGCGTGGATGGTCTCGGCGCCAGCGGGGTCGATGATGATCGCCCCGTACATGCCCGTGAGTTCCTGGAAGCCGGAGTGCGAGTGGTACCAGTAGGAGCCGCTCTGCTGAACCTTGAAGCGGTACGTGAAGGTCTCGCCGGGAGCGATGCCATTGAAGCTGATGCCCGGTACGCCATCCATCTGATACGGCAGGATGATCCCGTGCCAGTGAATGGATGTGGCTTCACGCAGCTTGTTGGTTACACGGATTGTGACGGTGTCACCCTCGCGCCAACGCAATGTCGGTGCCGGCAGCGAGCCGTTGATGGTCGTAGCCACGCCTGGCTTGCCCGTGAAGTTCACGGGCGATTCGGCGATCACCAAGTCGAACTCGGTGCCCTTCAGCACAGGGGCGGCACCGCGCGTCGCGGAGCCTTGCTGGGCAAATGCCTTGAACGCCGGCGTGGACAGCCCAGCGAGAACGCCGCCGGCGGCTAACCCTTGGACGAAACGCCGACGAGAAAGGCCCTGTGTGGGCACGATAAAAAAGGGTGAACGAGGCGGCATGGCCTGAAATCCTCCATAGATGACTCGGAAGTCGTTCTAAACGCCACCCCATCCTGAGCGGCACAGTTCGACGCAATGCAGGTCATGCTATGGGTTGGGCACTTTCCATCGAATGACCCCTGAATTACATTCATGTAATGTTCGTGTCATGTTCGTGGAAGCTGGCAACCAGTAAATTGCTGATTGAAAGTGGATGAATGCGTACATCGTGAGCGGCTATTTTTCCGCGCCGTAGCGATTTCATGGGACATGCGATGAAACTGCTGGTCGTTGAAGACGAGAACAAGACGGCGGATTACGTCCGCCAAGGTCTCATGGAGGCGGGATTCGTCGTGGATCTGGCGCGCAACGGATTGGACGGACACCACCTGGCCATGGGCGAGACATACGATCTGGTGGTCTTGGATGTCATGCTGCCGGATGTCGATGGCTGGCGCATCGTGCGTGCCCTTCGAGATGCCGGTAAACAGGTCCCTGTGCTCTTTCTGACGGCGCGTGGCGGTGTAGACGACCGTGTCAAGGGATTGGAACTGGGAGCGGACGACTACCTCGTCAAGCCATTCGCGTTCTCTGAGTTGCTGGCGCGGGTGCGGACGCTGCTGCGACGCGGAAGCGCTCCGAGCCAGCCTGATCGCATCCAGGTTGCCGATTTGGTACTGGACTTGGCGCGCCGGCGCGCAACGCGCGCTGGCCAACGCATCAATCTCACCAGCAAGGAGTTCGCGTTGCTTGAGCTTCTGGCCCGTCGCCAGGGGGAGGTCCTTCCACGTTCTCTGATCGCGTCGCAGGTGTGGGACATGAATTTCGACAGCGACAGCAACGTCATCGATGTAGCCATCCGCCGTCTACGCGCGAAGATAGACGATGCGTTCAATCCGAAGCTCATCCACACCGTGCGTGGAATGGGATACACGCTCGATGCGCCCGATGATGCCCCTGCGCCATAAGCCGCGGCAAAGCCGTCCAGCGTCGCTTGCATTGAGGGTCACGGCCCTCGTTGGTATCGCCACGACCTTGGTGTTTCTTGTGTTCAATTGGGTCATTCTCCGGTCGTTGGAGCACCACTTTGCTCAACAGGATGCCCACGAACTGGAGGCAGTGACAACCGCTTTGGCTCAGCCCTTGCACCAGCTTGCAAGTGACATCGCAAGCGACGAACTGAAGCAACACTTGGCCAACGCAGTCGCAGGACATCATGGGATGACGTACGGCGTCTACGATGGGGCTGGCAATAGCATCTATGCCACGCCCGGTCCTGACCTGTCTAAACTTGCCAGTAGCAAAAAGTTGGTCAACCGCATCACCGCTGACGATTTGATCGTGTGGCAGGAGGATCAGAGGTCATATCGAGGTGTGGTGATACAACTGCCTGCTGACGATTCAGCGGCGCCCGGCTACCGCATCGTCGCCGCCATGGACATCGGCTTTCATCTCGACTTCCTGGCGGAGTTCAAGCGCATGCTCTGGTGGGCAACCGGCTTGGTCATGTGTCTGGCGCTCGGTGTGGCTTGGCTGGCGGTGCAGTGGGGCCACCTGCCGATTCGCAAGGTCAATGAAGAGATTCGGGCGATTCGCTCTTCAAAGCTGGATGTGAGGCTGGATCCTCGGGATGTGCCGATCGAACTGGCGGAACTGGTATTCGCCTTCAACGATATGTTGGCGAGAATCGAGGAAGGCTTCACCCGGCTATCACACTTTTCCGCAGACATCGCGCACGAGTTGCGCACGCCCGTCACCAACCTGGTCACGCAGACTCACGTGGCGCTTGGCCAGCCGCGCAGCAACGAGGAATACAGAGAAATCCTCTATTCAAATTTGGAAGAGTTTGATCGGATGGGACGCATGATTGGTGACATGCTGTTTCTTGCCCAAACGGAAAATGATCCCCGCAACTTGCGTCTGTCTACCATTGATCTGTCCGAATTGGTGCGGAGTCTGTTCGACTATTTCGAGGCGCTGGCAGAAGATAGCGGCATTACGCTTGGTGTTAAAGGGGCGATCGGCAGCATAGCGGCGGATCGGGAAATGCTCACCCGGGCGCTGAACAATCTTCTCTCGAATGCAATTCGACACACGCCTCGCGGCAAGAGCATCACGGTCTTGCTTTCGCAGGATGAGCAGTGGACAACGATCAGTGTGGTCAATCCCGGTGAGAGAATTCCTGAGCGCGATCTACCAAAGCTCTTCAACCGCTTCTACCGAGTTGATCCGGCACGGCAACGAAATACGGCGGGCGCCGGTCTTGGCCTTGCCATCGTGAAATCGATTGCGGAGGCACATGGTGGCTCCGTTGCCGTGACCTCCAATGAGCTTGTCACCAGGTTTGACTTGGTATTGCCCCATCTGCGGCAGTAGTCCGAGGGCGCTGCGGTCCGTCCAGCCAACTGGCGTATCTCTTTGCCTGATTCTGGGATCTACCCGGCCGGCCACGTTGCTAAGCGAGCGGGACATTTTTTCTCCGTGACTGCCACGTGCCCAGTCCTAGCGGCAGGCGCCGACATCATGCGCTTGTGTATCCCATCGCTACGTCCACACCGCACGCGAGGGCCTTTGCTCGGCCGCGATCCGGTCACAGTTCCGGACACCGTTCGTAGATAGCCTCCGATCGGTGCCGAACGTCTGCCTGCTCGGCACATCTGTCGCGCGCTCACTTGGCGGTGTGCGCTGAGCCCCTGAGGTGAGCTGGTCTGCTGGTTCGCTGCGCGGGGTATGTACCCCGTAGCTGGGTACAGAGAGTCTTTTTGATCAAGATCAAGGTACTGCCTTCACCTCAGCTCTATGCTGAGCTTAACAAGCCACATTTGGCACGGGTCGATCATGCTCAGAAACTATCGAGGACTTTTTAGCGGGGCCAGGGAATCTCCGGTGTTCAGCCCCATTCTTCTGGCATACCTGTTTTATGGATGGGCCTGATCAGCGCCCTGCACGGCACTCGAATGCGGGAATCTCGCCAATCGACAAGGGTCAACTTCACGAAGGAGCATCGCCATGAATATTCCGCCCGATCGAAGTAAGAGCACAGGAAACGGCCCGAACTGGTCTCGCATCAACCAGTGGCTGCTGTGGCTCGGCCTCGCCGCCGCCGTTGCCTGGATGTTCTACCGCCACAACGCCCATCTTCTGCAACTGCTTCCCTTCCTCTTCATCCTCGCCTGTCCGTTGATGCACATCTTCGGCCATGGCAGTCACGGCGCACATGGCGGTCATGACCATCAAGATCAGCCGCCTCGGGGCGATGAAGGGGGTTCGCCTGCGCGCCAATCAGACGACCGGAGCCGCCCGAAATCCGTCGACCAGTCCGGGCACCACCACTGAAACCACCGGAGCATCATCATGGAAACCATCGAACTCAAGGTTGCCGGCATGACCTGCGCCTCCTGCGCGAACTCGGTCAGCAAGGCGCTCAAGCGCGTAGCTGGTGTGCAAGACGTGCATGTCGATCTCGCTCGCGGCGCAGCGAGTGTCACCGGCGATCAGACGGCCCAGAAGACGCCTGAGCTGATCGCGGCCTTAGCTGCCGCGGGCTACGAGGCATCCGCTGATTCCTCGCCGGGCATTGCGGCGGGTGCCGGTGCCTCCCATGCGCCGGCCGCTGCCCGTTCAAAGGGGCATGGCGGCTGCTGCTGCCGCTGATCGACGCCATGGACGCACGCACGACCTCCCAGGGTATCGCCGCCGCACCGCTTGGACTCTTTGCTGCCTACTGGGGCGACATGCTGTGGCGGACCGTCGCGTCCGGCGAAGCGCTGAGACAGCGCGCCAACAACATGACCGAACACGAAGCGGCGGGTATGCCGCCGCTGCTCCACTTCGAGTCAGAGCAGGTGGCTGACGGCCACGACTTGCAACCGGCGAGCAACTACCGGCTCCTGCGTGTCACTCGCTGTGGCACCGACGCCTTGGAGAAGCATGTGCGCAAAGGCGCCGCGCCGGTGCTGGTGGTCGATCCACGCGCCGGCCACGGCCCTGGCATTGGCGGCTTCAAACGCGATTCTGAAGTTGGCATGGCACTGCTCGAAGGCCATCCCGTGTACTTCGTAGTGTTCGATCCGGAGCCCGTCGAGGGCCAGACCATGGGCGCAGTCGTCCAGACCCTGGCCACATTCATCGACATGGTGGCCAAGCGCCACCGAGGCAAGGCCCCGATCGTCTACGGCAACTGCCAAGGCGGTTGGGCGATCACGCTGGCGCTGTCGCACTGCGAGCACCGTGCCGCCTTGGCAGTGCTCAATGGCTCGCCGCTGTCGTACTGGGCAGGCGAGAGAGGCATCAACCCCATGCGGCTGCTCGGTGGGTTCACGGGCGGCATCTGGCCGGCGCACTGGGCGTCGGACCTCGGCGCCGGGCGATTCGACGGTGCCTGGCTGGTCCAGAACTTCGAGGCGTTGCGGCCCGAGGGCGTGTTCAAGAAATACGACACGCTCTTCGCGCAGCCGGAGACTGAGCGCGATCGCTTCCTGGAGTTCGAGCGTTGGTGGAATGGCTTCTACCAGCTTGCCCGCGAGGAAATGTTGTCGATCGCAGGCGATCTTTTCGTAGGTAATCACCTGGAGAGCGGCGAGGTCGTGGTCGATGGCCACTGCCGCGCGGATCTCAGCCGCATTGGCGCACCGCTGGTGGTCTTTTGCTCCAACGGCGACAACATCACACCGCCCCACCAGGCGCTCGGCTGGCTCAAAGCGGTATATCCGACGACCGCAGACCTGGTGGCGGCGGGCCAGCGCGTGGTGTACCTGCTGCACCAACATGTTGGCCACCTTGGCATCTTCGTCTCCGCGGGGGTGGCGCGACGCGAGCACCGCGCCATCTTGCATCATGCCGAATCGATCCAGGCACTCAAGCCTGGACTCTACGAGATGGTTCTGGAGGACAGCGCCTCTTCGGAGTCGGCCGCCGCTGCGCAGTTCCAGCCGCGGCGGCTGGAAGACCTGCCTTACGACGCCAACCCGGCGGGGTTCGACAAGGTCGAAGCACTCTCGGAGATCACCGAGCGCTTCTATTCGCAGTGGGTGTCGCCGTGGGTCCGCTTCGCCGTCACCCCCGACTCGGCTCGTGAACTTCGCGCGCTGCACCCCATGCGCGTCAGTCGCAAGGTCTGGTCCGAGCAGGTGACCCCGGCCCTGGCGCTGCTGCCATGGGTGCAACGATGGCTTGAGCAGTGGAGTGCGCAGGATCCCCATCGGGTCGAAAATCCTTGGTATCAGCTTGAGCGAACTGGTGCAGACGCGATTGGGCAGGCCATGGAATCATGGCGCAAGAGCCGGGACCTGTGGGCTGAGCTTGTGTTCGAGCAGGCCTATGCCAACTGAACGACCCTCCACTGTGGCTGCAAAAAGAGACGCTCACGGGTCGCAAGCAGCACGCTCCTTGTCGGAGGCGATGCGCCTGCCACGGCCGATTTCGCTTTTCAGCGTCGTCCAGGCACGGATCAAAGTTGGATTCTCCCGTATCACCACGCCAGCAACGGCGCTACAGCATCGGAAGCATGGGCCTGATCGGCGGCCTCGCGTGCTGCTAGCGCCGAGCGAAACTTGGCAATTCGATCTGATGAACGTTGCCAATGGCGGCGACGTCGGCACTGACCGGCGCTGACGGAGCTCCGACATGCGCGTCCTCGCCATCAATGCCGGCAGTGCGACCCTGAAGTTCGGAGTTTTCGAGTCGGCTCGTACCTTGCCATTGATCGACTCGGCGATTGATCATCCTGCGGTGGATGCTGCGACCTTCGAGGAGATCGAGCGGCACTTGCACAGGGCGGGTGTCACAACGCTCGATGGCATTGGTCACCGCGTCGCACACGGTGGCCCACTGTTGAGCAACGCGGTGCTCGTGGATGAAGAAGTCGAACGCGAGATCGGCAAGGCTTCGGCTCTGGCGCCGCATCACAATCCTGCCGCATTGGCCGGCATACGCCTGACCCGTGAGCGTTGGCCCGGCGTGCGCCACGTCGCGGTCTTCGACACCGCTTTCCATGGCGACATGCCCGAATACGCCCATTCCTATGCTGTTCCGCCATCGTGGCGCGCGGCAGGGGTACGGAGATACGGCTTCCATGGCCTGTCCCACCAGGGTGTACTGGCCGCCGTCAGCACCGAGCTGAAACGGCCGCCGTCAGAACTTCGTATCGTGAGCTGCCACATTGGAAGCGGCGCCAGCGTCTGCGCGATCGATCGCGGAAGGTCGGTCGATACATCTATGGGAATGACCGCGCTTGAAGGTCTTGTGATGGGCACGCGCTGTGGAGACCTCGACCCTGGCGTACCCGGCTTCGTCGCACGCGCACTGGGTTTGACGTTGGCGCAGATCGAGGCGGCGCTTTACAGCGACAGTGGACTCAAAGGATTGTCGGGTGAGAGTTCGGACCTGCGGATTGTGGAGAAGCGCGCGGGAGAAGGAGTCGCAGCCGCCCAACTGGCAATGCAGGTTCACGCGTACCGCGTGCGCAAATACATCGGCGCCTACGCCGCCGCGATGGGCGGTTGCGATGCTGTGGCCTTCACTGGCGGAGCTGGAGAAAATTCGGCCGCGTTGCGTCGGCGCATCGTTGATGGCCTGGAGTTCATCGGCCTGGAACTAGACGAAGAGCGCAATCGCGCCTACTCGCCCAACACTGAAGTCGCCCAGTTGCAGTCATCCCGATCCGCCGTCGCCGTGCTGGTGGTTCAAGCACGCGAGCAGTTAGCGATCGCGCGTGAGACGTTCCGAGCGCTGAATGACCAGGCAAGTGGTTTGGTATAGGCAATGAACTGGGACAAGACCACGATAAGTCTTCCTCCGGGCCGGGAGCCACGCCCGTTGATGCTCGCGCCGATGATGGTCCAGTTGCCCATCCAACCGCACGTTGAAGGAAGGAACGGAGCGGTTCAGACACCGGGCCCTTGACCCATGTGCAGCACCTGGGTTCAAACTCGCTCGAAAGTGAAGGGATTCAAGACAACCTTGCTGGAGGATGGTGATGCAACTCATTGAATGCGCCAAGGCGGCAGGCGTCACACCGGACACGTTGCGTCACTACCTTCGGGTGGGGCTTGTGGTGCCCGATGGCCGGGGCACGAACGGCTACCGCGCATTCTCGGATCGAAGCGTCGCCCGGGTTCGTTTCATACGCAATGCATTGGCCCTCGGCTTCACGCTCAAGGACGCTGCAGAGTTTGTCGAGATGAGCCAGCGCGGTGCATCGCCTTGTCCGCGCGCGCGGGCGCTGCTGAGCGAACGGCTTGACGAGCAGGCCCGGCGGCTGAAGGAGGCGACAGATTTGCATCGCCGCATGCAGCAGGCAGAGCGCGACTGGAAGCGGCTGCCGGACGGCGTCCCGGATGGCCATTCCGTCTGCGGTTTGATCGAAGGAGCGGATGCGGACGTTCAGCGCAATTCGGTGCGCGCGAAGTCCCGTCGTGTACGCGCATGAATCGCTCTGATCATCGTCGACATTCCCCGGCATCACGACGCTCTACGTACATGCGGTGCAGCGGTTGTGGTCGTGCCGATCACGCCAGCGCCAAGTATGAGTCGTCTATCCACTTCGCAGCATCCGCTGCACACGAGCGAGCGAGGCGCCCCCAATGAGCCACCTCACGACACGGGATCGAACCGTATCGCCCGACGGATATGCCGCCGCGCTACGGATCTTGCGCCGGCTGCTGGCCGGCATCGAGCGCCCGCCGGCGTTGCGTCTGGGCGATATGCTCTTGCACGAGCTCGAATCGCACCCGGAATACACCCTGATCATCCGTGACCCGGGTCTGCTGCGTCGCTTGGTCCTGCGCCCGGATCCGCTGCTGCTGGCGGAAGCCTATTTCCGCGGCACCATCGACATTGAGGGAGACCTGTACACCGCGCTCGGGCTCAAGGCGCATTTCGAGAGGTTATCGCTCTCTTGGCGCGACAAACTGGCCCTGTTGCGCGACGCACTGCTGCTGCGCGTGTCCGACCAGGACGGGTTGAAGCCCTCGCGGAGTCTGGCCTCGCGCGTCGCACGTCGCTTCTCCCATCGCCATTCGCGTCAAACCGATCAGGCCGCGATCTCCTTTCACTACGATGTGTCCAACGCGTTCTATGGCCTCTGGCTCGATGCCGAGAGGGTCTACTCATGTGGCTATTTCAAGGCGACGGATGACACGCTGGACCAGGCTCAGCGCAACAAGCTGGAGCACATCTGCCGCAAGCTGCGCCTGCAGCGAGGCGAACGCCTGCTCGACATCGGCTGCGGCTGGGGCGCGCTCGTGTGCTGGGCGGCAAGAGAACATGGCGTCCGTGCGCACGGCATCACGCTCAGCCAACAGCAACTCGAATACGCGCGCGAGCGCATCCGCTCGGAGGGCCTGCAGGATCTCGTCACCGTTGAACTGCGCGACTACCGTGACCTCGAAGGCACGGCCGTTTTCAACAAGGTGTCAAGCATTGGCATGTTCGAGCACGTGGGACTCGCGAACCTACCGGCCTACTACGCGGTGGTCCAGCGGGTTTTGCGGCCAGGAGGACTCTTCCTCAACCACGGGATCACCCATGACGAGGAGGGCTGGAGCCGAACCGTCGCGACCGAGTTCATCAACCGCTACGTCTTCCCCGACGGCGAATTGGACTGCGTCAGCAATATCCAGCTAGGGATGGAGCGCTCCGGCTTCGAGATCCATGACGTCGAAGGTCTTCGACCCCACTACGCGCTGACCTTGCGTCATTGGGTCCAGCGACTCGAAGCGCGCCGGGAGGAGGCCTTGCGGGAGGTCGATGAGGTGACCTTCCGCATCTGGCGCTTGTACATGGCGGCGTGTGCACTGGAATTCGAGGCCGGGGGGACTGGGATCTACCAGATCGTCGCGTCCAAACGCGACGGCGGAAGCTGGCCCGTGCCCTTGACCCGCTCTGATCTTTATGGATAACACAGCCATGAACGCTAGATGGCCGTGCCGCTGGCGCGCGAAAGACGATCACAGACGCCAGCCTTCCCAATCTCGCCGTCGCGCTTACCTGCGTGCCGGCTCTCAAGGACTTTCCACATGAACCACGAGCTTCCCTGGGTCGCCGAGCGCGTCCGCGTGTTCCGCGAGTCTGATCCCGAGTTCGCCCGCTGGGCGCGCGGCCACGGCCCCATCACCCACAACGATCTCACGCAACTGCGAGTCCACGATCTCGCACAGGTGCTGGTTGCCGAAGGCAAGGCGAGCGACACAACCGCGGTGTATCGCACGCTCTGGTCGGCGGACCGCCTGGCCGTGGCAGGCATGTGGTTGACGGTTCACATGACCTATGCCGACCGGGTCTATCCCGATGGCCGGGAGATGAGAGCCGAGGATTTCAAGGAGACGCCGGAGGGGCATACCGGTGGGGCGCTGAACATCGTGCCGGCCTATGTCGGCTACCTGGCCGCGAACGCGCTCAGTGGGTTGACGCGTGGCTGGTTGATGGGCCAGGGCCATTGCGTCGCGGGCATCGATGCCTGCAACCTTCTGGTGGGCAACATGACGCCGCGCCACGCCGAGAGATACGACCGCAGCGAAAGCGGCCTCACGCGCTTTGCCCGGGATTTCTATAGCTACGCGATCGACGCACAGGGGCGTCCCGCCTCGCCGCTGGGCAGCCACGTCGGCCCGAATACGGCAGGCGGTCTGTCCGAGGGCGGCTATCTCGGCTTTGCCGAACTGCAGTACGTGCACATGCCCTTGCCCGGCGAGCGGCTGGTGGTGTTCCTCAGCGACGGCGCTTTCGAGGAGCAGCGTGGCAGTGACTGGGCGCCGCGCTGGTGGCGGGCAGAAGACAGCGGCTTCGTGGCACCGTTCATGATCCTCAACGGTCGCCGCATCGAACAGCGCAGCACCATGCAGCAGCAGGGGGGCCGAGAATGGTTCCACCAGCATCTGCGGCTGAACGGCTTCGACCCGATGGAGATCGACGGCACCGACCCCGCCGCGTTCGCCTGGGCCGTTCACGCGATGGAGGAGCGGTTGTCGGCCTGCGCGGCTGGAGTTTCGCAGGGCACCGTTCAGTACCCGGTACCCCTCCACTACACCATCGCCGAAGCGCCCAAGGGATTCGGCTTCCCCGGTGCTGGAACCAATGCCGCGCACAACCTGCCGCTGGAGGGGAACCCCCGGGTCGACCAGATAGCGCTTCAGCAGTTCAACGAGGGTGCTCGCGCTCTCTTCGTGCCGTCGCACGAACTCGACGAAGCGGTCGCACTACTGCGCCGGCACGAAGTGCAGCATCGTCCCCTGGAGCGGGACCATGCCCTGGCGCACCGCCAGGTGGCGGCCCCCAGACTTCCGGTTCCGCAGTGGCATGTTGCGGGCCAGGGCGAGGTCTCGCCAATGGCGGCACTCGACGGAGCCTTCGCGGCCCTCGTCCAAGCCAACCCACAGCTGCGTCCGCGGGTAGGCAATCCGGACGAGCTGCGCAGCAACCGCATGGGCCAGACATTGGACCTGCTCAAACACCGCGTCTTCACGCCCGAACCGGGCCTGGCGGAGGCCGTCGATGGCGCCGTGATCACGGCGCTCAACGAAGAAGCGGTGGTCAGCGCGGCGCTGGGCAACAAGGGCGGCATCAACTTGGTCGTCTCTTACGAGGCATTTGCCGTCAAGATGCTGGGCGCGCTGCGCCAGGAAATCCTGTTCGCGCGACATCAGACGCAGGCAGGCACACCACCCGGATGGCTGTCGGTGGTCACGGTTGCGACGTCCCACACCTGGGAGAACGGCAAGAACGAGCAGTCGCACCAGGATCCGACGCTGGCCGAAGCGCTGTTGGGCGAAATGTCCGACACCTCGCGCGTGTTGTTCCCGGTCGATGCCAACAGTGCCGTTGCGGCGCTGCGCGCGGCCTACGCCTCGCATGGCCAGTTCTGGACGCTGGTCGTTCCCAAGCGGGCCGTCGCCAGCCAGTTGAGTGCCGAGCAGGCCGAACGCTTGGTCGATCAGGGTGGTTGGGTGGTGAAGCCCTGCGACGCCCCCGACGTGTTGCTGGTTGCCATCGGCGCATACCAGCTACAGCAGGCCCTGCTTGCGGCGCGGCGCCTCGAAGCCGCTGGACATCGGACCGCAGTGACCTGCGTCATCGAGCCGGGCCGCTTCAGAGCACCCCGCGACGAACGCGAGCAGGACTTTGTGGCCGGCGACCAGGCCTTGCGCGCCCTGTTCCCGGAGACTGCCGCCGTGCGCGTCATCGTCTCGCACATGCGACCCGAGCCGACGCTGGGCCTGATGCGTCGGATCGATACAGGGGCGCGGCAGACCCGTGCCTTGGGCTACCAGGCGCGCGGCGGGACACTCGATGTGGCCGGCATGCTGTTCGCGAACCGTTGCACGTGGGCGCACGTCGCGGCGGAGGCGGCTCAAGGGCTCGGTGTCGATCCGCAGAGCTTGCTGAGCGCCGAGGAGTGGGCGGCCGTGCAGGGGCGTGGCGACCCGCGCGTCATCACGGTCTCGGCTTAACCCCCTTCCAGCACGACCCACGACCGGACGCTGATTGCGCCGACGCACTCTGCTTCTTCATGTGCGTTGCCAGGTCGCACTGGGTTCGGATGTCTGACGAATGGCTGTGGGACCGATGGCCACGTCGCGCCTGAATGTCGTCCTCCCGTGCCAAGTAGCACTTCCTTGTCCGGGCGTTCAGCGCGAGGCGTCAACCATTTTCCCGCGCTGGAGAGGGGATTTGCCAGGCGAAAGCATCCGCGCAATCGCCAACTGAATCGCCCGTCTGCGCGCCTCGTGCTCCTGCGAATCCCTCGCCGCCGGTGCCATGCACCACGTTTGCACGATCGTCGCTACCAGTCGCACGATCTCATCAGGCGTGAAATCCGCTGTGATGCGTCCTTCCGCCTGGGCAGCGGTGATGGCCGCATGTTTGGCTTCCAGTACGCTGTGACCGGCGGGGAGCAGGAGCACTTCTTGGCCTCGCTCCAGGTGGAACCAGGTCATGAGCCGCCATAGGTGCGGCCGCTCGGTGAGCAAATCGTAGGTGCGCCCCGCATAGCCGGGAAGATCGTCCGCATCGAAGCGCTCGTCCTGCGCCGCGGCGAGGATTTCCCGGCTGAGCACGGCGTCGAAGAGAGCCTCCTTGTCCCCGAAATGGACATAAAGCATCGGCTTGCTGATGCCTGCTGCCGCCGCGATCCGGTCAATTCGTGCCCCCGCCAGCCCGTTCTCGGCAAATTCCCCCAGCGCAGCGTCCAGCAGCATTTGCTGGGTCTCGGCGGGACGTCTCTTGGCCATGGGCCGTTACTCCTCAACAACATTTCATCCGAGCGCCCATCATCGCTTGAAACGGGCGCCATTAACTTACAAACTAGTTGGTAAGTAAACCACAGGAGTGCATTTATGTCCAGACATTGGTTCCTCACCGGCGCATCCAGCGGCATCGGTCGCCATCTTGCTGAAATCATCCTGGCTTCGGGGGATGACCTCACGGCCACCGTCAGGCGTCCCGAGACGCTCGACGACCTGGCAGCACGCTACGGTGACCAGCTCGTTTTCGAACGGCTCGACGTGACCGTGAAGGGGGACATCGCACCCGTGGTCCAGCGCGCCGAGGCCCGCCGCCCGGTCGATGTCCTGGTCAACAACGCCGGCGGCGGCATCATCGGCGCCACCGAAGAGTTTTCCGACGCGGACATCGAAGGGCAGATCAGCCTCAACCTGCTGGCGCCGGTGCACGTCACGCGGGCCTTCATTCCCGCCATGCGCACACGGCGAGCCGGTCGGATCATCCAAATCTCCAGCGCCAGTGGCCAAGGCTCCCTGCCGACCAGCAGTCTTTACCACGCCGCGAAATGGGGTCTGGAAGGCTTCAGCGAATGCCTTCGCCAGGAACTGGAGGGGTTTGGGGTCTTCGTCACACTCATTGAACCGGGCGGCGCTCGCACGAGCTTCAGCCGCAATTTGCAGTACGCGCCGGCGAACCCCGCCTATCAGGACACGCCCGCTGGACAGATTCGCGCGATGTTCGAGAACGCGGGTGACGAGTTGTACACGCTCGATCCGCAGAAGATCGCGCACCGGATCTTCGACACGGCCACGAGCGAGAAGCCACCGCTTCGGGTGGCGCTGGGCGGTGACGCCTTCGGCGTCATCCAGGCGGCGCTCAAGGGCAGGCTGTCTGCCCTTGAAGCGCAGGAGAGTCTGGCGCGATCGGTGGCCTTCGATAGCTGATCGCTGTTTCAGGTCAAGCCCAGGGCGACGGCAAAGCCAGCAGCAGCCATGGCCGCGTACGACGGGAGCACTCTCCATGCGAGCGCCCTACCGCCCAGCGACATCAACAGGACAAGTTTGGTGACCTGATTGACGGATGCGGCGATGAACAAGGCCAGGGTGGCCGAAGCGGCGGTGACGGCGCCCTCGGTCACCAGGCGGCCAATCGAGAGCGTGATCGCATCGACGTCCACCAGACCCGAGGCAGCGGCGGTCAGCATGACGCCAGCATCCCCGAAGCGATCGGCAAGAAAGCGGCCTGCCAGCATCACCGCGGCCAGGAAGGCTGCGAACTGGAGCGCGGAGCGCAGCTGCAATGGGTTGCCAAGCTGAAGTTCGGGCAAGTCGTCGGCGGGCGACCGCGCCGCCAGGAACGTCCCCAGAACACCGCCAGCCACGGCCATGGCCACGAAGATGACCACCGGGTCCCAGCCGATGCCGGGGGCTGCGATGGCGACGAGAGCCGCCATGCGCGCAAACATGGCTGCGCAGGCGAGCGCCGCCCCCGCCGCTGCCAGTGGATGCCAGCCTGGCGTCTGCCCGGCCCAGCGCGCCAACGTGGCCGTGGTGGCGGTGCTCGACACGATCCCGCCGAGCAGCGCTGTGAATACCAGCCCTCGTTTCCTGCCGAGCGAGCGCATCAGGACGAACCCAGCGAACGACAGCACTGCCAGCAGGACAACGGCCCACCAAAGGCGATAGGGATTCAACGCCTCATAGGGGCCAAAGCCACGATCAGGGAGTACGGGCAGTACGACCACGCTGATCAACAGCAACTGCGTGCCGCTGCTGATCTCCGCCTCGGACAGCTTGCCGACGCCGGCGTGCAAGAGCTGCTTGAAACGCAGCAGCGCCAGCACGACCACGGCGGCGACCGCCGAAACGCGCCAAGCGCCACTGGTCGCCAGCGCCCCGATGGCGAAAGTCGCAAGGGCGGCGACGGACGTGGTCAGTCCCATCACGGCATGCATATGCGCCGTCACCAGGTAGCCCACCACCAGATACACCCCGACGAGTACGAGCAGCGCGATGAGCATGCCGGCTCCCCAGCGCTGGGCCAGCAGCCCGCCAAGGCCGCCGAGCAGGCCGATCAGCGCAAAGGTGCGAACGCCCGCGACGCGATGTCCCTCGGGCCGCTCGCGTTGCTGCCATCCCCGTTCCAGGCCGATCAGAAGTCCCGAAGCGAGTGCCAGCCCGAGCCCGACCAGCGCGGGATCATCGAATTCACTCATCGTCGAACCTGGACGCGGTCACGGATGAAATCACGCTGCAGTCCCAGCGAAGCATCGGTGCGCGCCATCGACACCTGGGGATCGGTCTCGATGCCGCTCAAGGCGCGAATGGCATCGATGGTCTCGGGGATTACGATCGCCTGGTTGAAGACCTGGTAGGTGTAGTACGCCTGATCGCCATCGACCGAAAGCACGTCCTCCCACAACGCGACCTCCCACAGGTCGCCGCGCGGGCGGCCGAGATCGGCCATCAGTTCCACCGTGCTGTTGAGGGCCACGAGACCATCCGAGGATCGCACGAACGCGATCCGTGGCGCAGCGCGAAAGGCCGCCAGCACCTCGTCGCGCGTGGCCGGCCTCGTCAGTTCGACCCACCAGGTGTGCAGGTGGCTGCTGTTGTGCGGCGCCTTGACCGCGATCGTGACGACGTCCAGGTCCGGGATCACAGTGCGCGCGTCCGGTCCCTGATGGCTGGGGATCGTCTTCTCCGGCACGAGCGTGTTGATGATGCCCTCCGCATGCGCCTCCCACGGGTCGGAAGCCCGGCGGATCAGCGTCCCGCGGGCTCGCTTGAGCAGGCCCGCTGTCCGAAGCGCCCCCAGGGTGCGCACGATCGACGTCGTGTTGCAGGACACCACCCGGGTGGAGGTGCGGCCGATCGCGGTTGCGTAGTTCTCCTGCGCGACGAACGAATGACCGGTCAACGCGTGGGACTCGCCGCCATGGAAGATGGACTTCACACCGGCAGCGTCGTACGCCCTCTTGTTGACCGCGGCGACTTTCTTGGGTGTGCAATCGACCACGACGTCCGCGTTGGCGAGCAGGTCGGCCAGATCGCCCGCGACAGGAAGCCCCGCAGCACGCATCGATTGTGCGGCTTCAGCGGTCGCCGCGTAAATCGGGAAAGCGCGCTGCGCGGCCACCTGCAGGCGATAGTCGTGCACCACATCCGCGACGCCGGCTAGCGCCATGTCCTCCTGGAGTGCGACCGCATCCGCCACCCGCTTGCCGATCACACCGTATCCGTTCACCGCCACTCTGACCTTGTTCATGCCTGACTCCTTGCTTGATGAGGCGCCTCAGCCGCGGCTGCGCGCGATGGAAAACGTGAACCGGATCGCCAGCGCATAGCCCAGCAGCGCGAGTACCGGCATGTCGCCCCAGCGCGGGCCCACGCCGTGCTGCATCAACAAGCTCGATGCGATGTACAGGCCGAGCGTCACGAGCGCCAGCGCGACGCGACGGCCGAGGCGGTCGATCCCGCTCAGCATCCTGGCATCCGGCTTGATCGACAGTTGCAGCAGGTCACCCTGCCGCAAGACGCTGTGCAGACGCCGCGCCATCAGGGAGGGCAGGGCGTGGGCCGCGTTCCCCAGTTCATATGGCAGACGCTGCGATGCCGCAGACTTGGGCTCGTCGAAGACGCCCGTGGTCGTGTGGCGAGAGATGGCTTCGATGATGGAAAACTCGGGTGCCAGCAGGCGCACCGTCCCTTCGAGCAACAACAGGGTACGCGTGAGCACGAGGAGGTCCCTGGGCAGCCGGACTTCCTGGGTCCGGCCCGCCGCCACGAGCTGCGCGAGAGCACCTGAGAGCGACCAGTCCTTCAGCGGCCTCTGTGCGCAGTCTGCGACCAGGGCACGCACGACAGGCACGAACACGGCCCGATCGGTGCCGTCGCCGAGCAGGCCCAGGTCGAGCCAGGCATCGACCACCCATTCGGCATCCTGCTCGACGAAGGCCAGGGCGAACGCCACCAGCGCCCGCCGCATGTTGCCGTCGACCCGGCCCACGATGCCGAAGTCGTGCAGGCATATGCGGCCATCGTCCATCACGAAGACGTTGCCGGGATGGGGATCGCCGTGGAAGAAGCCATCGCGGAAGATCTGGGCGACGTAGCTGTCCACGAGTTTGCCCGCGGCCGCCACCGCGGTGGACGAAGGCAGACCGTGCAGGTGAGCTCCGTGGCTGAACTGCTGGACCATGACGGTCGGCGTGCACAGGCCGTCCACGACGTCGGGGATCACGATGTCGGCAGAGCCGCGCCAGGCGTCGGCGAAACGTCGCACGGAAGCTGCCTCGCGCGACAAATCCATCTCGTAGCGGAAGTTGGCCGCAACCTCGTCCACGATGGCTGCCAGCCCCCAGCGACGCAGCGAGGGCACGAGCCCCTGCATGACCAGGACGATGCGGCGCAGGATGCGCATGTCGGTCTCGGCCTGCTCGGCCGCGCCAGGGCGGCGGATCTTCACCACCACTTCCGTCCCGTCCGGCAGGGCTGCACGATGAATCTGGGCGATCGAGGCCGCGGCGAGCGCGTGCATGTCGAAGCGTGCGAAGAGCTGCTGCCATGGGCGGCCGAGCGCCGCCTCGACCTCCTGGACCGCCTGCTCGGGAGGAAACGGCGCCACATTGGCCTGCAGGCTGGCCAGAGCCTCTTGCGCATCGGGCGCCAGAATGTCGGCCCGCAGGCTGAGATGCTGGCCCAGCTTCACGAAGGTCGTGCCCAATCGCTGCAGCACTTCGGCGAAGCGGTCGGCCGCCCGGTGGGTATCGCAGCGCATCAGGCCCCGGTGCCAGGCCACCCAGAGCAGGAACCCGCTCAGGGCCATAGCGATCTGCGTGGCCCGGCGCAGCGCCGAGCGTTGCGTTGGGCGGCCCGCAAGACGCACGGTGGAAACGGGGCGGTTCGGTCGCGTCATGGCTCATCCAACCTGTTGCGCAGGCGGCCCGCATGCCAGGCTGCGATGTTCGAGATGGTCTCGTCGAGGATGCGCGCGATCGCCTCCGACGTATTGAACCCGACATGCGGTGTCACGAGCACACGCGGATGCGTCAGCAGTGGGCTGGATGCCGACCAGCCGGTATCGCAACCCAGTCCGCCGCAGCCCGTGGGCACTTCGGGAGACAGATCCCCTTCCTGTTCCAGCACGTCCAGTCCTGCTGCGGCGACGGTACCTGCCTCCAGTGCGTGCAGCAGGGCGGCGTCGTCGATGAGCGCACCCCGTGCCGTGTTGATCAGTACCATGCCCGGTTTCATGCGCGCGAAGGCCTGGCCATCGAGAAGGTGGTGCGTGGCCTGCGTGGCCGGAACATGAAGGCTCAGAACATCGCTGCTTTGCAGGATCTGCTCCCACGTCACCACGCGGACGCCGGCGATGGGTGCTGCCGTGATGTCGAGCGATGGGGCGAGGGCCGGGTCGTACGCGAGAACTTCCATGCCGAAGCCCAGGGCGATACGGGCCACGTGGCGCCCGATCCGGCCCAGCCCGACGATGCCCAGCGTCTTTCCTTCCAGCTCGAAGCCGGTGAGGCCGCGGTAAGCGAAAGAACCTTGGCGCGCCCGCTCGTGGGCTTGTGTCAGATGGCGAGCCACGCCCAGCAGCAGCGCGAAGGCATGTTCGGCGACGCTGGCGGACCCATAGTCCGGCACGTTGCACACGGCAATGCCGCGTCGGCGGCAAGCCTGCAGGTCGATGTGATCGAAGCCCGCGGAGCGCGTTGCCACGAGCCGCACGCGCGGCAGCAACCGGAGCACCGATTCGTCAACGCGCGTGCGCACGAAGACGCACAGCACCTCGGTGTCTTCATCGCCGACATCGGATACCACCAGGCGTTCGTTCTGGACGAAGTGCGCGTGCCAGTGGGTCGGAAGCCGTTGCTGCAGCGCGGCCTGGTCCGCCGGTGCGATGTCGGAGAACAGAACGGACAGACGGTTTTGTGCGGTCATGAGCCCTCCTCGATTACCCGGTGCAGGGACAGGATGCAGAACGCGGCGATGAAGTGCCCGGTCTTGGTGCCTTGCGCGAGTTCCGCTTGCGCGAATACCGTCGGCAGCCGGCCGGCGACCGCATCGCGCATGGTCTCGAATCCGTCGAGCAACTGAACCGTGAAGAACGCCGCGCGGCGCATCGGGCCCTGCGTGCGGCCGCAGTCCGCGTAGGCCAGTGCGGGCTTGAATCTGGCCGGAGGATTCGTCATGGCACGGCCAGCCTCGCTCGGGGCTCACGGAACTGCCACAGCACGATGAAGCTGAGCACAGCGGCAAAGAAGCACCACACCGAGATGAACCAGGTTGCATAGAACATGTAGGCGGCGATTGCGGAGACAAAGGCGGCCACCCCAAAAGCCGCCACGCGCCGGTGGCTAGAAACCATCAGGCTTGCGCAGGTGCCGATCAGATACAGGGCCATCGTGGTCATCACGTAGAAGTGCGGAGAGTCGTAGAGGATGTGCTGGCCGACCACGCGGGCCGTGATGGGCAGCTTCACCAGCATCGCCAGCAGGTACAGACCGACGAGCGCGCCCGCGACTGCAATGGCCACCAGAACCCGACGGCGCCAACGGACGCTCTCCAGCGCCAGCGCAGCCAGCGGGACGTAGATCGGCCACAGGACGTGCGAGAAGAACGAGTAGAGATGCGTCAGCGCCACGTTCAGCAAGGGCGCGCGGTCGGGGAACGTCAGCCACAGCATGCCTTCGAGCAGTTGCTGGACCCCGAACAGCAGCGGGATGGCGGCATACGGCAGTTCGCGCCGTGAGCGGGCCCGGCGCATGGTGACGGTCCCCAGGCCCAGCAGAACCGCTGCGGCCGTGAAACTGGCGGGTGCGGAAAAGCACATGGGCAGTCATCTCCCCTCGATCGTGAGCGTCATGGCGAGCGCGGCGCAGCGGCTCATGGCGCGCCGGCTTCCATCAGTTCCTGCACCGCTGTCGCCAGCGGTGCCACCACGCTGATGCCGTTAGAGACATGCGGCACGGTGTCGCAGGTCACCACCCGCTGGGGCCCTGCCGCAAGAAGTGCGTGGTACGCGTCGGCGGCGAACAGGGCGTGCACCCCAATGCACACCGGTGGCGGCAATCCCACGCTGCGCACACTGGCGATTGCCTGGATCATCGTGCGCGCGCTGGACACGATGTCATCGATGAGCACAGGCTGGCGGTCTGCCAGGGCCGCGGTGTCGGGAAGGCTGACCTCCACGTCCTTGTCGCCCCGGCGGATCTTCTGCAACACCGTGAACGGCGCGCCAGCCAAGCGCGCGACTTCCTGGACCCATTGCTCGCTTTCCGCATCGGGTCCGATCAACACGGGACGGTCCACATGGGCTGCGACCCAGGCCGCGATGGCGGGCGCGGACTGGACCACACGGGTCGGCACCCGGTAGACCTCGCCGAGCGAGCGGTAGCGGTGCAGATGGGGATCGACGGTGACGATACCGTCGAACACCGTCGACACCAGCGCAGCGAACGTGCGGGACGTGATGGCTTCGCCCGTGTTGAAGCGCCGGTCCTGACGCAGGTACGCCAGGTACGGGGCAGCCAGCAACACGCGGGTGGCGCCGAGGTCGCGCGCTGCGTCCGCGGCGAACAACAAGGGCAGCGCCTTGGCGTCCGGCTGTGCCAGGCTGGCCACGATCACGACGGTGCGGCCGGTGACGTCGGCGTCCAGCCGCACCAGCGACTCGCCGTCCGGGAACCGGTGCAGTTGCAGGGCAGCCCGCTGCGCGCCCAACGCCCGGATCAGTCCATCGGCGAAGTCTTCGTCGCCCGGCAGGTGAAAAACGAGAGGTTTCATAGGTTCTCCGAAATCTGGAAGATCGGTGGGCGCGAGCGGACGAACTGCAGCGCATAGGCCAGCTCGCCCGGCGCCTGGGCGTGCAGCGTGAAGAGCGGCTGTCCCGCTTCGACCTGGTCGCCCAGGCGCGCATGCACGTCGATGCCGGCGGCAGCGGCGGTCGGTGCTCCGGCGAGCTTGGCCGCCCGCGCGAGCAGCCGGTTGTCGATTCGGGAGACCCGTCCCGTGGACGGCGATGCGACGGTGTGCCGATGCGTTGCCACCGGGATGCTGCGCAGGCCGCCCTGCTCAGCGCAGATCGCCTCGAACGTGGCCCAGGCGCGGCCGTCGGCCAGCACCTGCGTGGCGAGCGTCAGGCCGCCGCCGGCGGGCGCTGCACCGCCCATTTCGAGGATGTCCGCCGCCAGCCGCAACGCTCGCTCCCGCAGGTCGGCCGGGGCCTCGGGCGTCCCTTGTAGGACGGCCAGCACGTCGCGGGCCTCCAGTGCCGGGCCGATCCCGCGGCCGACCGGCTGCTCACCATCGGTGACGCGCAAGGCCACGTGCAGGCCGATGGCGCTGCCCACCTCCTGCAGGCGCCGACCGAGCGCCGCCGCGGCCTGCGCGCTGCGCACTTTGGCGGTGGCACCCACGGGCAGGTCGATCAGCACATGGGTCGAGCCCGCAGCGGCCTTCTTGGACAGGACCGAGGCGACGAGCTGGCCCTCGCTGTCCAGGTCCAGCGGCCGCTCGACGCGGATGAGGATGTCGTCGGCGGGGCTGAGCCGTACCGAGCCGCCCCAGACGATGCAGCCGCCCGTGCGTTCGACCACGCGCCGCATGCTTCGCACATCCAGGTTCACCGGCGCCAGCACCTCCATTGTGTCGGCCGTCCCGGCCGGCGAGGTGATGGCGCGCGAGGAGGTCTTGGGCATCGTGAGGCCGCAGGCGGCCACGATGGGCACCACGAGCAGGGTCGTGCGGTTGCCGGGCAGGCCGCCGACGCAATGCTTGTCCACCACCAGCGGGCGCCCCCAATCGATGCGGTCACCGACGCCAATCATGGCTTTCGTGAGCGAGACGGTCTCCGCGAGGTCCAGGCGATCGCCGGCGCAGGCGGTGATGAAGGTGGCCAGATGCAGGTCAGAGTAATGGCCCGCCGCGACGTCGGAGATGATGGCGCTGAACTCGGCATCGCCCAGGGCATTGCCGTAGACCTTGGCCCGGACATGGCTGAGCGAATCCAGCGGCGGTGCATGGGTCACCGTGACCAGCTGGCCCGGCTGCGCCCCCAGCGACGCCCATGCCGATTCGGACAGGCCAGCGACGTTCTCGGCCAGCCAATCCCCATCGACGACGCTGAGCGTCGCCACGATGCTGCGGCGGCCGGCCGTCAGCTGCACGCGCGCCTGGGTCGTGAAACCCTCCGACCGGCAGACAGGGCAGTCGCGCCGCATGTAGACCACCGGCTCCTGATGGGTGTCGATGCCGGTGCGCCACGCCTGCAGCGTGTTCACGCCATCCTCTCCGGTGCCGGTGCCGGTCTCGTGCAGGTGCGCCGTCATACCAGATCCACCGTCTGCAGGTACTCGGGCACGGCAACCGACCAGCCCAGTTCATGGTCGATCCGCGCGCGCAGCGCATCGGCCGCCTCCGGCTCGCCGTGGGTCACGAAGGTTCGGCGCGGTGTTTGCGTGAAGCCGCGCATCCACGCGAGGATCTCGTCGGCATCGGCGTGGGCGGAAAGGTTGTCGAGCGAGGCCACCTCGGCGCGGATCGGCACGTCCTGGCCATGGATGCGGACGGTGGACGCGCCGTGCACGATCGCAGCGCCACGGGTGCCGCCCGCCTGGTAGCCGGCGAACAGGATGGTGTTGCGATGGTCGGGCGCGAATGACTTGAGGTGGTGCACCACGCGTCCTCCAGTGGCCATGCCACTGGCGGAGATGATGACCATCGGTCCACGACCGGCGCTGAGCGCCTTGGACTCCTCGACCTTGTTGACGATCTTCGCGGCATGGCACATGCCCTCGCATTCCTCGGGCGAGAGCCGGTGCTCGTCGCGATGGGCGTGGTACAGCCGTGTGGCATCGATGGCCATCGGGCTGTCCAGGTACACGGGCAGGTGCTGGTGGATGCGCCCTTGCTTCTTGAGCTGGTAGATGCCGTACATCAGGCTCTGCGCTCGGCCGACAGCGAACGCTGGGATGACCACGACCCCTCCACGGGCGGCCGTCTTGTTGATGACAGTCTCCAGCTGCGCCAGTGCGTCGGACGCTTCATGCTTGCGGTTGCCGTAGGTGGATTCCAGCAGCAGGTAGTCGGCGCCGGGGACCTGCACCGGCGGGCGCAGCACCGGGTCGTTGGGCCGGCCGATGTCGCCGGAGAAGAGCACGGATCGCCGGCCGTCGTTGAGGTGCACGAAGGCCGAGCCGAGCATGTGCCCGGAAGGCGTCAACCGCGCGGTGAGTCCGGGCAGCGCCTCGAAGTCCTGAGAGAACGGACGTGGCGCGAACAGCTTCAGGCAGCGCTCGGCGTCCTCACGGGTGTACAGCGGCAGCGCGGGCTGGTGTTTGGAGAAACCGTGCCGGTTGGCGAACTTCGCCTCTTCCTCCTGCAGATGGCCGCTGTCGGTGAGCAGGATCTTGCACAGCTCGTGCGTCGCGGACGTGCAGTAAACCCGGCCGCGAAAGCCTTGTCGCGCCAGCAGTGGCAGGTAGCCGCTGTGGTCGATGTGGGCGTGGGTGAGCACGACCGCGTCGACGGTCTTGGGCGCGACCGGCAGCGGCTCCCAGTTGCGCAGGCGCAGCTGCTTGAATCCCTGGAACAGGCCGCAGTCCACCAGAATGGTCGCGTCGCCATGGCGCAGCAGGTATTTGGAACCGGTCACGGTGCCGGTGGCACCCAGAAACTGAAGTTGCATGGTAGGTCTCCAAGGATGTTGTCGTTCAAAGAAGGACCGGCCGATCCGGCAACTCGTTGCCGTGGTCCGCGCCCCGCGGAAAGTGCTGCACCAGCAGGTGGCTGACGGCCACGATGCCTTCCAGGGCTCCGGCCTCGAAGCGTCCCTGCGCAAACTGGGCTTCCATGCGCTGGCACACAGCCGACCACCTTTCGGCACCGCAACAGGCATGGATGCCGCGATCGGCCACGATCTCCACGGCCCGGTCGGCCAGCAGCACGTAGATCAGGACGCCGCTGTTGTGCGCCGTATCCCACACACCCAGGCGTGCGAACAGGTCCAGCGCCCGCTCGCCCGGCGATTGGTTGCGCCACAGTGGCGATCCGTCCAGCGCACCCTCGACCACGAAGCGCAGTTGGCCCCCATGCTGGAACTCTCCCGTGCGGATGGCCTGCTCGATCGCATCCAGGGCACGCGGGGGGAAGGCGCGGCGGACTGCGCGATCCGTGGTCGCAAGGTGGCGAAGAAGTCGTTGCATGTTCATCTCACCACCGTCCTGACGCGCCGCCGCCACCGAAGCCGCCGCCGCCGCCGCGGAATCCTCCGCCCGGCCAGCCGCCTCCCCGGTGGCGCCCGTGCAGGCCGCCGTGGCCACCCATGCCGATGCCCAGCAGCGTGACGAGGAATCCCGCCAGTCCAGCCACCGCGGCCACCGCGAAGGTGCCCACCAACAGCCACGCAGCGGCACCCAGCACGCCAGCCGTGACCAGGGAGCCTGGAAGGCGGCCGAGGGCGTTGCGCAGCACTCCGCCCAGCATCAGGGCCGCGACGAACAGGAAGGGCCAGGCCTGCCCGATGTCGTTGGTCTGCCCCTGCCGCCGTGGGTCCGCCGCAGGCAGGGCCTCGCCATCGATCACCCGCATGATCTGTTCGGCGCCTGCGGCGATGCCGCCGTCGAAATCGCCCTGGCGCAGGCGCGGCGTGATCACCTCGTCGATGATGCGCCGCGATACCACGTCGCTCAGCGCACCCTCGATGCCGTATCCGACTTCGATGCGCACGGTGCGGTCGTCCTTGGCCACCAGGAGCAACGCGCCGTCGTCCACCTTGCGACGGCCGAGCTTCCATTGCTCTACCACCCGCAGGGTGTACTGCTCGACGGGTTCGGGCCGCGTCGAGCGGACCATCAGCACGGCGATCTGCACGCCCTTGCGTTGCTCGAAGGCCCGAAGCTGCGCATCCAGCGCGGCGACACGATCGGCGGCGAGCGTTCCCGTGAGATCGGTGACGCGCGCCTGCAGCGGGGGAACGGCGACCAACTCCTGCGCGGACGCGACCGAAAGGAACAGGCTCAGCAGCAGCCAGGCCAGAGCGTGGGCCAGCCGAAGAGGGGCCGCCGGAGAGAGCACCGCTGTTCTGGGCGTTCTCATGTCAGGGGCGCGCCGCCGGCGCCGAGGCGCCGAAATCGACCTGTGGCGGCGCCGCCATGGCCTTCTCGTCGGCGACCGAGAAATTGGGCTTGACGACGTAGCTGAACAGCTTGGCCGTGATGTTGGTCGGGAAGCTGCGCGTGAGCACGTTGTAATCCTGCACCGCCTTCACGTAGCGCCCACGCGCCACGGTGATGCGGTTCTCCGTGCCCTCAAGTTGGGCACGCAGGTCTTGAAAAGCCTGGTTCGCCTTGAGTTGCGGGTAGTTCTCGCTCACCACCAGCAGCCGGCTCAGCGCGCCGGACAGTTCGCCCTGTGCCGCCTGGAACTTCTGGAACGCCTCGGGGTTGTTGACGAGTTCCGGCGTGGCCTGGATCGAGGTCGCCTTCGCGCGGGCCTCGACCACCCGGGTCAGCGTCTCCTGCTCGAAGTTGGTCTCGCCCTTGACGGTCGCGACGATGTTGGGGATCAGGTCGGCGCGCCGCTGGTACTGGTTCAGCACCTCGGACCAGGCGGACTTGGTCTGCTCGTCCAGCCGCTGGAAGTCGTTGTAGCCGCATCCGCTCAGCGACAGGGCAAGCGCTGCGAGCAGGGACATCAGGATCAGTCTCATGGTTCGGTTTCCGTGGAAGTGAGAAAAGTGCGGGACGGTGAAGCGCTCACCAGGACGGGGTTGGCTGGCCACCAACGCCGCGGAATGAGCAGCAGCGCGAGGGTGGCGGCCAGTGGAATCGACAGCCACGCAAAGGTGCTCTGCATCACAGCGCCGAATAGCCATCCGGTGGCGGCCGATCCCAGTGTTTGTCCGAGGCCGGCTGCCGCGGCGAGCCCTCCCATCGCGATACCGAGCCGCCGCGCCGAGGTGCCGGCAGCGAGGTAGGCCAGGGTGGGGAGCACGAGACCCGTGCCCGCAGCCGTGAAACTCACGCCGACGTACAGCCACATCTCGCTGCCATGGCGGGCCAGCATCAGGAGCCCGGCGATGCCCAGGACCATGCCGCAGGCCAGTACGCGGCGTGGGTCGGCGCGCTCCAGCAGGCCGGTGAAGAACAGCACCGCGTTGACGCCCAGCATCACCAGACTGCACTCGGCGAACATCAACGACACCTCTCGGGAGGAGAGATCGGGGTGGCGCTGGCCCTGCAGCACGATGCCGAGTTCAAAGCCGGCAAGCACGAACATGACCACACCGTTGAGAATCCAGAGCGCCAGGGAGCGGCTCCGGGGTGCTCCGTCGTGATCGGCTGCGTCCGCCTCTCCAAGGGAGGAAGGTGCGGGAAGCGTTGCGGCCAGGCCCAGCATCATCAGCGCGCCGAGCGCGGCCGAGAGTGCGATTACGAGCGTGGTCGATGAGCCCTGTACCAGCACGCTCAAGAAGCCCAGGCCGACAAGCCGTTCTGCAGCGGCGTTCAGGCCGGGGCCGAACAGGAACCCGAGCAGCGACATCGCACCCAGCCATGCAAAGCGCCTGGCGCGAATCGATTCTGGGGTGTACTGCGCGACGAGCGCCGGCACCACCGGCACGACCGCGGCCACAAAAAAGCCCGTCGCGCCGCGCAGCGCATAGATGCCGACCACGCCCAGGGACTCGGGGCGCAGCAGCGGGAGCAGGCTGGCCACGTAGCCGATCAGGCCCACCAGCAACACGCGGGCACGCCCCAGCCTGTCCGCCAGCATGCCCCACAGGGGCGCACCCAGCAGGATGCCCGCCGTGTAGATGCCGCTGAGGTAGCCGACATGGCGCGCAAGCGCCGCAGGATCCGCGTCGCCCATCAAGGGCCGCAGCCAGTCGGGGATCAAGGGCATCAGTGCCCCATATCCGGCCGAGACGACGAATACGGCCGCAGCGAGCCAACCCAGCTGCGCGACGCCGAGGTCTTGCTGGCGGGTGGGCCCGGATTCGCGCGGTGATCGCATGGCGCGGCTCTCTACCATGGTGGCCCGCCGCTCAGGCTGACGCGGCCGCTGGGACACTGGCACGCGACGTCACGCGCTTGATCCCCGGCAGGCGCGTGCGCTTGAGCATCAGCGCATTGATCGCGACGATCGCGGAACTGCCCGACATGGACAATGCAGCGACCTCGGGCGACAAGGTGAACGGATACAGCACCCCGGCCGCCAGCGGGAAGGCGATCACGTTGTAGGCCACGGCCCACCAGAGGTTCTGGTGCATCTTGCGCAGCGTCGCCCGGGACAGTTCGATGGCCCCGACCACGTCGTAGGGGTCACTCTTCATCAACACCACCTGGGCGCTTTCCATCGCAACGTCCGTCCCCGCGCCAATCGCAAAGCCCACGTCGGCCTGCGTCAGCGCCGGAGCGTCGTTGATGCCGTCGCCGACCATGCCGACCTTGTGACCCTGCTGCTGCAGTTCCTTGATCTTGGAGGCCTTCTGCCCGGGCAACACATCCGCAAGCACGATGTCGATACCCAGTTCCTTGCCGATGCGCTCGGCGGTCGCCTGGTTGTCGCCGGTCAGCATCGCGACCTTCACGCCGCGTGCCTGCAGCTTGGCGATCGTCTCGCGCGAGGTCGGCCGCACGGCATCGGCGATCGCGATGAGGCCGATCAGCCGGCCACCGCGCGCGACGTGGACCACAGTGCGCCCCCCGCCTTGCAGCCGCGCCGCCTCGCTGGCAAGGGGGGCCAGATCCACCTGTTCCGACTGCATCAGCAGCCGGTTGCCCAGGAGCACCGTCTCGCCCCCGATAGTGGCCCGTGCGCCTTGCCCATCGATGTTGGTGAAGTTCTCGGTGACCTCCGTCGGCATGTCTCCCGCACGCTTGAGCACTGCGAGCGCGAGGGGGTGCTCGGAGAACTTCTCCACCGCGGCGGCCGTCGCCAGAAGCCGCGTCTCCTCGACACCGGGCGCGGCCACCATCTCGACGACATCGGGCTGCCCCAGTGTCAAGGTGCCGGTCTTGTCGAACACCACGACCGTCAACTTGGTGGCGTTCTCCAATGCGGCCGCATTCTTGAAGAGAATGCCGTTCATTGCGCCCAGCCCGGTCCCGACCATGATGGCCATCGGGGTGGCCAGCCCCAGCGCATCAGGGCATGCGATCACGAACACGGTGATGGTCAAGGTGAGTGCGAACAGTAATGTCTGTCCCATCACCCAGTACCAGACGCTGAAGGTCAGCAGGCCAATCACGATCGCCGCCAGCACCAGCCACTGGGATGCGTGGTCGGCCAGCAGCTGGCCGGGGGCCTTCGAGTTCTGGGCCTCCTGGACCAGCTTGACAATCTGCGCCAAGGCCGTGTCCGCGCCGACCTTCGTGGCCTTGTAGCGAAAGCTCCCGCTCTTGTTGATGCTGGCGCCTACGACGGTGCTGCCCACGCCCTTCTTGACCGGCATGGACTCGCCCGTCAGCATCGACTCGTCCACTTGCGACGCGCCCTCGACGATCTCGCCATCCACCGGGATCTTGTCGCCGGGCTTGATCACGACCAGTTCCCCGGCTGCAACCTCGGCGGTCGGTACCTTGGTCTCCACCCCGTTGCGCACGACCGTGGCCATGGGTGGGGCGAGATCCATCAACGCGCGAATCGCGTCGGATGCGCCCGCGCGGGCGCGCATCTCCAGCCAGTGCCCCAGCAGGATGAAGACCAGCAGCACCGATGCCGCTTCATAGAACACCTCACCCTCGTAGAAGAAGGTCGCGCCGATGCTGAACAGGTAGCCGGTGCCCACCGACAGCACGACCAACGTGGCCATGTTGGCGACGCCGTTGCGCAGCGCGCGCCACGCCGCCACGTAGAAAGGCCAACCTGGATAGATGATCGCGGCACTTGCGAGGAAGAAAAGAAAGAGCTTGTCGTCCAGCCCGAACGGCGTCTGGAAGTCGCCGAACATCTTCCCCATCGGGGAATAGAAGAACACGGGAATGGCGAAGACCAGGGCCACGAAGAAGCGATTGCGCATGTCCCGAGCCATGTCCTGCATCGAGCCCGACCCGTGGCCCATGTCGTGCATCATGTCGTCCATCGCAGGGTCGCCTGCGTGGGCCTGGTGCGCAGCATGGGCGGCGGGCGTCGTGGCCGCAGCCTTCGCGCGTGCGGCCGTGGCGGGGGCATGCGCGTGGTGCCCCTCATGCCCCATCTCTTGCGCCTGACGTGCGGGTGCGCCGTGATGGCCGTGCACCGCATGGCTGGGGTCGGCAGAGACGCCAGCGGCGGGCGCGCACACGTGCTTGGGCGTCTGCTCGCCACGGCAGTGATAGCCGCATTCGGCGATGCGCTGGCGCAGATCCTCGACACTGAGTTGTCCCTCATCGAGATGGACCGTTGCGCTTCCCGCAACATAGTTGACATCTGCATGATGGACGCCGGGAAGCTGCAGCAGCTTGCGGCGTACTCCCTCCGCGCTCAGGCTCGATACGAGCCCTCCGACTTCAACGTTGATCGACTTCATGGCTGTTCTTCCTGTTCGCTGTGTTCGTGGTCTCAACGAGCGAGTCGGCCCGAGTCCAGGCAGTCCTGCGAGAACTCGAAGACGATCTCCCGGTCGGGAGCGATGACCTTGTGCTTCTTGCCGGCGTAGTGCAGCCGGGAGAGGATGTCTCTGATCAGGTTGAGCCTCGCCAACCGTTTGTTGTCGGCGTGCACGACAGACCAGGGCGCCGCGGCCGTATGGGTGCGCATGAACATCTCGTCGCGCGCCCGTGTATAGCCGTCCCAGTGCTTAAGCGCGACGGCATCCACCGGGCTCGACTTCCACTGTTTGAGGGGATCACGGCGGCGTTCCCCGAGCCGGCGGCTCTGCTCCTTCTTGCCGATGTCGAGGTAATACTTCAGCAGCTTGATACCGGAGTTGACCAGCATCTCCTCGAACTTGGGCACTGAGTTCATGAATTCCTCGTGCTCCTCGGCGGTACAGAAGCCCATCACCGGTTCCACGCCCGCACGGTTGTACCAACTGCGGTTGAACACCACGAGCTCTTCGCCAACTGGCAGGTGCGGGACGTAGCGCTGGAAGTACCAGCCCGTGCGATCCCGGTCGGAGGGCTTTCCTAGCGCGACGACCCGTGTTTCCCGAGGACTCAGGTGTTCGACCAGCCGCTTGATGCTGCCGTCCTTGCCTGCGCCGTCCCTTCCCTCCAAGAGGATCAGGATACGGTCGTTGCATTTGATGAAATGCCGCTGCAGTTTCACCAGTTCGATCTGCAGCATGTGCAACTGTGCTTCGTAGTCCTCGCGGCCGATCGAGCGTGTCGCTGTCTCGTCGCGCGCTGAGCCGTGGGCAGTGCCGGTGCCGTCCACATCGGCCTTGTGCTTGGCGCCTTTGGCGCCCTTCTTGTTCTTTGCCATGGGTTCTCCGTTAGGTCTGGTCGCAGGCGATCAGCATTGCGTGTGTCGACGCCCGGCGGGGCGCGGCGCTCATGTCCGCATCCGAGCTGGAGCCGCAGCCATCGCCTTGTCCGTAGGCTGCAGCCAGGTACGGTCGATTGATGCGCTGACGCCAGCGGGTCTTCTTCATGTCAGCCTCGCTGGCGCGTGTCCGAGAGGGAGGGAAGGAAGCGCGGCGTGCGCGCGGCATAGGCGTCGAACTCGGCGCCGAACTGCTTGCGCATGTCCTTCTCCTCGTTGACTGCCAGCCTCGAATACATCACGACGAGGAAGGGGAACATCAGCAGCGTCAACAGCGTCGGCCACTGCAGCAGAAAGCCGAAAAGGATCGCCACGAAGGCCACATACTGCGGGTGCCGAATCCTGGCGTATGGGCCGCTCACGGCAAGTTGGGCGTGCCGTTGCGCGTGGTAGAGCACCGTCCAGGCGCTCGACAGAAGCCAGAAGCCGCCCCCGATGAAGATGTAGCTTGCGATATGAAGCGGGCTGAAGTGAGGGTCGCCGCTCTCGCCCAGCAGGGTCGACCAGAGATGGCCGCTGTTGTGCGACAGCAAGTCCAGACTGGGATACTTGGTCTGAAGCCAGCCGGACAGCACGTACAGCGTCAGCGGAAAGCCGTACATCTCGACGAACAAGGCAACAATGAACGCTGCGAATGTCCCGAAGGTTCTCCAGTCGCGCGAGGTCTGCGGTTTGAAGAAGCTGAAGGCGAACATGATGAAGACCGCCGAGTTCACGAGGACGAGCAGCCAAAGCCCATAAGCGGGCGCATCGTGGTTCATTTGCGCTCTCCCGGGCACGGTGGATTCGCCTTGCTACCGTCGCCTGGTACGGCATGGCGATGCATCAGCACATGAGCGATGACGCAAGTCGCCAGGAGGACCAGTGGCAGCGCGGCCAGGTAGTGCCCGCGGTGTTCCGTCAGCAGCATGTAGATGCTCACGGCCAGGAAGACCAGAAAGCCCAGGAACCATCGCGAGCGCGAAAACCTTGGACCGGTGCGGTGAGAAGTTGTCATGGTCGTCCTCCTCACTTCGCCGGCTCAGGCATCCGGTCCATCATCATCTGCATCATGGACTGGCACATGTCCATGCGCATTTCGAGCATTTGCTGCCGCTCAGCTGTCGGCGCCGACTCGGCTCCATCCTTCATTGCGCCCATCATCGCCATGCCAGCCCGCATGGCCTGCATGTGTTCGGCCATGAGCGCCTTGCGCTGCGCAGGCGTCTTCGCAGCCACCATCCGTTCGTGCATGGCCTGCATCGACTTCAGTTGCGCATCCATGCCCTCGGTGGTCGGCGCCCTTGGCGTCTCGGCCGCGGTCGGACTCGCACCTGCGGGGTGATGGGCCTGATGGTTGTCCTGCGCGAACGCAGACAAGGTGACCAGTGCGGCGCCCACGATGGCCGCGATCGAATGCGTGAATTTCATTTCTCTCTCCTTTAGCCGCGGGTGCCTGCCATTGGGGCGAAACCGATGTCGCCGCAAGCGGACAAAGCCCTATGAAAACTCCGTAGTCGGGTACAGAGTCAAGGCTTATGAGTTGTGCGCCGGGTGTGACCGACACGGCAACTCAAAGGAGGCGCTACAGCGCGAGACGCTCGAACAGCAGCCACGACGGCCGCTTGGGAGGTGGTCGCTGGTGACCCCTCGATGGGATGGCTCGCAGAGCCAACGTCGGAGCCAGCAGCTGGTCTCCATAGGCGGGAGGCGCCAAACCGACGAGGTCGAACGCGAAGGTTGGTGCTTTCTGAATGGCGGACTGGTTGACGTCGCCGCAGAGCTTCAGGCACGGGGCCTTCGACGGGTCGTGGGAACCTTCTTCGTGCTCACCATGGAGGCCTTCATGATTTCCATGCCCGGACGATGGGACATGCTCATACCCGACAGCATGCCGATGTTGCTGCGGAGACTCCAGAAGGCAGGCATTGGCCACCCCGGCCCCGAGCGCAAACAGCCATACCCCGAGCATCATCCACGCGATGGCGCGAATCCTGCGGTGGTTGAGAAGTGTGCGCATGTGCGGCCTATTGACCCATTGACACCTGTGATTCTATTCCCAACTGAGCTGCGGGAAATTGATTTGGATCAAATGGAGGCAAGGGTCAACTACGCGGTACTGCGTTATTCTGTGTTGCTCGTGAATAGACAGTGGATCGCTCGATGAACGAAGGTTTGGGTGATTGGATGACGGTTGGCAGGCTGGCGAAGGTCGCTGGCGTCGGCGTGGAGACAATCCGCTACTACCAGGGACGCGGCCTGTTGCCGATCCCGAAGAACGCCGGCAGCTTCCGGCGCTACCCCGCTTCGATGATCCAGCGGATCGGCTTCATCAAGCGCGCTCAGAGCCTTGGGTTCTCGCTGGACGAGGTGAAGTCGCTCTTGGATCTGGAGGATGGGCGGAATCGCCGGGCTATTCAGACGGTGACACGGCGGCGCCTTGACCAGATCGATGAGAAGGTTGGCGACCTTCAGCGCATGCGAGGCGCTCTGAGAGACATGCTGGAGAGGTGCGAAGACACGGGAGAGGCGCTTCCTTGCCCTATCATTGCTGCGCTCATGGGGCCTTTGAATACGTCCGAATGATTGCGCGCTGTGAGGAACAGACGAGACCCAAGGAAAGCGAACGAGGCCTGTCACACTTCGTTGGTAATGGTCGTGCGGACTGTTCGCTGCACAAAAATGCCGAATGAATTTTCAGCAATCTCACGGCCGACTTAGACGACGTGAACTGCGGCGGTCGGCGTAGCGGATACATCGCCCTACGTCGACCCTGCCGGCGCGATCCACTCAGTCGACTGTCAATCTCACAAGTCCCGCCTATTCTCGCTCAAGGATACGCGCACCGGGCCCCTGGCCCGCGAGTATGTCGCCCGGATTACGCAACGGGCACTCTTTGAGAGAGAGGCAACCGCACCCGATACATCCCCCGAGTTCGTCCCGCAGCCGCATCAACTGCGTAATGCGGTCGTCAAGGTCTTCACGCCACCTAGACGCCACACGGCGCCAATGCGCAGCAGTCAGATGAACGCCCGGCTGATACTGCCCGAGAGCGTCGAGCACTTCGTCCAGCGATAGTCCGGCCCGCTGCGCGACTTTGACGATGGCCAGATACCTCAAGATAGCGGGCGAGTATCTCCGCTGATTTCCGGACGTGCGTTCGCTCTGGATCAGGCCCTTGGACTCGTAGAAGTGGATCGTGGATACGGGCAGGCCGCTGCGCTGTGACACCTCTCCAACCGTCAAGCGACGCGACGTGTCGATCCGGTTCATGGCTGACTCCATTGCTCAAGTTATGTTGAGATTCTAGTTGTGCCCAAGTCGCATCGCAATCGAAAGTCTGGCCACGCAGTCAGACGGCTGTGCGTAGCAATGGCGGCGGTCACGCCAACCACTCGCTGTGTTGGACGGTACTGAGTGCCGAGGATGGCAAGCCGCAAGGAAGGTTGGCCAGGACGGCAACCTGTTAGTCAAGAGCAGCGCTAACCAGGGCAGTTCTCTGATGGGCGCATACGCAGGCCTCTCAGGTGAGACGCCGATCCTTGCTCTGGATGTCTGGGAGCATGCGTACTATCTGGACTACCAGAACCGCCGTCCCGACTACATCGCGGCCATCCTCAACATCGTTAACTGGCACGAGTCGCCCGGCGCTACAAAGAGGCCGTCGGTTCAATGATGCCGCTGCCGGTTGCCACGGCTGGCGTCCGGCAGCGCACAGCGGCATGTCCGTGCATGCTGGCGCACAGTGCTGATGGTTTCTCATCTCTTTCTGCTTCAAAGGGATGGGCTCCTCCTCTGGGATCGCACGCCCGTTGTCAAGATCACGGCCGCCCCTGCCAGCAACGCTGCGCAAGCGTAGGTGAAGACGCCGGAGAGGCCGAAAGTATCGATGGCAACGCCGCCGACGCCGGCGCCGAGCGCAATGGAGAATTGGAATGCGGTCGCCTGCAGGGCACCGACGCTCTCAGCAAGGTCAGGGGCCACTCTCGCGTGCCACGTCGCGATCGAGACGTAGAAAGCGCTGAAGGCCAGCCCCCAGATAACGAGGAGCAATAGCGAGATCAGGGAAGTGGTTCCAGCGAATGCCAGCAAGGCGGCCATCAGTGCCATCACAAGCGCCGCTCCCGCTGCACATAGTGACGCGTTGCGCGCCGCCAGCAGCCCGCCGACCGCACCTCCGATGAGGCCCCCAATCCCATAAAGCAAAAGCGCCAGCGAGATCTGGCTGACATTCAGGTTAACCACCTGTTCCAGCAGCGGCCGGATGAAGGTGTAGCCGGCAAACTGTCCTGAAAGCACCAGGACAATCGTGACCAACCCGCCCAGCACCGGAGCCCGGCTGAGCGCATCGCCGAAAGCGTTCAGTGCCGGACGATGCATCGTGGGAAGGCGCGGAAGGGTCGACAATTGCGCGAGCAACGCCAGCACGCCCAGGCCTGCCGTGACAAGAAATACGCCACGCCAACCCCAAGTTTCGCCCAGAAAGGCACCAGCGGCGGGCGCGGCGACACTCGCCGCTGTTACGCCCGTGAAGATGATGCTCATGGCCCGGGCGACCTGGGCCGGAGATACCAGCCGCAGTGCTAGCGTGGTCACCATCGCCCAGGTTCCGCCCAGTGCCACCCCCAGCAGCCCGCGCGCGAAAAGCAGCGTCCACTGATCGGTCGCGACCGACGCCAGCAGACTCGATAGCAAGAGGACGACGGTCAGCCCACGAATCAGCAAACGTCGGTCAATCCGCCCGGCGAGAAAGATGACCGCGGGGCTGGCAACGGCGGCGACCACGGCCGTTGCGGTCACGGCCTGGCCTGCCTCGCCGACCGACAGTTCCAAGTCCTTGGCCATGGGCGTCAGAATGCTGATCGGCAGCAGTTCGCTACAGACCAGCGCAAACATGGTGATTGCCATGGATAGTACCGCCGGCCAGTTGGCGTCGTGCTGGTCGTCCGTCGTGGAAGAATGACGCATTTGCTGTGTCGTCCGTTTGGTATTCGGCCAGATGGCCTGAGCGCAAGCGCGCATAGAAGACCGCGCCGCGCGCTTGATGCTCGGGGCGGCCGCGGGCCTGCGCAAGACTGGTGTCGGCCTACTTGCTCGCCACGTTATGGGCAGCAGGGTGATGGCGAGGCCAGCCGCCTGCGAGCGCCTGGTACAGCGAGACGACGGCCAGTGTGCTGCGCACGCGGCCCTGCGCGAAGGCGTCGTGGCTCTGCAAGCGCGCGTTCTCGGCGTCGAGCAACTCCAACACGTCGATCGAGCCTTGGTCGAAGCGCAACCTCGCCATGCTCGCGGCGCGCGTCCCGGCTGCCGCCGCCTGCTCCAGGTGCGCGGTCTGGCGTGCGCTGCGGGAAACCTGCACCAGCGCGTTTTCGGTCTCCTCCAGCGCAGTCAGCACGGTGCGCTCGTAAGTTGCCAGGTTGCCAGCCTCGGCCGCGTTGGACGCAGCGATGCGCGCGCGCACGCGGCCGACATTGAGAAACGATCCATCCACGCCCAGCGTGAGCAGCCGCATCTCGCTGTCGCGCTCGAATAGGGCACCCGCGTCGAAGGCCTGGGTTCCGATCAACCCGCCGAGCGTAAAGCGAGGAAAAAGATCGGCGGTCGC
>NZ_LMTS01000158.1:0-9636 GCF_001541225.1 Variovorax sp. WDL1 | reverse complement strand
GCCGATGCGTGCGGTAGCGGCGGCGAGCCGACGTTCGGCCGCTGCCACATCGGGACGACGTCGCAGCAGATCACTCGGGGCGTCAACGGCGATGTTCTGCGGCAATGCCGGCAGTTCGCCGGGGGCCTCCAGCACAGTGACCAGTGATTGCGGCGGTCTGCCGGTCAGCACCGCGATGCGGTGGGTGGCGACGGCGATGTCGGCCTCCAAGGAAGGGATGCGCGCACGGGTACTTTCGAGTTGCGTGCGACCGCGATCCACGTCGAACGGTGTCGCCATGCCTGCCTTGAGACGCACTTCGAGCAATTGCAGAGTGCGGGCCTGGTTGTCGGCGTTCTCTTGGGTGATGCGCAGTTGCTCCTGCCAGCCGCGGAGTTGGAAGTAGGTGCGGGACAACTGGCTGACTACCACGACCTGCATGGCGGCCAGGTCCTCGGCGCTCGCCGCGGTCTCGGCGCGCTGCGCCTCCACGCTGCGGCGTACCCGGCCAAACAGGTCCAGCTCCCAGGTGAAGCCGATGGTGGCCTGGTATTGATTGTGGTCACGGGCATCGCGATCGGCCAAAGGGAACTGATTGGCGGTGTCGCGCACATCGCTTGCCTCGGCGTCGGCAGTGATGGTCGGCAGCCGGTCATACCGGGAGCCGCGCAGCAGTGCGTTGGCTTGCTCGTAGTTGGCCAGCGCAACGCGAAGGTCCTGGTTGTTCGCCAGCGCGGTGTCAACCAGGCGTTCGAGCAACGGGTCACCAAAGGCGCGCCAGAACTCGGGGTCGGTCTGTGCCGTTGCGTTGACGGTGACCGCGGCATCCTGGCGGACGAAGGCGTCCACCTGCGGGGGCTGCGGCCGCACGTAGTCGGGGCCCACGGCGCACGCCGACAGCAGCGCGGCGGCGGTGCTCGCTGCGAGGATCTTCAGGACGCTCGGGCTCTTCATGGTGCCACCTGTTTTGAGCGCTCGCGCGTATCGGAATTGCTGGTGAGCCACTTTGCCGCGGCAGTGCACGCCGGGGCTGCTTCGGAATGTTGGTTCATGGATCGGTCTCCGATCGAATAGGACGACGGCTTCATGCATGGGCGGGCTGCGTATGCGTGGTCACGGTCGATTCGCCGTGCTGGACCAGCTTGCGGCCGGAGAGCTTGCGCAGTGCCACGTAGAACACCGGCGTCAGGAACAGGCCGAACAGGGTCACGCCGAGCATGCCGGCGAACACCGTGATGCCCGTGGCGGCGCGCACCTCCGCCCCGGCGCCCGCGGAGAGCACCAGGGGCAGCACACCGGCGATGAACGCGATCGAGGTCATGATGATCGGGCGCAGGCGCAGGCGGCACGCTTCCAGCGCGGCCTCCAGGATGTCCTTGCCCTGCATTTCCAGCTCGCGGGCGAACTCGATGATCAGGATCGCGTTCTTGCAGGCCAGGCCCATCAGCACCACCAGGCCCACCTGCACGAACACGTTATTGTCGCCGCCGGTCAACCACACGCCGAACAGCGCCGACAGCAGGCACATCGGCACGATCAGGATCACGGCCAGCGGCAACGTCCAGCTCTCGTACAGCGCGGCCAGCACAAGGAAAGCCAGCAGCACGGCGAGCGGGAACACGATCATGGCGGCGTTGCCCTGTGTGGCCTGCTGGTAGCTCAGGTCCGTCCACTCGATCTCCATGCCGGGTGGCAGCACCTGCCTCGCCAGCTCGGTGACCTTGGCCATCGCCTCGCTGGAGGACAGCACGCGCGGATCGGCCTCGCCGCTGAGGTCGGCTGCGGGGAAGCCGTTGAAGCGCAGCACCGGGTCGGGGCCGTAGGTGCGGTTGACCGTCACCACCGAGCCGATCGGCACCATCTCGCCACGGTCGTTGCGCGTGCGCAGGCGGGCGATGTTCTCGATGCTGTCGCGGAACGGCGCGTCGGCCTGGGCGATCACCTGCCAGGTGCGGCCGAACTGGTTGAAGTCGTTGACGTAGGCCGAGCCCAGGTAGGTCTGCAGCGTGTCGAAGACGTTGGTGAGCGGGATGCCCTGCGCCTTGGCCTTGATGCGGTCCACCTGCGCGTCGAACTGAGGCACGTTGGCCTGGTAGGTGGTGATCGGGAAGTGCATGCCCGGCACCTGCGAAGACGCCCCCTGGAAGGCGCCCACCGCGCCCTGCAGCGCGCCGTAGCCCAGGCCGGCTCGGTCTTCGATGAACAGCGAATAGCCAGCGCCGTTGCCGAGCCCCAGGATCGGCGGCGGCATGATGGCGAAGGTGATCCCTTCCTGCAGTGCGGCGATCTTCTGGTTGATCTCGGCGTTGATCTGCGCGGCCGTGCGCCCCGTGCGTTCGTTGAACGGCTTCAGGGTGAGGAACGCCATGCCGGTGTTCGGTGTATTGGTCATCTGCAGGGCATTCAGGCCGGGGAATGCCACCGCGCTGGCAACGCCGTCGGTTTCCAGTGCGACGTCGATGACCTTGCTCAGCAGCGCATCGGTGCGCCCGATGGAGGAGCCTTCGGGCAGCTTCACGCCCGCGATCAGGTACATCTTGTCCTGGGTCGGAATGAAGCCGCCGGGCACGGCCTTGAACATCAGACCCGTGCCCAGCAGCAGTAGCGCATAGACCACGAACACCGCCCCGCGCCGACCGAGCACGCGCGAGACCCCGCGCTCGTACTTGTTGGAGCTGCGGTTGAAGAAGCGGTTGAACGGGCGGAACAGCCATCCAAATGCCCGGTCAATGCCGCGAGACAGTGCATCCTTGGGGGCGCCATGGGCCTGCAGCAGCCGGCCGGCCAGCGCCGGGGACAGCGTCAGGGAGTTCAGGCCAGAGATCGCCACCGAGATGGCGATGGTGACCGCGAACTGCTTGTAGAACTCGCCGGTGACGCCGTCGAGGAATGCCATGGGCACGAACACCGCGCACAGCACCAAGGTGATGGCGATGATCGGGCCCGACACCTCCCGCATGGCCAGGTGCGCCGCTTCCAATGGCTGCGCGCCGGCCTCGATGTGGCGCTCCACGTTCTCCACCACCACGATGGCGTCGTCGACCACGATGCCGATAGCCAGCACCAGTCCGAACAAGGTGAGCGTGTTGATCGAGAACCCGAGCAGGTGCAGGACCGCGAACGTACCCACGATGGACACCGGCACTGCGATCAGCGGGATGATGGAGGCGCGCCAGGTCTGCAGGAACAGGATCACCACCAGCACCACCAGGGCCACGGCCTCCAGCAGCGTGGCGACCACAGAGTTGATGGATTCGCGCACGAACACCGTGGTGTCATACACCGCTTCGTACTTGATTCCCGGCGGGAAGGTCTTCTGCATCGCGTCCATGGTGGCGATCACCTGGTCACGGATGTCCAGCGCGTTGGCCCCCGGTGCCTGGAAGACGTCCATGCCCACGACGGCGCTGTTCTGGTCCAGCTTGGCGCGCAGCGTGTAGTCGCCCGCGCCGAGTTCGAGGCGGGCGACATCGGACAGTTTCACGATCTGGCCGTTGTCGCCGGTCTTGAGCACGATGTTGCCGAACTCCTCGACCGTGGTCAGCCTGCCCTGCGCATTGATCAGGCTCAGGAAGTCGCTGTTCGGCATGGGTTCGGCGCCGACCTGGCCCGCCGAGACCTGTACGTTCTGCTCGCGCATCGCTGCGATCACGTCCCCGGCCGTCAGGCCTCGCGAGGCGATGGCCTCGGGGTTGAGCCACGCCCGCATGGCGTAGTCGCCGCCGCCGAAAACATTGACCTCACCGACGCCGGGAATGCGCGCCAGGGTGTCCTTGACGTGCAGCCGGGCGTAGTTGCGCAGGTACAGCGTGTCGTACTGCTTGTCCGGCGAGGTCAGGTGTACCACCATCAGAAAGGTGGGGGACTGCTTCTGGACGGTGATGCCCTGGCGCACCACATCGGCGGGCAACCGCGCCTGGGCCTGGGCAACGCGGTTTTGTACCCGCACCGTCGCGTCATCGGCGTTGATGCCGGGACGGAAGGTGACCGTGGTCACCAGTACGCCGTCGGAGCCGGCGACAGACTTGATGTACATCATGCCTTCGACGCCGTTGATCTGCTCCTCCAGAGGCGTCGCCACGGTCTCGGCAATCACCTTGGGGTTGGCGCCCGGATACACGGCGCGCACTACGACCGAGGGAGGCACGACCTCGGGATACTCGCTGATCGGCAGCGCCGGGATCGCCAGCAGGCCCGAGACGAAGATGACGATCGACAGCACGGCCGCGAAGATCGGCCTGTCGATGAAGAACTTGGAGAATTCCATGGGCTAATACCTTGAGAGGAGTCCTGAGGGAAGCGCGCCGCGACGCTCGTCGTGTGATACGTCCGATCGGCGGCGCGCTCCGGCGTGGCGCTTCATTTGGCGGCGGGCGCGGGCGCGGGCGCCGCAGCAGCCAGCATGGGCACCGCCGTGGCCTGCACAGGCATGCCCGGGAAGAACACCTTCTGCGTGCCGTTTACGATGACGCGGTCGCCCGCCGCCAGTCCCTCTCGCACGATGCGCAGCCCATGGGAGCTGCCACCCAGTTGCACGTCACGTCGCTGCGCCAGCCCATCCTTGTCAACGATGTAGACGTAGTTCCGGTCCTGGTCGGTCAGCACCGCCTTGTCGTCGATCAACACGGCCTGGAATTCACCGCTGCCGACCAGGCGCACGCGGGTATAGAGGCCTGGCGTGAAGATGCGCTCCTTGTTGTCCAGCACTGCGCGCACGGCGATCGTGCCGCTGCCGCGATCGACCTGGTTGTCGAGAAAGTCCACCGTCCCGTTGTGAGGAAAGTCCGTTTCGTCCGCCAAGGCGATCCGGACCGGCAAGTGGCCGCCGCGTTCGCTGGGGCGCTCACCCTTGCGCGCCATGCGTGAGTAGCGCAAGAACGCCTTCTCATCGGCTTCGAAGTAGGCGTAGACCTTGTCCTGCGACACGATGGTGGTCAGTACGCTGGCGGCGTCACCGGCAGCCACCAGGTTGCCCGCAGTGAAACGGGCACGGCTGGCGCGCCCGTTGATGGGCGAGCGAACCTGGGTCCACTCCAGGTTCAACTGCGCCGTCTCCACCGCGGCCTGCGCAGCCTGCACCTCGGCCTGCGCAGACTCGTCAGCAGCGCGGCGTTGCTCCCAGGCTTCGGTGGAGATGGCCTGCTGCTCGACCAGAACCTTGGCGCGTTGTGCCTCGCTTCTGCTGCGGCCGGCCTCGCTGCGCGCCCGGGTCAACTGCGCCTGGGCCCGGGCCAGTTCCGCCCGGTAACTGCGGGCATCGATCGTGAAGAGCACATCGCCCTTCTTGACCTCGTCGCCTTCGCGGTAGGCGACCCGCTCGATGTAGCCGGACACCCGTGGGCGCAGCTCGACGCTCTCGATGGCTTCGATGCGCCCGTTGTATTCGTCCCATTGCGTGATGGGCTTGATCTCGACTTGCGCGACGCTGACTTGCGGCGGTGGAGGATGGCCTCCGGCGCCAGCACCGGCGTTCTCTTTGCATCCTGCGAGCGCCATCGCGCTGAGGGAGATCAGTATCCAAAGCAGGCGCAAGCCGCGAGGGTCGGAGCTGGAAGTCGTCATCTGAACAGGTTCCGTGGTCAGGTCGTAAAGCGAATGAAGCGAGCGCGATCGCGCTGCAAGCTGCACCCTGACGCTGCCTTTGGGGCAGCGCACGACCATGAGCGACAGATGCGGCAGAGATCGAATCCCGTTGGTTGTCGGCTGCTCGTCTCGTCGCAGAACGCGCGCGCAAACCGACCTCGGCGGCATCTATAAAGCCTCAACCAAACTTGAGGTCAAGCGATATCGACGTTCAGATTCGCTTCGTTGCGGATTGGCTATCCGCGGGGGATAGTGACCTGGGCACTGACGCGGAGGCGCCCTGGCCGAAGCGTTCGCGGACATCAGCCTCACAGGTGCCGCTGGCGCGAGCCGTAGTCGCCGGCCAGTGTCGTAAGTCTCCAGCAGAGTTCAGCATTGTCAGACATCCATCAAAACCAGCGTAGTGCGACGGCTCTCAACTGTGCCGCAGTCGTCTTGGCGCCAACCTGTTCCGCACTCGCAGAGTGAACCCGAAACTCCCCAAACGGATGTCGAACGCGCGTGGATGTCGAAATTAGCTCTTGACCTCAATATAACTTCAGGTCTTATAAATGTGACTTGCCACGCAGGAAATGTCGCGTCGATGGGGCGCGCTGCAGCCTGCATGTGCATCACATTAACCCATTGCCGGAGATCGCTCGCTTATGTCCTATTCCCTGCCACCCCTGCCATATGCATACGACGCCCTGGAGCCGCACTTCGATGCGCTCACGATGGAAATCCACCATGGCAAGCATCACCAGACCTATGTCAACAACCTCAACAACGCGGTGAGCGAAGCGGGCCTTGGCGCGGCCCCGGTCGAAGCCTTGATCGAGCAGTTGGAGAACGTGCCCGAATCCTGGCGCACCGACGTGCGCAACAACGGTGGTGGCCATGCCAACCACTCGCTGTTCTGGGCAATCCTCTCGGCCAAGGGCGGCCGGCCCAGCGGTGAGGTCGCACGGGCCATCGACAGCGAGCTGGGCGGGTTCGATGCGTTCAAGGATGCTTTCACCAAAGCGGCGCAGACGCGCTTTGGGAGCGGCTGGGCGTGGCTGACCGTCGGCCAAGACGGCAAGCTGCTGGTCGAGAGCAGCGCCAACCAGGACAGCCCGCTGATGGGCGAGTTCGCGCGCCTCTCCGGCGGCACGCCGATCCTGACGCTGGACGTGTGGGAACATGCCTACTACCTGAATTATCAGAACCGGCGGCCGGACTACATCGCGGCGTTCTTCCACATCATCAACTGGGAAGAAGTCAATCGCCGCTACCTGGCCGCGCAAGGCCGGTGAGCCGCGATCTGGGCGATTCCGAAAGCGGGCAGGAATCGAGTGCGAGCGCGACGGCTGGCGAGCCGCAGATGCGGAATCCAGTCTTCACGCACAGGGCATTGCGCAACAAGCTGGGCCAGTTCCCGACCGGGGTCTGCGTCGTCACGGCGCGTGCGCCGGGGGGGCACCCATCGGCCTGACCATCAACTCGTTCGTGCCGGTCTCGCTGGAGCCGCCGCTGGTGTCCTGGAACCTTTCCGAGCGTTCCGCCAGCGTGGACGTGTTCCGGGCGTGCAGACATTTCGGCATCAGCGTACTCCCTCGTTCGCAAGAGGCGGTGGCACGCCGGTTCGCCGACCCGGGTATCGCGGACAAGTTCAACGGTGTCGCCACACGGCGAGCCTTCGCCGGCATTCGACTGATCGAGGGCGCGGTGGCCACCTTCGTCTACGAGGCCTATCGGGCATGGCCGGTGGGCGACCACCTGCTGCTCGTGGGCAAGGTGCTGCAGATCGATGGCGGCGATGACGAACCGCTAGTGTTCCATCAGGGCCGTTTCCTCTCGATGCGGCTCACGCAGATGGCTTGAGTGATGGCCCGTCGAGCACTTGGGTCTGAACAAGCGCAAGGAGAGGCGTTCTTGATGATCGACGTCCAAAGCTGGAAAGGATGTTTGGGAATGAGCGATCGCTGCAAATGATCGATGTACGCAAGCTGGAAAGCCTGCTCGAACGGGGCCGCGATTCGGCCTTGCTGCGATTCGGGCTGGGCAAACACTACCTGGATGCGAACGAGCAGGCGCGCGCGGCGGCCCAGTTGCACCGATGCGTCGGGCTGGATCCGGGGTACTCGGCAGCATGGAAGCTACTGGGCAAGGCGCAGCACGAGATTGGCGACATCGCGGCCGCGCGCCATGCTTGGGAGAACGGAGTACTCGCGGCCAGACGCAACGGCGACGTGCAGGCGGAAAAGGAGATGAACGTGTTTCTTCGTCGCCTTGCAAGAACGTCAACACCCTGATGCACAGGACGACTAGCAGCGTGGCTCGCGGCCCCTATGACCTGCGGCAGGAATTCGTAGAGGAAGTCTTATGCGTTCAAGCAAGCTGTCACTGAAACCGATATTCCCTTACCTGCTGGCCACTTTTTTTCGTCGTGGGTGCCGTAGCCAACCTGCTGGCGTTAGGCGGGGCAGCGGAAGACTACGCCCGTTGGGGCTACCCGCGAAGGTTCAATTTTGTCCCCGGATCTCTGGAACTGGCGACAGCGTTGCTGCTGCTGCGCGGGCGCACACGGGTATGGGGCGCGGTGCTGGGGGCACTGATCATGGCGTGCGCCGGTGCGACGGTGCTACTCAACGGTGAGCCCGGCCGCGTGCTGGCGCCCTCGATCGTGCTGTCAATGTGTGTGCTCGCCGGCCTGCTGCACGATGGCGCCCGGACCGTTGGATCCGTTCAGGAGGAAGCTCGACCATGAACGAGCGCAGGCCGCGCATCGCGGCAATCGCATTTCTGCGCAGCCGGCACACTCCGCCAGGGGGAGCCATCCGGTGACCCGGTTGCTTTCTCCGTGCCTGCTGGTTGCCGGTGCCCATGATCCGCTCGGCCGGCGCGTCGTCGAACTGCTGCTGCGCCGCGATGAAGCGGAGGTCATCGCCACCAGCCGCCAACCAGTGCACCTTGTGGATCTGGCTGCCCGTGGGGCGCGTATTCGCGGCGCGGATCCCGACGATGCAGCGTCCCTGGATGCCGCCTTCACCGGCGCACACCGCCTGCTGCTCCTGCCGGGCGCTGCCGACGGCTCGTGGTCGCGGCGTCGCCAACTGCAGGCCATGATCGATGCCGCAGCGCGTGTCGGCGTCCGCACCGTGGTGTACGCGGCCCAGATCGAAGTGTTCGACCCCTCGCTGATGACTGTAGCGCGGGAATGCGAGACGGTGGCACAGGCATGCGAGGCTCGCAACCTAGCCTTGTCAGTCTTGCGGGTGGGCCTATGGAGCGATTGTTTCCGCGGATCATCCTGGCGCTTCGGTGCGGGAAGTGGTTTAGCTCAGCGCCGCAAGGCAGACTGCCTTACGTGGCGGGCGAGGACGTGGCGCGCACCGCTGCGGCGGTACTGCGGGCGGACCCTGTTCCGCCCGGAGAGCTGGCGATCACCGGCCCGCAGGCTCTCACTGCCGAGGCGCTGGTGAACAGCATCAATATCATCTTCGGAGCCAGCATCGACCTGGTGCCCGTCAGTGAGGAAGCCCTGGCGCTGCATCTGCAGGTCTCGGGCTTTCCGAAATCCACGCTGCGAGAGGCGCTGATCATCGAAGAGGTGTCCAAACGCGGGCTGGCGCCGTTCTCCGACGGTGTCATCGAGCAGATGACCGGTCAGCCGCCGCGCAGCATCGAGGCGGTGCTGGTCGAACACCGCCTCGATTTGCTGTTGTCCACCAGCACCCCCCGGCTTTGAGACGAGTCGACTTCTTCGACTCTAGAGGCTGCAGGCGTGCTTGCTGCAGTACATGATCCACGCCGAGACGATGATGAAACAACGATCTGTACGAACAGCCACCCCGACGACGGTGGTCGCCAAGCCTTTTGCCACGGAACGTGTGCCAATGGTTGGCGACGTCGCCAGCCTCGGCGGCGTAACCGTGTCCAACGTTCGTTTCTATGAAGCAGAGAGGTTGATCCATGCTACGCGCACGGCAGGCAACCAGTGCCTCTATGGGCCCGTATCTAGCACCTATGCCAGTTTCAAGTAGGGATTGTTCGGTGGCCGCTCATCGAACAGTTGTAAGCGCTCAATAAACCACGACCTTGATCCGCGGGCTG
>NZ_LMTS01000335.1 GCF_001541225.1 Variovorax sp. WDL1 | reverse complement strand
TGTTCAACGATGACGTGTTAGCGGATCTGCAAGCCCGTGCGCAGGCGGGCAACCTGAACCTGCAGATCGCTTCCGAGCGCATTGAGCAAAGCCGGGCGCAGTTGGGGATTGCTTCCTCGCTGCTGCTGCCCAGCGTGGGCGCATCGGCAGGCTATTCCCGCGAGGCCCTCAGCGAGCACGGCAAGTTTGCCGCGTTGGGTGCACCGACGAGCGCGAGCGATTTCTGGCAGTTGGGATTCGACGCCAGTTGGGAACTCGATCT
>NZ_LMTS01000154.1 GCF_001541225.1 Variovorax sp. WDL1 | reverse complement strand
CGAGGACGTGTACCTGAAGGCCTACGACGGCGTCAGCGCCGCGCGGCTGAGCCTGGCCGCGTACTTCGAGTTCTACAACGCTCGAAGGCCGCATCAGTCGCATGACGGACGAACCCCGGACATGGTCTACTTCGGCACGTTGCCCGCGCTGAAGGAGGCCGCCTGATGAGGGGTTGAACCATGAGTACATGGCTCAACCGGGGCGCCTCCGGCGGCCTGGCAGGGCCTTGAAATAGAGAAATCAAACCGCAGCCAATCCACTTGTCTCAGACCGCTGTGTGTTCAAACGAGCGGAGCC
>NZ_LMTS01000173.1:105996-110828 GCF_001541225.1 Variovorax sp. WDL1 | reverse complement strand
GCGAGTTCCGCGGCAGGCCGGCTGCGCGAGCATCGCAGGGCAGTCGGCGCAAAGCGCCGACCGCCACAGTGGCACGCCGCCCCGCACACCCGCAGGCGCCTTTGCAGCGCGCAGCCTGTCCAAGCGCGTTCTTCTACCTTCGATAACCTCGCTGTCAGACCTTCGAGAAGTCGGGCCTGCGCTTCTCCATGAACGCCGTGAACGCCTCCTTCGCAGCTGGCTCGCGCAGCATGCGGCCGAAGCTCTGGCCTTCCTCGCCCATGCGTTCGAGCACGGCAGGTTGCTGCGCCTTCTTCATCAGTCGCTTGGTCTCGATCAACGCCGACAGCGGCTTGGCCGCCAGCTTGCGTGCCTGGGCCTGCGCGATGGAATTGGCCTCCGTGGGCGGCACCACGCGATTGACCAGGCCGACCTCGAGCGCCGCCTCCGCCATGAAGGGCTCGCCCAGCAACAACGCCTCGGCCGCGCGGTGATAGCCGAACATCTGCGGCACCAGCAGGCTGGACGCCGCCTCCGGACACAAGCCAAGATTGACGAAGGGCATCGAGAACGCCGCGTTGTCCCCCGCATAGACCAGGTCGCAATGGAAGAGCATCGTGGTCCCGATACCCACCGCCGGGCCGCACACCGCCGCCACCAGCGGTTTCGGAAAGCTCGCAATGCCGTGCAGGAAGCGGAACACCGGCGATTCCGGCGTCGAGGGCGGCGCGTTCAGGAAGTCGCCGATGTCGTTGCCCGCGCTGAAGATGGTGGCGTCACCCTGGATCAGCACGGCCCGCACCGCGCTGTCCTCGGCGGCCTTCTCGAAGGCGTCGGCCAGCTCCGCGTACATCGCGCGGGTGATGGAGTTCTTCTTGTCGAGGCGGTTGAAGGTCAGGGTCATCACGCCGGCTTCGGTGTGGACGAGGATGTCGCTCATGGAAGGTCCTTGCTGCAAAGAAGTGGACGGAGTATCGAGCCTCGCGGCGGCTCTCACTCCTTGAAGTAGACGATCTGGTTCGAGGTGGCGAGCAGGGCGCCGGCCTCGCTCCACAGCTGCGCGGCCTGGTCGAAGTAGCCGTTGCGGAACTGCTGGCCGGTGGCGCGGCCGAGCAGGTGGCCGTCGCCCACCTCGGCGAGCTGCGCGGCGTCGACATGGAAATAGGTGGTGATCGACACAGTGCCGATCGGCACCGGCTTGGCGCGCCGCAGCCAGACGCGCGGATAGAAGCAGTCGCTCAGCGCCGCCAGCGCCGCGAAATCGAGCGGCCGGGCGGGCGTATCGCGCACCCACATGCGGGTCTCGCTCTGATCGCCGCTTCCGTCCCACCGCCTGGGCAGCGCGCCGCTGATCGGGCGCATCTCGTAGCGCTCGATCCAGGCCACCTTGGCCGGGCCGATGCTCAGGCGCTCCACCTCCATCGGCGGCGGCACCTCGGGCATCGGCAGGTCGCTGGCGCCCCAGGTTTCGCGCCGCAGGGCGGTGACCGCGGTACCTGTGCTCACGACCTGCTGCTTGCCCTCTGCATCGGCCTGCGACATCTGGATCGTCCAGTGCTGCGTCGAGCGGTTGGTGCGCACCGGCACGGCCAGCAGCTCGAAGGCGCCGGCCTCGAGCGCCGCGGCGTAGTTCACCGTGAGCGCGACCGGCGCGCCAAGCAGATCGGGATGCTTCAGCACGGACTGCAGCATCACCGCCGCGGTCGTGCCGCCGAAGGGCCCGACCATGTTCCAGTAATCCATGCTGGTGGCGCCGGTGAAGTGGCCTGCGCGGATGTCGCTGTGCGCGAGCGCCAGCGCCTTGTCCAGGGGGTGTGTGCTCATGGCGGGAGTGTGCTCCGGCTGAAGGACTCAGGCAGTCGTCTGCGGGACGCGGGGCGGCGCCGAAGAGGTCAAGGCCGCGAGCCGGTGCAGGCTGTCCGCCAGGCGCGGCCACAGGTTGCGGCTGAACTGCTCGCGGAAGAACCCGAAGTGCCCGATGCGCCGCGCCTGCACGTCGGCCGGCGCGATGCGCTGCATCGCCCTGGGCGCACCCGCATACAAGCTCAACAGGCTGTGCGTGCCTTCCAGCGTCATCAGCTCGTCATCGGTGATCGACAGCGCCAGCACCGGGAAGCGCACGCGCCCGTAGCTGCGCGCGGCCGCCTCGCCCTCGGCACCCACGCTGTAGCGCGGGTTCAGGCACCAGCGCCGCCACTGCAGGATCACGCCGCGCGGGAGGTCGCCCACCTTGCGCAACCGGCGACCGGGGAAGTACCCGCACAGCCGCGTGGCGAGCGGCACCAGCACCAACCAGAAATAGAGAACGCTGCGCTTGAGCCGCGGCGCGTTCTCGCGCCAGTAGCCGCTGCCGGCAGCGATGCTGACCAGCCCGTCCACCTGTTGCGGCCGCTGCAGGAAGCCCGGCAGCTGTGCGCCCAGGCTGTGGCCCAGCAGGTAGAGCGGGCGGTCGGGCCGCGCGGCCTTGGCGGCGTCGATCACGGCCTCGTAGTCGCGCGCCCAGTCGAACAGGTCGGCCTCGAAGCCCCGCAGCGAGGCCCTGCTGCCGCCCGGCCTCGAATCGCCCGACCCGCGGTAGTCGAAGGTCCAGACGTCGATGCCCTCCTGCGCCAGCCATCGCGCGAAGGGCTCGTAGAAGGCCTGGCGAACGCCCATGGCGCCGCCGATCACAACGCTCGCGCGCTGCGGCCCGGCCGCTTCGTAGCGGCGCAACGCAAGCTGGGCGCCGTCTTCGAGAGTCAGCGTCTTCGGTTGCATGCCGTATCTCCTTTGCTTGCGCGGCAGCCTGCGTGGCGTGCGCGATCAGACCCGCTCGAAGATGCCGGCGGCGCCCTGCCCCATGCCCACGCACATCGTGACCATGCCGTACTTGAGCTTCCTGCGCTGCAGTGCGTGCACCACGGTGGCCGACCGGATGGCGCCGGTCGCGCCCAGCGGATGGCCCAGTGCGATTGCCCCGCCCATCGGGTTGACCTTGGCCGGGTCCAGGCCGAGGGTGTCGATCACCGCCAGCGATTGCGCGGCGAAGGCCTCGTTGAGCTCGATCCAGTCGATGGCGTCCTGCGCCAGGCCCGCGTAGCGCAGCGCGGCGGGGATGGCCTCGATCGGGCCGATGCCCATGATCTGCGGCGGCACGCCCTTGCTCGCGAAGCTCACGAAGCGCGCCAGCGGCTTCAGGTCGAACTGCTGGCAGGCCTTCTCGCTGGCCAGGATCAGCGCGCCGGCGCCGTCGGAGGTCTGCGAGCTGTTGCCGGCGGTGACGGAGCCTCGCGCGGCGAACACGGTGCGCAGCCTGGCCAGGCCTTCGAGGCTGGTGTCGGGGCGGGGCCCTTCGTCGAGCTTCACCGTGCGGGTCTTCGCGATGGCTTCTCCGCTGTCCAGGTCAGGCGTGCGGTCGGTCACCTCGATCGGCGTGATCTCGTCGGCAAACTCGCCGGCCTGCTGCGCCGCCAGCGCGCGCTGGTGCGACTGCAGCGCAAAGGCGTCCTGCGCCTCGCGGCCCACCTTCCACTGCTGCGCTACCTTCTCGGCGGTCAGCCCCATCCCGTAGGCGATGCCGACGTCGCCGTCACGCTCGAAGATCGAGGGCGACAGCGATGGCGAGTTGCCCATCATCGGCACCATGCTCATGCTCTCGACGCCTGCGGCGATCATCACCTCGGCCTCGCCGACGCGGATGCGGTCGGCTGCCATCTGCACCGCCGACAGGCCGGAGGCGCAGAAGCGGTTGACGGTGATGCCGCCGATGCTGGTGGGCAGGCCGGCCAGCACGGCGCCGATGCGCGCCACGTTCAGGCCTTGCTGCCCCTCTGGAATCGCGCAGCCGCAGACGATGTCCTCGATGACCTTCGGATCCAGGTTCGGCACCGCCGCAAGCGCCGCCTTCAGCGTGGTCGCGAGCAGGTCGTCAGGTCGGGTGTTGCGGAAGTAGCCGCGATGGGAGCGGCCGATGGGGCTGCGGGTGGCGGAGACGATGTAGGCGTCTTGGAGTTGCTTGCTCATGGGAATTCCTTCAGTTGCGCAGCGGCTTGCCGGTATTGAGCATCCCCATGATCCGCTCCTGCGTCCTGGGATGAAGAATCAGCGAGCAGAAGGCCTTGCGCTCCAGCGCCATCAGGTATTCCTCGCTCACCAGGCTGCCGGCATCGACATCGCCGCCGGTGACGACGCCCGCGATCAGGCTGGCAATGTGGAAGTCGTGCTCGCTGATGAAGCCGCCGTCGCGCATGTTGACCAGCTGGCCCTTGATGGTGGCGGCACCGCTGCGTCCGGCGACCTTGAAGCGCCGGCGCATGGGCGCGCGCCAGCCCGCGTCGGCCATCGCCCGGGCCTGCTGCAGGGCGACATGGAGCAGCTCGTCCTTGTTGGGCACGATCACGTCGCTGTCGAGCAGGTAGCCCAGCTTCTTCGATTCGAGCGCGCTGGTACCGACCTTGGCCATGGCGGCAGCGGTGAAGCCCTCGGTCAGGAAGGGCAGCAGGTCGTTGCCGGTAGAGGCCGCCGCGTTCTCGGCCGCACGGCGCGCAATGTAGGTCAGGCCGCCTGCACCGGGCACCAGGCCCACGCCGACCTCGACCAGGCCGATGTAGCTTTCCATCGCCGCGACGCGCTTCGCCGAGTAAATGGCAAGCTCGCAGCCGCCGCCCAGCGCCATGCCGCGCACCGCCGAGACCACCGGCACGCCGGCGTAGCGGATCTTGAGCATCACGTTCTGCAGCTCCTGCTCCGCCCCCTCGACCGCGCCGATACCGGCGACCACGAAGGCCGGCAGCATGGCCTGCAGGTCGGCGCCGACGGAGAACATCTCGTCGGGCGACCAGATCACCATCGCCTTGTACTCGCGCTCGGCCAGC
>NZ_LMTS01000173.1:28315-105959 GCF_001541225.1 Variovorax sp. WDL1 | reverse complement strand
GGCCGCCAGTGTGTCGGCCACGTCGGGGCTGATGGCGTGCATCTTCGAATGGATGCTCGCGATCAGCACCTCGCCGTCCAGCGTCCAGAGGCGCACGTCGCCTTCGTCCTGGATGGTGGTGCCGGCCTGGTTGGCGTCGGGCGCGTTGCTGCCCAGCACGCTCTCGGGAAACAGCTGGCGCTCGTGCACCGGCAGGCGCCGCTGCGGCACGAACCGGCTCTCCGAGGCGCTCCACGAGCCCTCGGGCGTGTGCACGCCGCCGGCCTCGGCCACCGGGCCGTCGAACACCCACTTGGGCAGCGGCGCGTTCGACAGTACCTCGCCGGCATCGATGTCTTCCCGGATCCACTTGGCGACCTGCGCCCAGCCCGCCTCCTGCCAGAGTTCGAAGGGGCCCTGCTTCATGCCGAAGCCCCATCGCATCGCGAAGTCCACGTCGCGCGCGCTCTCGGCGATGGTCGCCAGGTGCACGGCCGCATAGTGAAAGCTGTCGCGCAGGATCGCCCAGAGGAAGCGGCCCTGCGCGCCCTCGCTCTCACGCAGCAGCTTCAGGCGCTGGGCCGCGGGCTTCCTGAGCATGCGGCCGTAGACCTCGTCGGCCTTCTCGCCCGAAGGCACGTAGTCGCCCTTCGCCAGGTCGAAGCGCAGGATGTCGCGACCCGCCTTCTTGTAGAAGCCGGCCTTGGTCTTCTGCCCCAGGTTGCCCAGCTCCAGCAGCTTGGCCAGCACCGGCGGGGTCGCGAAGTTGGCGTAGAAGGGATCGGTCTGCGCGCTCAGGTTGTCCTGCAGCGTCTTCACCACGTGGGCCATGGTGTCCAGCCCCACCACGTCGGCGGTGCGGAAGGTACCCGAGCTCGCGCGCCCCAGCTTCTTGCCGGTGAGATCGTCCACCACGTCGGGCGTGAGCCCGAACTTCTCGACCTCCTTCAGCGTCGCCAGCATTCCGGCGATGCCCACGCGGTTGGCGATGAAGTTGGGCGTGTCCTTGGCGCGCACGACGCCCTTGCCGAGTGCGCTGGTGACGAAGGCCTCGAGCTGGTCCAGCACCTGCGGCTCGGTGGTCGGCGTATTGATCAGCTCGACCAGGAACATGTAGCGCGGCGGGTTGAAGAAGTGGATGCCGCAGAAGCGCGGCTTGAGCGCCTCGGGCAGCGCCTCGCTCAGCTTGGTGATCGACAGGCCCGAGGTGTTCGAGGCCAGGATCGCGTGCCTGGCCACATGGGGCGCGATCTTCTTGTACAGATCGAGCTTCCAGTCCATGCGCTCGGCGATGGCTTCGATCACCAGGTCGCATTCGCCGAGCTTTGCGAGATCGTCCTCGTAGTTGGCCTGCTCGATCAGCTCGGCGTCGGCCACGTCACCCAGTGGCGCAGGCTTGAGCTTCCTGAGGTTGTCGATGGCGCGCATGACGATGCCGTTCTTCGGCCCCTCCTTGGCCGGCAGGTCGAACAACACCACCGGCACGCGCACGTTGACGAGATGCGCCGCGATCTGCGCGCCCATCACGCCGGCGCCGAGCACGGCGACCTTCTTCACTTGAAACTTGGACATGGAGTTTCCAACAAATAGATGTCTTACTGGACGCGGACCCAGGTCTGCGTGCGGCCGATGCCGAACACCGAGCCGCGCACTTCGAGCTTCCTGCCGCCGTCGACCGGCGTTAGCCGCAGCGTGTAGCTCTTGCCGTTTTCGGGGTCGAGGATCTTTCCGTCCTCCCAGACCTCCTTGCCTTCGGCCTTCTTCGCGCCGCGGATGATCTCGAGGCCCACGAGCGGCTTGCCCTTGCGGTCGTCGGTGCATTCGTCGCATACCGCGTCCTGCTTCGCTTCCTTGCGCAGCAGCTTCTCGATGCGGCCGTTGAGCACGCCGCCGGATTCGCCGATACGGATCTGCGACTTGGCCTCCCCGGTCTTGTCGTCGACGCTCTGCCAGACGCCCACGGGCGTCATCTGCGCGAAGGCCGCGCCGGCCGACACGAAGGCGATTGCTGCAAGAAGACGCTTCATGGCGATCAGGCCAGGGCGGCGTCGGTGTTCATGAGCGGCGCAGCGCCGGCGCGCGCGGTACGCATCAGCGTCGCGGTCTCGGGGAAGAGCTTGGCGAAGTAGAAGCGCGCGGTCTGCAGCTTGGCCAGGTAGAACGGGTCGGTGTTGCCGGCCGCGATCGCGGCAAGCGCTACGCGCGCCTGCAGCGCGAACATGTAGCCGAACACGAAGTGGCCTGCGACGCGCAGGTAGTCCACCGCCGCGGCACCCACTTCGTCGGCGTTCTGGAAGCCGCGGAAGCCCAGCTCGGTGGTGAACTTTGTGAGTTGCTCGCCCAGCACCGCGATGGGCGTGATGAACTCGCTCATCTTCTCGTTCACGCCCTCCTCCTCGACCAGCTTCGCGACCAGCTTGCCGAACTTCTTGAGCGTGGCTCCGTTGTTGCCCAGCACCTTGCGCCCCAGCAGGTCGAGCGACTGGATGGTGTTGGTGCCCTCGTAGATCATGTTGATGCGGTTGTCGCGCACGAATTGCTCCATGCCCCATTCCTTGATGAAGCCATGGCCGCCGAAGACCTGCATGCAGGCATTGGTCGAGATGTGGCCGTTGTCGGTGATGAAGGCCTTCACGATCGGCGTGAGCAGCGCGACCAGCTCGCCCGCGTCCTTGCGCACCTTCTCGTCGGGGTGGTGGTGCTCCTTGTCGAGCAGCAGCGTGCAGAAGATGGCCAGCGCGCGGCCGCCCTCGGCATAGGCCTTCGCGGTCATCAGCATCTTGCGCACGTCGGGGTGAACGATGATCGGGTCGGCTTCCTTGTCCTTCGCCTTCACGCCCGACAGCGAGCGCATCTGGATGCGGTCCTTGGCATAGGCCAGCGCGTTCTGGAAGGCCACCTCGGTCAGGCCCAGCGACTGGTTGCCCACGCCCAGGCGCGCCGCGTTCATCATCACGAACATCGCGGCCAGGCCCTTGTTGGGCTCGCCCACCAGCGTGCCGCTGGCGCCTTCGAGCACGATCTGCGCGGTGGCGTTGCCGTGGATGCCCATCTTGTGCTCCAGCCCGCCGCAGTAGATGCCGTTGCGGCTGCCGAGCGAACCGTCGGGCTTGACGTTGAACTTGGGCACGACGAACAGGCTGATGCCCTTGCTGCCCTTGGGCGCGTCCGGCAGGCGGGCCAGCACCAGGTGGATGATGTTCTCGGCCATGTCGTGTTCGCCGGCCGAGATGAAGATCTTGTTGCCGGTCAGCCTGTAGGTGCCGTCGGGCTGCGGCTCGGCCTTGGTGCGCAGCAGGCCCAGGTCGGTGCCGCAGTGCGGCTCGGTCAGGCACATCGTTCCTGTCCATTCGCCGCTGGTGAGCTTGGGCAGGTAGGTCTTCTTCTGCTCGTCCGTGCCGTGCGCGACCAGCGCCTCATAGGCACCGTGCGAGAGGCCCGGGTACATGGTCCAGGCCTGGTTGGCCGAGTTGAGCATCTCGTAGAAGCACTGGTTGACCACGAAGGGCAGGCCCTGGCCGCCGTACTGCGGGTCGCAGGACAGCGCCGCCCAGCCGCCCTCGACGTACTTGGCATAGGCTTCCTTGAAGCCCGTGGGCGTCTTCACCTCGTGCGTGGTCTTGTCGAGCACGCAGCCCTCCTCGTCGCCCGTGATGTTGAGCGGGAAGGTCACCTCGGCGGCGAACTTGCCACCCTCTTCCAGCACCGCGTTGATGGTGTCGGCGTCGACCTCCGCATGCTTGGGCAAAGCCTTGAATTCGTCGGTGACCTTGAGCACTTCGTGCATCACGAACTGCATGTCGCGAAGGGGCGGGGTGTAGGCAGGCATGGAAAAAGTCTCCGGAAAAAAATGAGGAAGAGCGTTCGAAGAAGAGTGATCAGGCGGCGCGTGCTCAGCGCACGGGCTTGAGCCTGCGCGACGACGCGGCCGCCGAGGCAGCCAGCGCTTCGGGCGTCGCGCAGCGCGCGAGGATGTTGTCGAAGCCCGCGTTGGCACGCGCCAGCGAGTCGGGCGAGCGCAGGAAGCGCGCCTCGTAGTGCAGCGCCAGGATCAGCGCGTGGATCTCGAAGGAGATCTGCTTGGCGTCGGCATCGGCCCGCAGTTGGCCCTCCTCCTGCGCCTGCAGCACGGCACGCAGCATGGCGGCCAGCCAGGTGTTCACCGACTCGGCCAGCGCGTCGCGCACCGGCCCCGGCCGGTCGTCGAACTCGACGGCGCCGCTGATGTAGATGCACCCGGAGTCGATCTCGGCCGAGGTGCGTTTCATCCAGTTGGCGAACAGGGCACGCAGCCGCGGCAGCCCACGCGGCGCCTGCATGGCCGGATAGAACACCTCCTGCTCGAAGCGCGCGTGGTACTCGCGCACTACCGAGATCTGCAGCTCCTCACGGGAGCCGAAATGGGCGAACACGCCCGACTTGCTCATGCCAGTGACTTCTGCCAGCGCGCCGATGGACAGGCCCTCGAGCCCGATCTGCGCGGCCAGGTTCAACGCCGCATCGACGATGACGGCCTTGGTCTGCTGGCCTTTCTGGGGCGCGCGGGAAAGCTTGGAGGAGCCGGGGGCGGGCATGGGCGGATCGGGCCTGTCAATAAAACGAACGATCGTGCTATTTTGCAGGCCTTTCTCCGCCGGCTCGATGAAAGCCCGACAGGGGCGGAAGGTTATCGGCGACGTCGCCAGGGCGACGGGGTTCAGGCCGTCCGGCCCAGGCCAGCCAATACACCGAAGCCCATGCCGGCGCGCGAGCGCTGTTCCTGCCATGACAGCCGGTACAGCAGCCCCAGTACCAGCACCGCCCCGAAGAACTGGTAGGACTGCAGCACGTTCCACGTCGTGCCGGCCAGCAGATTGGTGACGCCGACGAAGGATTCGCTCGATAGCAGGAAGGCGAGCCACAGCAGCGCCGGCGTTGCTGCGCCGAAGGGCTGGCGCCGCAGCGCGACGGGGAACAGCACCGCGAAGATGAGCAGCAGCACGCCGTAGTGGTGGTCCCACGCGATCGGCGAGGCCATCGTCAGGCTGAGCATGACAAGCGACAGGTCGACCGCAGTGGGTTGCTTGCGCACCCGCCAGAACAGCGCCAGGCCGAGGATCAGGGCCGAGGAGAGCGTGGTTGCGAGATAGACGGTCGGATGAAAGGGCGGGAGATCCGTGCCGGACCAGATCCGCCCCGCGCCCTCCAGATTCACGCCGTTGAACAGCAGCCGGTTTACCAGGCCGTTGACCGACTGGTTGATGAAATAGCTCTCGCCGTGCTGGCCGAGGAAGGACACCACCGGGATGTAGTCGAGCACGTTGGGCAGCCCGTAGAAGGCGATCGCCACCAGGCCGAAGGCGCCGGTGATCCAGGTCGCGGTCCACGCGAAGCTCCACTGCCGCCGCAATGCCGCCCACAGCACCACGATGATCCATTGCGGCTTGATGATGCAGCACAGGGCCATCATCAGCCCGGCCAGGCGAGGCTGCCCGCGCTGCCAGGCGAGCAGGGACACGCCGGCGGCGAGCGTCATCGCGGTCTGGATCTGGCCGTGGTATTCGGAGCGCAGGAGCGGGTAGAAGAGCGCGACGCTCAGGAGGCTCAGGGCCGCCAGCGCGCCGCGCGAGATGGCCGGCAGCGCCGGCGGCTCGCCCGGCCTGGACGGCCATTGCACCGCGCCCATGAAGAGCCGGAGGAACACCGCCGCGATAGCGATCAGGCTCAGCCGCGACAGGATCTTCAAGATGACCACCACCGTCTCGGGCTCCAGGCCCAGCAGGCGCTGCGGCAGGTCCAGCGGCAGCAGCGCGGTCAGGGGGTACTGGAACTTCACGTGCTGGCCGAAGAAGACCGACTGGTAGAGCAGCTGGTCCGGATGCTCGCGCAGGAAGGCCGAGGCGCGCAGCATCGGCATCCACGAGTCGTCGCCGTTGTGGAAGGACAGCACGAAGCGCAGGTAGCCGAGCGAGCTCTCCCGCGGCTCGCCGACCGAGAGCGTGACCAGCGCGCTCACAACGAGCCCGCTCAACAGGAACATCAGCCACACCCGCCACACCACCGCGAGGCGCTGGGCCTGGGCCGAATGCGGCAGGCCCGGAATGCCCGGCTGCAGGCGCCACAGCGCGATCAGCAGCACGCAGGAAAGCAGGGTCGCGACCACGACCACGATCAGGATCTTCATGTCGAATGCAGGGAGGAGAAGTGAAGCGGTGCTAGTGCGCCATCCACAGCGCGGCCGCGGCGATGCCGACCGCCAGGCGGCTGACCCAGTCGCGCGCCGCGAAGACCACCGGGTCCTCGTGCAGCGCGCCGCGGATCGCCTTGAGCCAGATGCGCACGGTCCAGAACAGGAACACCGGGATCAGGATCCACAGCCAGGTCGGCTCCTGGTAGCGCGCCAGCATCTGCTGGTCCTGCAGATAGAGGCTCAGCAGCACGGCGGACATCTGCCCGGCCGCGACGCCGGCGCACAGCACGAAGGTCTCATCGCCCGGCTGGTAGCCGCGGTCGCGCTTGAGCTGGACGGCATCGCCGGCGGCGGAGGTGAGCTCCACGTAGCGCTTGGCCAGCGCGAGGCTGAGGAAGATGAAGAGCGAGAAGGAAAGAATCCAGAAGGAGAGCGGCTGCCCCGTCGCCTGCGTGCCGGCCGCCACGCGAATCGTGTAGAGGGCGGCCAGCGAGAACACGTCCACCACTGCGCGCCGCTTGAGGAACACCGAATAGGCGGTGGTCAGCGCCGCGTAGAGCAGCAGCACCGCCACGAAGGACGGGGGCAGCAGCGCCGCGGACAAGGCCAGCGACGCGATCCCCAGCCCGATCGACATCGCCAGCCCGGTGGCCGACGAGATGTCGCCGGCGGCGAAAGGCCGCCGCCGCTTGCGGTGGTGGCGCCGGTCGGACTCCAGGTCCAGCAGATCGTTGAGCACGTAGATGCCCGAGGCCATCAGGCTGAAGGCGAGGAAGGCGAGCACGGCGTCGACCATCAGCGCCTGGGTGAGGTCGTGCAGCACGGGCATCAGCGGCAGGAAGATCAGCACGTTCTTCAGCCACTGGTGAGGGCGCAGGCCCTGGAAATAGCGGCTCAGCCCCGCGCGGCGCGGCTTGATCACCGCTTCCACTTCCGTGAGTCCGGCCGCGCGCCGCGCCAGGGCGCCAGACCGGCTGACCACCACGGCAGCTTTCGAGCCGCGCCAGACTTCCAGGTCCGCGGTGTGGTCGCCCGCATAGCTGAAGCCCATGCCGCGCGTGTCGCTCAGGATGGCCGCCAGCTTGTTCGCACCCTTGACGTTGCGCTCGCCGTCGGAGGCCAGCACCGCGTCGAACAGGCCCAGGTGGTCGGCGACGCGCCGCGCCATGCGCCCGTCGCTGGCGGTGGCCAGGATGGTGCGCCGGCCCGCTTCTCGGGCGCGGCGTACGAAATCGAGCACCTCCGGCCGGTACGGCAGGGTGCGGACGTCCAGTCGCGTGCGCCGCGCCACCTCGCGCTTGAGCGCGGCACGCCCGCGCAACAGCCACAGCGGCAGCGACAACAGCGCGCGCGGAGAGACCCGCACCAGCTTGAGCAGCGACTCGTGCAGGGAGTCGGTGGCGATCAGCGTGCCGTCGAGGTCGACATAGAGAGGCAGCGGCACGGTCATCTCAGCCACGCCCCAGAACCACGACGCCCACCAGGATGATGGCGATGCCCAGGATCCGCGAGGCGGTCAGCGCCTCGCCGAAGAAATGCCAGGCCAGGAGCGCCGCCATCACGTAGCCCATGGAAAGCAACGGGTAGGCGACGGTCACGTCCACGCGCGTGAGCGCCAGCACCCATAGCCCGGCGCTCACGAAATAGCAGCACAGGCCCAACAGGATCCAGGGCTGGGTGGCAGCGCCCCACCCCGCCGCGAGCAGCGATGCCGCGTTGCCGACAGCCACCGTTCCGAGCGTATTCGCGCCGGCCTTGAGCATCAGCTGCGCTGCCGAATTCAGCAGCACACCGGCGAAGATGATCGAGAAAGTTGCGAAGGTCATCTTGAAACTTGAAGTCTTTTTGTTTACTGCAAATATCATGCCTTAGTATTACTTTTTCACCCAAGACGCCGGCGCTCAATGAAGGAAATAGTTGACGTTTTGGCCGAGCGAAGCGTTCCAGGCTGCGCAAAAGGTGACATCTCCATTGACACGTCGGCTGCTGCTGCTCGCGCCGGCCATGGCCCTCTTCGTTCTTGCTTCGGGCTGCGCGATCGATCCTGGCGCGCAGACGCAGCCGCCTGCCGCGACGACACAGGCCGAGGACCTGGCCGACTTCGAGAAGGCGGGCCTCCTGCTCAGACAGGGCAAGCCCTCGGAAAGCCTGCAGGTACTCGACAGCCTGATCGACCGCTTCGAGGCCCGCCACCGCGAGCGCAAGGGGCGCATCTACAGCGCGCGCACGCGGACCGAAAGCCTCCACTACATGACGCTGGCGGCGAAGGATCGGCAGAACGCGATCGACGTCGGCCCGACCTGGGGCCATGCCCAATACCTCAAGGGCTATGCGCTGGTCGAGCTGGAGCGCATCCCCGAAGCACGCCGCGCAATCGAGCGCGCGATCGAACTCGCGCCGGCCAACGCGCAGTTTCGTTCGGAACTCGGCCACATCTACCAGATCGACAAGAGCTGGACGAAGGCGCTCGAAGTCTTCACCGAGGCGGAGCGCGCGACCGAGTTCTCGCTGGATGACGAGAAGGTGCGCCACCAGACCCGCGCGTTGCGCGGGCAGGGTTTCGCGCTGATCGAGATGGGCCGCCTGGATGAGGCCGAAGCGCGTTATCGGCGCTGCCTCGCGCTGGATGCGAACGACCCGGTGGCGCAGATGGAGTTGAGGCTCATCGAGAGCCTCCGTGCGCGCGGCCGCATGACCTTGCCGGGGCGGCCGACGCCGCTGTGAGGCTTGGAATGCCTCAGGCCGAAAACCCATCCTTCAACGCTTCCCTGAGCCACGCCACGAACACCGTCACCGCCCGCGGCACATGGCTCGCATAGGGCCGCACCGCATAGAGCTGCTCGGCAAAGGCACCCACCGGCGTCCACTGCGGCAACACCTGCACCAGCTTGCCGGCCTGCAGCGCGCCCTGGGCGCTGAAGTCCGGCACCAGCGCGATGCCCAGCCCGGCCAGCGCCGCATCGCGCAGGGCCTCGCTGTTGTTGGCGGCGAAGGGGCCGGCGACCGGGATGGTGACGCGTTCGACCGCACGGCGCCCGTTCGACAACTCCAGCGTCCACGCCGGCTGATCGTGCGCGCGCGGGTAATGCAGGCAGTCGTGTTGCGACAGCGCCTGCGGCGTCTGTGGCGCGGGACGGCGGCGCAGGTAGGCCCGGCTCGCGACCAGCACCGAACGCGTGGCGCACAGCCGCCAGGCGACGTGCGTATCGGGCACCGAGGCCGCATGCCGGATCGCGAGGTCGAAACCTTCCACCGCGAGCGCGCTGAGCCGGTCCGACAGGTCCAGCGCCAGCCGCACCTCGGGATTCGCGCGCAGGAAATCCGCAACCCGCGGCACCAGCTGCTGGCGCGCGAAGGCCACCGGTGCGGTCACCCGCAAGAGGCCCCGGGGCACGCCCGCCAGGTCGCGCACGCCGGCAAAGCTGTGGGCGATCTGCTCGAAGGGCGCGCGCGTGTCGTCCACCAGCCGCTGGCCGGCCTCGGTCAGGCGCACGCTGCGGGTGGTGCGGCGCACCAGCGGCACGCCGGCCGCACGCTCCAGCTCGGCGATGCGCTGGCTCATCGCCGCCTTGCTCACGCCCAGGCGGGCGGCAGCTGCGGTGAAGCTGCCCTGCTGCTCGAGCACGGTCAGCCAATGGAGATGGGTCCAGAGCAGCTCGATATTTTTGGGTTCCATGGCTGGATTGTTCACTATCGCGAACAATCAATTCAGTCCTGCCGCCTTGGCAGGGTGCATCGTGGTTCCTAGACTCGCCGGACTTCCAATACCGCAGCAGCAACCGCAGGAGACCCGCCATGACCCAGCAGCCTTCGACCCCCACGCCCATCGCGCACTTCATCGGCGGCCGGCGCGCCGGCGGCGCCTCCGAGCGTGCGCAGGACGTCTTCAACCCCGCCACCGGCGCCGTGACCGGCCGCGTATCGCTCGCGGGCCGTGCCGACGTGGATGCGGCCGTCGCCGCTGCCCGCGCCGCCTTCCCGGCCTGGGCCGACACGCCGCCGATCCGGCGCGCGCGGGTGATGTTCAAGTTCCTGGAGCTGCTCAACAAGCACCGCGACGAGCTGGCCCGGCTGATCACCGCCGAGCACGGCAAGGTCTTCACCGACGCGCAGGGCGAGGTCTCGCGCGGCATCGATATCGTCGAGTTCGCCTGCGGCATCCCGCAGCTGCTGAAGGGCGACTACACCGACCAGGTCTCCACCGGCATCGACAACTGGACGATGCGCCAGCCGCTGGGCGTGGTGGCCGGCATCACGCCCTTCAACTTCCCGGTGATGGTGCCGATGTGGATGTTCCCTGTCGCCATCGCGGCGGGCAACAGCTTCATCCTCAAGCCCAGCCCGACCGACCCCAGCCCCTCGCTGCGCATCGCCGAGCTGCTGAAGGAGGCGGGCTTGCCCGACGGCGTGTTCAACGTGGTGCAAGGCGACAAGGAAGCAGTCGACGGGCTGCTGGAGCACCCCGACGTGAAGGCGATCAGCTTCGTCGGCTCCACCCCGATCGCCAACTACATCTACGAGACCGGCGCACGCCTCGGCAAGCGCGTGCAGGCGCTGGGCGGCGCGAAGAACCACATGGTGGTGATGCCCGATGCCGACCTGGAGCAGGCGGTGGACGCGCTGATCGGCGCGGGCTACGGCTCGGCCGGCGAGCGCTGCATGGCGATCAGCGTCGCCGTGCTGGTGGGCGACGTGGCCGACAAGCTGGTGCCGATGCTGGCCGAGCGCGCCCGCACCCTGAAGGTGCTCGACGGCACGAACCTCGAAGCCGAAATGGGCCCGATCGTCACCCGTGCCGCGCACGAGCGCATCACCGGCTACATCGCGCTGGGCGAGAAGGAAGGCGCCAAGCTGGTTCACGACGGCCGCGCGTTCGACGGCAAGAAGGCCGGCGAAGGGTGCGGCGACGGCTTCTGGATGGGCGGCACGCTTTTCGATCACGTCACGCCCGAAATGCGCATCTACAAGGAAGAGATCTTCGGCCCGGTGCTCTCGTGCGTGCGCGTGCACGACCTCAAGGAGGCGGTGGACCTCGTCAACGCGCACGAGTTCGGCAACGGCGTGGCCTGCTTCACCCGCGACGGCAACGTGGCGCGCGAGTTCTCGCGGCGCATCGAGGTGGGCATGGTGGGCATCAACGTGCCGATCCCCGTGCCCATGGCCTGGCACGGATTCGGCGGCTGGAAGCGCTCGCTGTTCGGCGACATGCACGCCTACGGCGAGGAAGGCGTGCGCTTCTACACGCGGCAGAAGTCGATCATGCAGCGCTGGCCGGAGAGCACGCCCAAGGGTGCCGAGTTCGTGATGCCGACGGCGAAGTAGGCAGGCATTGCTCCCTCTCCCCAAGGGGAGAGGGAACTCGGCCGCGAGATCAGGCCTTGAAGCCGATCACTTCCTGCCGCTGCTCGCCCAGCCCTTCGATGCCCAGTGTCATCACGTCGCCCTTCTTCAGGTAGAGCGGCGGCTTCATGCCCAGGCCCACGCCGGGCGGGGTGCCGGTGGTGATCACGTCGCCGGGCACCAGCGTCATGAACTGGCTCACGTAGCTCACGATCTTGGCAACGTTGAAGATCATGGTCTTCGTGTTGCCGGTCTGCATGCGCTTGCCGTTGAGGTCCAGCCACATCGCGAGCTTCTGCGGATTGGGCACCTCGTCGCGCGTCACCAGCCAGGGGCCGATGGGGCCGAAGGTGTCGCAGCCCTTGCCCTTGTCCCAGGTGCCGCCGCGCTCGATCTGGTACTCGCGCTCGCTCACGTCGTTGATCACGCAGTAGCCGGCCACGCAGTCCAGCGCGCTCTTCTGCGAGACATAGCGCGCGGTCGCGCCGATCACCACGCCCAGCTCCACCTCCCAGTCGCTCTTGACCGAATTCTTGGGCAGCATGACGGGATCGTTCGGCCCCTGGACGCAGCTGTTGGCCTTCATGAAGACGACCGGCTCGGCCGGGATCGGCAGGCCCGACTCCGCTGCGTGATCGGCGTAGTTGAGGCCGATGGCGATGAACTTGCCGACCTGCGCCACCGGGCAGCCGAAGCGCGGCTTGCCCCTGACCAGCGGCAGCTTGTCGAGCTTGATCTTGCGCAGCTTGGCCAGCGCGGCATCGCCGAGCTGCTCGGGGCCGATGTCCTTGACGACCGCGCTCAGATCGCGCAGCTGGCCGTTGTCATCGACGAGGCCGGGCCTTTCCTTGCCGGGGTTGCCATAGCGAACGAGTTTCATGAGGTCCTTTCTTCTGGGAAAACTAGTAGGTCGAGCGGCCGCCGGACAGGTCGAACACGGCGCCCGTGGAAAAGGAGCAATCTTCGGTGCAAAGCCAGGCCACCATCGCGGCGACCTCCTCCACCGTGCCGAAGCGGCCCATCGGGATCTTGGAAAGCATGAAGGCGATGTGCTCCGGCGACATCTGGTCGAAGATCGCCGTCTTCACCGCCGCCGGGGTCACGCAATTGACCCGCACGCCGGTGTCGGCCAGCTCCTTGCCCAGCGACTTGGTGAGCGCGATCACCGCGGCCTTGCTCGCGCTGTAGGCGCTTGCATTGGGATTGCCGTCCTTGCCCGCGACCGAGGCGATGTTGACGATGCGCCCGTAGCCCTGCCTGCGCATCTGCGGCACCACTTCGCGGCAGCAGATGAAGAGGCCATTGAGGTTGACCTCCATCACCTCGCGCCAGGCATCCACCGGGTAGTCCCACAGCTTGACGTTGGGCCCGGTGATGCCGGCGCTGTTGACCAGCGCGTCGATGCGTCCTGACTGCGCCAGCGTGGCCGCCACTGCCTCGGCCACCGAGGTCTGCTGCGCGACGTCGACCTTCAGCGCGAAGGCCTTCGGCCCCAGGGCCCAGGCCGTCTTCTCGGCCGCCTCGCCATCGCGGTCCCACAGCGTGACGCTGCCGCCCGAGTCGATCAGCCGCTGCGCGATGCCGCGCCCCAGCCCGGTGGCGCCGCCGGTCACGACCGCATGGCGGTCGCCGAAGTCGAGCTGGTTCATATGGTGATGCCGCCGTCGGCTGCATAAGCCTGGCCGGTGACGAACTGCGACTCGTCACTCGCGAGGAAGACCACCAGCGGCGCGATCTCCTCGGCCTGCGCCAGCCGTCCCATGGGCTGGCGCGCGATGAAGGCCTTGCGTGCTTCCACCGGGTCGGCATTGGCGTTGATACGGTCGGCCAGCGAAGGGGTGTCCACCGTGCCCGGGCACACGGCATTGCAGCGGATGCCCTGGCCCACGTAGTCGGCCGCGACGCTCTTGGTCAACCCCAGCACCGCCGCCTTGGTGGTGCCGTAGACGCAGCGGTTCGGCAGGCCCTTGATGCTGGAGCACACGCTGGCCATGTTGATGATGCTGCCGCGTCCCGCGGCCAGCATGCCCGGCAGCACGGCCTGGATGGTCCACAGCTGGGCCCGCACGTTGAGGCGGAAGGCGAAGTCCAGGTCATCGTCCGTGGCCTGCAGCGCGGCGCCGTTGTGCACCACGCCGGCGCAGTTGAAGAGGATGTCGAGCGCGGGCAGCGTCTTCGCGAAGCCGTCGATCGCGGACTTGTCGAGCACGTCGAGCTTCGCGGCGGTGATGTTGGCCACGCCAGCGAAGCGAGACAGCAGCGCCTCGTTGATGTCGGTCGCCCAGACCTGCGCGCCCTCTGCGGCCAATGCGAGCGCGCTCGCGTGGCCGATACCCTGCCCGGCCGCGGTGACGAGCGCGGTCTTGCCTTCGAGTCTCATGGGATGTCCTTCTGCTGTGGAATGGATCGGCGATTCGGCGATGGCGGCCTTCAGGGTTTGGCCCGATGGCCGCATCGCGGTGCACCTCGTATTCTGAATTGGCCTGACCACTTGGCCAATCCAGGACAACCCCTAAGTGCCCCTGCAGACCCTCGAACCCAAACGACTCTACCGCCAGATCGCCGACCAGCTCAGCGCGCTGATCGCGAAGGGGGAGTTCGCGGCCGGCGCTCGCCTGCCCGCGGAGCGCGACCTGGCCAAGCTGTTGGGCGTGAGCCGGCCTTCGGTGCGCGAGGCGCTGATCGCGCTAGAAGTCGAGGGCTGGGTCGAGGTGCGCACCGGTTCCGGAGTCTACGTGCTCGACCGCACCCAGCATGCGCCCGTGCCGCAGGCCAGCACCGAGTGGGGCCCGCTCGAGCTGATCCGCGCGCGCCGCGTGGTCGAGGGCGAGACAGCGGCCATCGCCGCGGCCACCTCCAAGCGCAAGGACATCGAGGCGATGACGCGCGCCATCGAACACATGCGCGATCTGGCTGAGCGCAACGTGATGCCGCTGGAGGGCGACCGCGCCTTCCACCTGGCCATCGTCGAGTGCTGCGGCAACGTGGTGCTGTCGGAGACGGTGCAGGGCTTCTGGGATTCGCGCCGCGGGCCGATCTTCACGCGCCTGGGGGGCTACTTCGAGAGCGTCAAGTCCTGGCGCTCGGCGATTGCCGAGCACGAGGCGATCCGGGATGCCATCGCCGCGCGCGACGCCGAAGGCGCGCGCAGGGCGATGCATGTGCACATGGACAAGTCGCACCAGCGCTTCAGCGCCAGCTGGCGCCGCGCCAACCTCTTCTTTCAACCACCCATGGAGACAAGAAAATGACCAGCACCAAGCGTTTCGCACTCAAGACGATCGCGGCCTGCGTACTCGCCGCAGGGGCCCTCGGCTTGGCCCAGGCGCAGACCAAGCTCAAGTGGGCCCACGTCTACGAGACCTCGGAGCCCTTCCACAAGTACTCGGTCTGGGCCGGCGACGAGATCAAGAAGCGCACCAACGGCAAGTACGAAGTCCAGGTGTTCCCGGCCTCCAGCCTGGGCAAGGAGGCCGACATCAACCAGGGCCTGACGCTGGGCACCGTGGACATCATCCTCTCGGGCGCGAGCTTCGCGGGGCGGACGTACCCGCCGCTGGCGGTGTCGTACTTTCCCTTCATCTTCCGCGACGCGGAGCACCAGTTGAAGTACGCCAAGAGCGACGTGTTCAAGGAACTGGCCAAGGGCTACGACGACAAGAGCGGCAACCACATCACGGCGCTGACCTACTACGGCGCGCGCCACGTCACCTCCAGCGCGGCCCGGCCGGTGGCCAAGCCCGAGGACATGAAGGGCCTGAAGATCCGCGTGCCCGATGCGCCGGCATACCTGGCCTTCCCGAAAGCGCTGGGCGCCAACCCCACGCCGATCGCCTTCGCCGAGGTCTACCTGGCGCTGCAGAACGGCACGGTCGATGCGCAGGAGAACCCGCTGCCGACCATCGAGGCGAAGAAGTTCTTCGAGGTGCAGAAGAACATCTCGCTGACGGGGCACATCGTCGATTCGCTGCTGACCATCGTCTCCGGGCAGCTGTGGGGCAAGCTCTCTGCGGACGAGAAGAAGATCTTCACCGAGGTGATGCAGGAAGCTGCGGAGAAGACCGGGCGCGAGATCATCGCCTCGGAAACGCGGCTGGTGGAGGAGTTCAAGAAGAAGGGGAACAACGTGATCACCGTCGACAAGAACGCATTCCGCGAGGCGGTGCTCAAGAACACCAAGCCGACGGACCACGGCTATCGGCAGCAGGACTACGACCGGATCACCGCCGTCAAATGAGGCCAGGATCTGGCTCCCTGCCCGCCCGGGGAGGGAGCCAAGGCAAGACCATGACCGAACAGAAAATCATCGACGACGAAGGCCACTTCCATGCCGAGGACGAGGTGGTCGACCTCTCCGGCACCATCGCCGAGGGCTGGGCAGCGCTCGCGATCTTCTGGCTGCTGGGCCTCACCGTCTTCTACCAGTTCGTGACCCGCTACGTGATGAACGACTCGGCCGCCTGGACCGAGGAGGTGGCGCGCTACATGCTCATCGGCGTGGTCTTCATCGGCGCGGCCATCGGCGTGTCGAAGAACAACCAGATCCAGGTCGACTTCTTCTACCGCTACCTGCCCGGCGCGGTCGGCCGCTGGATGTCGCGCGCGGTCGACGTGCTGCGCGTCGCCTTCTTCCTGGCAGCGGTCGTGATGACCGTGCAGATGATGCTGAAGATCGGCAACCAGACACGGATGACCATCGTCGACCTGCCGATGAACCTGGTGTATGGCCTCTGCCTGCTCGGCTTCGCAGCCATGGCCTGGCGCTCGCTGCAGGTGGCGCGGGTGCACTGGCGGCGCGGCTACAGCGTGCTCGAACGTCCCGAGTCCACGCTGGCCGATTCGTGAGCGCGCATCCGGCCCGTCCATAACGAACCAGAAAATGCTCAAGATCTTCTTCCTGCTCTTCATGGCCGGCGGCGTCCCCGTCGCCATTGCCATGGCCGGCGCCTCGCTGGTCTACATCCTGACGTCGGGGAGTCTCCCGCCTTTCGTCGTCATCCACCGCATGGTCAGCGGCATCGACAGCTTCCCGCTGCTGGCCGTGCCCTTCTTCATCCTGGCCGGCAACCTGATGAACAACGCCGGCATCACCACCCGCATCTACAACTTCGCATTGGCGCTGGTGGGTTGGCTCAAGGGCGGCCTGGGGCATGTGAACGTGCTGGGCTCCGTCATCTTCGCGGGCATGAGCGGCACCGCCATCGCCGACGCCGCGGGCCTCGGCACCATCGAGATCAAGGCGATGAAGGAGCACGGCTACGGCACCGAGTTCGCCGTCGGCGTGACGGCCGCCTCGGCCACGCTGGGGCCGATCATTCCGCCGAGCCTGCCCTTCGTGATCTACGGGATGATGGCCAACGTCTCCGTGGGCGCCCTCTTCCTCGCGGGCATCCTGCCCGGCGCGATGATGGCGCTGCTGATGATGTTCACCGTCGGCTACTACGCCCATCGCAACAACTGGGGGGGCGACGTCAAGTTCTCCAGCACGCGGCTCTTCAAGGCGTTGTGCGAGCTGGCGGTGGTGATCGGCTGGCCGCTGCTGCTGTGGGTCGCGGTGACCAGGCTGGGCGCGCCGGCGCAGATCACCGTCTTCGTCGGGCTGGCCCTGCTCTTCGTGCTCGACCGGATCTTCGCATTCGAGGCGCTGCTGCCCATCATGACCCCCGTGCTGTTGATCGGCGGCATGAGCACCGGCCTCTTCACGCCCACCGAGGGCGCCATCGCCGCCTGCGTGTGGGCCATGATCCTGGGCTTCGCCTGGTACCGCACGCTGTCGTGGAAGATGTTCGTCAAGGTCTGCCTCGACACCATCGAGACCACCTCCACCGTGCTCTTCATCGTCGCCGCCGCTTCCATCTTCGGCTGGATGCTGACGGCCACCGGCGTCACCACCGACATCGCGAACTGGGTGCTGGGCTTCACCAAGGAGGCCTGGGTCTTCCTGCTGCTGGCCAACCTGCTGATGCTCTTCGTCGGCTGCTTCCTGGAGCCGACCGCGGCGATCACGATCCTGGTCCCCATCCTGCTGCCCATCGCGACACAGCTGGGCGTGGACCCGATCCACTTCGGCCTGGTGATGGTGCTGAACCTGATGATCGGCCTGCTGCATCCGCCCATGGGCATGGTGCTCTTCGTGCTGGCGCGGGTGGCGGGCTTGAGCTTCGAGCGGACCACCATGGCGATCCTGCCCTGGCTGGTGCCGCTGCTGCTGAGCCTGGCCGTCATCACCTACATGCCCAAGTTGGTACTGTGGTTGCCGAAAATGTTCTTCTGATTCCAAGACGCAGGACCCCGCGATGAATCCCTTTATCCGACTCCACCCGGCGGACGACGTCGTGATCGCCCGCGGCCAGCTGGTCGGCGGCACCGCCATCGAAGGCGTGACCGCCCGCGGCCTGATCCCGCCCGGCCACAAGGTTGCCGTGCGCACCATCGCCCAAGGCGAGCCGGTGCGCCGCTACAACCAGATCATCGGCTTCGCGAGCCGCCCCATCGCGCCCGGCGAGCACGTGCACACGCACAACCTCGACATGGGCCCCGACAAGGGCCACTTCGAGCGCGACTACGCCTTCGGTGCCGACGTCAAGCCGCCGCCCGCGCGGCGCGAAGCGAGCTTCATGGGCATCCGGCGGGCCGACGGCCGCGTCGCCACGCGCAACTACATCGGCGTGCTGACCAGCGTCAACTGCTCGGCCACGGCGGCACGCGCCATCGCCGACCACTTCTCGCGCAAGACCAACCCGTCGGCGCTCGCGCCGTACCCCAACGTCGACGGCGTGGTTGCGCTCACGCACGGCACCGGCTGCGGCATGGACACCGGCGGCATGGGCATGCAGCTGCTGGAGCGCACGCTCACCGGCTATGCGACGCACGCCAACTTCGCGGCCGTGCTGGTGGTGGGCCTGGGCTGCGAGGCGAACCAGATCAATGCCTGGCTGGCCACCGGCAACCTGCGGGAGGGCGAGAATCTGCGCGTCTTCAACATCCAGGACACGGGCGGCACGCGCAAGACGGTGGCCAAGGGCGTGGCGCTGATCAACGAGATGCTGCCGCGCGCCAACGCGGCGGAGCGCGAGCCGTGCAGCGCGGAGCACATCACCATCGGCCTGCAGTGCGGCGGCTCCGACGGCTATTCCGGCATCAGCGCCAACCCCGCGCTGGGCGCGGCGGTGGACCTGCTGGTGGCGCACGGCGGCACGGCCATCCTCTCGGAGACGCCGGAGATCTACGGCGCCGAGCACCTGCTCACCCGCCGCGCGGTCCAGCGCGAAGTGGGCGAGAAGCTGGTCGAGCGCATTCGCTGGTGGGAGCACTACACCGCCATCAACGAGGGCGAGATGAACAACAACCCCTCCCCCGGCAACAAGGCCGGCGGGCTTACCACCATCCTCGAGAAGAGCCTGGGCGCCGTGGCCAAGGGCGGCACCAGCAACCTCGAGGCGGTGTATGAGTACGCGGAGCCGGTGCGCGCACACGGCTTCGTCTACATGGACACGCCGGGCTACGACCCGGTGAGCGCGACCGGCCAGGTGGCGGGCGGCGCCAACATGATCTGCTTCACCACCGGCCGCGGCTCGGCCTACGGCTGCGCGCCTTCCCCTTCGCTCAAGCTCGCCACCAACTCGGCGCTGTGGCAGCGGCAGGAGGAGGACATGGACATCAACTGCGGCGAGATCGTCGAGGGCAACGTGTCGATCCAGGACATGGGCCAGCGCATCTTCGAGCTGGTGCTGGCGACGGCATCGGGCGTGCCGAGCAAGAGCGAAAAGCACGGGTACGGGCAGAACGAATTCGTGCCCTGGCAGGTGGGAGCGGTGATGTGATGGGGGAAGCAGCAAACAGCAAGGAGCTTCTTTGATGCCCCGAACCATTCAAGCCGCCACGCTTCGCACCCAGGTTGCCGCCGTCATCGCCGGCACCGGCAGCACCCCTGCCGAGGCCGGGCAGGTCGCCGCCAACCTCGTGCTCGCCAACCTCAGCGGCCACGACTCCCACGGCGTCGGCATGGTGCCGCGCTATGTCGACGCCGCGGCCGAAGGCGGCCTCAAGCCCAATGCGTCCGTCAAGATCAACCTGGATACCGGCCCGATGCTCGCACTCGACGGCCAACGCGGCTACGGCCAGATCGTCGGCGTACAGGCGATGGAACTGGCCATCGAACGCGCGCGGCAGCACGGCACCTGCATCCTCTCGCTGGCCAACGCGCACCACCTGGGCCGCATCGGCCACTTCGCCGAAATGGCGACGGCGCAGGGCCTCGTCTCGCTGCACTTCGTCAACGTGCTCTCCCGGCCGGTGGTCGCGCCCTGGGGCGGCGGCGATGGGCGCTTCGGCACCAACCCGTGCTGCATCGGCATTCCGCTCAAGGAGGCCGAACCTTTCATCCTCGACTACGCGACCAGCCGGGTCGCCCAGGGCAAGATGCGCGTCGCCCACAACAAGGGCGAGCGAGTGCCGCCGGGCTACCTGATCGACGAGCACGGCGCCCCCACCGACGACCCGGGCGTCGTGGTGGTGCCGCAGGGCAACGGCCTGTTCGGCGCGCTCATGACCTTCGGCGAGTACAAGGGCTACGGCATGGCGGTCGCCTGCGAGCTGCTGGGCGGCGCACTCACGGGCAGCGGCACCTGGCATCGCCAGGCCGACACCGCGCGCACCGTGCTCAACGGCATGCTCGCCATCGTGATCGACCCGGCCAGGCTGGGTACGCAGGCCAGCTTCGAGCAGGAGGCGCGCGCCTTCGTCGAGTGGCTGCGGCAGAGTCCGCCGGGGCAGGGCTTCGACGGCGTGCAGATCGCCGGCGAGCCCGAGCGCAAGGCGCGCGCGGCGCGCGAGCGCGAGGGCATCTGGATCGACGACGCGACCTGGAGCGAGATCGTGGCCGCTGGCGCGAAGGTGGGCGTGGCGATCGGCTGACCGGCCGCGCGCCTGCCTACAGCAGCGCCATGAACTCGCCCAGGTTCAGCGGCTTCAGCAAGTGGTGGTCGAAGCCGGCCGCAGCGATGCGGTCCCGGTAGCCCTGCTGTCCCCAGCCCGTCAGCGCGATGAGCTTCAGCTCCGTGCCGCGTGGGCCGCCGCGCAGATGGCGCGCCAGCTCGCAGCCGTCCATGCCCGGCATGCCGATGTCGAGCACGGCGATATCGATCGCGTGCTCCCGGACCAGTTGCAGCGCCTCTTCGCCGCCGTAGGCGACCATCGCCGTTGCGCCCATGGTCGCCAGCAGCTCGGCGAGGCTGTCGGCCGCGTCCCGGTTGTCGTCGACGACCAGGATCGTGCCTTCGATGGAGGGCGCCCACCCATCCTGCGAGACCCGCGAGCGCCGCCCGGATACGGACGTGCTTTTCGCGAGCGGCAGACGCACCGTGAAGGTCGCGCCACGCCCCAGGCCCTCGCTCGTGGCCTCGATGCTGCCGCCTTGCCGCTCGACCAGGCTCTTCACCAGCGTGAGGCCGATGCCGAGCCCGCCCTGCGCATCGCGCGCCGTGCCGCTCACCTGGACGAACATCTCGAAAATCGACTTCAGCATGTCGGGCGCCAGGCCGGTTCCCGTGTCACTCACCGCCACGACGGCCTGCCGGCCCTCCTGACGCGCGGTCACCGTCACACGGCCTCCCGTCGGCGTGTACTTGGCGGCGTTGTTCAGCAGGTTCGAGAAGACCTGCGTGAGGCGTACCGAATCGCCCCGCACCACCAGCGGGTCGGCCCCGAGTTCGAGCGTGAGTGAATGCCCGGCGCGATCGAACAGCGGCCGGCTCAGCTCGATCGCGTCCTCGATCACCGCGTCGAGCAGCACAGGGCACAGGTGCAGCTCGATCTTGCCGCGCGTGATGCGCGAGACCTCCATCAGGTCGTTCACCAGGCGCACCATGTGCTCGACCTGGCGGCTCATGAGCTCGTAGTACTTCACCGCCTCGTCAGGTGGCGGCTTCTTGCGCGACAGCAGCGACAGAGCCGTGCCCAGCGGCGCCAGCGGGTTGCGCAGCTCGTGGGCCAGCGTGGCGAGGAATTCGGTCTTGCGCTGGTCGGCATCGCGCAGCCCTTCGAGCAGGCTGCGCAGCTCGTACTGCCGGCGGCGCGCACGCAGCGCGGTCCGCACGGCGCTCACCAGCGAGGCCACGCGCATCGGCCGCTCGATCACCGTGACGTTGGCGAACTCGTCCATCGCGTTGGCAATGGCACGTGAATCCGCCCCCTGGCGTGCCAGCACCAGCACCGGCACGTCGGACCAGGGCGGCTGTGCGCCCAGCGCGCCCGTGAGCTCGACCAGGGCCGGCCCGGCGAGCACCTCCTCGGCCAGCATGATGGTGCCGGCGCCGAGCTCCAGCTCCCGCACCAGCGAACCCATGTCCTCGCACACGTGGGAGACGAAATGCGCGCGGTCCAGCACCGCGCTTGCCATTGCGGCGTCCTTCGAGGTAGCCGTCCGCAGCAGGATGCGCTCGTCGAGATCGGAAGGAACAACGCTCACGATGGCGTCCGGACTCCATCGATGGGGATCGGGATGCCCGTGAGGATGCCCCTGAAGTTGCGCAGCGGCTGCCCGACATGGATGCCCTGTGCATCCAGCGAGAACGAGCGGATGCTGCGCTCGTGCGCGCCGCCGCGCTTCTTGAGCACCGAGATCGCCTGCCTCACCTCGCCCTCGTCCTCGAAATAGCGCAGCAGCACCACCGAATCAGCCAGGTAGCTTGCGTCCACCGGTGTCTGCATCTGCATGCCGATCAGGCCATGCTGCGCGCCGATCAGCATGGTGGCCACGCCGTGCTGCCCGAGGTAGGTCAGCAACTCGTGCAGCTGGACGATCAGGAAACGCTCGTCGGGCATGGCGTTGAGATAGCCGTTCAGGCTGTCGATCACCACCACCGTCGCCTTGTGCTGCTCGACGGCATCTCGGATCTCATGGACGAACTCGCCCGGCGACAGTTCCGCGGGGTCGACCTGCCGCACGCGGATGTGTCCTGACTCGAGGAAGGGCCCGAGGTCCATGCCCAGGCCCTCGCAGCGCGAGCGCAGGGTGTTGATGCTCTCGTCGAAGATGAAGAGCGCCGCGCATTCCCCGCGCTTGGCCGCAGTGACCGCGAACTGGACCGCCACGCTCGACTTGCCCGTGCCCGGCGCACCCACGAAGAGGGTGCTGGTCCCCCTCTCGACGCCGCCGCCGAGCAGGTCGTCCAGCGCGGGGATCCCGCTGGCCATGCGCGTCTGCTGCACCGGCAGCGAGTGCTCCGAGGCCACCAGCCGCGGAAACACCTGCAGCCCGCCGCGGGCGATCTTGTAGTCGTGGTAGCCGCCGCGGTACTCCTTGCCCCGGTACTTGGTGACCACCAGCCGCCGGCGCGATGCGCCGTAGTCGGGGTTGAACTGCTCCAGCCGGATCACCGCATGCGCGATGCTTTGCACCTGCAGGTCCTGGTCGGTGGCCGTCAGGTCGTCGAGCAGCAGCACCGCGCATTGCCGGCCGGTGAAGAACTGCTTGAGCGCCAGGATCTGCCGGCGGTAACGCAGCGACCCACCCGCCAGCAGGCGCAGCTCGGAGAGCGAGTCGAACACCACCCGGCTGGGCTTGATCTTCTCGACGTCCGCCAGGATCCTGAGCGTGGTCTCGCCGAGCTCCACCTCCGAGGGGTGGAACATCGTGTACTGGTCGTCAGGCTCCAGTGCGTCCTGCGCCGGCAGCATCTCCCGGACCTCGATGCCCGCCAGGTCCCAGCCGTGCGAGCTTGCCACGCCCTGCAGTTCCTGTGCCGTTTCAGAGAGGGTGACGTACAGCACCGCCTCGCCGTTGGCCACGCCCTCGCGCAGGAACTGGATCGCCACCGTCGTCTTGCCCGCGCCCGGCGCACCCTCCAGCAGGTACAGCCGGTGGGCGGTGAGCCCGCCGCCCAGCACGTCGTCGAGGCCGGGGGCGCCCATCTTCAGCAGTCCGGGATCGTGCTCTTGGTGATTGCCGCCCGGGGACGGTTGGGTGCGCGCGCTCATTTCCAACTCCGAGAGGGTGTTGCAAGAATGGATCGAAGAGGCGTCGAATTTAAGGCCTGGCGTTCGGCCGCCTTGTAGGGGCTCATCCCAAACCTTCTGTCCGCCTGCGCCCTGCGCTGGCTCGCTTTCTCGTCTTTCCGGAGGATGACGGCCGGGCTCCCTGCGCGCCCAATCGGCTCACGCGGCCGAGGGTTCGGCCGTCAGGGAGTACTCACATGAAATCACCTCTTTCCGGGCCTGCGTTCGCCCTGGGCTGCGTACTGATCGCCGCCTGCAACGCACAACCGGGCATCCTCTACACGACCAAGGGCGCCGAGTTCGACGTGATGAGCCTCACGGACGCCCAGGGCGACTGCGAGGGCCTCGCCCGCGTCGCCTACCTCACCTGGTGGGGCACCGAGACCCTGAAGGGCTGCTGGGTACGGGAGCGCGGCGAGATCGTCGGGCGATTCCCCGGGGTGGAGGACAAGCGGCTGCCGGTGGGCGAATTCCAGCGCACGGAGCTGGCGGAGTACCGAGGAGCCACGCTGAACTGAGGCAGCGCCCCAGGGGCCGCGCCCCCCCATTGCATGCGGTGGCGCTTGGGCTGACACTCGCCCGCATCGGATTGCGTCACGATGCGCAAATGCCTGCAGAAAACCGCCATGCCGAGCAACACCCCTCCCGGAAAGAGTCCGCGGGGGTCCGCGTAGCCCGACCGATGCTTCTTCACCGGGCGTTTGCAGCGCGCCTGGGCGCGCGCCGCTTCGATGTCCTGCGCACGCTGGTCGTGCCGCTCGTAGCTGGCTTGGGCGTCGTGCTGTCGCTGTTGCTGTTCTCGCTGCTGGCCAGCGAAGTCCTCGAGGGCGACACGCACAGCCTCGACATGCAGCTCCTCGAGGCCGCCGAGCGCTTCAGGACGGCGCACCCGCGTTTCGGCGTGGTCATGCGCGACCTGAGCGGCCTGGGCAGCGCCGTGGTGTTGAGCTTCCTGGTTGTCGCCACCGTGATCTACCTGGCGCTGCTGTCGGCGCGCACCTCCGCCGTCCTGGTGGCCGCTTCCACCGCGGCCGGTGCGGTGCTGATCCACCTGCTGCTCAAGCCCGCCTTCGGGCGCCTGCGGCCCGACCTTGCCTTCGCCGACCACGCGGCCTGGGGCATGAGCTTTCCGAGCGGGCATGCGAGCATGTCGGCGATCGTGTTCCTCACGCTCGGCGCGCTGCTGGCGAACACGCGCAGCCGCTGGGTGGAGCGCGTGTTCATCCTGGCGATGGCGGCGGTGGCGACCTTTCTGGTGGGCGTGAGCCGCGTGGCGCTGGGGGTGCATTGGGGGACCGATGTGCTGGCCGGATGGGCGCTGGGGGCAGCATGGGCCGCCGGGTGGCTGCTGGTGGCGCATCGGGTGCTCCGGGCGGAGAGGACCGATAGGGCGGCTAGCGGCGGTAGGCGGCGGTAGACGGCGAAACCTCGGGCAGGGGTGCTGCATCGACAATGGGCCAAGGAGGAAAAGCAATGCAAAGAGTCGCAATCATCGGTTCCGGGCCGGGCGGGTTGGTCGCCGCGCGCTACCTTCGATCGGAAGGCTTCGCGCCCGTGCTGTTCGAGCAGGCGAAGGTGGCGGGTGGCCAATGGAGCGGCGACGCCAGTTGCAGCGGCGTATGGCCGTCCATGCGCACGAACACCAGCCGCGTGCTCACCCAGTTCAGCGACCTGCCGCACGCGCCGGGGCTGCCCATCTACCCGTCCAACCGCGAGATCGGCGACTACCTTCAGCGCTATGCGGCCAGGTTCGACCTGCCGGCGCGCACTCGTCTGGGCACGCCCGTGCGCGAGATCCGGGCCGCACCGGGCGGATGGGCGGTGCGGCACGGCGCCGAGGAGGAAGTCTTCGAGAAAGTCGTGGTCGCCAGCGGCCGGTTCCAGCACGCGTGCGTCCCCCAGGTAGCGGGGCTGGAGTCGTTCTCGGGCGACGCCGGCGTGGCGCATACCAGCGCATACAAGGACCCGGAGCGCTACCGGGGAAAGCGCGTTCTCGTGGCCGGCTGTGCGATCAGCGCCCTCGAGATCGCCAGCGACCTCTGCATGCTCGGTGCGTCCCGCGTCGTCGTGTGCAACCGGCGCCAGCGCTATGTGCTTCCGAAACTGATGGCCGGAGTCCCGTCGGACCATCGCGTGTTCTCGCGCTACCAGGCGCTGGCAGAGGAGTCGCTGCCGTCCGCGGAGTTCGGTGCGATGCTGAAGCAACTGGTGCTGGACGCGGTGGGCAGCCCGGACCAGTACGGCGCACCGAGACCCGCAGAGAGCATCTTCGACGCTGGCCTGACGCTCAGCCAGCACTACCTTCCCCTGATCGCCGAGGGCCGTATCGAAGTGCGCCCATGGTTCGATCGTGTCGACGGCACGCAAGTCACGTTCGGCGACGGGCGAACGGAGGCGTTCGACGGCATCCTCTTCGGCACCGGCTTCGAACTGAACCTGCCCTTCCTGAGCGAGCCGATCCGCCGCACGCTCAACCTGGCTGCGCAGCGCATCGATCTCTACAAGCACACCTTCCACCCGGAGCTGCCGGGGCTTGCGTTCGTGGGGATGTGGGATCAGTCCGGGCCGCTGTTCCCGCCGCTCGAATTGCAGGCGCGGTGGCTGGCTTACGTATGGAGCGGTGCCGTCGCATCTCCGACGCCCGAAGAGATGCAACCGGACCTCGCCGCATGCCGGGCCCATGGCGACAAGCCGCGGAAGACGAAGATGAACCTGATGGCGTTGCTGTTCGCGCGCGCCGCCGGCGTGGAGCCCGACCTGGAACGCTGGCCTGGGCTGCAGCGCGCCCTGCTGTTCGGCCCGCTCGCGCCGATTTCGTTTCGGCTGCAAGGCCGGGATGCGCTGCCGGACGCGGCGAGCCGGTTCGCCAGCGAGGCGATGGCGTTCGGGGGCATGCAGTCCCCTGAGTTCTGCGCTGCGGAGTTGCGGAAGCTGGAACGACTGGGGCCGGTGACCCTTCCACGGAACGAAAGCTCGATGACGGCATCGAGCCCATGACGCTCGATCAGCCGGACGGTTCGCAGGCGGTAATGATGATGATCACCGCGGGGTTCTCCCAGCGAAGACCATTTGGCTACAGGACAGGCCAACTTCAAGGCAAGCTCACCGAGATCGAAGACGATGCCTTTCCGTCCCCGCTAACCAGCGAGGGTCATTGCTTGGGCCTTGTCATGCAAGGACGCGCCGCCTTTTGCGTAGGCGGCTTTGCGCGGGAAATTGGCATCCGCCAAGTTCGCGTGGACGTACTCTGGTATGCCAGAGACCATAGTACGTGTTTGAGTTTGCAGCTGACAAGCTCAACCGCAGGAAAGACATGGGCAACGGACTTGCGCCGCACGCATGGTTGTGACTCAGAGAAGTAGTGCTGCTCTCTTTGCGGCACGCGCGTCAGTTGGGCTACGGACTGCCCAAGCCATCCACTTGACGCGCACGCCTCCTGCCTCTTATCTGGAAGGAGAGTCCGGGCCCAACGGATGCCACTCGGCTTGCTCGCCGACAGGCGAAGCAGTCTGGCGCCAGCGATAGCCGCAATGCGTGCACCGGCAAATGCGGGCGTGGCGGTCAACATCTGGCGACGGGGTTGCCGGGAAGTGTCCGAGTGCTGGTGTGCCGCAACAACTCCAGACCAGCGACATGTCCTGTTCCAATGCCATGCCAAGCCAGCGAAGCACGCGCGGGATCGTCCGGCGTCGAGCAATGCTGACCACCATGCCCCTTCGCAGCGCCGCCGTCATGCCCGGTCCAGGCCCACCTGGCAGCCGGCCATCAGCTCGATGGCGCGAACCAGCGCCGAATGGTCCCAGCGAGCCCCGCCCTGTGCGACGCAGCTTCCAAACATCTGCTGTGCCGTGGCCGTGTTCGGCAAGGCCATTCCAAGGAGGCGCGCGCTCTCCAGCGCGAGGTTCAGGTCCTTCTGATGAAGTGAGATGCGGAAGCCAGGTTCGAAATGCCGGCCGGTCATGCGTTCACCATGCACCTCCAGCACCTTGGAGGTTGCGAAGCCGCCCATCAACGCCCGACGCACGCGTTCCGGGTCCGCGCCGGCGCGGGCCGCAAAGACCAAGGCCTCCGCAACGGCCTGGATGTTCAACGCGACGATGATCTGGTTCGCGACCTTGGCAGTCTGCCCGTCGCCGTGATCGCCCACGTGCGAGATGTTCTTGCCCATCAGCGCGAACAACGGATGCGCTGCTTCGAAGACCTCTGCGGGACCGCCCACCATGATGGACAGTGTTCCTTGCTGGGCGCCGACCTCGCCGCCCGAGACCGGAGCGTCGAGGTAGTGGCAGCCCAGCTTGCCGATGCGGCGCGCAATCGTCTTGGTAACGATGGGCGAGATGGAGCTCATGTCGATCACGGTCTTGCCAGCCGAAAGGCCGGCCGCCGCGCCTTGCTCCCCGAACAGCACGGCTTCGACGTCAGGGGTGTCGGGCACCATCACGATGATCGTGTCAGCGCGCTGGGCGACTTCGCGTGCGTGGGCACAGACAAACGCAGAAGCTGCAATGTCCGCAGGCACGTCCCCATGCGTGAAGACCGAAAGAGACAGGCCTCCCTTGAGCAGGTTGCGGACCATCGGCCGCCCCATGACACCGAGCCCGATGAAGCCGATGGATGGCATTTTGACTGGCATGCGATCTCCGATCAGTCGAGTTGAATGCTGGCGCTTTTCACCACGGCGGCCCACTTGTCGATGTCCGCACGGATGTAGCTGGCAAATTCCGTTGGGCTGTTCGCGGTGGTCCTGGCGCCCTGTCGATCGAACAAGGCCCGGGTTTCCGGCTCATTCAGCGCGGCCCTGATGGCGGAGTTGAGTCGCTCGACGACCGCCGGTGGCGTTCCCGCGGGCGCAAGCACGCCGAACCATCCGATCACCTCGAAGTCGGCCAGCCCCGCCTCGGCTGCTGTCGGGACCTTCGGCAGGATGGGTAGACGATCCTTGCCGGTTTGTGCCAGCGCCTTGAGTTTGCCTCCCTGGATGGGCCCGATAACCGCAGGTACGCTGTCAATTTGCACATTCAGTCGTTGTGCCATCAGGTCGACGAGCGCGGGGCCGCTTCCCTTGTAGGGAATGTGCCTCATCTCCACCGCGGCGCGGGTTGCGAACAGTTGCCCCGCCAAGTGAGTTGGCGTTCCCACGCCGCCGCTTCCGTACGCAAGGGGCTGCTTTGCGGCCTTGGCCTGCCGGATCAGATCCGCGACGGAATCGACGGGGGAAGCGGCCGATACGACGATGACGTGAGGCGCTTCAACGACGAGGCTCACAGGGGCGAAGCTCTTGACCGGGTCGAAGGGGAGCGACTTGTAGAGCGTTGGATTGATGGCGAGATTGGCCGAGGAGCCGAGCAGCAATGTGTAGCCGTCCGGCGCTGCGCGGGCTGCGGCATCCGCACCGATGTTTCCTCCGGCCCCTCCCCGATTTTCGATCACGATGGGCTGGCCCAGTTGCTCGCCCAACGGCTTCGACAGGATGCGTGCGACTGCGTCGGCGGCCCCGCCCGGGGCAAACGGGACCAGCAGCCGGATCGGCTTGCTGGGGTACGCGTCCTGTGCGGAGGCGTGGGCAACGAGGCAGCTGAGGCCTAGAAGCAGGGTGATCCAGTACCGTCTTGTCATGGTCGTCTCCATTTATGTTGCCTGGGTGAGGCGAGGTCGCCGAAGGGTCAGTCCGGCGCCGCGAAGTCGTAGAGCCGCGCGGGATTGGCGGCAAGAATGGCTTGGCGTGCATTCGCATCAGGGACCCAACTGTTGAACAGGTCGAGCAGGTCGCCGTCGTCGGGCATATGCGCTTGCAGGTGGGGATGAGGCCAGTTGGTGCCCCAGACCAGACGATCGGTGCGTGTCGCCAGCAGCGCATCGAAGACAGGGCGCGCACAGGGGTACTCGATCGGATTGGGGTATATCCGGTCGGCTCCCGAAAGCTTGACCCATGCCTGTCCAGAGGCAACCAGCGCCAGCATCTGCTGAAAACCGGGCGAATCGACGTCCTCGGCAGACTTGGGACAACCCATGTGGTCGAACACCAACGGCACCGGTGGCCAGTCGCAAAGTTGCGCCATCACGTTGGGCAGGTCGGAGGCGACGTCGATCCAAAGTTCTACGTGCCAGCCGATCTCCAGCAAGGCTGGCAACAACGGCCGCACACTCTCCAGGGTCGTCCCACCCGCATAGCGAAGCCGGCCCTGGTGAAGGTAGTGATTCACGCGCACGCCACGCGCTCCCGCGCGATTCAACGCATGCAGTTGCTCGACGGATGTCTGCGGCGCAAGTGCGACCACGGCTCGCAAGCGGTCGGGCGCGCGCGCCACGGCCTCCAGCAGAACGCGATTGTCGGTGCCGTAGGGACTGGGCTGGACCAGCACGCCACGCTCGAGGCCGAGCGTCCCTGCGCAGGCCAACCAGTCGTCCAGAGCAGCGATGGCGGGGGTGAAGCCACGATCCGGTGCCAGGTTGTCGCGGCCTTCTGCCGGGAAGACATGGAAATGGCAGTCACACGCACCTCGCGGCGAGGCAACCCTCGGCGTCTTGACAGTGCGGGATGCGGGCAGAAAGCTTTCCATTGCGATTCTCCGGATCCGGCCTATCGGGCCATGTGTTCGAACTTGTCGAAGTACCAGTAGCCGAAGCGCGAAAGGCCGCGCCGCGACAGCTCCACGTACAGCAGTTCATGCGGATAGATGTTGCCGACGTTGACTTCCGGACCGAAGGTCTTGAAAGTCCAATCGTGGTAGTCGGGCCAGCCAAAGGGGCCCGGTTCGATCAGCACCTTCTCCAGGCCGACACGCCGGACGAGGTCCACCACCGGGGAGGGATCCTTGCCCGCCCCTTTGTAGTGGTCGAGTTCGGAGCGTTCGAGGACCACGTGGGCGACTCCCATGCCCAGGTCCCGCATCATCGTGTCGTAGGCCTCGGCGAGGTCGAGGGGAGCCTCGGGATTCTTCTTGCCGAGTTCGGTATCCACGAACAATCCGAGGTCGAGCGCCATCTTGATGTGGTCGTCGCGTTCCTGGTCCGTCGATGCGCGGTAGCTCATCGCGTCCTCGGCTATTTCGACGCCGTCGAATCCCGAGTCGCGGACCCACTTCATGAACTGCGGCACCTTGCCCTGCACCAGCGCTACCTGGTAAGGCACGCCGCCGGGGAAGGTCTTGATGCCCTTGGCGCGGTACATGCCGAGCTTTTCCTGCAGCCAGCCGCTCGGAAGGGCGCCACCGAAGGCGAGCCCGATGTGAATGAGCTTGGCATAGTCGATGCACTCCGATGCGGTTTCCAGCAGCGCGGCCTGCTCCGCCAGGGGCATGAACATGTCGTAAAGGCCGGTTTCGCCGCCGCGACGCGGCTTGGGGCGAGAGGGTAGTTCGAGGAAGCTCATCTGGTTTTCCATGGCGTCGTCCTTTGGCGGTTGTAGGATGTGGCAAATTCGCACTCACAGTGAATTCAAATTGAATGCAATATGAATGCACCAACGAAATCTAGCAGCTTGCCCCCTACCGCGCAAGACAGGGCTTACTCCTCGATCAAGGAGGCGGTGATCAATCTCGACTACAGGGCCGGCGAGTCTTTGAGGGCGCAGGAGATCGCTGCACGCCTGGGCCTGAGCCGCACGCCGGTGCGCGAGGCCCTCGGGCGCTTGCAGCAAGAAGGCTTAGTGCGGCACGACTCCGGCTGGGGCTACGTCGTCCGAGCCATGACCCAGAAAGAGATCAACGATCTTTTCAATCTGCGCGAGATCCTGGAGGTTTCAGCAGCGGTCGAGGCCATGACCTTCCTGGACGAGGCCGGAATCGAGAAACTGGCGGGCTTTCTCAAGTCGGCACGGCGCGAGCTGCAGCGCGGCCAGTTGGCGAAGACTCGGGCGTTCAACAGCGACTTTCGCTTGGCGCTCGCCAGCGCCAGTCGAAACACGCTGCTGTCGCAGATCCTGTTGACGATCAACGACCGGGTACGCTGGCTTGGGTCCATGCAGATCCAGTCGCGGCCAGGGCGGGTGCAGGAAAGCCTGGAAGAAAACGAGGAGATTCTCGAGGCGCTTAAGAGCCGCGATGCCGCCTTGGTGAAGAACGCCGTCCTGAACCACGTGAGGCGTGCGCGGGAAAGCGTCATGACTAACGTTGCACCCTTCCTGTAGAGAGAAAGTGCTGGTCCGGACCGGTGCGAGCCATGCCGTCGAACACGCCCCGTCGACTGGCTGGCAGGCCTCAGCCCCGCAGCGCCGCCTCTATCGCAGCCACATCGATCTTGCGCATCGTCATCATCGCGTCGAAGGCGCGCTTGGACGCTGCGCGATCGGGGTTGACCAGCGCCTCGGTGAGGACGCGCGGGGTGATCTGCCATGACAGCCCCCACCGGTCCTTGCACCAGCCGCATTCGCTCTCCTGGCCGCCATTGCCGACGATTGCGTTCCACAAGCGGTCGGTCTCGGCCTGATCGTCGGTCGCGATCTGGAAGGAGAATGCCTCGCTGTGCTTGAAGTGCGGGCCGCCGTTCAGCCCGATGCAGGGGATGCCGGCAACGGTGAACTCGACCACCAGGATCTCGCCCTGCTTGCCGTCGGGATAGTTGCCCGGTGCGCGGATGATGGCGCCTACTGCGCTGTCCGGGAAGGTTTCGGCGTAGAAGGTTGCGGCGTCGAGGGCCGTGCCGTCGTACCACAGACAGACCGTGTTCTTGCTGGTCATTCGCGTCTCCTGAAGAGTTGAGCGCACATTCTCGCGGCACGCGCGGGCCGCGCAAGGCGACGGCCCGCGCGTTGCGCTGGTGGTAAGTTTGCCCCGGTAATCCGCATCAACCGCCACGCCCCGTCGCAAGGAAAGTGATGATCCGTGCCTCGACCCGTGACTGCCGGGTGAACCCCGTGCTCCCGCTGCAGCAGACCACACTGCTGTCCCCTGCCTCGGGCACGGCCTGCGTCGCGCCCGACTTGCTGGCGCGCCTCCAGCCGGCCACGCTGGCAGCCGTCCTGGCGCTCGGGCGCCGGCGCGACTATCGCGTTGGCGACCTTCTATTCCGGCAAGGCGGCACGCACGACGGCATCTACCTCATCGAAGCCGGGGTGGTGAAGTCCTACTACGTCTCTGAGGATGGCCGCGAACTCACCCTGGGCTACTGGACCCAGGGCCACTACGTCGGCGCCCCACAGATATTCGGCGGGGGCCAGCACGCCTGGACCTCGGTTGCGGTGGCGCAGACCCAGTGCCTGGAGTTGCCCGGCCCCGAACTGCGCGAGCTTAGCAGCCGGTATGCCGATCTGGCGCTGGGACTGATCGACGCCCTGGTTCACAAGATGCAGTGCTATTGCGCACTCCTGCAGTTGCTGGCCACGCACTCGATGCGAGTCCGGCTGGCAAGGCTGCTCGCGATGCTCGCGGAACGCGAGAACGGGACCGTGCGTGGACTGAGCCACGGCGAGCTTGCCGGCATGATCGGTTCGACCCGCCAATGGGTGTCGCTGACCCTGGCCCGTTTCCAGGACGAGGGCCTCATTGCGCGCTCGCCGGACGGCGGCTATCGCGTGCTGGATCCAATTGCGTTGAGTGCCGTGCAATGAGCGGCAGCAGGCAATTAGTTGCTGGTGAGGAAGAGCCAGGCTGAGCACACTCCATCTCGAACCGGCCTCGATGGCCGGGTGACACCAGGAGATTGCCATGTTCCCCACCCGGTTTCGGGCCGCTTCCGCATGGGCCGCAGCGTTCTTCGCTGGACTCGCCTGCCTCGCCTCGCCTCTGTCCCAGGCACAGGATTTCCCGTCTCGCCCGATCACACTGATCGTGCCCTACCCACCTGGCAGCGCCACCGACTTCGTCGCGCGGCTATTCCAGCCCAGGCTGGCCGACGCCCTCAAGCAACCGGTGGTCGTTGAAAACCGTGGCGGCGCTTCCACCAACATCGGCACCGAATACGTATCGCGAGCCGCTCCGGACGGCTACACGGTGCTTGTCCAAGTGCCCAACATCGTCACCAACGAGTTCGTCTTCAACGGCATGCGCTGGAAGCGGGATGATTTCTCGCCCGTGGGCACATTGGTGCGCTGGTCCAATGTCATCGTTGCCGGGCCGAGCGCGCCTTTCAAGGATCTCAAGCAGTTGCTCGCCAGCACCGACTCGGCCTCGCTGAACTACGGGTCACCGGGTCCCGGTTCACTATCCAACCTGGCCGTCGAAATGCTCAAGGGCCGCACCGGGCTCGCCATGCAGCACGTGACCTACACGGGCACGGCACCGATGATCAACAGCCTGCTTGGCGGCAATATCCAGTACGGGGCAACGAATCCCGCGAACTTCATGTCGTTCGTCCGCGATCCCAAGCACAAGGTGACGCCGCTGGTCGTACTGGGAACGCAGCGGGATTCGACCATCCCGGACGTACCGACGCTCGCGGATTTCGGGATCAGCGGCATTGAATCCTACGGCTGGGCCGGGCTGTTGGTCCCGGCCAAGACGCCGTCGGCCGTGGTTGCACGCCTCAACGCCGAGTTCATGAAGGTCTTGCGCTCACCCGACATCGCCGAGAAGCTCAAGGCCAACTACCTGGAGCCGTTTCCCAGCACACCGGACGAATTCGGGCGCTTCCTGGCGGCGGAGCACCGCAAATGGGGCGAGGCCATCAAGGCCGCAGGCATCAAGCCGGAGTAACGGCGACGCCCTCCCCACGCACGACTTCCGGCCGCAGCGCCGTCCGATCGGAAACACCATGAAGACATACATCGAAAACGGAACAGTCATCGCCTGGCAAGACGGCGCCCACCGGGTCATGGAGCGCGGTGTTGTCGTAGTCATCGAAGGTGATTCGATCGTCGCGGTCGGCGTTGACGTTCCCCCGCCCGGGGATGGAGACACCCGAATCGACGCCAGCGGTCGCATCGTGATGCCCGGCTTCGTGAACACGCATCTGCACGTGACGGATACGCTCTACACGAAGGGCTATCTCGAGGAGGCCAGCAACCTGAGTAGCCAGGCGAGGGAAACGAACTACGGGGCCCTCTACAAGACGCTACCGGCGGTGCGGCACGCGATCGATCCCGAAGCCCAGGTGATTGCCGCCGAATGCGCATTTGCCGAGCTTGCACGAACCGGCTCCACGACCGTCGTGGAACTCGGCTACGACTATGAGGTGGGTGGTGACGGCGACATCTCGATCACCGAACGGGTCGCGCAGGTGGCCATGGCCACGGGGCTACGCTGCTATTCGGGTCCTCGGTACAGGGCGATGCACTATGGACACGCGCCGGGAGGCAAGGTGTGGTACGAGAAGTACTCCGATGAAGGGCGCCGCCGCTTCCGCGATTGCGTCGATTACTGCATTGGCTGGGACAGCAGGTACGAGGGACGGCTGCGTACCATGCTGGCTCCCGGGCAGATCGACACCTGCGACCCGGAGATGCTGCGGGAGACCCGCCGGGTCGCGAACGCGCACAAGCTGCCTGTTCAGGTCCACGCCGGACAGTCTCCCAACGAGTATGAGCGGATCCAATCGGAATACGGCATGAGCACGGTCGAGTACATGCTCGACACGGGGCTGCTGGGGCCGGACTGCCTGATCGGCCATGGCCAGATCATGACCCGCGATGGCGACATGGCGTCGCTGAAGCCCTCCGAGGTGGCTGCGCTGCGCGACTCGCGGACCACCGTGGTGCATTTGCCATGGGTGAAGGCCCGGCGCGGCGGCGTCATCAATTCCATCCGCAAGTATCGGCAACTGGGGATTCGGCAATCGCTTGGCACCGATACCTATCCCTTCGACATGTTCAACGACATGCGCATGGCAGCCACCGTGTGCCGCATCGTCGAGCACTCGGTGGACGGCGCCTCTTCGGCCGATGTCTTTACCATGGCCACGGCTGGCGGGGCCGACGCGCTGGGGCGTCCAGACCTCGGTCGGCTCGCGGCGGGCTGCAAGGCAGATCTCGTCCTGGTGCGTGCGGACACCTTCAAGGCGGCGCCCAGCTACGACCCTTTCAAGTTTCTAGTGCTTTGCGCCACCGGCGACGATGTGGACCGCGTCATCGTCGCCGGCCGCACGATTGTCGAGAACGGTCGTGTGCTCGCGGTCGACATGCCGGCAGCCGTGGCGCGGCTCAACGAAGCAGCCCGACGGGTGCGCTCGAACATCGTGGACTAGCGTCAATGCCCGAGTGGTCGGTCCTGGCCACCGTGGCCATACTGGCGGCAGCAGGCTTCGCGCACGGGCTGTTCGGTCTTGGCTTTGCCATGATGGCCACGCCGCTGCTGGCGCTGTTCCTGGACTACCGTGCGGCCGTGCTGATGGTGGCGCTTCCCTCGCTCCTGATGGCCTCGTCCTGGTTGGTGGTCAACCGTCGCCAACTGCGCATCAGCAGGATTCCGGCAAGCCTGCTGCCAGCCATCGGCATCGGCGCCTCGCTGGGTGCGTCCCTGCAAACGGGCCTGCCTGAGCGCGTCTTGCTGCTTCTGCTTGCGGCGCTCCTGGCGACGAGCGTGCTCACCTCCTGGGCCCTTGCGCGGTGGCAGCCCCCCGAGATCGCCTCTCCGGAGAGCGCAGGGGCTGTGTTCGGTGGATTGGCTGGAATGACCGAATCCGCGCTGAACGTCGGTGCGCCGTTTGCATTGCTCTATGGCGCGCTGGCGCGGCTCAATCGCCTGGAACAACTGGTGGTGCTGAATCTCTGCTTTGCCCTGTCGAAGACCATACAGGTTGGCCTGATCTGCATGACGAACGTCCCGCGCGTCAGCCTGGCTGCCCTGGCGCTGGGCACCGCCGTCAGCGGCGCGGCCTACTACGTTGGCAACGGATGGGCCAACCATTTCTCCGAAACGCGCTTCCGCGACCTCCTGCGGTGCTTCCTCATGATCATGATTGCCGCATTGATCCTGCGGGCGCTGGCGACATAGCGTCTTCAGGCGCCGATGGCCTGGGCATCCCGCTCGCCCCAGGTGCCGGCGCACCTGCTGGGCCGAAGATTCTTCCCGCCAGACTGGGGTTCGTCTCGCCTGCTCGTGTATGCCTTAAGTCGTATTTGAACCGCCCCATGGCAGGCGTAATCTGCGTTCGACCCCAGCGGTGCAGAGACATCCCCCGTTCGGCGTCCTACTCGAATGACCCGCGGGCCGGCGCCCGCCTTTTTCGATGCGATGCGGTCGGTCCGCAGGACCGCCGGCCTCAGCCAACGCATTCCGGTCCTGTCATCACAGGAGCAGTCATGAACTTCCTCAAGGTGCTCGAGGCTGCAGTGATCGTGGGCTTGGCATTCGGCACTGCCGCATGTCAACAGAGCAGGCAACCGCTCGAGTCGGCGCAGGCCGCGACCCGGGCCGATGGCGAGAGCGTCGAATCCGCTCAGAGCCGGGCAACGGATGCGGGGGTGGTGGAAACGCGTCTCGACGCCTATATCGGCGAGATCTTCGCGAAGGAGCTGAAGGCACTCGCTTCCAAGCCGCCGGACGACGACGCCCCGAGCTTTTGAGGCGTAGACAATCGCGCCGCGACGCCCTCACGAGCCGATGACCTGCGGATCCCCGCTCGCCCCCAAGTGCTGTCGAACCTGCTGCGCCAGCGAGCCGAAGATCCTTCCCGCCAGGCCGGGTTCGTCGCGGCCGAAGACGATGCGGTCGCAGCCGTAGTCGCGTGCGGCCATGGCGATGGTTTCTGCAGTGCGCCCCACCAGCACGGTGCTGGCGTAGGGCACCCCGGCCAGGTCGAGCAGGCGCTGCGCGTACTGCAGGTCCTCGGCGCCTGCCTCCAGCTGCAGCTCGAGCAGTTCGCGTGCACTGAAGAGCATCGCCACGTGGCCCGAGACCTTGGGCTGCACCCGCAGCAGGCGAACGGTCACCCGGTCGCTTCGGCGCATGCGCACGACCTGCTCGATGGCCGAGCGCGTCCGCGCCGGCTCCTCTGGTTCGATGGGGACCAGGATGCGCGTCATGCGGGCACCTTCAGACCGCGGGCCGCTTTGACGCCTTGGCGGGTCGCGGTTCCTCGCCGCGCGTTGCGCGCCGGCTGTTCAGCCACTTGCCGATCGCCACCACGAACATGGCGCCGAGCGCGGGGACCACCGTGTGCAGCGCATGCTGGTTGGCAGCCCAGCCAACGATGGAAGGATCCGACATCGCCATTTCCCCGGCGACCCAACCGAGCAGCGCGGCGCCGAGGACGATGATGACCGGGAAGCGGTCCATCAGCTTCAGGATCAGGGTGCTGCCGAAGATGATCAGGGGAATGCTGATCACGAGGCCGAAGACCAGCAGGGGGACATTGCCCTTGGCCGCAGCGGCGACGCCGACGACGTTGTCCAGGCTCATGACGAGGTCGGCCAGCACGATGGTCTTGATGGCCGCGCCCAGGCCGGCGTGGCCTTCGAGGCTCGTCTCCTCTTCCTCCTCGCGGAGCAAGCCGATGCCGATCCAGACCAGCAGCGCTGCGCCGACCAGCTTGAGGTACGGCAGGGTCAGCAGATAGACGGCAAAGAAGGTCAGGACGACGCGCAGCACGATGGCGCCGACGCTCCCGAACAGGATGGCCTTCTTTTGCTGCGCAGGCGGCAGCGAGCGGGAGGCCATCGCGATGACGACCGCGTTGTCGCCGCTCAGGACGATGTTGATCAGGATGATCTGCGACAGGGCGATCCAGAATTCGGGACTCGACAAAAACGACACGGTGTCTCCTTGGTGGACGGGGTCCGGAACCACAGCGGTTCCGCCTCGCCCGAGCGTAGAGACCTGTCCTGTCACCTTTCTGCCGGCGCGCTGACAGTTGGTTGTCCGCGAGCTGTCAGCAAGCTTACAAGGCGCTTGCGTGCCGATCGGAATCGCGCAGCGGGAAGAAGACGCTGAAGGTGTTGCCCACGCCATCGGCGTCTTCCTCCAGCGTGATGCGCGCGCCGTGCATCGTGGCGATCTCGCTGACGATGGCGAGGCCGAGACCGCTGCCATCTTCCTGCGTCCCGAGGAGCCGATGGAAGCGTTCGAAGATGCGGGCACGCTCCTGGACGGGAATTCGCGGGCCATCGTCGCTGATGGCCAGGCGGCACTGGTCGTTTCCGGCCTGGCCGGCCTGCACGGTCACCCGGCCGCCCGGCTGGCTGTAGCGGATCGCGTTGTCGATCAGGTTGTTGACCAGCTCGCGCAGGCGGTCGCGGTCGGCATCGATCATCAGCGGGTGGTCGGCACCTTCGAAGCCCAGGTCGATGTTCCGCCTGATGGCCTGCGGCACCCAGTCCATGCTCACCTCCAGGGCATGGGCATTGAGGTCGAGCGGCTGCAGTTGCATGGAGTCGAGCGCGCCGGGTTCGTTGCGGGCCAGCGAAAGCAGCTGGCGCACCAGCCTCGACAGCCGGTCGGCGCTGATGTAGAGCTGCGCGAGCGAGTGGCGCACGCGCTGCGGATCGCTCTCCCGCAAGGCCAGCTCGATCTGCGCCTTCAGGCCGCTGACCGGCGTCTTCAACTGGTGCGCGGCGTCCGCGACGAAGCGATTCTGGAAGTCGAAGGTGCGCCCGAGGCGTGCCATCAACTCGTTGACGTCGTCCACCAGCGGGCGCACCTCTCCCGGAACGTCGTGCGTGTCGATCGGGCTCAGGTCCAGGTGCGAGCGGTCCGATACGGCACGGCGCAGGCGCTGCAGCGGCTCGAGCCCGCGCGAAACCCCGAACCAGACCACCGCTGTCGCCATGACGATCAACAGCAGCTGCGGCAGCACCACGTTGGCGACCATTTCCCAGGTGAAGCGCGCGCGCTTGTTGAGCGTTTCGGCCACCTGCACCAGGACCCGAGGTGGCCCGGCGTCCGCACCGATGGGCATCCAGGCCACCATCATCCGCACCGGCTCGCCGCGCACCTCGTCGCCGTAGAAGTCCGGCCCGGCGGTTTTCTCGATTCGCCGCGGCGGCAACTGCGCATCGCCGCCCAGATCGGCACCGTCTTCGCCGAGGACGCGGTAGAAAAGCTGGTCTTCCTGATCGAGCAAGAGGATGTTGGCCGCGGCCTCCGAGAGTTCGAGCCGGGGCCGCGTTCCGTCGAGCTTCACATGCAGCGCGATCTCGCGTCCGATCTCGTGCAGCGCGCGGTCGTAGGCGAGGTTGGAGAAGCGCAGCGAGTTCCAGTAGGCAACGGCGGTATCGAGCACCAGCAGCACGGCGAGGGGCCCGAGCAGCCAGGCCAGCAGCTTGCGCTGCAGCCGGGGCTCAGGCCTCCACATCGCTGCTGTCGATCAGGTAGCCCATGCCGCGCACGGTCCGGATCTCGCAACCGAGCGGCTCCAGCTTCTTTCGAAGCCTGTAGACGTTGACCTCGATCGCGTTGTCGCCCACCTCCTCGCCCCAGCCGTAGAGGTGGTTGACCATGTGCTCCTTGCTCACGACACGCCCAGCGCGCATGAGCAGCAGTTCGAGCAAGGCGAGCTCGCGCGGCGACAGCTCCAATGGCCGCTTGTCGTGGAAGACGCGGCGGCCCACGGTGTCGAAGCGCAGCAAACCGTGTTCGAGGTCGGGGGTGGACTGGGTACTGCGGCGCAGCAGCGCCCGCACGCGCGCCTCGAGCTCCGGCAGGTCGAAGGGCTTGGCCAGGTAGTCGTCGGCGCCCAGGTCGAGGCCGCGCACACGGTCCGCGAGCGTGTCGAAGGCGGTGAGCATCAGCACGGGCATGGTGGACTTGCGGCCCCGGAGGCGCTTCAGCACATCCAGCCCGCTCAGCCCCGGCAGGCCGATGTCCAGGATGGCCAGGTCGTAGGTGCCCGGGGCGAGGGCATGGTCGGCCTCCTCCCCGGTGGAGACGACGTCGACGGCATGGGCAGACTGCACCAGCGCCCGCGAGAGCGCATCCGCCAGCACCCGGTCATCCTCGACGAGCAATATCCGCATTTAATTCCTGACTGCGTGTCCCTGCCGGCGATGCTAACCGCAAGCCTCTTGCGCCCACCGGCCTCTGCGGAAGGGGGCGCCGGGCGCATGCCACGGGCGGCGCACTTCGCGCACACTCCGGGTTGCCACCCCTGCCCCTGCACCCATGTCCGCCCCCCGCCCCGACCTTGCCAGAACCACCTTCAGCGTCCTCACGCTGGCCTTGCTCATCGGCTCCTCGCTCTGGATCCTGAGACCCTTCCTGGGCGCCACCATCTGGGCCGCCATGGTCGTCGTCGCCACCTGGCCCGCGTTTCTCTGGATCCAGGCGCGCCTGTGGAAGCGCCGCAGCCTCGCGGTGCTGGTGATGGTGGTGATCCTGCTGCTGCTGTTCGTGCTGCCGCTCACGCTGGCGATCTCGACCATCGTCTCCAACGCGGAGGAAGTGGTCGCGTGGGTCCGGCTGCTGATCAGCCAGGGCCCTCCCGCCCTGCCCGGCTGGGTGGAGCGCCTGCCGCTGATCGGGACGCGGCTGACGCAGGCCTGGAACGAACTGGTGGCCGCCGGCGTGACGGGCCTGGAGGACAAGGTCACGCCCTACATCCGGCAGGTCACCTCGTGGCTGCTCGCACAGGCGGGCGTGGTGGGGGCGCTGACGCTGCAGTTCCTGCTCACGGTGGTGATCGCCGGGATGATGTATGCGGGCGGCGAGTCGGCGGCGGATGTGGTGCGGCGCTTCGGCTTCAAGCTCGGCGGCCAGCGCGGGGAAGATGCGGTGGTGCTGGCGGGCAAGGCGATCCGCGGCGTGGCGCTGGGCGTCGGGGTCACGGCCTTCGTGCAGGCGGTGATGGGTGGCGTCGGCCTGGCGATCGCGGGGGTGCCCTTCGCGGCGCTGCTCACGGCGGTGATGTTCATGCTGTGCATCGTGCAGGTCGGCCCGACGCTGGTGCTGGCGCCGGCGGTGATCTGGGTCTTCTGGAGCGGGTCGACGGGCTGGGGCATCTTCCTGCTGGTGTGGACGGTGATCGTCGGCACGATGGACAACTTCCTGCGCCCGATCCTGATCCGCCGAGGCGCGGACCTCCCGCTGGTGCTGATCTTCGCTGGCGTTATCGGCGGGCTGCTGGGCTTCGGGCTGGTCGGCATTTTCGTGGGGCCGGTGATGCTGGCGGTGTCGTACACGCTGATCGACGCCTGGCTGCGCGACGGCGAACCGCTGGCGGACGATGCCGCGCAGCATTAGGTGAGCGGGGGCGTCGAGGGCTTGGCACCTCGGCCGCGCACGGGGTAGAAAGTAGCATTCGAGCGGCACTTCATCCCATGAGCGAACGACTCTTCCTCCGCCTCCACGATGACCCGGTGCAAGGGCCGGAGGCGGATGCGCCCGCGGGCACGCTGCGGGCCCTTCCGGTAAGCGGGGCGCTGGAGGGGCATGTCTCGCACATCCTGCTGTGCAGAGAGCGTGTGGCGGCGGGACACGAAGTGCTCGAACGCGTGCTGCCCGATGGGGCAGTTCGGTTGATCTTCGATTTCGGCGACGTCTGCAGTCCTTCCGCGGTCGTGGTCGGCGCCTCGACCGCGCCGGCACTGGTGCGCCTGCGCGGGCAGATCGACGGCGTGTCGATCACGTTGCGTCCCGGCGCAGCGGCCGGCCTGCTGGGGCTGCCGGCCGGCGAGCTGGCGGGGACGGCCGTGCACCTGGACACGCTGTGGGGCGGCGAAGGGACCCGGCTGCTGGAGCGCATGGCTCACGCGCCGGACACCGCCGCACGCATGGCAATACTGCATGCCGCTTTGCAGCGCCGGGTGCGCGAGGCCGACGGCGCAGCCGCGTCGCAGCGAGCGGCCACCCATGCAGCGCGGCTCATCGCCGCCTCGGGCGGACAACTTCCGCTGCACGAAGTGGCGCAGGCGGTCGGCGTCGGGGAACGGCGTCTGCAGCAGCTGTTCCACGTCCAAGTGGGCCTGTCGCCGCGCGCCTGGGGCAGGCTGGCGCGGCTGCACGGCTGCCTGCGCGGACTGGGCCGGGATGGCGGTCGACCATGGCTACTACGACCAGTCGCACTTGGCCAACGAATTCCGAGCTCTCTGCGGGCTGACGCCGACCGAGTTCCTGGGACGCACCGTTTCGGGTTCTTCCAAGACAGCGGATTGAAGACTCCCTATCGTTTCCTGGCTCGCAAGGAAGCGAAGAAAGGAACAGCGGATGCAGCAGCAGCAACAGCAACAGCAACAGCAACAGCAACAGCAACAGTCAAGTCTGCAGGATTGCGTGGCCGTGGTCACCGGCGCCAGCCGCGGCGCTGGGCGCGGGATCGCGCAGGAGCTGGGCGCAGCCGGCGCCACCGTGTACGTGACGGGGCGCAGCACACGCGAGCAGCCGGCCGGCACCTATGGCCAGCTGCTGGGCCTGTCGGGCCTCGACGCCCTCCCCGGCAGCATCGACGAAACGGCAGAGGAAGTCACGCGAATGGGCGGTCGCGGCATCGCGGTGCGCTGCGACCACGCGCGCGAGGAGGAAGTCGCGGCGCTGTTCGCGCGCGTCGAGCGCGAGGCCGGCCGCATCGACCTGCTGGTGAACAACGCCTGGGGCGGGCACGAGACCTTCAACGGCGTGTTCGAGGCGCCGTTCTGGGAGCATCCGCTTTCCAACTGGGACTCGATGCTCGACCGCGGCGTGCGAAACCACCTGCTGGCCAGCCGCTTCGCGGCGCCGATGATGGTTCGCCGCAAGCGCGGGCTGATCGTGACGACCACCTTCTGGGATCGCGATCGCTACCTGCGGGGCAATCTGTTCTACGACCTGGCCAAGTCCTCGATGACGCGCCTGGCCTTCGCAATGGCGCAGGAATTGCGGCCGCACGGCGTGGCTTCCCTGGCGGTGTCGCCCGGATGGATGCGCACGGAGTTCGTCCTGACCGGGCACAAGACCGACGAGGCACATTGGCAGGAGCGGCCTGCACTCGCACGCACGGAATCGACGCGCTATCTGGGGCGGGCGGTGGTGGCGCTGGCGCGGGATGCCGGCGTGCTGGACAAGAGCGGCGGCGTGTACCGTGTCGCGGATCTCGCGCGCGAGTATGGGTTCACGGATGTCGATGGGCGGCGGGTGCCGGCGTTTGAACTCGACGAAGGCTGAGCCACCCTCACCCAGGCCCTCTGCCGCCTGCCTGGGAAGAAGCCATGCGGCTCAGCTCGCGCTGCGGCGGTAGAAGGCGAGCGAGCCCGCCAGCGCCAGCAGGGCACCGCCGCAGCAGCGGTCCAGCCACAGCACGGCGCGCCGGCGAAAGAGCTTGACGGCACGCGCGCCGATCACCGCGTAGGCCAGCATCACCGAGAAGTCCAGGCCCGCGAACACCAGGCTGATGGCGGCATATTGCGGCCATTGCGGTGCACTGGGGTCGATGAACTGCGGCATCAGCGCCGAGCAGAAGAGATAGCCCTTGGGATTGGTCACCGCCACCAGAAAGGACTTGGCGAAGATGGCGCGCGGGCTGCCCCCGCTGCTTGCCGGGTCCTGCTGCGAAAGATCCAGGCTGCCCTGCGAACGCAGCAGGCGGATGCCCAGCCAGGCCAGGTAGGCCGCGCCCACCCACTTGAGCACCGAGAACCAGAACTCCGAAGCCGCCAGCAATGCACCGAGGCCGAGCGCCACGGCGCCCACGAGCACGAAGTCGGAGGCGACGGCGCCGAGCATGCCGGGCAGCGCGCGGCGCACCCCGAAGCGCGAACCATTGGCCAGCGCCAGCAGCACGGTGGGCCCGGGTGTGGCGATGGCGATGAGCGCCACGAGGGCGAAGACGAGCAAGGTCGGGGTGTGCATGCTGGCGAGTCCTCCGGTCGGGCGAGCATGATAGACCTCGGCCCGCCGGCGTCGCGAGCCGGCCGCTCAGGTTCGTCCGCCTTGCGCCGCGCTGGGCAATCCCGTACCCTGAACTGCCCACCGGGCGGAGCACGCAAGGAGAATGTCCATGCCAAGCCGATCGAACGGCCTCGCGGCCGAAATGGAAGCGGTGCGAACCCTGGCACTCGTCGGGGCGCCTGCCTCCGGCAAGACCACGCTGGCCGAGGCCCTGTTGCTCAAGTCCGGCGCCATCGGCGCGCCGGGTAGCGTGGAGCGCGGCAGCACCGTGAGCGACTTCGACCCGCTCGAACGGCGCATGCAGCACTCGCTCAATTCCTCGGTGATGCATCTCGCGCATGCAGGCACGCGCATCCACTTGCTCGACACGCCCGGCGGCGCCGACTTCCTGGGCCAGAGCCTGCCGGCGCTGGAGGCGGTGGAGACGGCGGCGGTGGTGATCAACGCGGCGATCGGCATCGAGCCGATGGCGGTCCGCATGATGGAGCATGCCGCCGGGCGCAAGCTGGCGCGCATGGTGATCGTCAACAAGATCGATTCGCAGGGGCTGGACATGCCGGGCCTGCTGGCGCAGATCCAGGCCGCGTTCGGCCGCGAGTGCCTGCCGGTGAACCTGCCCGACGACGGCGGCACCCGGGTGCTCGACTGCTTCTACAACCGCGAGGGCGGCTGCACGATGGGCGACGTGGAAACGGCGCACCGCGCGCTGGTCGAGCAGGTGGTGGAGGTGGATGCGGCTTTCGTCGATCGCTACCTCGAGCAGGGCGACGTCGACCCCCGTGAACTGCATGCGCCGCTGGAGCAGGCGCTGCGCGAAGGGCACCTGATCCCGGTGTGCTTCGTCTCGGCGCGCAACGGCGCCGGGCTGGGCGAGCTGCTGGACGTGATCGTCAAGCTGCTGCCCGACCCCACCGAGGCCAATCCGCCGGCCTTCCTGGTCGGCGAGGGCGAGGAGGCGCGGCCGATGGAGGCGAAGCCCGACCCGTCGCTGCACGTGCTGGCGCATGTGTTCAAGGTCACGGTCGATCCGTACGTGGGCAAGATGGGCATCTTCCGCGTGCACCAGGGCACCGTCACGCGCGACAGCCAGCTCTTCGTCGGCAACGGCCGCAAGCCTTTCAAGGTGAACCACCTGTTCATGCTGCAGGGCAAGGAGTACACCGAGGTGGCGCGCGCGCTCCCGGGCGACATCGTGGCGGTGGCGAAGGTGGAGGACACCCACTTCGACGCGGTGCTGCACGATGCGGCCGAGGATGACCATGTGCACCTGGCGCCGCTGGACTTCCCCATTCCCGTGCACGGCCTGGCGATCGAGCCCCAGCGGCACGGCGACGAGCAGCGGCTGTGGGAGATCCTGGGCAAGCTGGTGGACGAGGACCCCTGCCTGCGCGTGGAGCACGTGGCGGTCACCAACGAGACGATCGTCTACGGGCTGGGCGAACTGCACCTGCGCGTGCTGCTGGAGCGGCTGCGCGAGGTGTACCGCTTCGAGGTCAATACGCGGCCGCCGCGCATCGCCTACCGCGAGACGGTGACGGCGCCGGCCGAGGGCCACCACCGCCACAAGAAGCAGACCGGCGGGGCCGGCCAGTTCGGCGAGGTGTTCCTGCGCGTGGAGCCGCTGGCGCGCGGCGCGGGCTTCGAGTTCAAGGACGAGGTCAAGGGCGGAGCCATTCCCTACCAGTTCATCCCGGCCGTCGAGAAGGGCGTGCGCGAGGTGCTGGAGCACGGCGCGATCGCCGGCTACCCGGTGGTGGACGTGCGCGTGACGGTGTACGACGGCAAGAGCCACACCGTGGACAGCAAGGACATCGCCTTCGCGACGGCGGGCCGCAAGGCTTTCATTGCGGCGATCCAGGAGGCGCGGCCGATCGTGCTGGAGCCCGTGGTGAAGATCGATATCGCGGCGCCGGACGGCGCGATCGGCGACATCACCGGCGACCTGTCGTCGCGGCGCGGGCTGGTCAGCGGCACCGCCAACGCAGCGGCGGGGACGGTGCTGGTGCGCGGCCAGGTGCCGATGTCGGAGCTTTCGGGGTACCAGTCGCGGCTCAATGCCATGACCAGCGGCCAGGGGCGCTACACCATCGAGCTGTCGCACTACGAGCCGGTGCCGCCCTCGACGCAGCAGCAGCTGATGTCGCAGCACAAGGTGCGCGACACCGACTGAGGCGGCGCTCGCCGGCCGGCCTGCGCCCAGAAACTTGCGCCGGCGGACGGCGGCGCGATTCCCCCTTCCATCGTCGAACCCGGCCTACACCCGCGATGCGGCGCCGCGTCTATGAAGAAGGCGCTGAACGAGGAGTCCTCTCATGGAACTGAAAACCTGGCTCGCTTCGCTGAAGGAAGCGGACGCACGCCGGCCCGACCTGCCGGGCGAACACCTGATCGTGCTGGCCACCGGCGTGCTGCTGCTGATGGCGACCGGGCGCAGCCGCTCGCTGATCGGCCGCACGCTGATCGGTGCCGCAGCGGGCGCCTTCATCGGCCGCGCGGCCAGCGGCACAGGCGGTGTGGCGCGCCTGGCGGGCATGCTGGAGCAGTTCCGCGGCGGCGGAGGGCCGCGGCGAGGAGAACCCCGATGACCTCGAAGCACGAGCGGCAGCTTCGCCCGCTGTGGCGGCATGGCGCCGTGCTGCTGGCGTGTGCCGCGATGGCGGCGTTGGCGGGTTGCAGCGATCGGGATGCGGCCCAGAGCCGCGAGAACGTCGATGCCGCCGTCGAGAAGACGCAGGACGCAACGCTCTCCGCCGCGCGCAAGGCCGCGGACCTGGCGGAGAAGGCGCGCGACAACACGGTGAACTACTTCAAGTCGCCGGACGTGAAGGAGGACGTCGATGCGGCCAAGCAGGCGCTGAAGAACGCCGGCAGTGCGCTGAGCTCGTCGACCAACGACACGGCCATCACCGCATCGGTCTCGGCCGCGATTGCGCGCGATCCGGAGCTCGGTCCGCGGCAGATCGATGTCGCCTCGAACGCGGGCACCGTGCGGCTGAGCGGCTCGGCGCCGAGCGCCGAGGCGAAGTCGCGCGCCGAGCAGATCGCGCGCACCGTGAACGGCGTCGACAAGGTCGACAACCGGATCACCGTGACGGCGGTGAACTGAGCGGGAAGCCTTCCAACCGGCCCCTCACGCGCCGGCCGTCACCTGGGCCGGCTTGCCGGTCTGCAGCGCCACTTCCTCGCCCTTGATGCGCGCCCGCACAGCCCGCACGGCGTTCTGCACGCGTTCGCCGTAGTCGGCATCGGCCTGGCGGAAATGCCCGATCGCGCGCTCGATGATGTCCTGGCGCGTCACCTGCCCCAGGCTGCCGGCGATGTTGGCCACCAGGCGACCCTTGGCAGCCTCGTCCATCAGGCGGTAGAGGTCGCCGGCCTGCACGAAGTCGGTGTCCTCGGGATGCCGGGTCCACGCATGGCTGCCGGTCCAGCCCTGCACTTCGAGCGGCGCGTAGACCGGCTCGTCGCTCTGCTTGGGTGCATCGCCGAAGCTGTTGGGCTCGTAGTTGGGACTGCGGCCGGCGTTGTCGTAGCGCATCGCGCCGTCGCGGCCGTAGTTGGCGGCACGCGTGGCGTGCGGGCAGTTCACCGGCAACTGCGTGTGGTTGATGCCCAGGCGGTAGCGCTGGGTGTCGCCGTAGCTGAACAGCCGGCCCTGCAGCATCTTGTCGGGCGAGGGACCGATGCCCGGCACGAAGTTGGCCGGATTGAAGGCTGCCTGCTCGATCTCGGCGAAGTAGTTGTCGGGATTGCGGTTCAGCGTGAGGGTGCCGATGTCGATCTTCGGATAGTCCTTGTGCGACCAGACCTTGGTCAGGTCGAAGGGATTGAAGCGATAGCGATGCGCCTCGGCCATGGGCATGATCTGGACCTGCACGCGCCAGCCCGGGAGCTCGCCGCGCTCGATGGAATGCAGCAGGTCCAGGTGGTGGTAGCTGGGCTGCTCGCCGGCCAGGCGCATGCCCTCCTCCGCCGTCAGGCACTCGATGCCCTGGTTCGTCTTGAAGTGGTACTTGACCCAGAAGCCCTCGCCCTTGGCATTGACCCACTGGAAGGTGTGCGAGCCGAAACCGTCCATGTGGCGGAAGCTCCGGGGCAGGCCGCGGTCGCCGAACAGCCAGGTGAACTGGTGCGTCATCTCCGGCGAATGGGAGAAGAAGTCCCAGACGTTGTCGGGTTCCTGCACGTGGCTGTAGGGGTCGCGCTTCTGCGTGTGGATGAAGTCGGGGAACTTCAACGGATCGCGAATGAAGAAGATGGGCGTGTTGTTGCCGACCAGGTCGTAGTTGCCCTCTTCGGTGTAGAACTTGAGCGCGAAGCCGCGCGGGTCGCGCTGGGTGTCGGCGCCGCCGGATTCGGGTGCCACCGAGGAGAAGCGGGCCAGCACCTCGGTCTTCTTGCCGGGCTGGGAGAGAAAGCGGGCCTTGGTCCATTTCGTGACATCGGCCGTGACCTCGAAGACGCCGTAGGCGCCGGAGCCGCGGGCGTGCACCACGCGCTCGGGAATGCGCTCGCGGTCGAAGCGGGCGAGCTTCTCGATCAGGTGGTGGTCCTGCATCAGCACCGGCCCGGTGGGCCCGGCGGTCTGCGAGTGCTGGTTGTTCTCGACGGGGGCACCGCTCTCGGTGGTGAGCTTGCGGGGATCGGTCATGGGGCTTTCCTCGTTCGTGGTCAGGAGCTTGCATTCTGGCCACGAACCCGCGAACCGGGCATGACATCCCCCTATCTTGCCGATAGGCAGCTATCTCGTTGGGGGTAGCGCCCGCTTCAGAGCATCAGCGCGACCGCAGCGTCGAGATGCTCCGAGGGCTGGCGCCGGAAGCCCGAGCGCGCGAAGCGCTGCAGGCGCCCCACCACGAAGGCGGTGAGCGCGGAGGCACGCACCTGCGCATCGACGCTGGGCGTGGCCGAGCCCTCGGCGGCCGCGGCGCCGCGCAGGGCCTGGCGCAGCGTGGCCTCGATCTTGTCGAAGAACTGGTTCATGCGGTTCTGCAGGCGTTCGTTCTCGTAGACCAGCGCATCACCCACCATCACGCGCGTCATGCCCGGGTTCTTCTCGGCGAACTGGACCAGCATCGCGACGATGCGCGCGGCCTGCTCCTGGCCCGGGGCGGAGCGCTCGGTGATCTGGTTGATCAGCGTGAACACGCTCTGCTCGATGAAGTCGATCAGGCCCTCGAACATCTGCGCCTTGCTCGCGAAGTGCCGGTACAGCGCGGCTTCGCTCACCTCGAGCCGGGCGGCGAGCGCCGCGGTCGTCACCCGCTCGGCGCCCGGCTGCTCCAGCATGGCGGCGAGGGCCTGGAGGATCTGCACGCGCCGTTCGCCCGGCTTGGGACGTTTGCGTACCGGTGCAGCCACCGGCTCTGGACTCACGGAACTCAGCGGGGCACCGGGGGCGCTTGTCTCTTCGTTCTGCATGGGCGCGTGCAAATGTAAAAAATTGATTCTCGCACAGCGAGGTGAGCGCGTGCCAACCGGGCATCCACTGTACGTCGCGCAGAATCAACGGATTTCAACGACACCGGCGAAAGAGAACGATGAGCCCAACGATTCTGGTGACCGGCGGGGCCGGCTTCATCGGCAGCCACACCTGCGTGGCGCTGGCGGCGGCAGGCTATGCGCCGCTGATCCTGGACAACCTCGGCAACAGCGACGTGCGCGTGCTCGACCGGCTGGCCCGGATCATCGGCACCGCGCCGCGCTTCGTCGAGGGCGACGTGCGCGACCGCGCGCTGCTCGACCGGCTGTTGCGCGAGGAGACGATCGGCGGCGTGATCCATTTCGCCGGCCTCAAGGCGGTGGGCGACTCGGTGGCCGACCCGATCACCTACTACCAGAACAATGTGCACGGCAGCTTCGTGCTGGTCGAGGCGATGCAGGCCGCGGGCGTGCGCACGCTGATCTTCTCCTCCTCGGCAACGGTGTACGGCGACCCGGACAGCTCGCCTATCCCGGAGAGCGCGGCGCTGCGGCCCGCCAACCCCTACGGCCGATCGAAGCTGATGGTGGAAGACGCGCTGCGCGACCTGCATCGCGCGCACCCGGCGTGGCGCATCGCGCTGCTGCGCTACTTCAACCCGGTGGGTGCGCACGAAAGCGGCCTGATCGGCGAGCACCCCCAGGGCAAGCCGAACAACCTGATGCCCTTCGTGAGCCAGGTGGCGGTGGGGCTGCGCGACAAGCTCTCGGTGCACGGCGGCGACTACCCGACGCCGGACGGCACCGGCGTGCGCGACTACGTGCATGTGATGGACCTGGCCGAGGGGCACGTGGCGGCGCTGCGCCATGCCGAGAAGCAGCCGGGCCTGGTGACGCTGAACCTGGGCACGGGCCAGGGCGCCTCGGTGCTCGAGGTGGTAAAGGCTTTCGAGCGGGCCAGCGGCAAGACCATCGCCTACGAAATCGGGCCGAGGCGGCCGGGCGATGTGCCGGCCTACTGGGGCGATCCTGCGCTCGCCGAGTCGCTGCTGGGCTGGCGTGCGCGACGGGGGCTGGACCAGATGTGCGCGGACAGCTGGCGCTGGCAGCAGGGGAATCCGACGGGTTATGCCTGAACGTCGAGCTGGGGCAGGTAGTTCTTGATCAGCGAGTCGACGACGTCCGCCTGCAAGCGGTCTTTTCTTCGCTTGAGCGGATCGCGGTCCTTGCGCGCCGCGAGCCAGCGCTTGACGCGAACGAAGGCACGCGGGTCGACGGTGTTCATGCGCGCCTGGCTTGCTCCAGTGCGCTGAACACTGCCTCCGCGTCAATGTACTGGCGCAGTTGGCCAGCAGTGAGTTCGGTGAAATGCGGGTCGGTTTTCATCGGTAATTCCAGTTTTGCGAATTACCCTGAAAACCCTTTCATGACAATCACTTATGCGCACATCCACAACGCGCAACCCACCGCACGGAACCAAGTTCGCCGGCCTGCCACAGAGGGACTGGAATTTCACCCAGACCCAAGGAGACACAACCATGCACACGTTGAGCAAATCCGCTCGGCCTCGGGCGCCGGCATTCCGCATCGACGCGTTCAACCCACAGGCCCCGGGGCAACAGACCCGGCAGTACGTGAGCTGGTCCGTGCTCAGGCTCCTCCAGCGCAGCCCCTGGGCAGCGACACTTGTGCGCAACTACCAGCTCCAGCGCCCGGGAGAGTGCGTGAGCAATTCGGAGGCTATGCAGGAGAACATCCTGCACGATCTGCACAGCCGAGGCCACGTCGAGATTTCGGGCAGCAGCGATACCGGCCGGACTTTGCTCCAGCGACTGCAACAGACGTTCGGCGTGACCAAGGCTCCAGAACTGGATCGGGAGTACCGACACAACCCGACCGTCGACGACATCGTCGACCTGGTGGAACAGCATGGCCCCTGTGTGCTGAGCCTCGCACGAATGCTCCCATCCGACCAGGGAGGAACGCAGTATGCCGGGCACCATGCCGTCGTGGTGATTGGTACCTTCAAGGTGGAAGGGAGGAACTGGGCCATGGTCCTGGATGGAAATGACTTGCAGAGCCACCCCGTCATGGAGCGGGTGCGTGCCTACGCGGACAAGTACCACGACGGACACCTTGAAGCGATCACCGAGGGCGCCCTCTCGGCCATCCAGAAGGAAATGGATCAGGCCGGCGAGTCTTGGGATTCCAGGCAGATGGTTTACTCGCTGATCGACCTGGACAAGTCGGTTCGGGAGGCAGACAAGGCTTACCGTGCCTACAGGATGGATCTCGCCATGAACGGCAGCTACTCGGACCTGGCGCCAATCACCTTTCCGAATTCGATCTGCGTCACCACCAATGCATCGGTGCAGGCCGATTCGATGCCCGAGGCGATGAAGCACGAGCTGGCACGTATCGTGGGTTCGCAGCCGGACTCGTTCTCGCGACTGAAGGTGAGAGCGGCGCCCGAGGAACTTTAAGCGCCTTCTCCTCGCGCCGGATCTCCTTACCTGGCCCGGATCATGGTCCCGTAGGCCTGGTCCGTGAGGATCTCCAGCAGCATCGCATGCGGCACCCGCCCGTCGATGATGTGGACCGCGTTGACGCCGCTCTTGGCCGCGTCCAGCGCGCCTTCGATCTTCGGCAGCATGCCGCCGGAAATGGTGCCGTCGGCGAACAGGTCGTCGATCTCACGGGCACTGAGGTTGGTCAGCAGCTTCCCGTCCTTGTCGAGCACGCCGGGCGTGTTGGTCAGCAGCATGAGCTTCTCGGCCTTCAGCACGGTGGCCAGCTTGCCGGCCACCACGTCGGCGTTGATGTTGTAGCTCTCGTTCTCCTCGCCGAAGCCGATGGGGCTTACCACGGGGATGAAGGCGTCGTCCTGCAGCGCCTTCACCACGCCGGGGTCGATGGCGACGATGTCGCCCACCTGGCCGACGTCGTGCTCGATGTTCGGGTCGTTGCGGTCCGCCATCTTGAGCTTCTGGGCGCGGATCAGGCCACCGTCGCGCCCGGTCAGGCCCACCGCCTTGCCGCCGGCCTGGTTGATGAGGCCCACGATGTCCTGCTGCACCTCGCCGGCCAGCACCCATTCGACGACCTCCATGGTCTCGGCGTCGGTCACGCGCATGCCCTGGATGAAGTGGCCCTTCTTGCCCAGGCGGTTGAGCGCAGCCTCGATCTGCGGGCCGCCGCCGTGGACCACCACGGGGTTCATGCCGACCAGCTTGAGCAGCACCACGTCTTCCGCGAAGTCGGCCTGCAGGGCCGGATCGGTCATGGCGTTGCCGCCGTACTTGATGACGATGGTCTTGCCGTGGAACTTGCGGATGTAGGGCAGTGCCTGGGCAAGGATCTCGGCCTTGTCGCGCGGGGGGATGTTGAGGACAGGATCGGTCATGGTGCTCACGCTGAAGGGACGACGGGATTTTGCAGGCAAATTCGGAAACACCGCGGAACCGGCTGCGCCGGGCCGCTGGTGTTGCCCCCGGCAGGGGGTGGGCGGCTACACGAAGTGAGCCAACCTGGGGGGAGCCCAGGTCTTCAGGGGCGCAGCCAGCGTGGGACCTTGAAGCGCACGATCATGAAATATGCCGCCACGTAGGTCGCGACGAAAAGCGCGCAGAAGGCCATCAGCACCGGCGTGTTGTTCCAGAACAGCACGGCCGGCACCACCGTGAGGGCAGCGAAGATCCACAGGTAGGGCGAGGTGCGGTTGTTGCGCGCCAGCAGCTGGCGCGCCTCGTCGTCGGCGAAGGCGACCCGCACGATGCGGCGGAAGATCAGCTGGTGGAAGTGCAGCGCATCGGGGTCGCCGGGCGACTGGCCGCGAACGAAGCGGCGGTAGACCGAGAACACCGTTTCCCAGACCGGGTAGATCAGCAGCAGCATCGGGAACCAGGGCGAGACCACGCGGTGCCGCTGCACCAGCGTGACCGCGGCCAGGGCGATCACCATGCCCCAGACATAGGCGCCGCCGTCGCCGGCGAAGATCTTGCCGCGCGGGTAGTTCCAGATCAGGAAGCCCGCCGTGGCGCCGACGAGGCAGATCACCATGGCGGCGAGCTGCCTGTCGCCCACCTGCAGCGCCACGTGCGAGATGGCCAGGCAGACCAGGATCGCGACCGTGCCGGCCAGGCCGTTGTAGCCGTCGATGATGTTGAAGGCATGCGGCAGCCCGCCGATGGCAACCACCGCGAACAACATTGCGGCATAGGGCCAGGCCTGGAGCCAGCCGTCGACGACGGGAATGCCGACGCGAGCGACGCCGAGCTTGAGCAGCCAGCACAGGAGCAGCGCCGAGCCGATGGTGATGCCGAGCCGGTAGCGCACAGAAACGCGCTGGGTCAGGTCCTCGGCGATGCCGGCGAGCACGGCCGGGGCGATGCACAGCAGCGCGACGCCGGAGGCCTTGACCGGCCAGTTGACGTTGAAGGGATCGGACGGCAGCCCCGCCACCAGCCAGGCGATGCCGGTGCCCAGGAACATGCCGGCGCCGCCGAGCCGCGGCACGTGGCCCTTGTGGAAGCGCTGCGGCATGTCGGTGCCGTAGCGCCGCGCATGGCGGCGCGCGCGCCGCATGAACAGCTGCACTGCAATGGCGGAGATGAGGAAGCTGACGACGATCAGGGTAAGCATGGGTGGAAGGCGGGAAGGCCCGGGAGGCTGCTCCTAGAATCCCCGGGCGAAATTAGACCATGTCCACATCCCCGTCCCCGCCCCCCGCCGTCACGGTCTCGATCGTGAGCCATGGTCAGCTCGAACTCATCCGCCCGCTGCTGGACCAGCTCGACCGCTTCAGCCGTGCGACGACGGCCAAGGTGCTGCTCACGCTGAACATCCCCGAGGCCGATGCGCTGGCGGGCGGGCACTGGGGCTTCCAGATCGAGCGGATCGAGAACCAGCGCCCCATGGGCTTCGGCGCCAATCACAACCAGGCCTTCGCGCGCTGCGAGACGCCGTGGTTCCTGGTGCTCAACCCCGACATCCGCTTCGACGCCGACGTGCTGGCGCCGCTGCTCGAATACGCCCCGGCGGATGCCGGCCTGCTGGCGCCGCGCATCCTCGAGCCCGGCAAGACCACGGCGGAGCAGCACCGCGCGATCATCACGCCACTGGAGATCCTCACGCGCCGGCGCCCGGGCTACGCGATACCGACCGAACCCGCCTGGATCCCGGGGCTGTTCATGCTGTTCCGCAGCGAGGCGTACCGCCAGATCGGCGGCTTCGACGAGCGCTTCTTCATGTACGGCGAAGACTTCGACATCTGCGCGCGCCTGCGGCTGGCGGGCTGGAAGCTCTCGATCGCGGAGCACCTGCAGACCCGGCACGATGCGCAGCGCGCGAGCCACAGCAGCAAGCGGCACCTCTACTGGCACCTCACGAGCCTGCTGAAGGTGTGGAGCTCGGCCGCGTTCTGGCGCTATCGACGGCTGGATGCGGCATCGCGCGCCGCAGCGCGTTAGCCGCGCTCCAGCAGATCCTGCGCGATGGCCTGCCTGCCTCGGCCGAAGCGCTCGTAGCGGCCGCTCGCGGTCTCCCGCAGCACCGGCAGCAGGCGCGCCACGCGCGAGGCCGGCAGCTCGGCCCGGAAGCGCTGGTGCGCCACCTTCCCGCGCTGCGCGTCGACGATGGCCTCAGGCACCTGGCCCTGCAGTGCCAGCAGGCGATCGAGCAGCGCCTGCGCGCGGCGCCAGCGCTGCATGTGCTTGCTGCCGCGCGCCTGCATCGCCTTGGCGAGCTTGTCGGCCAGGGTGGGCCGCCTGGCGCCGATCTGGTTGCCGGCGTGCTGGCGGTAGTCGATCAGGGCTTCGGGCAGCACGTCCAGGCGGCCGGTTGCCGCAGCCAGCGCGGCCAGCCATTCGTCGTGCACCCACTCGTCGGAAAAGGGCAGTGCCGCTTCAAGCAGGCGGCGCCGGAACAGGGTGGTCGCGCCGGTCACGAGGTTGCGCCGCAGGAACACTTCGAAGGCGCGGCCCTGGGCAATGGCCTCGAGCTCCTCCGGCTGCACCTCCAGCGCATGGAACAGCGTGTCGCCCAGCGGCCTCAGCTCGCCATCCACGAGCCGGGCATCGGTGTGGAGCAGCAGCAACTCCGGCCGTGCCTCGAAGCAGGCCGTCATGCGCGCGAGGCGGCCCGGATGCCAGACGTCGTCCTGGTCGCTGAGGGCAATGAGCTCGTGACGGCAGGCGCGTATCGCCTGCTCGAAGTTGCGCGTGACGCCCAAAGCCGGCTTGTTCTCGAACACGGTCAGCGCCACAGTCGAAGCGGCGCCGCAGCCGGCCATGGCCTGGCGCACGATGGCCACGCTGTCGTCGCTGGAGCCGTCGTCCGACAGCACGATCTCGCGCGGCGGTGGCTCCTGGGTGCAGATGCTCTGCACCTGCGCCGGCAGATAACGCGCGCCGTTGCGCGTGCACAGCGCGACCGAGACGCCCAGCGCCATCAGAGGGGCGCGAGGCGCGGGGGCCAGGCGTAGCTGAAGTCCTCGCGCGCCAGCATGAGGTTGGGGCTGTAGGCGGGGTCGTTCTGGAGGACGTGGTCCCAGCGCCGATGCATGTAGGCCACCTCGCGCTCGAAGCGAGCACGCTTCTCGGGCGACAGGTCCTTTCCACGTGTCGCAGACTCGTGGTGCATCAGCTCGGCGTACGGTGTCCATACGTTCCGGTAGCCAGCCTCGCTCAGGCGCAGGCAGAAGTCCACGTCGTTGAAGGCCACTTGCAGATTGACCTCGTCGAAGCCGCCCACCTGCTCGTAGATCGACTTTCGCATCACGAGGCAGGCTGCAGTGACGGCAGAGAAGGACTGGATCAGGCCGGCGCGGCCGCCGTAGCCTTCACGGCCGGCCGGCATGCCGCGATGCGCATGGGCTGCGATGCCGCCCACGCCGAGGATCACGCCTGCATGCTGAAGCGTCATGTTCGGATACCACAGGCGCGCACCCACGGCGCCCACGCCGGGCTGCAAGGCGATGGACACCATCTCGGACAGCCAATCCGGCGTGATCACCTCGATGTCGTTGTTGACCAGTGCGACGAGCTCGCCCTTCGCTTGCGCCACGGCCGCGTTGTTGAGTGCGGCGTAGTTGAAAGGCCGGTCATCGCGCAGCACGCGGATGTTCGCACGCGTGCCGAGTTCCTTGAAATACGCCAGCGCAGACGGGTCGTCCGAGCCGTTGTCGACCAGGATGATCTCGTGGTTCGCATAGCTCGTCTTGCCCTCGATCGACTCGATGCACTGCCTCACCAGCTGCAACGCGTTGCGCGTCGGGATGATCAGCGAGACCAGGGGCAGCACCTGCGGCAACGCATAGCGCACGCGAAAGCCGAAACCGAGGTACTCCGCTGCCCCTTGCACACCCGTGCGCGCCAGGTGATCGTTCAGCGCACGTTCGCCCGCCACGGCCGCGTAGGGCTTGGCACCCATCGACTTCGCCGTGCTCTCGCCATGCACGCGCCAGTGGTAGAGCACGCGCGGGATGTGCCTGATTTGCCTTTGATCGACACGCTCCATGCAGCGCAGCACCAGGTCCCAGTCCTGCGAGCCCTCGAGGCCGACACGGAAGCCGCCAACCTCGCGCACCAGGTCGGTGGCCAGCACGCCCAGGTGGCTGAACATGTTCTGCGACCGGAACAGATCGACGTTCCAGTCCGGCTTGAAGTACGGGCCGAAGCGGTGGCCTCCCTCATCGACCTTGTCTTCGTCAGAGTAGATCAGGCGAACGTCCGGATTGGCAACGATGCATTCGGCGACGCAGTAAAGCGCGTGGGCCGGCAGCAGGTCGTCGTGATCCATCAGCGCGAGCCACGACCCGGTTGCGAGTTCGATCGCACTGTTCGAAGAGGCCGAGATATGGCCGTTCTGCGGCCGGAACACGACCTTGACGCGCGCGTCGCTGCAGCTGTAGGCCTCCAGGATCTCGCGCACGTCCTTCGAGGTCGAGGCGTCGTCGGCGATGCACAGTTCCCAGTTCGGGTAGATCTGCGCACGAACCGACTCGATGGCTTCGCGCAGCCATGCCGGGTTGGGGTTGTAGGTCGGCATGACCACCGATATCAGCGGCCCGCCCACCATCGCCTCCACGCGCCGGGCGAGCTTCTCCCGCAGCTCGGGCGTCAGCGTGTCGTGCTTGCGCACCCAGTTGTCGTAGTTGTTGTAGCCGCCCATGCGCCGGCCCAGCTCCCACTGCACGCCGGCCCATCCCGACTTGCCGAAGATGCGCCAGGCGCGCTGGATGCGACCGAACAGGCCCGGGCCCCTGAGCAGTCCCAATGGAAAGAGAACGAGGCGGTACAACAGGGCTTTCATGCGCGGCAAATTCTCATGTTCCGGATTCCAGGGTCGCTCATCGCGGCGACACGAGCGCGGGGTCGAGGAAGGTCGCCGCCTTGCGCACGAACCCGGCGCGCAGGTGGGCACCGTCCTTGTAGACGGGGTCGCCGCCCTCGCCGCTCAGCATGCACTGGCTGTCGGAGATGCAGACCGTGGGGGCCGGATCGAGCACGACGGCGCCCGCACGCTGCGCCAGCTGGCGCAGCCGCTCCTGCAGGCGCTTCTGCGTCGGCGGGAAGGGCGCCGAGACGGGTGAGGTCGAGGCGGTCATGGTGCCGAGACGGCTGCCGTGGATCAGCAGCCGGGGCTCGAAGTTGGTGCTCAGCGGCGGATTGAGGATCAGGTAGACCTTCTTGTTCGCGGCCCGCAGCAGCCTGATCAGCGTCTCCAGCGACACCAGCGAGCGCGCCACGCCGTCGCCGCCGCGCAGCAGGTGGCGGCCCTGCAGGTCGAGGAAGTAGTAGTGGTCCGGCGGCGGGGGCGCGCTGGAACCCGGGGTCGTCTCCTCGATGTCGAAATAGCAGGTCCAGCAGGCGCCGAGCACCACCGTGTCGATGTCGTCGCTGAAGGCGAACTTCAGCAGCTCGTCGCGGCGCGGGCCGCAGGCCAGGTCGCGGTCCTCGAAGAGATGCGGCACCGGCGGACAGGCGCCGCGCGTGCCGAAGTACAGGGTCTTCAGCGCGTCGGGCGCGACGCGGTCGAGTTCGACGGCGCGCGGGCCGAACTGCTCGACATGGCTGTCGCCGAGCAGCAGCACGCGCTCCTTGCCCTCGCCGATGGTGTAGACGGTCTCGCCCTTGACCTTGGTTTCCTTCAGGCCGTCGGGGTAGGCCCAGTCGGCGCCGGCCGCGACGATGGCCTGGACGCCCGGATCGTCGTTGCGCGGCGGCAGCAGGCGCCCGACCAGCACCATGCCGATGATGGCCACCGCCACCATGCCCGTGGCCAGGCCCTTGACCACGCCTTCACTGCGGCGCCGGCGCAGCCGGAGCTCGACGAAGCGATAGGTGAGCCAGGCCAGCAGCACCGAGGCGACCACGGCCGCGATGCGCGTGGTGCGATCGGGCTCGGCGCCCTCGACGATCCGCGCGTAGGCCAGGAGCGGCCAATGCCACAGGTACAGCGGATAGCTGATCAGGCCCACCCACACCATCGGGCGCGACCCCAGCAGTCGGCGGTTGAGCCAGGCACCCGGCCCCGCGGAGATGCAGAGGCAGGCCCCGACGACGGGCAGCAGCGCCCACCAGCCCGGGAAGGACTTGCCCCGGGTGATCAGCACCAGTCCCAGCCCGATCAGCAGCAGGCCGGACACGCTGCGCAGCTCGCGCCTGTACCAGTTGCGGTGCGGCTCGCGTCGCAGCGCGTTCCAGGCCAGCAAGGCGCCGGCCGCCAGCTCCCACATGCGCGGCAGCGGCGAATAGAAGGTCGCGGTCGGGTGGCGCTGCACCGCGTAGACGTTGAGAAGAAAGGACAGTCCGGTCGCCACCCACATCCAGGTGCCGAGGTGGCGCCCCTGCCCGCCACGGAAGCGCCAGGCCAGGCCGAGGAGCACGGGCCAGAAGATGTAGAACTGCTCTTCCACCGCCAGCGACCACAGGTGCAGCAGCGGCTTGGTCTCTGCGCTGGTGTCGAAGTAGCCGGCCTCGTTCCACAGCGCCAGGTTGACCACGAAACCGGCGCTGGCCAGCAGATGCTTGCCCAACTGGCGGAATTCGTCGGCGAGCAACGCATACCAGCCGAACGCGAAGGTCGCGGCCATCACCACCAGCAGCGCCGGGAAGATGCGCCGGATGCGCCTGGCATAGAACTCGCGATAGCTGAAGCCCTCGCCGGCCAGGCTGCCGAAGATGATCGTGGAGATCAGGTAACCGGAAATGACAAAGAAGATGTCGACGCCGATGAAGCCGCCCTTGACCCAGTGCGGAAAGGCATGGAAGCCCACCACCGAGAGCACGGCGATGGCGCGCAGGCCGTCGATGTCCGGTCGGTACTTCGGGTGGGCAAGGTGGGACTGTTCTTCCTGTCGGGGCATGCGAGCGCGGTCTTGGGCTGGGTCGGATCGGTCGCCGACGTGGCGTCGCGGCGCAGCGCGTGATTATCTTCGCAACGTGGCGCGCCCCTTGCGCGCATCCCGGTTCCACAGGGTGCGCCCCGGCTCCGGCCGGTAAAATCGCCCGCTCTCAAAGAGAAGGACAAAAATGCGATTGCTTTCTGTGGTGCTCTCGGGAGGGTCCGGCTCCAGGCTCTGGCCAGTTTCCAGGCAGGCGCTTCCGAAGCCCTTCATGAGGCTGGGCGGCTCCACCCTGCTGCAGCAGGCCATCGAGCGCGGACAGGCTTGCGGCACCGGCGACCTGATGGTCGTCACCAACAAGGATCACCAGTTCCTGACCAAGGACGTGCTGCGCCAGATGAGCGATCCGCCGTCGGCCACCTACCTGCTCGAGCCCAAGGGCCGCAACACGGCACCGGCGATCGCGCTGGCGGCCCTGCAGTGCGAGCGCCAGTTCAGCGGCGACACGGTGATGCTGGTGCTCTCGGCCGACCACCTGGTGCCCGACGTGGAAGCCTTCGTCGCCAGCGCGAGCGAGGCCTTCCGGCTGGCCCAGCAGGGCGCGCTGGTGCTGTTCGGCATTGCGCCGACCGTGCCGGAGACCGGATTCGGCTACGTGGAGGTGGAGCGGGTGTCGCGCGAGAGCCAGCCCGTCAAGCGCTTCGTCGAGAAGCCGGACCTGGCCACTGCGCAGGAATACCTGGCAACCGGCCGCTACTACTGGAACAGCGGCATGTTCTGCTTCACCGCGGCCGGCATCATCTCGGCGCTGGAGGCGCATGCACCCGAAGTGCTCGACGCGGCCCGCCACGCGATGGGAAGCGCGCAGGCGAAGGGCGACGCGATCAATTTCGACCTGCACGCCTTCGGCCTGCAGCCGGACATCAGCATCGACTACGCGGTGATGGAGCGCGCAGACAACGTGCGCGTGGTGCCCGCCAAGTTTGCCTGGAACGACGTGGGCTCATGGCCCGAGGTCGCCAGGGCCCAGCCCGCCGATGCCAGCGGCAACACCTTTCCGGACGACCACGTCGTGGCGGTGGACACCACCGGCACCCACATCCAGGTCGAGAGCCATGGGCCCAAGATCGTCGCAGCGCTGGGCGTGCACGACCTGGTGATCATCGACACCCCCGATGCGCTGCTGGTGGCCCACAAGGACAGCGCCCAGCAGGTCAGGAAGGTGGTGGACATCCTCAAGGCGCGCAGCCACGAGACGGTGCAGTTGCCCGCCGTGGTCCACCGCCCCTGGGGCACCTACGCATCGCTCAAGGAAGAAGACGGCTACAAGGTCAAGCGCATCACGGTGAAGCCGGGCGAGGCCCTGTCGCTGCAGTACCACCACCAGCGCGCGGAGCACTGGGTCGTGGTGCAGGGCACCGCCATCGTCCAGATCGGCGACGTGGAGCACAAGACCCTGCCCGGCGAATACCGCTATATCCCGCTCAAGGAAAAACATCGTTTGACGAACATCGGACAGGACGAACTGGTTCTCATCGAAGTCCAGTGCGGTAGCTACCTTGGCGAGGACGACATCGTGCGCCTGGTGGACACCTACGGACGCGTATGAGCGAAGCACACTCCAATCTTCATCGCAGCGCGTGGTCCGACTGGTGGGAAGGCTCCCGCCGCACCGACATCTGGTGGACGCTGGCCTGGTTCGACATCGTGCTGCGCTACCGCCGCTCGATGCTCGGGCCGCTGTGGCTGACCCTCAGCATGGGGGCCATGATCGGCGGCATGGGGCCGCTGTACAGCTCGCTGTTCGGCACCGAGCTGTCGAGGTTCTTCCCCCACCTCGCGCTGGGCATCATCTTCTGGAGCTTCTTCTCCAGCATGGTGACCGACGCCTGCAATGCCTTCATCGGCTCCAGCAACTACCTGAAGCAGGGGTACTTCCCGATCAGCCTGTTCGTCTGGCGCAGCATGGCGCGCAACCTGATCCAGTTCGCGCACCAGATCGTGCTCTACGTGCCGGTGGCGCTGTGGGCCGGCATTTCGCTGTCCTGGTCGGCACTGCTTTTCATACCGGCCTTCCTGCTGCTGCTGATCAATGCCCAGGCCCTCGGACTGGCGCTGGGCCTGATCTGCACGCGCTTTCGCGACGTGACCCAGATCGTCACCAGCGTGATGCAGATGCTGATGTTCCTGACGCCGGTCTTCTGGCTCCCGGAGAGCCTCCCCGGCCGCGCGCAGTACATCCTGTACAACCCATTGGCGCAGATGCTCGAGCTGCTGCGCGTCCCCCTGATGGGCGGCGTTGCCGATTCCCACAACTGGTGGGGCATCCTGGGGTGGACAGTGGTGAGCGTGGTCGTGTCGGGCCTGCTGTTCGCAAAGTACCGCCGCCGCGTCGTCTACTGGCTCTGAACAAACAATGGCTTCCATCTCCCTCAAGAACGTCTCGGTCAACTTCCCCATCTACGGCGCGGGCGCCGCATCGTTGAAGAAGACGCTGGCCGCCTCCGTCACCGGCGGCCGCTTCGGCAAGGAAACCGGCGTCAATGTGGTACAGGCGCTGAGCAACATCAACCTGGAGCTCAAGAGCGGCGATCGCCTCGGCCTGGTGGGCCACAACGGCGCGGGCAAGTCGACCTTGCTGCGCACGCTGGCCGGCGTCTACGAGCCTTCCGCGGGGGAATTCGTCCGCCAGGGCACCGTCTCCAGCCTGATCGATCCGGCGCTCGGCATCGAGCACGATGCCACAGGCATCGAGAACATCATGCTGCGCGGACTGGTGATGGGAATGAGCAAGAAGCAGATCGATGCGCTCACGCCCGAGATCTGCGAGTTCAGCGGGCTGGGCGAATACGTCAACATGCCGGTGCGCACCTATTCCACCGGCATGCTGATGCGCCTGGCCTTCTCTATCTCGACCAGCGTCCAGGCCGACATCCTGCTGATGGACGAGTGGCTCTCGGTGGGCGACGCCGAGTTCACCGAGAAGGCCGAGCAGCGGATGAAGGACGTGGTGGCCAAGTCCGGCATCCTGGTGCTGGCATCGCACTCCCCCGACCTGATCGCGAAGGAGTGCAACCGGGTGATCCACCTGGAGCACGGGCGGATCGTCGACCGGTCTTCGAGCGACCCCGTCAGCCTGCCGCTCGCCGCCGCAACGACTTGATCTCCTCGAGGCGGGCGGCGATCCGGCGGCCGGCGGCGTCCAGCGACAGGTTGGCTTCGGCGCTCGCCTTGCCACGCGCCCCCATCTCCCGCGCCCAGGCCTGGTTGTCGTAGACGCGGCGCATGAGCTGCGCAGCGTGCTCGATCGACGGTTCGGCCCACTCCAAGTCCGCGTCGTAGGGCGGAATCGGCTTGCCCAGCTTCACCAGCTTGTAGGGGACGAGCAGGCTGTTGCTGTCGTCCATGAAGTCCACGTTGCCGGAGAAGTTGGTGGCGATCACCGGCTTGCCCATGAGCATGGCCTCGGCCATCGTCAGGCCCAGGCCTTCGCTGCGGTGGAGGGAGACGTAGGCGTCGCAGGCGTCCATGAGGGAGAGGACTTCGTCGGGACTCAGGACCTTGTCGATGATCGTGATGTTGGCGTCGGCGGCGGCGTCGCGCAGTTCCTGCATCTGCGCCGGATGGCGCTCGCCGTAGGAGCTCTTGAGCACCAGGCGCACGGGTTCGTCCGGCCGGAAAGCCTGCTTGAAGGCGCAGATCAGCCCCTTCGGATTCTTGCGCTCCATGACGCTCATCATGTGATACGTGAAGAGGAAGGTGAAGGGGCTCTCCTCCAATCCGAAGTAGCTCTTGCTGCGCCTCGCGTAAGGCGCCAGCTTGACGCCGGGGAACAGGGTGCGAACCGGAACGGAAAGCCGCTCCCGCAGTCCGCGGGCGACGAACTCGGTCGCGGCCCACACTTCGTCGACCTTCTCGGCATGCCCGACCCATGAATCGGGGATGGAGTCGAACTCCCAGTACCAGTAGCCGATGCGATAGGTTCGGGGGCTGCGCTCGAACAGGTGGGCGCGCCGATACGCCTCGTCGAAGAAGGGTTCGGGCTGGGTGTGGATGATGGTGACGTCGTGGACCTCCATGCCGTGAAAGTCGACGTGATGTGGGTCGTCCTTGGCGTCGGTCCACACGTCGCGCAGCGAGACCGATACACCGACGCGCCCCATGGACTGGACCATGGATTCGGCCGAAACCCGCAGGCCCGAGGCATAGCAGAAGTGCCCGATCATGTTGACGCCGGGCTGCGCGAGTTCGCGGGCGACCGACGACACATCGAGTCTCCGGCACCAGGCGCGAGCCGCGTCGGACACGTCGGCCGCCGGCGACGACAGCCAGGCCAGAAGCGCGCGCGCACGCTCTTCGTCGGCCAGGGCCTCGGGATGTGCGACGCGCCACGCACTTCGCGCCCAGTAGGCGTTTCGGATCTGGATGGCCGGCTTTTCCCAGTCCGGCCAGGTCGAAGCATCGACCCACGAGCCCGAGGCACCGTATTCCGCAGCGAACCAGGCGCAGAAGGCCTCCCGGCCAAAGACCGTCAGGCCGTCGGGGTGCAGTTCCTGCCATGCAGGCGTGAAAGCATAGGCCAGCATCAGCTCGCGCACCGGGTTCTGGGCCGCTTGGAGAAGGAGCCACCAGAGCGCTTCCGGCCGCAAGCCGGCTTCGCTCTCGCCGTGGTGCACGAGCCATCTAAAAAGGCGTGGCATGCCGGCCGGCGTCAAGCCATGCGGCAACACGGAGGCCAGCATGGGATTCGCGAGAAAGGTCTGGCGTGCGGAATCGGCCAGCCCTGCCTCCAACGCATCGAGCACCAGCTTTGAGGCCGCATCGCTCAGCCCCAGCTGTACAGCACCTTCGCTGCGCAGCCACTGCGCGAATCCGGCCTGGCGCCCGCGCTCCAGGGCCAGCGGGAAGCGCGCACGGAGATCGGCGCGTTGACGCCACAGGTCGATCAGGAGGCGAGCGGCCGACCAGCGGTCCGTCACGTCCTGGGGTGCGACAGGATCCCACGGAACACTGCGCGACGGCAGGCCGGCGGCCTGCCGCGCCGCGGCATCGTCGAAGAGATTGAGCGGCGGAACCGGCGGCACCGGCATTCCACGCTCGCGCAGCGCAAGCCGCTCCCGCTCGGACTCGACCAGGATCGCGAACGCGGTCGCGCGCGCCTGCGCCGCCGCGCGCCGGCGCAGGAATTCCAGCCGCTCGGGCATGCGCCAAGGCGTGACAAGCCACCAGGCGCCCTTGGCGACGCGCCTCGCGTAGCGCCGCAAGGAGCGTTCAGGCATGGCGCTGGAGAAAATCGCTGTAGGCATTCTTGAGACCGATATCGAGCGGTGTACGAGGCTTCCATCCGAGCGTGAGAAGCCGGCTGACGTCCATCAGCTTGCGCGGCGTGCCATCGGGCTTGGTGGCATCGAGCTTGAGTTCACCCTCATAGCCGACGGTCGCCTTCACGCGCTCGGCCACCTCCCGGATGGTCACGTCCTCGCCCACGCCGATATTGATCAAGGGCGTCACCTCCGCACGGGTGAGCTCGGCGAAACGCTCCTCGGGGAGCTCCAGCAGGAACAGGATCGCTTCCCCGAGGTCGGAGGAGTACATGAATTCCCTCCGGGGCGTGCCTGAGCCCCAGACGACCACCTCCGGATCGCCCTTGATCTTTGCCTCATGGAAGCGGCGGATCAGCGCGGGCAGCACATGCGAGTGCTCGGGGTGGTAGTTGTCACCCGGGCCGTACATGTTGGTCGGCATGGCCGCCAGATAGCGCGTGCCGTACTGGCGATTGAAGGCCCAGCATGACTCCACACCGGCGATCTTGGCCAGCGCATAGGGGCGGTTGGTGGCTTCCAGCGGCCCGGTCAGCAGGTATTCCTCCTTGATGGGCTGGGGGCAGTCGCGCGGGTAGATGCACGACGAGCCGAGGAAGATCATCCGATCGATCCCCGCTTCGTGGGCCGCGTCGAAGACATTGAGCTGGATGCGCAGGTTGTTGTGCAGGAAGTCGACCGGGAAATTCGAGTTCGCGAGGATGCCGCCGACCTTGGCGGCGCACATGACCACGTAGTCCGGCCGGTGCTCGAGAAAGAAGTGCCGCGTGGCAGCGCGGTCTTCAAGATCGAGTTCGGTGCGGGTGCGCGTCACCACTTCGTAGTCAGGCCTGTTCTTCAGCGCCTGTACCGTTGCCGTACCGACGAGACCACGATGGCCTGCGACGAATACTTTCTTCTTTTCCATAGAGACCTCATGAGCTTCGCAGTGAATGCGATGAAGGGTAACGCAATGCCATGGGTCAGCGACCCAGCAACTGCCGGGCCAGCCGAACCACGGGATGCCAGATGGCGCGCGTCGAGCGAAAGAGGGCGTGGCGCTGGGAGAACGCGCGCAAGCGGGCGACCCAGGACGCAGAGGCCGAGGGATGGACGGCGGGCTGCGCATCAGACGGCATGCCCTTGAACGCATGCTGATAGCGGCCGACATAGAGCGCCTCGCTGGGGGTGAGGATAAAACGCACGAGCTCGTCCTCTGCTCTCTCCCATGCGGCGCGGCCAGCGATCGTGCTTTCCCTGGCCCGCGCGCCCAATCGGGTCACGTCGGAGAAGTCGAGCGGCTGCGGATCCAGGATGTCGAAGAGCAAGCCATTGAAACCCGGCAAGATGTATTCGTTCATGGTGCCCTGATTGGGCGCCACCACACATTGGCCTCGGCCCATGGCCTCCAGGAACGACTGCCCGATCCCCTCTTCCGCGCGCGGCGCGAAATAGACGTTCGCGCGTTCCATCAGCGCGTGGAGATCCTTCTTGTGCTCGAACCACGTGGATGTCGTGATGCGGTGCCTGCCGATGTCTTCCGCGGAAGGCAACTGCGGCGCGGCCGTGCCGGGATCGGTCGCGAGGTGGATGTGGAAGCTGTCGAAGCGCACGTCCTCGATGAGCCGGCGAATGGTCTTCCAGGGCAACTGCAGTTCACGACGCAGCCAGAAGAACCCATGCAGGCCATCGCGTGCAGGGGGAGGCGAGGCCGTGACGGGCTGGTAGTAGCGAGCGAAGTGGCTCACGATGCCGAAGGCCGTTGTCATCGACTGCAACGCATTCGAGAAATTGAGCACCTTCGACCCTTGGAAGGGCTCCCAGAACGCCGACAGGTTGTAGAGCGGCCCCTGCCAGAGGCCGAACTGGTCGAGCATGGGGATGTAGATGACGTTCGGGTGCGACTGCCTGAAATACGGACTATTCGGCCGGCAGAAGGACTGGAACATGATCACCACGTCATGCGCGGCGACCTCGCTCCAGGCCACGGGCTGGCCGCCCTGCCAGGCATCGTCCCAAAAATGCTCGACCACATGGCCGTGACGCTGCAGGACCTCCGGAAGGAATTCGGTGGAGCGGGTGGTTCGGTGAAACGAGTGGTCGATATAGGCTATTCGCGCCACGTCGCTCATCCCCTGAGTCGCCGGTATCCGCGTGCCGCGGCGCCATAGAGGCCTGGATGCTTGTAAAGGAGGCTCTTGGCCAGTTCCTTGACCGATCGCTTGATGGTCGGCACCGGGGGTGGCCCGACCTGCGCCTGCGCGCCTGGCGCAGGCTCGGGCGCGGCCACCACATCTTCAGGGTGCTAGAGCGTTGCCATCGAGGCCCAGCCCAGCGCGCTCAGAAAATCGGACTTGCTCTCATGGGCCGCGAAGACCCGCCGCAGGAACAGCGTGTGGTTGCTTGGGCGACCACCTTCCTCGGCCGCGAATGCCCCCGCCAGCATGAAGAAGCTGTGATAGAGACCGCTTACCTCGACCTGCGAAAGAAACCCGAAGCGGTCACTCACGACACGCATGCACTCGATACTGTGCTGGCGAACGTCACCAGACGTACCGCCCATCGAGTAGTTGACCGTGGGCTCTCGCGTGTAGACGAATCTAGCGCCGGATTCGAGGCAGGTCATGATCCACTTGAAATCGGCCGCGATCTTGTAGGCACTGTCGTACGGCCCGGATCGCTCATACGCCGCCCGTGTGGCGTAGATTCCATTGTGGCAATCGTTCGCACAGGTGAAATAGCTGCCGGGGTGAACAAAGGCGGGATGCCACTCGTGGATGACTGCTCCATCGCGCACCAGCGCTGTCGTCAGCAGCAGGGCTGGCTCCCCGCACATTTCGCGCATGCGATAGACAGCGATTTCTGCCGCATGCGGCTCGAGCCAATCGTCGGAATTCAGGACACAGATCAACTGCCCTCGCGCCAGCGGAATGGCCTTGTTGATCGCCTCATAGAGGCCGTCGTCGGGCTCGGATACAAAGTAGTCGAGCCGGTCTGCGTATTGCTGAATGAGTTCGAGCGTGCCGTCCGTCGAGGCGCCATCCAGCACGATGTGCTCGACGTTGCCATAGGTCTGTTGCTGGACGCTCTCGATGGTCCGGGCCAGCGTCGCCACGTTGTTTCGAACCACGGTGACATAGCTGACCAGCGGCGCGTCAGGACTGCCGGACTTCAACTGCCCCAGCGTCCGCAACCCGCCTTCGATGCGGCCCGCTGCGCCCGCATTCGGAAGACGATCCATCCACACGGGCCATCCGGCACCGGCCCTGGCCGACAGCGGAGCACCATGCGTGACGAACGCGGGCCCCAAGCTGCCATTCCTGTAGCCGAGAAAACTGGCCTCGGCCAAACTGTCGAGATTGACGGCCTCCAGCCCTTCGGGGGTGGCAGGCAGCACCGGCGACCGGCGCCTCTGGTGCGCGGGCCTTGCAGCATGCCGTTCGTAAGCAGCGGCCAACGTGTCCATCACGATCTCAGCGCAGCGGTCCCAATCGAACAAGGAGGCCCTTTCAAGGCCCCTGCGAGAAAGCTCGCCCCTGCAGGCGTCGTCATCGGCGATCTTCCGGATGGCGTCTGCGACGCTCTGGACATCGTCGGCATCCAGCATCAACCCCGCGTCCCCCACCACCTCTGGAAGGGAGGAATTGTCAGCGCAGATGACAGGCGTTCCGCAGGCCATGGCCTCCAGCGGAGGTAGGCCGAATCCTTCGTACCGCGAGAGGTAGACGAAGCACAGGGCGTCGCTGTAGAGCGCCGACAGGTCTTCGTCGTCCACGAAGCCTGTCAGCACGATGCGATCGCGCCACCGGCCGGCCCCCGCGAGCGCCTCGTCGAGCTTCTCGAGCTTCCATCCCGACATGCCGGCGAGCACCAGGCGCATCTCGCTTGCGCCATGGTGCTCCAGGTACCGCACGAAGGCCTTGACGACCTGGTCCAGGTTCTTGCGGATCTCCAGCGTCGCCAGGCTCAGGACATAGGGCACCCCGGCGGGAATGCCGTACTTCGCCCGCATGGCAACTCGCTCGCCCATGTTGTTGCAAGGCTTGAAGCGTTCGCCGGCGGCCAGGGGGATCACGGTCACCTGCGCCGGGCTGAGGTCGGGGCGGCATGCAAGCAGTTCGTTGCGGGTGTGTTCGGAAATCGCGAAGATCACCGTGCGCTCATCGAGGCTGGCGATGATGTTGCGCACTTCCGTCGCGGCCTCCACGCTGAAGTACTCGGGCCGATGGATCGCGATCAGGTCATAGATGATGTGCGCCTGGAGGACGTTCTCGTCTTCCAGCCATCGGCTCGGAGCCACACCGAACGGAGACAGAAGGATGTCGGCGTCGCCGGACGGCGCGAGTTGATTGTCGTGGAGCTTGCCGGGCAGGCCTTCGGTTGCGATGTACTCGCTGGCCTTGAGCTCGTAGCCAGGCCGCACGAGCAGGCACGGGCTGAAACGCGAAGAAACCGCCAGCCTTCCGTAGAGCTCGTCGCAGACTCGCCAAACGCCAGTCTTGACGCCCTGCGCAAGTACATACATATCCAGCGCGAGGCGTGGTTTCATTTCACTCATCATTGAACAGATACAACGCAACGCGCGGGGGCGGGTATGCGACGACATTCGGCCACGGCACGCTCCCCCTGCAATCAACGCTATTGGGACACAGGGCGCAGCACGATTCGGGCCCGCGGTGCGAACCCAAACGAAAGACTTCGGAGGAAATGTATCCGCCAGTGTGATGGCGGAGGCCCCACCCCCTCCTTGCGTGCCAGTTACTGCGCACACCTCGAGGGTTGCCGTCTCGAACTGACCCATGGCTTGTTTCTCGCGATGCATCGCACTCCCCGGGGCTCGTCGCCCGCCAGGGATTTTAAGGGGCAAGGAAGACGCCCCGTTTTCCACGCATCGGCTCGTAACGTCCTCAAAAATGGCGCTGCCTGCTTTAGGGCAAAATCCCTGGGTTCAGCGCCATGCGGATGGCGCTCCTGCATCTATCGGAAGGACCTCATGAAGAAACGTGCTGTAGTCACGGGCATTACCGGCCAGGATGGCGCTTATCTCGCCGAACTCTTGCTGACCAAGGGCTATGTTGTGTACGGCACGTATCGTCGGACCAGCTCCGTCAACTTCTGGCGCATCGAGGAGCTTGGCATCCAGGACAACCCTGACCTGCACCTGATCGAATATGACCTGACCGACCTCGGCAGCTCTCTGACCCTGATGAAGGAAGCGGCTCCCGACGAGGTCTACAACCTGGCCGCGCAGAGCTTCGTCGGCGTGAGCTTCAACCAACCCGACGCCACCGCCCAGATCACCGCGATGGGCGCGCTGCACCTGCTCGAAGCGATCCGGCTCACCAACCCGAAGATCCGCTTCTATCAGGCCTCCACCTCCGAGATGTTCGGGAAGGTGCAGGCCATTCCCCAGGTGGAAGACACCCCCTTCTACCCCCGCAGTCCCTACGGCGTTGCCAAGCTCTTCGCCCACTGGATGACGATCAACTACCGCGAGAGCTACGACATCTTCGGTTGCAGCGGCATCCTCTTCAACCATGAAAGCCCGCTGCGCGGTCGCGAGTTCGTGACGCGCAAGATCACGGACGGGGTTGCCAAGATCAAGCTTGGCAAGGCTGGCGTGCTCGAGTTGGGCAACCTTGGCGCCAAGCGCGACTGGGGCTTCGCCAAGGAGTATGTCGAGGGCATGTGGATGATGCTGCAGGCCAAGGAGCCGGACAGCTTCGTGCTCGCCACCAACCGCACCGAGACGGTCCGCGAGTTCGTCGACATGGCCTTCAAGGCGGCGGGCTATGAACTGCGGTTCGAGGGGGACGAGCAAAACGAGGTGGGCATCGACGTGAAGACCGGCAAGACGCTCGTGCGCGTCAATCCGAAATACTATCGCCCGGCGGAGGTGGACCTGCTGATCGGCAATCCAGCCCGCGCCAAGGAAAAGCTCGGCTGGGAACCCAAGACCACGCTCGAGCAACTGTGCGGGATGATGGTCGAGGCGGACCTGCGCCGGAACGCGGAAGGCTACTCTTTCTAAAGCACCTTGGCGCGGACGCTGCGCTCACGCAACCTCGATTGGGCGCCCCCGCACCGATCGCCCCGTTGCTGAGGCAGCGACCGCGCTTCGCCCGAGGCGCGCGGCTCCGAATCCTTCGACGCCATCCCCGCGGGCCGCGCGCGCCAGCCGCTAGCCAGGCGCCAATACACGGCGCCGGCTATTGGTTGGCCGCTGCACATGGCGGGCATGCGCGACAATCAGGGTCTCCGCGACGATGTCTGCACATCGATCCCAGCTGAAAAGCCGGGCCCGCTCCAGCCCGGCCGTTGCCAGTTCCTGCCTGAGCACAGTAGATGCAGCGATCTGATGCATCGCATTGGCGACGCCCTGCACATCGTCGGAGTCGAACAATAGTCCCGCCTGCCCCACTACCTCGGGCAGCGAGGAGTTATCGGCGCAAATGACGGGGGTGCCGCAAGCCATCGCTTCCAAAGGCGGGAGGCCGAATCCCTCGTAACGCGACAGGTAGATGAAGCACAGCGCATCACTGTAGAGCGCCGACAGATCCGCATCTTCCACGAAGCCGGTCAGGACAATGCGATGGCGCCAGCGCTTGGCAACTGCAAATGCCCTGTGCAATTGTTCGAGCTTCCAGCCGGACATGCCCGACAGCACCAGGTGCAGGTCGCTTTCCGGGTTCTGCTCCAGGTGAGCAACCAGCGCATGGACGACCTGCTCCAGGTTCTTACGAATCTCCAGCGTTGCCAAGCTCAAGACGTAGGGTACGCCTGGAGGTATGCCGTACTTGGCGCGCATAGCCTTGATCGCCATCCGGTCGTCGCATGGGTGGAAACGCGAGCCGGCGGCCAACGGGATGACCGTCACCTGACGCGGGCTGAGGTCAGGCCGATAGGCCAGCAGATCCTTCTTGGTGAACTCCGAAATCGCGAACACAACCGTGCGCTCGTCCAGGCTGTCCATGATGCGCTGCACCTCGGCTGCGCCCTCCGACGAGAAATACTCGGGATGCTTGATGCCGATGAGGTCGTAGACGATATGGGCATGAAGCACATGATCGTCCAGCAACCACTCGGCGGGCGTCACGCCGAAAGGCGACAGCAGGATGTCGGCATCGTCCGATGGGCGATGCGCAGGTGCGGAATGTGCCGGGGCATTCAGCCGCTTTCTCAAGCCGGGAGCCTTCGCTACGTCGTGCGAGCGAAAGTAGAGGCGGCTGCCGAAGCGATCGTCGCGCACCAGCAAGGGAAACAGTTCGTCGCAGACTCGGTACACGCCGGTCTTGATGCCTTGAGCCAGGACGTAGGTGTCCAAGGCGAGGCGGGGACGTCGATGACTCACTGTCCGCCCCCCTGCTCAGGTGCCTCGGACACCTGAATGAAGAGCCAAAGCACCTCTTCCGCCGACAACCGGCCTTCGGAGCAGCCGAACTGCATGAACCAGTTGTACAGCTCTCCTTGGCCCGCCGGGCTGAGCCCGTGCGGATGAAGCTGACGCACATCCGGGCGATCAACGAAATACTGACGCGCGCGGTTGCCAAAGTCTTCTTGCAGGACGCTCACGACCAGCGAGCGCGCCGGCTCCGAAAGGCCAAAGCGTTGGCCGCTCTCCTCCCGCACCCAGGCGATGAACCCATCCGCTTCCGGCTGTGACAGCGCGCGCGGAAAACGTGCGCGGATTTCAGGTTGCGAACGAAGCAGGCATATGCACCAGCGCGCGGCAAGTGGTCGATCGGTGACATCACGCGGTAGCGCCTCGATCGGCGGCACGGGTGGCCGATCGGGCGTTCGGTCCGGGTACAGATTCAGAGCAGGGGGCTTGGCCCCGTCTCCTCCCGCCTGCGCCTCCATCCGCTGGCGCTCGCGAATGAAACGTAGCCGTGCCGGAATGCGCCAAGGCGTTGCGACCCACCAGGCCGCCTTCGCCGATCGGCGAACCTGGCGGCGCAGAGACTTCGGTGCCCTGGTCAACAGGGCCCTGCCCGGCCCCGTCATGCGCCACCAAGGGGATTGGACAATGGCGTCGCGCTGCTGCTCGGCTGCGTTGCGCTGCTGCTCGGCCAAGTTGGCGCGCTGCTCGGCTTGCCCTAACAACTGATCGCGTTGTTCGATCTCGTGCCCCAGCGCAGTCCGCTCGGCGTCCAATCGATCCTGGAGCGCCATTTCCCTTTCCCGTGCCTGAACCAAAGCAGCTTCAGCGCATTCGATTCGCCGGTGGCACTCATGCAAGCTTCTTTCGAGCGCGCCAATCTGCTGCTGCAGACTCGAAGCGCGCTCGTTGCCGTCGTGCAAGCTTCGTTCGAGCGCACCCACCTGCTGCAGCAGGTCGGAAGCTCGCACATGCATGGCGTCCAGATCCAGCGTCAGCCGGGAGTACTCCCGCTGCATGCGCTCGAAGGGCGCAGTGATGAATCCATCAAACACGTTGGGTGGGTACTTGAACGCGGCGGCGAGTTCGGCTCGCTCCTCCGCAACGTAGAAGCGATTCAGGCCGTCGGCATAGACATGCTTGTAGCCAGCACCGGTCAAGATCGGCTCCCAGACTTCGTGGTTCTCGATCTGCGAGTTCGGCAGCGTTGCCTCCACCAGAACGATCCAGGGGCGAGCGTCTTGCCAGTCGTTGCCCGCGAGCACGGATCGCTCGAAGCCTTCAACGTCGACCTTGAGGAAGTGCACTGGCTGCCCGTCCGGCACATACGTCTGCCACACCTCTGCCAATGTCAGCATTCTTACTTCATGCGTTCGGAGTGTGTGCCCGGCGGCGGCATGCCGGCCAGCGATTTCTGCATCCGCCGTCGACAAGCCTGATTCATCGATGAGATTCATCGTCAGCGTGCCTGATCGCTCCCCGAGCGCGACATCCAGATTGACGTCATTCGGCCGCAACTGAACGAGTTGCTCGAAGTACACCGGATGAGGCTCGATGTTGATCCCGCGCCAGCCCCGCAGACTGAACGAGTTGGTGACCGAATCCGATTCCGCAGACTGCGCGCCTACGTCGATGTAGAAGCCCCGCTCCACCTGTTGCAGAGCACGCCACAGCATGACGTCCTCGTAGTTCTGGGCATACGAGACGAACTTCTGGGTGGGGAGGGGTGACGGGATTTTGGGAGGCATGAAGGCTTGCAGCAATGGAGGCGAGTCGGGCAAGGGCGCCGGCAAGATTATCGGATCCGACACGGGACCTTAGCGCTGTGGGCAGCGTGCCTCCAGACAACACGGAGGATTCTAGAGCTTAGGCATGTGCGCCCGCTCCCCGCTCGTGCCCCGATGTGCGCTGCGATGCCGCGTCCCTTTCGGACCGTAATGCAGCGAATCCAGGGCCGACCGCCTCTGCCGGAGGCGCTCAACGGTCTGGTAAGCTTCCGCAGGCTCAACCAGCAGCGCGAGAGCGGGCTGCCGCACTGCTTTCGCGACCCTCGCGTCCCGTCATCCACGATGCGGCATGCTCGAGCAGGTAGCGGGGAGTGACTGCCTGCAACATCGCGCATGGCCGGAGCTGGGCCTCCATTCGGTTGCGACTCGCCGCAACCAGACTACCCGAAGTTTTGGACAAGGTGCTACGTGATTGAACAAATACGCAGGTCGGCGCTGGGCCGGCACATGCCTGGGTGGCTGCGGCGGCTGCTGGGCCGCTGTTACCGCGCGGTCTTCGTGGTGCCGAACGGGGCCGCTCCATCCGAACCGGCGCCCCTCCCCGCTCGTCATGAGGAAGTGGGAGAGGTCATGGGAGAGGTCATGGGAGAGGTCAGTGCTGCGGTAACACCCGCTCCCGCTCGAATCGAGAACCCGGGCGAGATCGAAGCGGTGGTCAAGCGCATCTACCAATTGAGCCTGGAACGCACGCCCAGCCCCGAAGAACGACAGCTGTGGATCAACGAGGTGCTCGGCAATCGGATGAGCGTTGCCGGCCTTGTCGAGGCCATCGCCGGGTCGCCGGAGGCCGATGGCGTGCGCCAGCGCGGCAATATCCTGCCCGAGCTGGCCAATGGCCGTTTCATCCAGTTCGCCTACGAGGACCTGCTGGAGCGCAGCCCCATGCTGTCCGAGGTCGTCCAATGGGACCACTGGCTTAGCCGGCAGAACTTTGCACGCAGCCAGTTGGTAATGCAGCTCTTCGCCCAACGCGCGGCCCAGGCGCTGAAGGATGCTGCGCAAATGCCAGTGCACGATCCCAATCACGCGCCCTGGCTGGGCACGGACCGGTTCATCAATATCAAGGAATGGCAAGCGAAGGCTGACGAGATCGGGACCGACTACAAACCCGTCGAGCCCAAGCGTTACGCGAGCCTGAGCGTTCCCAGCAAGCCGGAAGTTCTCGTTTCCGCCATCGCGAGCCTCTATCGTGGCGGAGATTACATCGAGCAGTTTCTCGAGAACATCACGTCGCAAACGATCTTCGCGACCCACTGCGAACTCATCATCATCGATGCGGACTCGCCGGAGAACGAGGCCTCCGTGATCGCCCGCTACATGGAGCGATTCCCCAATATCGTCTACCACCGAGCCCCGACGCGAATCGGGATCTATGAAGCCTGGAATCTCGGCGTGGAGTTGTCCAAGGGCCGATACCTCACGAACACCAACCTGGATGATCTGAGAAGGTCCGATTCATTCGAGCGGCAGATGGAGATCCTGGAGAAGTTTCCCTTCGTGGATGTCGTGTACCAGGACTTCTACTACTCGTTCTCCGGCAAGGAGTCATTCGCAAAGACCGCGGCGGTCGGATTCAAGAGCGAGGTACCCGTCATCACGCCCTACAACCTCATACAGTCGAATTCCCCACACAACGCGCCGATGTGGCGACGCACTCTGCACGACGAGGTCGGGCTGTTCGATGCCAACTTCCGGTCTGCTGGCGATTACGACTTCTGGTTGCGCTGCGTGCAGGCCGGGAAAACCTTCTTCAAGGTGAACGATCCTCACGTCGTCTATTTCGTCAATCCTGAAGGCCTGTCGACGCAGCCCAACACGCGCGGTATCGATGAGGCGAATCGCATTACCAAACGGCACGGCCACAAGCTCCTCTCGTCCCGGCTGTTGTCATCGGAGGAAGACTTTATGCACGAACTGACGCAGCTGACGGGCGTGCCCGTGGAACTCAGCGAGGCCGAGAGGGCCTCGCCGGCTTGGCGCTACACCGCAGCGCAACGGGCGCTACGGCTTCATTCCGCCGCTGCGCGCGGCCGCGCGCCCGCTTGAAGGGGACTCACGATGGCTCTAGTAATTGACGGTGTCTTCTTCCAGCTCGCGCAGTCAGGAATCGCACGCATCTGGCGGGCAACACTTCCGCAGCTTGCGAAGAAGCTCGAAATGCCGATCGTCTTCCTCGACCGGGGCGGCGTCGAGAACGACGAATTCGATGGCGTGGAAGTCGTTCCTTTTCCGGCCTACAAATCCAAGTACAACCCCGGTGACTCGCAACTGCTGGAGCAGATCTGCCGTCACTATGGTGCCAAGGTTTTCACGTCGACCTACTACAGCACTCCGATGGAAACACCATCGCTGCTGCTCGTCTACGACATGATCCCGGAGCGGCTCGGGTTCGACTTGTCGGCCAGGGATTGGCGCGAGAAGGAACTCGCCATCCTTCACGCGCGTCGCCACATCTGCATCTCGAAAAATACGCGCAAGGATCTGCTGGAGTTCTACCCTGAACTCGACCCTGACGCGACATCCGTAGCCTACTGCGGGATTGACTCCAAGGTATTCAAACCGCGCGAGGAACGGGCCATCGCCGAGTTCCGCCGCCGGATCGGACTGGAACGCCCCTACTACATGTTCGTGGGGTCTCGCGTACAGGCCAACAACTACAAGAACGCCAGCCTTTTCTTCGACGCCGTGAACACGATGGGCGAGGTCGACTTTGACGTCCTGTGCGTAGGCGGCGAAAAGACCACTCCCACTTCAACCGTCGACAGCACGGGACACAAGATCGTCCAGATCGACCTCGACGACGAAGACCTTGCATTGGCCTACGGCGGGGCAGCGGCGCTGGTCTATCCTTCTCTCTACGAAGGCTTCGGCTTGCCTGTGGCCGAAGCCATGAGCTCTGGCTGCCCAGTGATCTCGACCGCCCGCGGTTCGCTTGCGGAAGTGGCCGAAGGTGCCGCCCTGACGATCGAAGGCACGTCGATTCCCGAGATGGTCGAGGCACTCCGCACTGTGCGAGATCCATCGATTCGCGTGCGGCTTGTCGAACAAGGCGCGCGCCGAGCCGCGACGTTTCGCTGGGAGCCCTTCGCGGACGAAATGGCCAAGGCAATCCGCACGATTGCCGCAGAGAGCAGCGCAGGTGCCTATACCGCCTTTTATCGCAAGTGGGCTGCGCTTCGAGCGCTACAGGGTGAGGTCGATGTGCTGACCTGACAGGCCGACGGATGACGAGGCCCTGGCGCAGCGCCAAGCCTTGGTCAAC
>NZ_LMTS01000173.1:0-28275 GCF_001541225.1 Variovorax sp. WDL1 | reverse complement strand
GTCCCCACGTCACTGGCTTGCCTACCAGTTGCTCCTGCCACAATCGAGCCCTTTCGCCAAGGCCAATGCAATGCAGAAGGTGTTCGCCGCCCGCCACCAGACACGCGCCGTCTTCTTCGGCGTGATGATCTATTTGTCATCGTGGCACTTCCTCTACAGTGCAACTTCGGCCCCCCATGCTTGATCAAGTGACAGGCCACTCCGGACGCGCCGCGTGGATCGCCGCTGCCCTCCTGGCGGCTCTCTTTGCCGCCTTTCAGATTCAATCCTCGCTCTACAGCGGCGCGCTCTCGCTGCCCGTCACGTACGACGACGTTGGTTACTTCAATGACGCGCTGGCCAGGCTCGAGGCACTTCACCATGATGGGGGCCTGGCATTCATTAAGGGGTTCTGGTCAAACCCGCCTCACGCACCTCTGCAAACCCTGCTGGCCCTCATCGCCTTCGGGGTGTTTGGCCCTCATCCTTGGGCGGCGGATGCAATGAACGCCATCCCGCTGACCATCATCCTGAGGCTATTTCTAGGTTTCACCATCCGCGCACTGCCGATGGCGACGGCCACCATCCTGACGGCAGCGTTGCTGGCGTTTCCTCTGCTTGGACTTCTGATCGTCGAGTTCCGCCCTGATGCACTTTGCGCCTTGCTTACGGCTGCTGGGGCGATGACCATCGCCGCCGATCCGCGCTGGCGCGCCGGAGAGCAGAAGACTGTAGCCGTAGCCTCCGCCCTCTTTGTGGGCGCGCTTCTTGCCAAACCGACGCTCGCGCCGGTGACGGTCGTGGTGTTCGGTGTCGCCGCTGCGGCTACAGCATTCATTCAGACCCAGTCGAAAGAGGAGGCACTGCGCGTCAGCCGCATGGCCATCCTCTCGGGAGCCATCGCGGCACTAGTCGTGCTTCCCTACTACGCAGCTGTATCTCAGCGGCTGTATGAATACATCACTGTCAATGCCTTCGGCTCGCAGGCCGCTGTCTGGGCGAAGAACGCGGCAACTCTTGATCCAGCTGCCTACTATCTCACTGGGCCAGGCGGCAAGGCCGCGATCGGCACTCCTTGGTTGGCATTGTCCGGTGCACTGCTCGTCGTATCGGCGCCTTGGTGGGCACAGAGCTGGCGTGTCGCGCTGTCGGCCGCCATTGCTGCTGGCGCGGCCTATGCCGGAGTCACGGCGCCGAGCATGAAGAGCCCATTCATCGGCCTCGTCGTGCCCGCTTTCGTACTGTGTATCACTGCAATCCTCGCGGCTTTGTTCATCTCCAAGATGCCGCGTTGGCTTGGCTTCGCGTTCGCGTTATGCATGCTGATCTTTGCCCTTCTAACGTGGCGACCGGTTGCGCTTCGGCTCTGGGGTACGACGGTGCCCACTGCCCAGGCCCAGCACTTCAACCGAATCCATATGCAGACGGTCGATGTCCTTGAGGCGATTCCCAACATCGGCCAGCGCAAGCTGTACTTCCCCGTGATTGCCCAATATTTGAATCGCGACAATCTAGAGTTTGAGCTGCGTCGACGCGGTCTTTCGCCTCCATCGATGCCAGTCAGCTACATGGTCGGAGACATTCAGGGTCAGAAGCAGATGCTTGCGGATTCCGACTTGGCGATTCTTTTTTCGGATGAAAGCACCCTTCCGCTGCCTTGGCCGCCAAGTGCAGGGATACGCAAGGACATCAATGCTGCAGTGGCCGCCGAAGGCGCTTTCGAAGAAATCGGCGCAGTTGATGCAGGCCCGTACCTGGGACGCATCGTGGTGCTGAAGAGAAAATGATCATCGCGTCTACAGCAGCTTCCCTCCCATGAGGCCAGCGCGTTATTGCCATCCTCGTCCTGCGCTCCTCGATGAAGCGGTTCTAAACGTACTGCGCTCTTCGTCCTGCTCGGCTTCTGCCTGTTTCATATTGTCGGCGTCATGCAGTTGCCAAGGTCCGCTTCTGACCCGACCTCAGCCCTCGAAGGAAGGCTACCCTGTCCGCTTGAGGTATCCATTGGGGGCCACGCTTAGCAAAAGCTTGTGATCCATCGTGTGATCGATCACAAAGTCGGAAGTGGTAGCCATGAACTCGCGCACGGCAGTCTTCGGATTGTCTCCCGGTCCCCATGGGCGATCCGGGAAGAGTTCGGCGGGCAGGTCCTCGACGATGGTGTCGAAGACGACGCAGTAGCTACCGATCGTCACCAACGGTGCGTAGGCCTGGAGTTCGCCGAGCACGTGAGCGTGCGTGTGATTGCTGTCGAGGCACACCAGCACACTTCGCTTGCCAAGCGCTTGTTGGCGGACCTTCTCGATCACCTCGGGGGCAACGCTGGATCCCTCGATCATCGAGATCCGCTTGAACATTGGATGAGCTTCGATCGCTGCGCGGTTGTGCGCGCGAATCTCGATGTCGATGCCTAGCACTTTCGCATCGGCCGGCCCTCCGCAGGCGGCATTCAGTTCCAGCATCGCCGCAGAGAATATCAGCGAGCCACCGTGCGCGATGCCGGTCTCGATGATCAAATCGGGCTGCACCCGCCAAATGATCTCCTGCATCGCGACAATGTCCTGCGGATACTGGATGATCGGCCGCCCCAGCCACGAGAAGTTGTACGAGTAGCCCGCGCGAATGGACGAATCCATCAGTGCCTGCGCGTCAGTCTTCAACTTGGCATTGGCGTCGTTGGCGGCAATGCGTGCCGCAGTTTCGGCTTCAAAACTCATTCTGGTCTACCTTCACTAGACGAAACCGGCCGCGGGAGTGCGCCGCGATCTCGTCAAAATAATTGGAGTTCATCACGAACACCAGCGAGCCGGCGGGCAGCATCTGCAGCGCGTTTTCCGGCGAAACGATTTTCAGCGCGGTGCCAGCCATGTACCTGTCCTGCTTGACCGGATTGATGTCGATGCCAAGATCGAAGTCAACACCCGCATTCTGCAGATGATGGGAAAAGATCACCCCCTTGGAAGAGGAGCCCCAGATCGCCTTGGAGCCGGGCGTGCTGAGCGCAAGCGCCTTGCTTCGCTCGATGCCTGCCAGGAAGTCAGCGGGCAATTCGACGAGGTCAGTCCGAACAGCAGCCGGATCTCGCAGCGAGGCAAGGTCAGCAACTACATAGAGGTACTGGCCGCCGAAGACATGGCCTTGTTCGCGGATCCGCCCGAACATGCGTTTGAAATCCGCTGCCCGAAAGTAGTTGACGTGCTCATAGAAGATGTCGAACCAGGCACGCCTCGCGCAGATCCACTCGAAGCACGGGACTTCGATGTACAAGCTTCCCCGACCTCCGTTGGCATGCGCAATGGCGTTGAGGAATTGCACGGGGTCCTGGATGTGCTCGAGCACGTGTCTGAGCACGAGCGCATCGGCGGAAAGGCCCAGCGCGGGCGAGAACGGCGCCTTGACGACGTACGGGCTGTCACCTTCATAGGCGGGATCGATGCCGGTCGCCTCGAAGCCAGCACTGCGCAGGTGATCGAGGAAGTAGCCCTTGCCGCAACCTACTTCGATCAACGATGGCGTGCGGAAATGGCGTCGGATGATGGACAACACTTCGTCCAAGTGCTGCCGGAAGACCGGCGAGCACGCTTGCTCGTTCTGGTAGTCGGCGTCATAGCTCAGCAGGCCGGCATCGAAGGCAGCGTTGAAGACCAGGCCCGTAGCCTCGTCCTGAATCAAGACCATGTCTCCTTTCGGAGAGGCCTTCGCCGACGACATGCTCGCATACACCCTGTTCTGCAGAACCGGTAGGCCGGAGATGCGCAGAAGCTCGTTCTGCATCATGTCGGCCCCAGAAGCCGGGTCAGCTTGGCGCCGGAGCCCCAGAATGCCATCGGCTCGTACGCTGGATACGCGTAGTGCCCCAGTGCGAGCTTCATCGGCCAGCGATGGATTTGCAGCCAGCCTTCGACCAAGGCCCGGACAGATGTCGGTTGGCCGGAGCAGACATTCACGATTCCGGCGCCCGGCGCTTCGCACGCCAGGCGAACGAGGCGCCGTGCCACTTCGGTCACATGAAGAAAGTCGCGTAGCTGTTCTCCACCGGACATCGGAAACTCGGCGGCGCCGGTACTGCCGGCGGCCATGAACTGACTGTACAGCGAGCCCGGGGCTTGCCCCTCTCCGTACATGTAGAACAGCCGCGCCCAGCTCAGCTTGAAGCCGAGGTCGGCGGCGAGGAACTCCAGCTCGCGGCGCAGCGCGTCCTTGGCGAAGCCGTAGGGGTTGCGAGGGTCGGGTGGTAGTGACTCATGCAACTCACCCGATCGCATGCCGTACTCGAAGCAGGTGCCGGCGCACAACAGGGACGGAAGCCCGGCGGCTGCGAGCAGCTTGAGGAACCGGTACTGCTCGGCCAGGTGCGTCTCATAGTGATGACGCGACAGGTAGTTCGGCAGCCCGCTCCAGGCCAGATGGATGAGCACATCGGGTTGTCCCAGCGCGGCAAAGACATCCGGTGGCGGCGCGGTCAGATCGAATGCGACATGCCGCATGCCGGAGGGCAACCAGGCGCCTGGCGGGCGGCGAGACACGGCCACCACCTCGACGTCCTTGTGCTCTGCGACCGCGCGCAGGACATGACGCCCCACGAACCCGCTGGCGCCTGTGACTGCGATCCTCATCGAACTTCGATCTCCGGCACCGCGCACACGAACTTGCCGCCCCAGTCCCGGATGTAAGCAAGCTGTTCCTGCACCTCGGACTTGAGATTCCACGGCAGGATGAGCACGTAATCGGGGCGCTCGCGCTTCAGGTGCTCTTCATCAACGATCGGGATCCGGCTGCCGGGCATGAACTGCCCCTGCTTAGCCGGATTGAGATCGACGACCCACGGCACGAGGCCCGTGCGCACGCCGGCATAGTTCAGCAGCGTGTTGCCCTTGGCTGCTGCACCGTAAGCACCGACACGCTTGCCGGCACGGCGGGCCTCGATCAGGAAAGCCATGAGGCCGTCGCGGATGTCGTCCGCGCGCTTCTGAAAGCCTGCATAGTAGGCGACCGAGCTCACCCCGGCTTCCATTTCAGTCTCCAGCAGTCGCGCCACTGCGTCTTCGACCGGACGTTCGCCCGTTTCGCGCCGCTGCGCATAGACCCGCAAGCTTCCACCATGCGTGTCGAGTTCCTCCACGTCAAAGAGGCCGAGGCCATTGGCTTCGAAGATCCGGCGAACTGCTGTCAATGACAGGTAAGAGAAATGCTCGTGATAGATCGTATCGAACAGGCACTTGGCCACGAGTTGCGTCAGGTGTGGGAACTCGAAGGTGGCCACGCCATGCGGTTTCAGCAGTCTGGCGAAACCCGCCACGAAGTCGTTGATGTCCGGCACATGCGCCAACACGTTGTTGGCCACGATCAGGTCCGCAGCCTTTCCGTCGACGACCAATTGCTCGGCCAGTTCCATGCCGAAAAAGGCCTCCACAATGTCCAGACCCTTGGCGCGTGCCGCGCGCGCCGTGCTGGACGTCGGCTCTACGCCGGTGCACGGAATTCCTGCCTGCTGCACGTACTGCAGCAGATATCCGTCGTTGGCGGCCACCTCCACGACATGCGACGCCGAGGAGATCGCAAAGCGCTGCGTCACCGCCTCGACATAACGCCGGCTGTGCTCGAGCCAGCTCGTCGAATAAGAGCTGAAATAGGCATAGTCGTCAGAGAAGAGCTCGGCATAGTGCGCACAGTCCTCGGTCTGCACCAGCCAGCATCGGGTGCAGGTGAGCACGCGCAAGGGATACCACTTCTCCGGCGCCGCGAGCTGCGCCGCGCTCAGGTAGGCGTTGGAAGGCGGGGAAGAGCCCAGGTCCATGAACTGCAGATCGAGCCCTGCATGGCAATGGCGACACTTCATCTAGATACCACCGAAATCGGGTGTGAGGTATGGATGCGTGGCATCACGCTCGGAGAGGTCGGCGAACGGGAGCGGCCAACCGATGGCGAGCGCTGGATCAAGGGCATGCAAGCCGCCCTCGGCGCCCGGGGCGTAGGGCTCGGAATGCAAGTAGATCAACTCCGCATCTTCGCTGAGCGCCTGGAACCCGTGAGCAAAGCCTTTGGGAATCAGCAGGCCGCGCATGTTGTCGGCGTTCAGCAGCTCTGAATGCCACTGGAGAAAGGTCCTCGAGCCCTTTCGCAGATCAACCGCAACGTCGAATACTTCGCCTCGGATGCAACTGACCAGCTTCTCTTCGGCATAAGGCGGATACTGGAAATGGAGTCCGCGAACGGAGCCACGCCGGCGCGTCAAAGTGTGGTTGATCTGGGAGATAGGCTGGCGAAAGCCGGCAGCGCCCAGTTCGTCGGCACAGAAGAAGCGGCTGAAGAAGCCGCGTACGTCCTCGTGTCTTTGGCGCTGGATGCACATCAGGCCTTCCAGCGCCGTCGCAGCGACCGTGAACCTGGACACCTCACACCACCTTCGAATATCGAAGAAGTCGAAGCTTCTTCATGGTTCTTAGCAATGGGTGGGCGCCGAGCGATGCCAGCTCGGTTTCAACATCCATTCGCTTGCGATCATTCTGCTCAGCGAGCGTCCTGGTGCGCTCCTCCCGTTCGATGGCACTGGACAAAGCCGCCTGAAGCTCGGCCTTTTCGGCCTGCAAGCGAACGTTGTCCTGCTCCAGCCTATCAATGGCCTGGGTAGCCCGCTTGATCCAGCCGAGAACCGAGGCAACCAGTTCGGTGCCCCCATCTGCAGACGTTGCTCGATGTGCAACCCCCGTGCTTCCGATCTGTGGCAACTGGAACACGGTCCCTTCGGCCGCCTGGCGCATCGGGCTCGCCGTTTCCTCGACGCCTTGGATCAATGAGAAAGCCGTCTCCCAGTCGCCCAGCCTGAAGCCAGCGAGGCATGCGGCAGCAACCCGATGTCCTGCAGACAGGTCGGATCTCGCCGGAGCGATCCACGCGGCTCGCAGCCGCTGCTTCATGATGTCCCTGAGGGGCAAGTACTCGTCGCGCGAAAGGATCTTCTGACGCCCGATCTCTCGATCCAAGCGCTTGAACAATCGAGCCCAGGAGCGAATATGCGAAACGTCGAAGCCGCCGCTCGCCTGGTTGTCGTGAAGGGAGTACACCGCACCCGGTCGATTGCACAGGTAAACCGGGTAGTGGCAAAAGATCTGGACTTGAAAGTCCACATCGCTGGGGAGCCCCGTATGCAGGTATGGCGCCCCCAGGCACTCCAGCGTTCGGGTGCGCCAGAGAACGGAGCTCCACGCATAGTGCCCGAAGCGCAACCAGTCATCCAGATGCTCGCGCGGCTGAAGCACGCCCCACCGGATCTGATCCAGAGCGGTGGGATAGGTCGTCAGGAGGACTCCCTGCGCGTTGCGCGCCTCGGTCACAAATACCGCCGCGCCGAGGTCAGGCTGCTGCTCCAGAACCTGATGCGCGTCATGCAGAAAGCCTGGCAGCAACCAGTCATCATCGGCCAGCGGCACGAAGTACTCGGTCGAGATACTGTCAAGTGCTTGCGAGTAGTTTCCGGTTGCACCGATGTTTTCTGGCCTGCGCGTGTACGAAACACGAGGGTCCATCGAAGCAAGTGCACGGGCATATGCTTCAGTCTCGTCCGTGGAGGCGTTGTCGAAAATGTGCAGGACAATCGGCACTCGGCGCTCCTGAAGCACGCTCTCGACCGCGGTTTGCAGCTGTACTCTCCGGTTGAAGGTCGGAATGACGACCGTGATGGTGTGATCAGCTTGGCTAGTCATGCGAGGCATTCATATCAATGGTCGGCCACGCGCGCCCGCGGACCGGCAAAGACATAGTACTTGTTCAACACAAAAGACAGTGCGAAATACACGACGCCCGCAATCACCTGCGCCAAGCCTTCGTGCACGCCGGCATGGCGGATCAGAAAGACGAGCATCCCGAGATTGGCCAGATACGCCAGCAGAAAGATCGCGACGAAGCGGATGATCTCCCGCCGCGGGGGCGCTGCACTGCGAAACGTGAAACTGCGATTCAGCAGGTATGAAGCGATCAGGCCGACGGCGTAGCCGATCACGTTGCTGAGCACTGCACCCAGGCCGGCCACGTACATGCACGCAAAGATGACTGCGTAGCCGAGCGCGGTATTGACGACGCCCACCGCCGCGAACCTGAGCAGCTGCTTCATCGGGTGTGGCCTGCGCTGACCCAGTACTGCCCCCCGAGCGGAAGCCAGCCGAGGAATCGTTCGAGTGGAAGGAGCCACGAAAGACGCGGCGGTACGAACAGGCAGTAGGTCTGACGCTGCAGTTGCAGGCCAGCGTGGCGGAACAGCGAGCGCAGCTCGTTCGGCTTGAGCAGGATCGCGTCAGCATCAAAGGGGCATGTGCTCACGATGCGCCGCGTCACGGGGTTGAAGGGGTTGTGTTCGAAAATGTCGATCGAGCCCCCCGGGGCGAGTCGACGTGCGAGCGTCTCCATGACGGCGGCCCGCTGGATGGGCGGGATGTGATGAAACACGCTCGCAACGAAGATCAGATCAAAACGGCCGAGCTCTAGGTCTTCGCTTTCAACCTCGAAACGTGCCTGCGGATTGCTGGCAGCCGCAACCTGCAAGCTAGCCGCAGACACGTCTGTACCGACGATCTTGGCGTCCGGAAATGCAGCCTGGAGATAGCCGATATTGCGGCCGGTTCCGCAACCGTACTCGAGCACGCGGGCGACCGGGCGGCGCACGGCGCCACGGATCAGGTCGACCTTGTAGCGCGCGAAGTACTCCGAATCCTCCGCGTAGAGCTTGGTGCTTTCGCGCAGGAGTTCGTCGTAGTCGGCGGAATAGTCATCGAAGTCGACCTTGCCGGACGCAGCCGCCACCCTCTCGTCTGGAGGCGCTCCGACGCGGGGTGGCGCCTTTGCGCCGCGCTCAGTCCCAGACATGCCACGGCGCCTTTCCAGTCGACCAGAGGGCTTCGAGCTCGCGCTTGTCCCGCAAGGTGTCGCAGGGTTGCCAGAAGCCGTTGTGGTTGAAGGCGTTCAATTGCCCATCCTGTGCGAGCTGCATCAGTGGCTCCTTCTCCCAGGAGGTCGCATCGTCCTTGACATAGTCGATGGCACGGGGCTCGAGCACGAAGAACCCGCCGTTGATCCATCCGATCTCGTCCTTGGGCTTCTCCACGAAGCTGGTGACCTGTCGCGCTGGGTCGATGTTGAGCACGCCAAAACGCCCCGGCGGCTGAACGGCAAGCACCGTCGCGAGCTTGCCGTGGCTGCGATGGGCGGCGACTTCGGCGCCGATGTCGACATCGGCGAGCCCGTCGCCATAGGTCAAGCAGAAGGTTTCTCCATCAAGATACTTCGCCGCACGCTTCAGGCGCCCGCCGGTCATGGTCTCCGCACCCGTGTCGACCAGCGTGATGCGCCAGTCCTCGGATTGGGAATTCAGGATCTGGTGCTCGCCCGTGCGCAGGTCGATCCGCATGTCCGACATGTGCCGGTAGTAGTTGAAGAAAAATTCCTTGATGACGTAGCCCTTGTAGCCCAGGCAGATCACGAAGTCCTTCACACCGTGGTGCGCGTAGATCTTCATGATGTGCCAGAGCAATGGCCTGCCACCCACCTCGACCATCGGCTTGGGTTTGGTGTCGGACTCTTCCGCGATGCGCGTGCCCAAGCCGCCCGCAAGAATGACTGCCTTCATGTGCTCCCTTTGCTAAAGCTTGAGATCGTCCCGTCGCATGTTGAGCGTGCGCTCGACAATGGCGATCGGGTCGGAACGGAGGATCCTGTAGATCCTCAGGATGTATTCGCCAATGATGCCCAACAGGAAAGCGTTGAGCCCGATCCCGAACAGGATCAGCACCTGGATGCTCACGAAGCCGCGCGGCAGGTCGGGCTGCAGGAAGCGCAGGACGACATAGTATGCAGCGGCAACCAGGCTGAACAGCAGGATCACGATGCCGACGAAGGAGGCCATCCGCAACGGCACGGTGGAGTGATTGAACACCGCCGTCAGCCCGAGCCGCACCAATCGCGTCACATTGAACTTGCTCTCCCCTACCGTCCGCGCGTCGCGGTCGTAGACGATGCCGGTCTGATTGAATCCCAGGCCGGCGATCATGCCGCGCAGGTAAGGGTTGGCCGGGCGGGACTTGGCGATGGCCTCGACCACCGCGCGATCGATCAGCCGGAAATCGCCCACGTCGCGCGGGATCGGATGTTCGCTGACCTTGTCGATCACCCAGTAGCCGCACTTGCGGATCAGGTTGAGCAGCCAGCCCTCGGGCCGCTTGCGCCGGATGCCATAGACAACATGATGGCCCTGCTGCCAGAGCTCGAAGAACTGCTCCAGCATCTCGGGAGGGTCCTGCAGGTCCGCATCGATCTGCATGACCGCGTCGCCGCGTGCATGCAGATAGTTGGCGAGGATCGAGCTCTGGAATCCGAAGTTGCGGGAAAAGCGCATGGCGCGCACCCGCGGGTCCGCAGCGGCCAGTTGCTCCAGCATCGGCCAGGTCCGATCGTCCGAGTGGTTGTCGGTAAAGACGAATTCGAGATCGCAGCGATCCGCCATGCGTTCGCCGAGCGCCACGAGGCGCGCGTAGAGCGCCTCGATGTTGCCCGCCTCATTGAGCACGGGGATGGAGATCGACACCAGGGGTCGTCGTGCCGGCGGAGAGCTACCGTCGTTCATGCTTGTTGTTGCGGCTCTGCGAGAAGTGCCTTCAGATAGGCCGTGACACCGGGGAGTGCCGGGCGGAAAGGGATATTCTTGATCACGCTGGGCTGGGGGAGCACGGTCGCGTAGTTGTCGTCGGGCGGCTCGGGCCGCGCGCCGATGCGCAGGAGATCGACACGATCCAGCGCGGAGAACACGTGGGAAGCCAGATCGCGCAGCGTGCAGGGCGCGCCATGGCTCAGCGCCAGCAGGCCGCTCGATCCGGCCTCGAGCGCTGCATGAATCGCGGCGACGTCGTCGTCCACATGGTGATACTCGCGCAATTGCCGACCCGGGGACATCTCGAAAGGACGGCCCTCTCGCAATGCCCGCAGGAGCTGGCCCAGGAACATGAAAGGAGCGGGCTCGCCGCCGCCGTACAGCGTATGGATCTGCAGATGCAGGACGGCATCGCCCGCCGCCGCCCGCTGCGCCACGAGGCGCCCGAGCTCGGCCTTGGTGGCGACGTAGGCATTCGGGTGCTCGACCAGGCGCTCCATCACGGTGCCGAAGGTCACCACGCGCTGCCCCGACCTGCGCGCAGCTTCCATCACGCGGGTGGGAAGCTCGACATTGACACGCTGGTGGTCGGCGCGCGGCAGCGCCGGATCGAGCAACCCCGCGGCGACCAGGATCACCGAGCCGGCCGGCGCGGCTTCGAAGAAGCGGGCAATCCGCGAGGTGGCGTCAGCTTGCCACCAGTCTTCGTAGATCGCCCGATCCAGCACGGTGACCTGGTCCAGCGGGCGCGACGACTGGATCGCACGCCCGAGCCGGCCACGCCCGCCGATCACATAGATCATTCGACGATGTCCCTGCGCCATGCATCGATTTGCGCCAGGGTCAACGCCTTGGCGGTTTGCGGCGCTTCGTAGTACTGGCGGTACCAGGACGCCGTTTCGCGAATCACGCGCTGGGTGTCCCAGGCGGGTGCCCAGCCCAGCAGGTTGCGCGCCAGCGAGCTGTCGAGCGCCAGCGCACCCGCTTCCGGCAATGGGTTGTTCATGAACTCGAGGGGCGGGCGTCGCCACTCGCTGCTCATGAGCTCCAGGACCTCGCGCACCGAGTATTGCCTGAGGTCCTGTGGACCGAGGTTCCATGCGCGCGCAAACTCCTGTGCCTGCGGTCCCACGAGCTTCGACATCAGGAGCAGATAGCCGTGCACGAGCGCCAGGACATGCTGCCACGGCCGCGTCGCGTCGGGATAGCGCAAGGTCAGCGGCGTGCCCGCAATCGCGCTGCGCACGAAGTCGGGAATGAGCCGGTCCTCGGACCAGTCGCCTCCGCCAACGATGTTGCCGCCACGCGCGATCGCAATGGCCGGGCCCTCACCTTTGGAAAAGGGGTACGACGCCGCATAGCTCTGGATCACCATTTCAGCCGCGGCCTTGGACGCGCTGTAGGGGTCCTTGCCTCCCAGCGGATCATTCTCCCGGTAGGGCCACGGCCATTCGTTGTTCTTGTAGACCTTGTCGGTGGTGACGCAGACTGCGCCGCGAACGCTCTTCACGTTGCGCGCCGCCTCGAGGACGTGGGCCGTGCCCTGGGCGTTCACCTGGAAGGTCCACAGCGGCTCCCGGTAGGAGCGCCGCACGAGCGGCTGTGCGGCCAGGTGCAGCACGAGTTCCGGCTCGAAGCTGCGCATCGCATCCAGAAGATGCTCGTACTCGCAGATGTCGCCAAGCGTGCTGGCGTGCATCTCGGCCTCGATGCCCGCCTCGACAAACAGCGACGGGGTGGTGTCAGGCGGCAGTGAGTAGCCCGCAACGACAGCGCCGAGCGACCGCAGCCAGAGGCAGGCCCATCCGCCCGTGAAGCCCGTATGGCCAGTGACGAAGACTTTTCGACCCTTGAGCGCCGCTTCGAAGTCAGCCGGGATCGTCATGGGAACAACTCCGCACCCTCCAGCATCGAGGCCTGCCGGTCCTTCGCGGACAGCTGGGGTGCAACGCCGGTTTCCGGCCACCGGATGCCAAGAGCCGGGTCATTCCAGAGAATCGCTCGCTCATGCGTCGGCGCGTAGTAGTTCGTCGTCTTGTACAAGAAATCCGCCGAATCGCTCACCACCAGGAACCCATGCGCAAACCCTTCGGGCACCCACAACTGCTTGTGATTCTCTTCCGTGAGCTCCACTCCCACCCACTGCCCGAAGGTCGGTGATGACCTGCGGATATCGACCGCGACGTCGAACACCGCACCACGCACCACCCGCACCAGCTTGCCTTGCGGCTGCTGTATCTGATAGTGCAGCCCGCGCAGCACGCCCTTCACCGAGCGCGAATGGTTGTCCTGCACGAAGTCCACGTGCCGCCCTACCGCCTCGTCGAACGCCCGGCCGTTGAAGCTTTCATAGAAGAACCCGCGGGCATCGCCGAACACCTTCGGCTCGATCACGAGCACATCGGGAATCGCAGTCGGCGTCACCTTCACGAGCGCACCCCATCGGTCAGCAAATGATTCAGGTACTTGCCGTAGCCGCTCTTCTCCAGCGGCTTGGCAAGTTCCTCAAGTTGTGCGCTATTGATGAACCCATTGCGCCACGCCACCTCTTCCGGGCAAGCAATCTTGAGCCCCTGCCGATGCTCCAGCGTGGCAATGAATTGCCCGGCCTCGAGCAGGCTCTCGTGGGTGCCGGTGTCGAGCCAGGCATAGCCCCGCTGCATGATCTGCACGTTGAGCTGGCCGCGCTCCAGGTAGGCCTGGTTGACGGCGGTGATCTCCAGCTCGCCGCGCGCGCTGGGCTTTACCGCCTTGGCGATGTCGACCACCTGGTTGTCGTAGAAATACAGCCCCGTCACCGCATAGCTGCTCTTGGGCTGGGCCGGCTTCTCCTCGATGCTGCTGGCCTTGCCGTTCGCATCGAAGGCAACCACGCCATAGCGCTCAGGGTCGTGCACGTGATAGGCAAACACCGTTGCACCGCTCTCCTTCTCGTCGGCACCGGAGAGCAGGTGGAAGAAGTCATGTCCGTAGAAGATGTTGTCCCCGAGCACCAGCGCGCTCGGGGAATTCCCGACGAACTTGTCGCCGATGATGAAGGCCTGCGCCAGCCCGTCAGGGTTCGGCTGCACCGCGTACTGCAGGTTGATGCCCCACTGGCTCCCATCACCCAGCAATTGCTGGAAGCGCGGCGTGTCCTGCGGCGTGCTGATGACGAGGATGTCGCGCATGCCGCCCAGCATCAGCGTGCTGAGGGGGTAGTAGATCATCGGCTTGTCGTAGACCGGCAGCAGCTGCTTGCTGATCGCCAGCGTGGCCGGATGCAGGCGTGTGCCGGAGCCGCCGGCCAGGATGATGCCTTTGCGTTGCGTCATGGGATTGTTTTCCGGTGGTGAGTCAGAGCGTCTCGTGCAGCATGCGCGCGACGCCGTTCTGCCAGTGCGGCAGGCTGAGGCCGAAGGTGGACCGCAGCTTGTTGGTGCTCAGGCGTGAATTGTGCGGGCGCGTGGCGGGGGTGGGAAAGGCGCTGGTGGGTACGGCGTCGACCATGCCGGGCCCGGCCTTCAGCGCGACGCCGGCCTCCTCGGCCTGCTCGAGCACGAAGCGCGCATAGCCGTGCCAGGTGGTCTCCCCGCCGGCTGCCAGGTGGTACAGCCCGGCCTTCGCCGGTTCGCGCAGCGTGTCGCGGATGGCATGGGCCGTCACGTCGGCCAGCAGCTCGGCGCCGGTCGGGGCGCCGAATTGGTCGTCGATCACGGTCAAGCGCTCGCGCTCCTTGGCCAGTCGCAGCATGGTCTTGGCGAAGTTGCCGCCGCGCGCGGCATAGACCCAGCTGGTGCGGAAGATCAGGTGCCTGGGGCAATGCGCGGCGATCAGCTGCTCACCCTCCAGCTTGGTGCGGCCGTACACGCTGAGCGGCGAGGTGGCATCGCCTTCCTGCCAGGGCCGCTCGCCGCTGCCGTCGAACACGTAGTCGGTGGAGTAGTGCACCATCAGCGCACCGACCTGCTGTGCGGCCTGGGCGATGGCACCGGGCGCGGTGGCATTCAGCGTGCGCGCGAGCTCGGGCTCGCTCTCGGCCTTGTCGACCGCGGTGTGCGCGGCGGCATTGACGACCACGTCGGGCCGCAGCGCGAGCACCGTCTGGGCCACCCGCGCCGGATCGCGAAAGTCGGCGGGGAACTCGGTGCTCCTGGAGTCCAGCGCGATCAGTTCGCCAAGCGGCGCCAGGCTGCGCTGCAGCTCCCAGCCCACCTGCCCCGTCTTTCCGAGCAGCACTACCTTCATGCGGCCTCGTACTGCTTCTTCACCCAGTCGCGGTAGGCACCGCTTTGCACGTTGCGCACCCACGCCGCGTTGTCGAGGTACCACTCGACGGTCTTGCGGATGCCGCTGTCGAAGGTCTCGGCCGGCTTCCAGCCCAGCTCGCGCTCGAGCTTTCGCGCATCGATGGCGTAGCGCCGGTCGTGGCCGGGGCGGTCGGTCACGAAGGTGATCTGCTCCTTGTAGCCGCGGCCGTCCGCGCGCGGGCGCAGTTCGTCGAGCAGCGCGCAAACGGTGTGCACGATCTCGATGTTGGGCTTCTCGTTCCAGCCACCCACGTTGTAGGTCTCGCCCAGCTTGCCGGCCTCGAGCACGCGGCGGATGGCGCTGCAATGGTCCTTCACGTACAACCAGTCGCGCACCTGCATGCCGTCGCCATATACCGGCAGCGGCTTGCCGGCGAGGGCGTTGACGATCATCAGCGGGATCAGCTTCTCGGGGAAATGGAAGGGGCCGTAGTTGTTCGAGCAGTTGGTGGTGAGCACCGGCAGGCCGTAGGTGTGGTGCCAGGCACGCACCAGGTGGTCGCTGGCGGCCTTGCTGGCCGAGTAGGGGCTGTTGGGCTCGTACTTGTGCTCTTCGGTGAAGGCCGGGTCGCTGGACGACAGCGAGCCGTAGACCTCGTCGGTCGAGACGTGGAGGAAGCGGAAGGCCGCCTTCTGCTCCGCAGGCAAGGCGCTCCAGTAGCCGCGCACGGATTCGAGCAGGCGGAAGGTGCCCAGCACGTTGGTCTGCACGAAATCCTCGGGCCCGTGGATCGAGCGGTCCACGTGCGACTCGGCCGCGAAGTTGAGCACCGCGCGCGGCTGGTGCTCGGCGAGCAGGCAATCGACCAGGGCACTGTCGCCGATGTCGCCCTGCACGAAGATGTGCGCGGGGTTGCTCTTGAGCGAGGCCAGGGTCTCGAGGTTGCCGGCGTAGGTGAGCTTGTCGAGGTTGACCACGGCCTCGTCGCTCTGGGCGAGCCAGTCGAGAACGAAGTTGGCGCCGATGAATCCGGCGCCGCCGGTAACCAGGATCATGAAGTTCCCCGCTGTGGAAATGAAAAGACCGCCTGCCGGCCGGCAATCGGGGATTATCCCATCGCGGCATGCGCCGGAAGGCGCCGGCGCCCTGCGGGCCGCTGGTCCCGGCGAGGAGGAAGCGATCATCGGCGCGCCGCTAGGCCGCGGGCTCTACACGCAGGGCCGCGGGCGCGGCTAGAGTTTCGCCATTCACTCCCAGGAACTGACCATGGCCAACACGGACGACGACAAGCCCGACGACAAGACCGACCGCATCAAGGACTCCGCCCAGCAGATCTGGCTCGCCGGCCTCGGCGCCTTCGCCAAGATGCAGCAGGAGGGCAGCAAGGCCTTCGAGGCGCTGGTGAAGGACGGCCTCGGCGTGCAGAAGAAGACCCAGCACGCCGCCGAGGAAACGCTGGCCCAGGCCCAGGCCCGCATGGCCGGCTTCGCCAGCGAGTTCGGCACCAAGGCGGCGGGTGGATGGGGCAAGCTCGAATCCATCTTCGAGGACCGCGTGGCGCGCGCACTCGAGAAGCTCGGCATGCCCTCGGCGCACGAGGTGGCGGCACTCCAGGCGCGGGTCGAGGCGCTCGAGGCCCAGCTCAGGCGCAAGGACACAGCCAGCCGGCCCGCACGGGCGCCACGCAAGACGGCCGCGCGCCATCCGGCCGAAGCCGCGGCCAAGCCTTCGCGGCGGCGCAAGCCCAGCAGCGACGACTGAGCCACCGCGCCCTCGATCGGCGGCCGCGGCACGCATCGCAGTGCAGCAATCGCCCCGCGGCCCGGGACTTGCGCTAGAGTGGCCTCAGGAGACAAACCGGGGGCTACGAGCTCATGGCCAAGAAGGCGCCACGCCGCACTGCACAACGCATCCTCGAAGCCGCATTGGACCTGTTCAACCGGTTCGGGGAGCCGAACGTCTCGACCACGCTGGTGGCGGGCGAGCTCAACATCAGTCCCGGCAACCTCTACTACCACTACCCCGCCAAGGATGAGCTGATCAACCGGCTCTACGAAGGCTACGAGACCGAGCTCAATGAGCTGCTGCACGCGAGCGAGGGCGTGCGCGACGTGGAGGATGCCTGGTTCTTCATGCACAGCCTGTTCGAGCTGATCTGGCGCTACCGCTTCCTCTACCGCGACCTCAACGACCTGCTCTCCAAGAACCGGCACCTCGAGACTCAGTTCCAGCTGGTGCTCCAGAACAAGGCGCGCGCGATCCGGGCGCTGCTCGCCGGCATGAGCCGGTCCGGCCACCTGGACATCGACGCGGCCGAGGTCGATCCGCTGGCCCAGAGCATGGTGGTGGTGCTGACCTACTGGCTGAGCTACGAGTACGTGCGCAACCCCCGTGAGGCGCTGGAGCCCGGCCATGCCCAGAGCGCCCTGCTGCGCGGCGCGCACCACACGCTCCATCTGCTTGCGCCCTACCTCGCCGCGGAGCAGCGGCGGCATTTGCTTACGCTGAGCAACGCCTATGCGGGCGAAGATCAGCCGACAACCGTCTGAGCATCGCATGGCCCATCCCGATCTCCAACCTCTCTCGCTGCTGGCTACCGATACGGCGCCTGCTTCGGAGCCATGGGTCCAGATGCCCTACAGGGACGCGCCGCGCTTCGATGCCGCCGAAGTCCTGCAGCATTGGGCCAGGTTGCACGGCGGACACGGGCTGCCGCCGCCGGCACCCGGTCCGCTGGCCGAGGGCTGGGCGCTCTACCACAGCGGCGACTTCGAACGCGCGGCCAAGCTGGGACTGCGGCACGGCGGCGAGGGGCTGATGCTGGCCAACCAGGCCACGGCCATCTATGCCAACTATCTCGAGCCGCGCGAGGCGACGCGGCAGGCCCTGTTCAAGCTGGTGGCAGAGCGCGCCGCCGGCCAGGCGGCGCAAGAGCCCGACAACGCCCACGCGCTCTATTGGCAAGCCTATGCCCTCGGCCGCTACAGCCAAGGCATCAGCGTGGCACGGGCGCTGGCGCAGGGCCTGGGCACCAAGGTGAAGGGCGCGCTCGAACGAGTGATCGCGCTCGAGCCGCGGCACGCCGCGGCCCATGTGGCGCTCGCGGCCTTCCATGCCGAGGTCATCGACAAGGTCGGCGCGCTGGTCGGCCGCATGACCTACGGCGTGCGCGCCGAGACCGCGATCGAGCTCTTCGAGCGCGGTCTGGAACTCCACCCCCGCTCGCCCGGCGCGATGATGGAATATGCCCGCGGCATGCTGATGCTGGATGGCGATGCGCGCCTGTCCGAGGCCACCAGCCTCTACGAGCGCGCCGCCGCGGTGGACCCGGCCGATGCGCGCGAGCGGCTCGACGTGGAGTTGGCGCGCGCCGGGCTGCGCGACTGAGCCCTCACTGGCGCTTTGTCAACGCAAACGTCACTTAAGATGCGGGCCCCATCCACACGATCCCCATCATGTCCGACCTGAACGCCCTGTTCGAAGCCGCCCAGGCCAACTCCAAACTGCTCGCCGAGCGCCCGGACAACCCGACGCTGCTCAAGATCTACGGCCTGTTCAAGCAGGCGACGCTGGGCGACAACACCGAGAAGAAGCCCAGCTTCAGCGACATCGTTGCGCGCGCCAAGTGGGACGCCTGGACCGCCCAGAAAGGCTTGAGCGCGGACGAGGCCAAGCAAAAGTACATCGACCTGATCGAGTCGCTGCGCGGCTGAGCGCCAACGGCAGCGCCGGCGCGGCGCTCAGCGCCAGTCCTTGTCGTTGTAGGCGTCGTCGTCATCCTCGTCGTCATCGGGCCGGCCCAGCAGGTCGTCCAGCTTCTGCCGCAAGCGCTCCTTGATCTGCCCGCTGAAACCGGAGAACAGGCCGGCCAGCGTCGCGCGCAGCGTGAAGCTGTCGCCGCTGACCTCGACGCTGCCGTCAATGCCCGCGCGGCTGAAGCGGCCGATGTCGCGGGCCTGGCCTTCCTCGTAGCTGCAGGCCAGGCCATAGTCCTGCTCGACCTGGCTGACCCATTTGCGCGCGATCGCGCGCGCGGCCTCGATGCCGAGTTGATGGCTGCGTTCGATGTGGATGTCAGGCACCGCGCCCTCCGTGTCGGCCGTGTTGGCCGGGTTCGCCGGTCTGCCTGCGGGCCGCGGGCGCCACGGCGTCCCCAGTCCGCAGCGCCACCATTCTCTCGTCCTTGGGCAGCGAGGCCAGGCGCTTGACTGCCGCATAGAAGCGCGGCCAGTCCCGGCCTTCGCGCTCGAACAGCGCCTCGAAGCCGGGCACCAGCTCGTCGTACGCGGCCTGCGCGCCGAACAGCGCGTTGTTGGCCCGCGCCACCCAGCCGTCGTAGGCGCCCTGCCGAGGGCCGCTCCAGCCGGCGCGCAGGGCTGCGTAGCGCTGGCGGAAGTCTTCCATCGCGGCCTTCTTCTGCGCATCGACCGCCGCCCAGTCGCCGGCCTGGGCTTCCTTCGAGGCGTAGATGCCCGAGAGCGCCCGGCGCGTGGCGGCCGTGAGGGCGCGGAACTGCTGGCGACGGCCGTCGAACAGCGCGTACTCGGCGCGCGCCGCATCGCCGGCCTGGGTCTGCAGCCAGCGAGCGCCGCCGATCCGCTCCACCGCAGTCGCGAAGGACTCGTTGAACATCGTGTCGCCAGGCACGTAGAGCACCTGGTGCGCCAGCTCATGGAACACGATGCGTGCCAGTTCGCCTTCCGGGTAGCCGATGAAGGTCGACAGCAGCGGATCGCCGCCGGCCCAGTTCATCCAGCCCAGCGTGGAGTAGGCCGGCACCGGATAGACGGCCGCTTCGAGGCCCTGGGCAACCAGTGTGGCGGCCTCTGCGCGGGCTGCCGCCTCGTCGTAGTAGCCGCGGTAGCCGACGCAGCCCGCGACGGGGAAGCACCATGTCTTGAGAGTGAGCGAATGCGCGGGCGCCGCCACCACGTTCCAGACCGCGGCCGGCCGGTGCAGGTCGGCGTAGGCCTTGTAGCTCGGGTTGTCCGGCAGGCCGAGCTCGGCGACTGCGAAGCGGCGGATGCGCTGCGTGAGCGCCAGCTTGGCCTTCAGCGCGTCGGTGGCGGCCGGGTCCTGCAGCCACTGCGGCACCGGCCGCGCCGCGCGCATGAGCGCCAGATGGCCGCTGGCCGACTGCCAGTAGTAGCCCAGGTCGGCGCAGCCGGCGAGAGTCAGCACGGCCACGGCAGCAAGGGCCGCGCGCGTCTTGCTCATTCGAATGCCTTCGCGTGCGGCCGCGGTGCTGTTCGCATCCGGAACGGCCGTGCGACTCATGCCGGCACCTCAGGCATCGGGCACGACCTCGACCAGGCAGTCGTAGAAGGTGGGCCCGCGGCCGATGTCGGTCAGCCGCTGGCTGGTGAGCTGGTTGACGTTGGTGCCGTCGGCACCGAGCTTGCGCCACCAGATCCCCAACCCGTGCACCACGCCGGGCCGCGCGCGGCGCGAGACCTCGACGCGGCAGCGGTGCTCGCCGCGGCGATTGAACACGCGCACCATCGCACCGTCGACGATCCCGCGGGCGGCGGCGTCGTCCTCGTGGATTTCGAGCAGCGGCTCGCCCTCGATCGCGCGCAGGCTCTTCACGTTCACGAAGCTCGAATTGAGGAAGTTGCGCGCCGGCGGCGAGATCATCGCCAGCGGAAACTCCGTCGAGCTGCCGGCCGGCTCGTAGTTGGGGACGTGGCCCGGCAGGCCGTCCTGTCCCTGGGCCGAGAGCCGTGCGCTGAAGAACTCGCACCGGCCCGAGGGCGTGGGGAAGCCCCCTTCGGCAAACGGCGCCTCCGGCAGCTTCAGGCTGGTGAAGCCCTGGGCCTGCAGTTCCTCGATATCGATCGTGCCGGGCGCGAAGGCGCTGCGGCACAGCGTCTCGTCGTCGTCGGAGAAGCAGGGCTCGTCGAAGCCCATGCGACGCGCGAGCTCGCGGAACACCCAGGCGTTGCTGCGCGCCTCGCCGCGCGGCGCCACCGCGGGCCGGTTGAGCAGCACGTCGGTGTGGCCGTAGCTGGTGTGGATGTCCCAGTGCTCGAGCTGGGTGGTGGCCGGCAGCAGGTAGTCGGCATAGTCGGCGGTGTCGGTCTGGAACTGCTCGAGCACCACGGTGAACAGGTCCTCGCGCGCGAAGCCCGCCACCACCCTGGCCGAATCCGGCGCGACGGCGACCGGGTTGCTGTTGTAGACCACCAGCGCCCGGATCGGGTTTGCGGTGTCGAGCAGGGCATCGCCGATGGCAACCATGTTGATGGTGCGCGGCCGCCGCCCCGCCAGCAGGTCGGGCCGCTGCAGCGCGGCGCGGTCGACCGGGAACTGGCCCGAGCTGCTCAGCAGCAGCCCGCCGGCGCGCTCGCGCCAGGCGCCGACCAGCGCCGGCAGGCAGGCGATGGCGCGCGTCGCATTGCCGCCCCCGCGCACCCGCTGCATGCCGTAGTTGAGCCGGATCGCCGCCGGCCGCGTGGTGCCGTAGGCGCGCGCCAGCGCGACGATCTGCGCCTCGGGCACGCCGCAAACCGCGGCCGCGCGGGCCGGCGGCCACTGCAGGGCGCGCTCGCGCAGCGGCTCCCAGCCGACGGTGTGGCGCTCGATGTAGTCGTGGTCCAGCCAGTCGTTGACGATCAGCTCGTGCATCAGCCCGAAGGCCAGCGCCGCATCGGTGCCCGGCAGCAGCGCGATGTGCTCGTCGCACTTGTCGGCGGTCTCGGTCCGGCGCGGGTCGATGCACACCAGCCTGGCGCCCGCGCGCTTCGCCGCTTGCGCATGGCGCCAGAAATGCAGATTGCTCCCGATCGAGTTGCTGCCCCAGATCAGGATCAGCTTCGCTTCGGCAAAGAACTGGACCCGCATGCCGACCTTGCCGCCGAGCGTAAAACTTAAGGCCTCACCCCCTGCCGTCGAGCAGATCGTGCGGTCGAGCAGCGAGGCTCCCAACTTGTGGAAAAAGCGACGATCCATCGACTCGCCCTGCACAAGACCCATCGTTCCCGCATAGCTGTAGGGCAAAATCGATTCTGACGAATTGTTACAGCGCAACCCGTTCAGGCGTTCAGCGATGTCGGAAAGGGCCGCGTCCCAGCTCACAGGTTCGAACCGGCCGCTGCCCTTGGGCCCGACCCGTTTCAGGGGCTGCAGCAGCCGCTCGGCATGGTCGTTGCGTTCGATGTAGCGCGAAACCTTGGTGCACAGCACGCCGGCCGTGTGCGGATGCGCCGGGTTCCCCTGCAGCTTGACGGCCCGGCCGTCCTGCACGGTGGTCACGAGAGAGCAGGTGTCGGGGCAGTCGTGGGGGCAGGCGCCGAGCACCTGGGTCGGGGAGTTCATGGGTGGCCGGGCAATGAGTGGACCGGTCAAGTCTAAGTTCTGCGCCGCGGCGGCGCTCTGGAGTTTTCACGATGATCCATCGCAGGCACTTTTCGATCGCGGCGGGTGCTGCGGCACTCGGCGGCTTCGGCATCGCGAGGGCACAGGGCGAAGCGCCCGTCGTGCTGGGCCAGTCGGCGCCCTTCAGCGGGCCGGCGGCGCAGCTGGGCATCCAGTTCCACCAGGGCGCCAAGCTGTACCTCGACCAGTACAACGCACTGTCCGGCCACCGCGATGTGCAGATCAAGTTTCTGGACGACGGCTACGAGCCCGAGCGCTGCGCCGCCAACACGAAGAAGCTGATCGACGAGGAAGCGTTCGCACTCTTCGGCTACATCGGCACGCCTACCAGCCTGGCGGCCTTGCCGCTCGCGGTGAATGCGAGGGTGCCCTTCATCGCGCCCTTCACCGGCGCGATGGCGCTGCGCGAGCCCTTCCACCGCAACGTGTTCCACCTGCGCGCCTCGTACAACGACGAGACGGCGCTGATCGTCAAGCAGCTCACCCACCTGGGCCTGCGGAAGATCGCGGTCTTCTACCAGAACGATGCCTACGGCAAGGCCGGCCTGGACGGCGTGACGCTCGCGCTCTCGCAGCTCGACCTGAAGCCCGCGGCCCTGGCCACGGTGGAGCGCAACACGGTCGACGTCGCAGCGGCGGTGAAGACCATCGTGGCGGCCAGGCCGGACGCGGTGGTCCAGGTCAGCGCCTACAAGTCCTGCGCCGCCTTCATCCGCGAAGCGCGCAAGGCGGGCTACGGCGGCACCTTCTACAACGTGTCCTTCGTCGGCACGCAGGCGCTGGCCGACGAACTGGGCAAGGACGGCGCCGGGGTGGTCGTCACCCAGGTCGTGCCCTCTCCCTACTATGCCGCGAACGGCATCACGCGCGAGTTCAACGACGCGGTGAAGAAGAGCGGCGGCACGGTGCAGTCCAACTTCTCGAGCATGGAGGGCTACCTGGCCGCCAAGGTGCTGGCCGAAGGCCTGCGCCGCGCGCCCGGCAAGCTCACGCGCGAGAGCCTGATCGCGGGGCTGGAGAGCATCGACCGGCAGCAGTTCGGCGGCTTCGAGGTCTCCTTCTCGCCGCGCAACCACGTGGCGTCGAAGTTCGTGGAGCTGTCGATGATCACGGGCGATGGTCGCATCCGCACCTGAGGATCAGATCCCTCGCTCTCGGGGAGAGGGAGCAAACCCCGCCAGGCCATCCACCGCCTGGAACATCGCCTGCCGCGCCTGGCTGATCACTTGCCCGCGCCACGCGTCGGTGTCGCTGTAGAAGGCCGCGAGCATGCGCGCGCGGATGGCCTGGGCCAGCTCGGCCGGCGCCTCGGGGTGGCGATGCAGCCAATGGTCCCCGCGCAGGGCCGCCGTCACTTCCAGCATCGGCTCGGTGCCGTACTCCAGCGCGATCGAGGTGTGCTCGGCCTGGGGGCATTCGTCTCCCAGGGCGTAGCACATCAGCCCGGTCAGGTAGGCGGATGTCGAGGAGCCGTCATACATCGAGGTGACCGGCGCCGCTGCCGTGCCCCACCAGGCGTTCGCCCTTGCATAGGCGGCCTTGTCGTCGCGGCCGGCGAAGATGCGCTCGCCGATGCCGTTGGGCCCGAGGCCGGTGTGCAGGTCGATCCAGCCGATGCTGCGGGCCCGGCCTGCATGCGTGCGCAGCACCTCGCGCAGGGCCTTGTTGCTCCAGGTGGGCGCACTGCCGCCGTAGAACAGGCCGTCGGCGAACTGGTACTGCCCACGCGTCACGGCGGCCTGGTAGAAGGGCAGCCCCTCGCGCGCGATGAGGGCATCGATCTCCGCCTGGTTCGCCGCCGACGGTGGCCACTGCTCGGGCAGCAGCAGCGGCTGGAGGCTGGCGTAGGCCTCGTTCACCGGCAGCGGCTGCGAGAAGTCGAGGAAGTTGCGGTTCAGGTCCACGTTCTCGTGCGTGACGCGCCGGCTGTGCGAGAAGCCGTGCGGGTTCAGCGCATGCACATACAGCACTGCCACGCCCTGGTCGCGTGCTTTCTCGCGCCACTCGGCATCGTGCAGCGCGAACACCTGCACGCCGCTGCCGCAATGGCCCTCGACGCCGTGGCAGCCGCTGCTCACGATCAGCAGGCTTTCGGCCCGCGCGTCGCCGTCGAGCGCCACGTCCATGGCCAGTTCCTCGCCGTCGCGGCCCAGGAGGGGTTGCACATGGGAGCGCACCGCCAGCCCCGCCGCGGCGCAGCCCTCCAGGAACTTCTGGCGGGCCAGCGCATAGCGGGGCGCAAAGGCTTCGCCCACACCGATCATGCAGCGCGCTCCCCTGCCAGCGCTGGGCCGCCCAGGAACTCCTCGGCCAGCCGCACCCAGCAGGTCGCGCCCAGCGGTATCAGGTCGTCGTTGAAATCGTAGCTCGCGTTGTGCAGCATGCAGGGGCCGCCGCCGTGGTGCAGGTCGCGGTGGCTGCCGTCACCGTTGCCGATGAAGGCATAGGCGCCGGGCCGGGCCTGCAGCATGAAGGCGAAGTCCTCCGCCGTCATCGCCGGCTCCTGCACCAGCACGTTCTCCTCGCCGACGATGCCGGCCATCACGCGGCGCGCGAAGTTCGCCTCGGCGGCGGTGTTGATCGTGGGCGGGTAGTTGCGATGGAAATGGAAGTCGCACTCGGCCTCGTGCGCCGCGCTCACATGCTCGGCGATCTTCTTCATGCGCGCCTCGATCAGGTCGAGCACCTCCAGCGTGAAGGTGCGCACCGTCCCCTTGAGCTCGCAGCAGTCGGGGATCACGTTGCTGGCTTCGCCGCCGTGGATCATCGTGACCGAGATCACGCCGGCTTCGGTCGGCTTCTTGTTGCGGGTGATGATGGTCTGGAAGGCCTGCACCATCTCGCAGGCGATCGGCACCGGATCGATGCCGGTGTGCGGCAGCGCCGCATGGCCGCCCTTGCCCCGGATGGTGATGGTGAACTCGTTGCTCGAGGCCATCGCCGGCCCGGGACTGACGGCGAACTGGCCGGCCTTCATGCCGGGCCAGTTGTGCATGCCGAACACGGCCTCCATCGGGAACTGCTCGAACAGGCCCTCCTTGACCATTTCGCGCGCCCCGCCGCCGCCCTCCTCGGCCGGCTGGAAGATCAGGTACACCGTGCCGTCGAAGTTGCGATGCTTCGCCAGGTGCTGCGCCGCCGCCAGCAGCATCGCGGTGTGGCCGTCATGGCCGCAGGCGTGCATCTTGCCGGGGTGCTTGCTGGCATGGGCAAAGGTGTTGAGCTCGGTGACCGGCAGCGCATCCATGTCGGCGCGCAGGCCGACGGCGCGGGGGCTGCTGCCGTTCTTCACGATGCCGATCACGCCGGTGGTGGCCAGGCCGCGGTGGATGGGGATGCCCCATTCGGTGAGCTTGGCTGCCACCACGTCGGCGGTGCGCTGCTCCTGGAAGCAGAGTTCGGGATGGGCATGCAGGTCGCGCCGGACGGTGGCGATGCCGGCCGCCTGGGTGACCAGGGAGTCGATAAGTTTCATAGGGAGAGTCTAGGCTCACGCGAAAGTACTCGCCAGACTAACTTCCGGGGACAATGGCCCGCATGCCGACCCCCCTCCTCTCCACTCGCAGCCTCGATTTCGCCCAGACCCTGGTGCGCATGAACACCGTGAGCACCCGCAGCAACCTGGAGCTCATCGACTTCGCGCGCGACCACCTGGCCGGCCTGGGCGTGCGCAGCCGGCTCACCTACAACGCCGACAGGACCAAGGCAAACCTGTTCGCCACGCTGGGCGCGGGCAAGCCGGCGGGCGTGATCGTCTCCGGCCATACGGACACCGTGCCCTGGGATGGGCAGGCGTGGAGCGTGGACCCGCTGTCGGCCCTGGTCCAGGACTGGCCCCAGGACGAGCACGATGGCGAGGCGATGCAGGTCGAGCCCCGCCTCTACGGCCGCGGCTCCGCCGACATGAAGAGCTTCATCGCGATCGCGCTGGCCAATGCCCAGCGCTTCATCGAGAGTGACTCGCCCTTCGCGGTTCACTTCGCCTTCAGCTACGACGAGGAGGTGGGCTGCTTCGGCGTGCGCGAGCTGATTGCCGACATGAAGGAGCAAGGCATCCGCCCGCTGGCCTGCATCATCGGCGAGCCGACGATGATGGTGCCGGCCATCGCGCACAAGGGCGTCTACCGCTACCGCTGCTGCGTTCGGGGCAAGGAAGCGCATTCTTCGCTGACGCCGCGCTCGGTCAACGCGATCGAGATGGCGGCGCGCCTGGTCGGCAAGCTGCGCGACATGGCCGAGGGCTTCGAGCGCGACGAGCCTCGCTACGCCGGCTTCGACGTGCCCTACAGCACCGCCAGCGTCGGCCAGTTCCACGGCGGCATCGCGGACAACGTGGTGCCGCGAGACGCCGAGTTCCGCTACGAGTTCCGCGACCTGCCCACCGCCGACGCGCAGAAGATGCAGAAGGAAATGCGGCTGCACGCGAACCGCCTCGAGGCCGGCATGAAGAAGATCGCGCCCGAGGCGGGCTTCAGCTTCGAGACCATCTGCGAGATCCCCAGCTTCCTGACCACCGCCGAGGACCCCGTCACCCGCCTCGCGCAGCGCCTGGCCGGCGAAGCCGGCACCACGCTCGTGGCCTTCGGCACAGAGGCCGGCCTCTTCAAGCAGGCCGGCATCCCGACGGTGGTGTGCGGCCCCGGCAGCATCACCCAGGCGCACCAGCCCGACGAGTACGTGACGCTGGCCCAGCTCGCACGCTGCGAGCAGTTCCTGCAGGGGCTCGCGCAGACCAAGGAGATCCGCTGAAGCGCGTCGCCCTCGCCCTGCTCGGCGCAGCCGCCCTGCTCTATGCCGCGGCGACGGCGCTCGCGGCGCGTCATCCCGATCCCGTGTGGGGTTACGTCGCGGCCTTCGCCGAAGCCGCGATGGTGGGCGCGATCGCCGACTGGTTCGCGGTGGTCGCGCTCTTTCGGCACCCACTGGGCTTGCCCATTCCGCACACCGCGATCATTCCGTCGAACAAGGATCGCATCGGCGCGCGGCTGGCCGGCTTCATCTGCAACAACTTCCTGAGCACGCAGCAGGTGCTGGCCAAGCTGGAGCAACTCGACCCGGCCACGCGGCTGGCCCATTGGCTCTCGCAACCCGCGCATGCCGCGACGCTCGGCGACCACCTGGTCAGCGCGGCGCGCTACGGCCTGGCCGCCTTCGACGACGCGCGCGTGCGCGAATTCCTGGGTCGCGCGGCGGCCGCGGGCCTGGCCCAGGTCGACATCGCGCGGCTGTCGGGCCAGGCCCTGGATGCGTTGACGGCCCATGGGCGGCACCAGGCCCTGCTGGACGACCTCCTGGCCCAGGTCGCGGCGGCGGTCGAGGGCGACGAGGTGCAGGCGCAGATCACCGAGGCGATCGCGCGCGAGATCCGGGCGTTGCGCTACGTTGGCCTCGACCAGGTCACGGCCCGCATGGCCACGCGCAAGGTGGTGGCAGCGGCCGCGCGAACGGTCGCCGAGATGGCGGGCGATCCCGCGCACCCCGTGCGGCAGCGCTTCGACGCGTTCATGCACCAGTTCGTCCACAAGCTCAAGACCGACCCCGAGTTCAAGCGCCGCGGCGAAGCCATCCGCGCGGAGCTGCAGGCACACCCGGCCCTTGGCGAATACCTGCACGGGCTCTGGAGCGAACTGCTGGCCTGGCTGCAGGAGGACCTGGCGAAGAGCGACTCGGAGATCCGGCGGCGCATCGTCGCGATGGCGGGGACGCTGGGCGCGCGCCTCGCGGCCGACGAGGCGATGCGGCGCTGGATCAACGAGCAGATCGTGGATGCTGCGCCGCGCGCCATCGAGCGCTACCGGGAAGACATCCGGCGCTACATCGTGGAGCGGGTGGGGCAATGGAATGCCGAGGAGATGAGCGTAGAGCTGGAGAAGCACATCGGGCGGGATCTGCAGTTCATACGGATCAACGGGACGCTGGTGGGGGGGTTGGTGGGGCTGCTGATCCATTGGGTCACGCAGGCGCTGGCTTGAACTTGCTCTTGCTCTGCGGGTTTTCGGTTCGTACGTTGCAGTTGGTTTGAGTGCGGAGCCGGGATTTCGCCCCGGCGGGCG
>NZ_LMTS01000187.1:1032-24726 GCF_001541225.1 Variovorax sp. WDL1 | reverse complement strand
TGACTCGCCCGCCGGGGCGAACTCCCGGCCCCAGCCTCAACCCAACACCAACGCCCAGACAAGCGAACGAGACCCCAACCCTCCCCCAGAGTGGAATGGAGCAAGCCAGGGCCCTCGCCCCCGCGCTCTCCCAGCGGGAGAAGGAGCAAGCCCATGGGGCACGGGCCGAAGTGACGAGTCCGGGAAAGGCTGCCCAATGCCCGTGACGGCCGCCGCCACCCCCAACAAGACCCCCCGCTTCTGGGAGGGCTGGTTCAGCCGCGCCAAGAGCGGCATGGACGCCTTGCCCATGCACCTGCCGGTGCGCCTGGGCAGCGCCGGCATGACGCAGACCAAGGCCGCGCCGGTGCGCGTGCTGGGCTTCGACCAGGCGCTGGCCTGGGTCACGGTTGCGCTGCTGGCGTGGGGGCTGGTGATGGTCTACTCGGCCTCCATCGCGCTGCCCGACAACCCGCGCTTCGCGCGCTCCGGCTACGGCCCGAGCTACTTCCTCACGCGGCATATCGCCTCGATCGTGATCGCCTTCGTGGCGGCGCTGCTGGCCTTCCAGGTGCCGATGCGCACCTGGGAGCGCGGCGCGCCGTGGCTCTTCGTCGCCTCGCTGCTGCTGCTGATCGCGGTGTTGATCCCGCACATCGGCATCAGCGTGAACGGTGCGCGCCGCTGGCTGCCGATGGGCTTCATGCGCTTCCAGCCTTCCGAACTGGCCAAGCTCGCGATGATCCTCTACGCCGCCAGCTACATGGTGCGCAAGATGGAGATCAAGGAGCGCTTCTTCCGTGCCGTGCTGCCCATGGGCGTGGCGGTGGTGGTGGTCGGCATGCTGGTGATGGCCGAGCCCGACATGGGCGCCTTCATGGTGATCGCGGTGATCGCGATGGGCATCCTGTTCCTGGGTGGCGTCAACGCGCGCATGTTCTTCCTGATCGCGGCGCTGGTGGTGGTGGCCTTCGGCACGATCGTGGCCTCCAGTCCATGGCGGCGCGAGCGCATCTTTGCCTACCTCGACCCGTGGAGCGAGGAGCACGCGCTCGGCAAGGGCTACCAGCTCTCGCATTCCCTGATCGCCATCGGCCGCGGCGAGATCTTCGGCGTCGGCCTGGGCGGCAGCGTCGAGAAGCTGCACTGGCTGCCCGAGGCGCACACCGACTTCCTGATGGCGGTGATCGGCGAGGAGTTCGGCCTGGTCGGGGTGCTGCTGGCGATCGGCCTGTTCCTCTGGCTCACCCGCCGCATCATGCACATCGGCCGCCAGGCCATCGCGCTCGACCGCGTCTTCGCGGGTCTCGTGGCCCAGGGCGTGGGCATCTGGATCGGCTTCCAGGCTTTCATCAACATGGGCGTGAACCTGGGGGCGCTGCCGACCAAGGGGCTGACGCTCCCATTCATGAGCTTCGGCGGTTCGGCGATCCTGATGAACGTGGTGGCGATGGCGTTAGTGCTGCGCATCGACTATGAGAACCGGGTTCTCATGCGCGGAGGCCGAGTATGAGCCGCACGGCCGCTCCGAAGGCGAATAGCACCGCAGCCGAAGGCGGAGGTACTTTCGTGAGCCGCACGGCACTCGTCATGGCCGGCGGCACCGGCGGTCACATCTTTCCGGGCCTCGCGGTGGCCGAGGCCCTGCGCGAGCGCGGCTGGCGCGTGCATTGGCTGGGCGCGCCGGGGAGCATGGAAGAAGGGCTGGTGCCGCCGCGTGGCTTCGCCTTCGAGCCCGTGCAGTTCGGCGGCGTGCGCGGCAAGGGACCCATCACCCTGGCCCTGCTGCCCATGCGGCTGCTTCGCGCCTTCTGGCAAAGCCTGGCCGTGGTGCGGCGCGTGCGGCCCGACGTCGTGTTGGGCCTGGGCGGCTACATCACCTTCCCGGGCGGCATGATGAGCGTGCTGCTCAACAAGCCGCTGGTGCTGCACGAGCAGAACTCGGTGGCCGGGCTCGCCAACAAGATCCTGGCCGGCGTGGCCGACCGCGTGTTCACCGCCTTCCCGAACGTGATGAAGAAGGCGCAATGGATCGGCAACCCGCTGCGCGCGGCCTTCCTCTCGCAGCCGGATCCTGTCACGCGCTTTGCGGGCCGCAGCGGCCCGCTCAGGCTGCTGGTGGTAGGCGGCAGCCTGGGCGCGAAGGCGCTCAACGCCGTGGTGCCGCAGGCGCTGGCCCGCATCGCGCCGGAACAGCGTCCGACGGTTACGCACCAGAGCGGCGCCAGGCAGATCGACGAGCTGCGCGCCAACTACGCCGCCGCCGGCGTCCAGGGCGAGCTCACCCCCTTCATCGAAGACACCGCGCGCGCCTATGCCGATGCCGACCTGATCGTCGCACGCGCCGGTGCGAGCACCGTCACCGAGATCGCGGCCGTCGGCGCGGCTGCGCTGTTCGTGCCTTTCCCTTCCGCCGTGGACGACCACCAGACCACCAACGCCCGCTTCCTGGTCGACGCCGGCGGGGGCTGGCTCGTCCAGCAAACCGAATTGACTCCCGAATTGCTGGCCGATTTGCTACAGAAGACCGGGCGCCCCGCGCTCATGGAACGCGCCGTGAAGGCCAGGACGATGCAGAAGACCGAGGCCGTCGAAGTGATGGTGCGCGCTTGCGAGGAGCTGGCGAAATGAAGCCCACCCGCGTTGCTTGCTCACATCGTGTAGCCGCCTCCCCCCTCAAGGGGGCGACACCAGCGGCCCGGCAAAGCCGGTTCCGCGGTGTCCCCCGAACGGGCTTCGCTTTGCTCGCCGCGAAGTCTGATGCTCCGGCGAATGGAGGCCGAGTATGAAACATGCCATCAGGCACATCCATTTCGTCGGCGTGGGCGGCTCCGGCATGAGCGGCATCGCCGAGGTGCTCTTCAACCTGGGCTACAGGATCACGGGTTCGGACCTGGCGGACAGCGCCACGCTCAAGCGCCTCGGCGGCCTGGGCATCGGTACCTTCGTGGGCCACGCCGCGGCGAACATCGCGGGCGCCGACGCGGTCGTCACCTCCACCGCCGTGCATGCCGACAACCCCGAGGTGATGGCGGCACGCGAGAAGCGCATTCCGGTGGTGCCGCGCGCCCTGATGCTCGCGGAGCTGATGCGGCTCAAGCAGGGCATCGCCATCGCCGGCACGCACGGCAAGACCACCACCACCAGCCTGGTGGCCAGCGTGCTCGCCGCTGCAGGGCTGGATCCCACCTTCGTGATCGGCGGCCGGCTCAACAGCGCCGGCGCCAATGCGCAGCTGGGCAGCGGCGACTACATCGTGGTGGAGGCCGACGAGTCGGACGCCTCCTTCCTCAACCTGCTGCCCATCATGGCGGTGGTGACGAACATCGACGCCGACCACATGGAGACCTACGGGCACGACTTCGCCAAGCTCAAGAAGGCCTTTGTCGACTTCCTGCACCGCATGCCCTTCTACGGCGTGGCGATCCTGTGCACCGACGACCCGGCGGTGCGCGAGATCGTGACCGAGGTCTCCTGCCCCGTCACCAGCTACGGCTTCGGCGAGGACGCGCAGGTGCGGGCGGTCAACGTGCGCGCGGTCGGCCAGCAGATGCACTTCACCGCGCAGCGGCGCAACGGTGTCACGCTGCCCGACCTGGACATCGTGCTCAACCTGCCCGGCGAGCACAACGTGCGCAACGCGCTGGCGGTGATCGCGGTGGCGGTCGAGCTCAGCGTCCCCGACGAGGCGGTGCAGCGCGGCCTGGCCGATTTCAAGGGCGTGGGCCGGCGCTTCCAGCGCTATGGCGATGTCAAGCTGCGCGGCGCCCAGGGCCTGGGCAGCTTCACGCTGATCGACGACTACGGCCATCACCCGGTCGAGATGTCGGCCACCATCGCCGCCGCGCGCGGCGCCTTCCCGGGCCGGCGCCTGGTGCTGGCCTTCCAGCCGCACCGCTACACCCGCACGCGCGACTGCTTCGAGGACTTCGTCAAGGTCATCGGCGGCGCGGATGCGGTTCTGCTGGGCGAGGTCTATGCCGCCGGCGAGCCGCCCATCGTGGCGGCCGACGGACGCTCGCTGGCGCGCGCCCTGCGCGTGGCGGGCAAGGTCGAGCCGGTGTTCGTCGACGACATCGCGGCCATGCCGCAGGCCATCCTGGACAACGCACGCGACGGCGACGTCGTCATCTGCATGGGCGCGGGCTCCATCGGCGCCGTGCCGGGCAGGGTGGTCGAGCAGGGCGGCGCGGCGTCGTCTTCCATTACATCCGAGCGCACGTCCGGACACATCGTGCGCGAAGGGAGGTCCCTGTGAATCCGCAAGACTTCGGCAAGGTCGCGGTGCTGTTCGGCGGCACCTCGGCGGAGCGCGAGATTTCCATCATGTCGGGCACCGGTGTGCTCGAGGCGCTGCGCTCGCGCGGCGTCGATGCGCATGCCTTCGACCCGGCCGAGCGCGAACTGGTCGAGCTCAAGCACGAAGGCTTCGCGCGCTGCTTCGTGGTGCTGCACGGCCGCCACGGCGAGGACGGCACCGTGCAAGGCGCGCTGGAGCTGCTGGGCATTCCCTACACCGGCTCCGGCGTCATGGCCTCGGCCGTGGCCATGGACAAGGTCATGACCAAGCGCATCTGGCAGGCCGACGGGCTGCCCACGCCGCGCTACGCGCGCCTGGCCTTCGACCAGCAGAGCCGCGAGCAGGTCATGGCGGTCCCCGACGTGCTGGGCCTGCCGCTGATCGTGAAGCCGCCGCGCGAGGGCTCCTCCATCGGCGTGACCAAGGTCGAGGGCTACTCGCAGATGCAGGACGCCGTCGCCCTGGCCGTGCGCTACGACAGCGACGTCCTGTGCGAGGAATTCATCGAGGGCGAGGAAGTCACCTGCGCCGTGCTGGGCAGCGGCCTGCACGCACAGGCGCTGCCGGTGGTGCGCATCGCCGCGCCCGAGGGCGCCTACGACTACCAGAACAAGTACTTCACCGACGACGTGAAGTACCACTGCCCGAGCGGCCTGCCGGCGGCCGAGGAGCAGGAGATCCGGCGCATCTCGCTGGCGGCCTACCACCAGCTCGGCTGCCGCGGCTGGGGCCGCGCCGACCTGATGATCCGCGCCAGCGACCGCAAGCCCTTCCTGCTGGAGATGAATACCTCGCCCGGCATGACCAGCCATTCGCTGGTTCCGATGTCGGCACGCGCAGCGGGGATCTCCTATGAGGATCTGTGCTTGCGCGTGCTGGCTTGCGCCACGCTCGATTCGAAGGCGGAGGTCTGATGGCCCACAGCATCCCCGTGCCCTTCGACGTCAAGCTCATGAACGTGACCGCGACCCTGGTGTACGCGTTGTTCGCGCTCGTGCTGCTGGCGGCGGGTGCGTGGTGGGTGCTGCGCCAGCCCTTCTTCCCGCTCGCCGGCATCAAGGTCGACGGCGAGGTCACGCACAACAACGCGGTCACGCTGCGCGCCAACGTCACGCCGCACCTGGCGGGCAACTTCTTCACCGTGGACCTGGCGAAGGCCCGCGCCGCCTTCGAGACCGTGCCCTGGGTGCGAAAGGCCGTGGTGCGGCGCGAGTTCCCCAACAAGCTGCGCGCGACGCTGACCGAGCATGTGCCGGTGGCGCACTGGGGCAACGAGGCGGATTCGCGCCTGATCAACGGCTTCGGCGAGGTCTTCGATGCCAATGTCGCCGAGGTCGACGACCGGCTGCCGCGCCTCGATGGCCCGCCCGAGCAGGCCAGCCAGGTGCTTGGCATGTACCGCGTGCTGCAGCCGCTCTTCGTGCCCTACGAGCTGGCGATCGACCAACTGACGCTGTCTCGCCGCGGCAGCTGGAGCGTGCTGCTGGACAGCGGCGCGGTGCTCGAGCTCGGCCGCGGCCGCGGCGAGGAAGTGGCCGCGCGCACGCAGCGTTTCCTGACCACGGTCGCGCCGGTCGCCCGGCAGTACGGGCGCACCCTCACCTCGGTCGAGGGTGCCGACCTGCGGCACAACGAAGGCTACGCGCTGCGGTTGCGCGGCGTCACTACGGTCACGACAGAGCCGCCACCCCCCAGGAAGAAATAGAGAGCAGAGGAATTCATGTCCAAGGAATACAAAGACCTGGTTGTCGGACTCGACATCGGCACCGCCAAGGTGATGGCGGTGGTGGCCGAGGTGCTGCCTACCGGCGAGCTCAAGCTGGCGGGGCTGGGCATCGCGCCCAGCAACGGGCTCAAGCGCGGCGTGGTGGTGAACATCGATGCCACGGTGCAGAGCATCCAGCAGGCGCTGAAGGAAGCGGAGCTGATGGCCGACTGCAAGATCAGCCGGGTCTACACCGGCATCACCGGCAGCCACATCCGCGGCATCAATTCGAGCGGCATGGTGGCGGTCAAGGACAAGGAAGTCACGCAGGCCGACGTGGCGCGCGTGGTGGAGACGGCGCGCGCGATCAACATCTCCAGCGACCAGCGCCTGCTGCTGGTCGAGCCGCAGGAGTTCGTGATCGACGGCCAGGATGTGAAGGAGCCGATCGGCATGAGCGGCATGCGCCTCGAAGCCAAGGTGCACATCGTCACCGGCGCGCAGAGCGCGGCCGAGAACATCATCAAGTGCGTGCGCCGCTGCGGGCTGGAGGTCGACCAGCTGATGCTGAACCCGCTGGCCTCCAGCCAGGCGGTGCTGACGGAAGACGAGCGCGAGCTGGGCGTGGTGCTGGTGGACATCGGCGCCGGCACCACCGACGTGGCCATCTTCACCAACGGCGCGATCCGCCACACCGCGGTGATCCCGATCGCCGGCGACCTCATCACCAGCGACATCGCGATGGCGCTGCGCACCCCCACCAAGGACGCCGAGGACATCAAGGTCGAGAACGGCTATGCCAAGCAGCTGCTGGCCGATCCCGAGACGCAGGTCGAGGTGCCCGGGCTCGGCGACCGCGGGCCGCGGATGCTCAGCAAGCAGGCGCTGGCCGGCGTGATCGAGCCGCGCGTGGAAGAGATCTTCTCGCTGGTGCAGCAGGTGGTGCGCGAGTCGGGCTACGAGGAGGTGCTGTCCTCCGGCGTGGTGCTCACCGGCGGCAGCGCGGTGATGCCCGGCATGGTCGAGCTCGGCGAAGACATCTTCCTGAAGCCGGTGCGGCGCGGGATCCCGAAGTATTCGAGCGCGCTTTCGGACATGGTCGCGCAGCCGCGTGCCGCGACCGTGATGGGCCTGCTCGAGGAGGCGCGTTTTGCACGGCTGCGCGGCTTCAAGGTTGCGCAGAAGAACGGCTCGGTCAAAACCGCGTTCGGCCGATTCAAGGACTTCATCGTGGGGAACTTCTGACGATGACCAGCACACCACCTTGGCTCGCCATGAGCCCCCTTCGACATTTCAACGAGCGATGGCGGCGCACCGGACCGCCCAAGGAGCGCAGACGGTGACCCTCAAAACAACCCATTCGTACAAACAAGGCAACTGCAATACCAAGGAGTCAGAAATGGCCATCGAAATGATCGAGATCGAAGAATTCAACCAAGGCACCCAGATCAAGGTGATCGGCGTGGGCGGCGGCGGCGGCAATGCGGTCGCTCACATGATCGAGCGCCGCGTGCAGGGCGTGGAATTCATCTGCGCAAACACCGACGCGCAGGCACTCCAGCGCAGCAACGCGCACAAGACCATCCAGCTCGGCACCAACGGGCTGGGCGCGGGCAGCAAGCCCGAGAAGGGCCGCGATGCGGCCGAAGCGGCGGTGGACGACATCCGCGGCGCCATCAACGGCGCGCACATGCTGTTCATCACGGCCGGCATGGGCGGCGGCACCGGCACCGGCGCGGCGCCGGTGATCGCGCGCGTGGCCAAGGAGATGGGCATCCTCACGGTGGGCGTGGTGACCAAGCCCTTCGACTGGGAAGGCGGCCGCCGCATGACCAATGCCGACAGCGGCCTCACCGAGCTGGAGGCGAACGTCGACTCGCTGATCGTGGTGCTCAACGAGAAGCTGCTCGACGTGCTGGGCGAGGACGTCACCCAGGACGAGGCCTTCGCGCACGCCAACGACGTGCTGAAGAACGCCGTCGGCGGCATCTCGGAGATCATCAACGAGTACGGCGGCGTGAACGTCGACTTCGAAGACGTGCGCACCGTGATGGGCGAGCCCGGCAAGGCCATGATGGGCACGGCCGCGGCCTCCGGCCCGGATCGCGCGCGCATCGCCGCCGAACAGGCGGTGGCCTGCCCGTTGCTCGAGGGTATCGACCTCTCGGGCGCCAAGGGCGTGCTGGTGCTGGTGACGGCGTCGAAGAACTCGCTGAAGCTGAGCGAATCGAAGCTGGCGATGACGACCATCCGCGCCTTCGCGGCGGAAGACGCGCACGTGATCTACGGCGCCGCCTACGACGAGAGCCTGGGCGACGAGATGCGCGTGACCGTGGTCGCCACCGGCCTGTCGCGCCAGGACGCACGCCGGCAGGCGCCGACGCTGGAGGTGATCCGCACCGGCACCGACAACATCCCGTTCGGCGTGCCGACGCTCGGAGGCACGATGCAGGGCCAGCCCGGCCAGCCCAACTACGACGGCATGGCCGTGCCCAGCGTGTGGCGCACCAACCGCACCATGGCCGCGGCCAAGGTGGATGCGCTTTCGACGGGGGGCATGGACGACATCGAGATCCCGGCCTTCCTGCGCCGCCAGGCCGATTGATGGCGCGCAAAGCTACTGCGCGGCCCGATCTTGCGACTGCGGTGCTCGCCGTACCCAAGTACGGCTCCGCTCCTCCTCGCAACCTCGGGCCGCTCGCTACGCTTTTCGCGCCATCAATCCAGGGTGCCTGAAGATGGAAGCTATTGCAGCCATTGCGAGGCGCACGGCGCGCCGGATGCCTCGCGCTCCTAAAATCGCTGCCGTGCTCCAGCAACGAACCCTGAAATCCATCACCCGCGCCGTTGGCGTGGGGCTGCACAGCGGCCAGCGGGTCGAGCTCACGCTCAGGCCGGCGCCGATCGATGCCGGCATCGTGTTCCGCCGCGTGGACCTGCCCGAGCCGGTCGAGATCCCGATGCGGGCCGAGGCCGTGACCGATACGCGCCTGGCCTCCACCGTGTCCACCAACGGCGCCAAGGTGCAGACGGTGGAGCACCTGATGTCGGCCTGCGCGGGCCTGGGCATCGACAACCTGCTGATCGACATCACGGCCGACGAGGTGCCGATCCTCGACGGTTCCGCCTCGTCCTTCGTGTTCCTGCTGCAGAGCGCGGGCATCGAGCTGCAGAACGCGCCGCGCCGCTTCATACGCGTCACCCGGCCTGTCGAGGTGCGGGAGGGCGAGGGGCACGACCTCAAGTGGGCGCGGCTCGTGCCCTACCACGGCTTCAAGCTGAGCTTCGAGATCGACTTCGACCACCGCGTGGTCAACGCCAGCGGCCAGCGCTTCGAATTCGACCTGGGCTCGGGCTCCTACAGCCGCGATATTGCGCGCGCGCGCACCTTCGGCTTCACCAAGGAGGTCGAGTACATGCGCTCCAAGGGCCTGGCGCTGGGTGGCGGGCTCGACAACGCGATCGTGATGGACGACACCAAGGTGCTCAATGCCGGCGGGTTGCGCTACGACGACGAGTTCGTCAAGCACAAGATCCTCGACGCCATGGGCGACCTGTACGTCATCGGCCGCCCGCTGCTCGCGGCCTACAGCGCCTTCCGCTCGGGCCATGCGCTCAACAACAAGCTGCTGCGCGAGCTGCTGGCCCAGCCGGACGCCTACGAGATCGTCAGCTTCGACGACCAGCGGCAGGCGCCGGCCGGCTTCGCCGAAGTCGCTCGGGCCTGGTAGCCGCCGGAACACCGATGCTGCTGTTCCGCTGGGCCATCCTGCTGCTCCTGCTGGTGGCCGGCGTTTCCTTCGCTTTCTATGCCGGCACCGGCCAACCCAAGTACAAGCGCTTCGGCTGGGTCGTGCTCAAGTGGACGCTGCTGGCGGCCCTGGGCTTCTTCGCCGTGCTGATCGCGGAGCGCGTGGTCTAGCGGAAGGCCCCGCGTCCCCACCACGAGGGGCCGCCCGGGGCGTCTCAAGGCCTGCCCGGGAAGGTCAGCCTGTACAGCCCCACATCGACCCGCCCCGCACGGAAGCCGGCCTCGCAATAGCAGAGGTAGTACTCCCAGAGCCTGCGAAACGACAGGTCGAAGCCCAGCTTCTCGATGGCAGGCCAGGAGCGCAGGAAGCGTTCCCGCCATTGCACCAGCGTGGCCGCGTAGCTTTCGCCGAAGGAAAGAGCCTTTTCCATCACCATGCCGGCACGCTGGGCGTGCGCGTGCAGCGCGGATTCCGACGGCAGCATCCCGCCGGGAAAGATGAAACGCTGGATGAAGTCCGCCGCTTCGCGGTAGCGATCGAAGTGGGCGTCCGCGATGGTGATCACCTGCAGCACGGCGACGCCATCGGGCTTCAGGCGGCGGCGAAGGGTGTCGAAGTACAGCGGCCAGTAGTCCTCGCCGACGGCTTCGAGCATCTCGATGGACACGATGCGGTCGTACTGTCCGCCGATGTCGCGGTAGTCCTGCAGGCGAAGGTCCAGCCGCGTCGCCAGGCCCTCGTCGACGGCGCGCCGCCGCGCGTGCGCCAATTGCTCGACGGAAAGCGTCAGGCCGGTCACTCGCGCACGATGGCGTCTTGCCATCGCCACTGCGAGCGCGCCCCAGCCGCAGCCGATCTCCAGCACCGAGGTTTCGGGTTCGAGCGCGAGCAGATCCAGGATGCGGTCGAGCTTGGCCGCCTGCGCCACCTCGAGCGACTCGTCGCCGCGCGCGTAGAGGGCGCTCGAATAGATCAGCTCCTCGTCGAGCCAGTGCGCATAGAAGTCGTTGCCGAGGTCGTAGTGGAAGGCGATGTTGTCGCGGCTGCCGCGACGCGTGTTGCGCCGTGCGAGGTGACGCAGCCGGTGCAGCCAGCGTGCCGGCAGGGCGGCGTCGAGCGAACCGGCCCAGCTGGGTTCGTTGCGCAGGCCCGCTGCCAGCAGCGCGACCAGATCGGGGCTCGACCAGTCGCCGTCGCGATAGGAACAGGCCAGGCCGATGTCGCCCTGCAGCAGCAGACGCAGCAGCGGGCGCCAGCGGTGCAGCACTACCGAGGCGTGCGGGCCTGGGGCCGCGCCGCGGCCCTCGAGGCGTTCGCCGTCCGGCAGCTCGATTGCGAGCGTGCCGTATTGCAGGCCGCGCAGCAGGCGCGCCACCAGCTGGCGCAATGGGCGCGTGGCCAGGGCCGACAGCGGCGCGATGGAGGGCTTGGCCGGCGCCATCGCGTCGAGCAGGCCCGAAGGGTCTTGCGGCGTGGGGGATGAAGTGCTCATGAATGCTTGTTGTCGACGATGGTCACCGCCCGTTCGGGAGCCCCCGGACGCCGATACAGCCGAAGTCCTTTGGCCCAGAGGCGCAGGGCCTCCCAGTGGATGGCCGTGATCACCTTCAGGGTGAGCAGCGGGCAGGCGATGAAGGCGCGCAGCAGCTGCCGGTCGTCGAGCGCGCGCCGCCGTGCATCGAAGCAGGCCGTGAGCACCGGACCCTCGCCGTCGCTGGCCGTGACGGCGATGCGCAGCCGTTCGTCGTCCGCACGCGGCGCCGCGATGCCGAAGCGGTAGTGCATGTCCAGTTCGAGGAAGGGCGAGACGTGGAAGCGCTTCGCGCACTGCTGCGTGAGCCCGCCCTCCTGGCGTTGCGCGTCGTCCACCGCGATGAGATAGCTGTGGCGCTCGCCGAAGGTGTTGTTGACCTCGTAGAGGATGGCCTGGAGGCCGCCATCAGGGTGGTGGCAGAAGTAGACGCTCAAGGGATTGAAGACGTAGCCCAGGATGCGTGGCATGGCCAGCAGGCGGATGGCGCCGCCGGTGGCGAATCCTGCGGCGTGGAGCTGATGTTCGACGTAGGGGCGCAGGCCCTGGTCGCCGCCCGCGCCATGGTCGCGCTGGTGCAGGCTGAAGAGATTGAAGCGGTCGAGCGAGAAGAACCGCAGGCGGCTTGCCAGCTGGGGCAACTCGTCGAGGTCGAGCAGCAGGGAGAACATGCGGTAGCGCAGGCGATGCGCCACCGGCCGCAACCGCCGGTGCACCACGCTGCCGCTGTAGAGGGCCGAGTGTTCGCTCATGAAGTACGGGCCAGCGTCGCATGCAGGTGGATGCGGCCGGACTCGTCGGCAACCGTCCAGGGCCGGCGCACGCCGCCCAGCGCCTCGGCGACGGCGAGTCCGGCCTGCAGCCCGTCTTCGTGGAAGCCGGAGCCGAAGTAGGAGCCGCAGAACCAGACGCCACGCCGGCCTTGCAGCGTCCAGAGCTCGCGCTGGGCCCGGATGGCGGCGGCGTTGAAGAGGGGATGCTCGTAGATCTCGCTGTGGAGCACCTGTCCCGGCTCGTCCTTCGGATTCAACGTGAGGAACAGCGCAGCGGTGCCGGGCAGTTGCTGCAGGCGATTCATCCAGTAGCTCACGCGAGGCGCCTCCTCGACGCCTCGCGCGCCGGTGTAGTTCCAGCTCGACCACAGGCCCCGTCGACGGGGCATCACGCTGGCGTCGCCATGGAGCACGGCGTGGTTGCGGGTGTATCCGAAGGCACCGAGCAGCCTGCGCTCTTCGGCGTCTGCGTCGGCCAGCAGGCGCAGCGCCTGGTCGGCATGGGTCGCGATCACGACGTGGTCGAAACGCTCGGGTGTCGGCCGGTCCGCCGTCTGCACGAGCACGCCGCCCGCGCCGCCCTGCACCCGGACCACTGCGCTGCCCAGACGCAGGCGCTGCCCCAGCCCGTTCGTCAAGCGCTCGACATAGCGTCGGCTGCCGCCGCGCACCGTGCGCCATGCGGGGCGCTGGCCGAGCGCCAGCAGCTGGTGGTTCTCGCAGAAGCGCACGAAGGCCTCGGTCGGATATTCGCCGATGCGGGCCGGCGAGGTGGACCAGATGGCGGCAGCCATCGGGTAGAGATGGTCCTCGCGAAAGGCGCGCCCGTAGCCGTGCAGGTCGAGGTAGGCGTCCAGCGGCATGAGGCCGAAGGACCCCGCATCCGCCGGCGCCCGGCGGTAGAAGCGCACGACGTCGCGCAGCATCGACCAGAAGCGCGGGCTGACCAGGTTGCGGCGCTGTGCGAAGAGCGCGCGCAGGTCCGTGCCGGCGTACTCGAGGGCGCCGCCGTCCAGGCTCACCGCGAACGACATGTCGGTGGGATCGGTCGCCACGCCGAGGTGCGCGAAAAGCGCGCTCAGGTTCGGGTAGGCCGCCTCGTTGTAGACGATGAAGCCGGTATCGACCCCGACGGCGCCGGCCGAGCCGGGAATCTCGACCGTGTTGCTGTGGCCGCCGGGCCGGCCATCGGCCTCGAACACCGTCACCTGGTGCCGCTGCCCCAGCAGCCACGCGGCCGACAAGCCGGAGATGCCGCTGCCGATGACGGCGACGTCGAGCACGGGGCGCGTCGGACCCACGGGCCGTGGCGGATGTTGTTCGATGCCGTTCGCGAGGCGCATGGCTTGGCCTGTAGGGTAAAGGGGACGGTTCAGGGGCTGGGCGTTGTACGTGCCCACGAGGCTTTTGGATCTCGTAATCGCAAAACGGTGTGATCTAATGCCGCGCGCAACGCGTAAGAGCCGCATGCGCATCGCCCCACAATCAGAGATCGCCGCTTCCGGACCCGCCGGACTGCGAGCACCCTGGCTGTCGATCGTGACCAAGGAAGAGCGGCGAGGATCCGTGCCGACCCCCGAGGAACTCAATGCACTGTTCAGAGCGGTGGCGCTTGCCGGCGACCGGCAGGCTTTCGCCGCCCTGTTCAAGCACTTCGCACCGCGCGTCAAGGCATACCTGATGCTGTGCGGCACCGCCGAGGCCGTGGCCGAGGAGTTGACGCAGGAAACGATGGTCACCCTGTGGCGCAAGGCGGGCCTGTTCGACCCTGACCGAGCGGGGCTGTCCACCTGGGTCTTCACCATCGCCCGCAACCTGCGGGTGGACCACCTGAGGCGCCCTGGCAACCGTACGGTCGCGGACGAGGAAGACCAGGCGAGCCAGATCCCCGATCCGCTGCCTTCGCTGGACGAGCAGGTGAGCGCCAGGCAGCGCGAGTCGCGCGTTCGCCTGGCGATGTCCCGCCTTTCGCAAGACCAGGCGCACATCCTGCGGTTGTCATTCTTCGAGGAGCGTCCCCATGCCCGGATCGCGGAGGAGCTCGGACTTCCGTTGGGCACGGTCAAGTCGCGCGTTCGCCTCGCGGTGAGCCACCTGCGCCGGATGCTGGAGGGGCTCGAACCATGATCCGCCACCATCCGCCCGACGATCTGCTGCTGTCGATGGCGGCCGGCACCTTGTCCGCAGGTCCCGCGCTGGTCGTGGCCAGTCACCTCGAGACTTGTGCCGATTGCCGCGACCGGTTGCGCTTGCTGGAGACTGCCGGCGGCGTGATGCTGGAGGCGCTGGAGCCCGAGATGCTCTCCTCCCAGGCGCTGGCGAGGACCCTGGCCGCCATCGATGCCCCGCCGCGTCGTGCGCGCGCGCCCGCCGTTGCGCCGCGCACGCGGCCACCGCTGCCGCCCGGCATGGCCTGGCCGCGCGCGCTGGAAGCCTGCAGCGCGACGTCGTGGCGCTGGCTGGGCCCGGGCATGCGCTGGAGCCGGCTGGTGCTGCCCGCCGATCCGCAGGCCAAGCTGTTCCTGCTGCGCATCGGCGCGGGCATGAGCCTGGCCCCTCACACGCACAGCGATTGCGAACTCACGCAAGTGCTGCATGGCGCTTTTCATGACGGGCGCGACCTGTTCGGTGCGGGAGACTTCGATGCCGCCGACGACACCGTCCACCACCAGCCCATGGTGCAGGACGGTGGCGACTGCATTTGCCTGGCCTCGGTCGAGGGCCGCATGCGCTTCGACAGCCCGCTGGCGCGAACGTTGGCCGCGCTGATCGGCATGTAGGCGCCACCGCGCTGGCTCAGCGGGCCGGCCCGCCGAAAGCCAGCACCATGCGGCAGCCCGCCGCCGCAGCAGCAGCCGTGACGAAGGCGCCCCAGGCGAGGTCGATCAGGGTCAGTCGCCAAGGCCAGTCCCTGAGCGTGGCCTGGTTGGTGAGGTCGTAGGTCGCATAGGCGAACAAGCCGAGGAGGGCGCCCCGGCCGAGGGCCGACGTCCACGACCGGCTCTCCAGAGCCGGGGCCACCGCGAAGATCACGATGCCCGCCACATACAGCGTGTAGAAGATCAAGGCCGCCTTCAGGTCGACATCGGGCCGCATGAGGTGCCCGATCGCAGGCCGATACACGCGGCTGGCCATCGTGGCCAGCCAAGCGGCGTCGATCGCCAGGAACACGAGGCCCGAAGTGGCATAGGCGATGAGGAACTGGCGGATGGACATGGAGGCTCCTGGAGACCGAGGGCCGACGCGGCCCACGGCTCTCTACGCTCGGAAGGCGTCCGCAGATCACGCCGGGCGCCGACTTGGCTGCATACGGATCTCATGAACGCCTCCGGCGAGGCGGTGCCGGCACGAAGGCGCTGGTGCGGGCCATGTACTCGCGGTAAGCGGGCCGGCGTTCGCCGATGTCCTTTTCGAGGAGGCGCACGCCCGAGACCTCGAGCAGCAGCCCTGTCATGAGCAACGGCGAGATCGCGCTCCACAAGCCTTGGTATCCCGATGCGCCAAGGGCCATCGACCAGAGGCCCCACCAGACGCAGGCTTCACCGAAGTAGTTGGGATGGCGGGTGTAGCGCCACAGCCCCCGGTCCATGACTTTGCCGCGGTGTGCAGGATCGGCCTTGAAGCGCGCGAGCTGCGCGTCGCCGATCGCCTCGAACGCAATGCCGAACGCGGCCAGGGAGGCGCCCGCGGCGTCCAGCCACCCGAGAGGGCGCGTCGAGCCCGCTGCGGCCAGGAAGGGGGCCGAGACGATCCAGGCCAGCAGGGCCTGCAGTCCGAAGACCAGGTACAGGCTCTTCCAGCGGAAGCCCGGCTCGTTGCGCTGCCGCATGTCGCGATAGCGCCGGTCCTCGCCATGCCCCCAGTTCCGCCAGCTGATGTAGATGCCGAGCCGCAGCGCCCATGCGAGCCCGAGGGCCGCCATGAGCCAGGTGCGCGGGCCTGCGCCGGGCTGCAGCCCGAGGTAGAGCAGCGCCGGGCCTGCGATCAGGAAGGGCCAGGCACGGTCGGCCAGGCTCGCATCGCCGCGCACGAGGCTGGCGAGCCACGTGAGGAGGGCCAGGCCCATTGCGAGCGCCAGCCCCGCAAGTGCGGGCAGCAGCAGCGCAGCAGTCATCGCTTCCCCCAGCGCCATGCGCGCTTCTTGAAAAAATTGTGGAATGCGGGCCCGCGGCCGCATGCAAGGGTATACGTCGCGGCGGGCGGTCTGGATTGCTTGCGAAAAGCACCTCGAGGGGCGGCCGGCGCGTTCAGCGCGTGCGGCCTGCGCGGTACGCGCTGAGGGTACCGCGCGTCAGCACCGCGGCCTGGCCGAGCCGCGCCATCGAGCTGCCCACGTGCGCGTGGGTGATCGCGATGCCCAGCGCGTCGGCTGCGTCGCTTCCCGGCACGCCGGGAAGTTGAAGCAGGCGCCGCACCATTTCCTGCACCTGCGGCTTGGCGGCGCGGCCGTGGCCGGCGACGGCCTGCTTCATCTGCAAGGCGGTGTACTCGGCCACGGGCAAGGCGTTCGTCACCAGCGCAGTGATGCAGGCCCCGCGCGCCTGGCCGAGCAGCAGGGTGGATTGCGGATTGACGTTGACGAACACGATCTCCACCGCCGCCGCATCGGGCCGGTAGGTCGCCACGATCTCGCCGATGCCGTCGTACAGCACCTTGAGCCGCGCCGGCAGCTCGCCCTTGAGCACGCTGCGGGTGCTGATGGTGCCGCTGGCGACGTAGCGCAGCACGTGGCCGTCCATGTCCACCACGCCGAAGCCGGTGGTCTGCAGGCCGGGGTCGATGCCGAGGATACGCATGCTTCAGGCGTCGAAGTACCAGCGTACCGAGTGAAAGAACACCGGTGCCGCGAAGCACAGCGCATCGACGCGGTCCAGCAGGCCGTTGGCGCCGGTCACGCCCATGCCGCGCCCGCCCCAGCTGGGGATGCCGCGGTCGCGCTTGAGCGCCTTCATGACCAGGTGACCCATGGAGCCGGCCACGCAGGCGAGCAGGGACACGGCCAGCGCCTGGCCGAAGCGGAAGGGCGTGATGAAGGAGAACATCGCGCCGACCAGGCTCGCGATCGCCATGCCGATGGCCCAGCCGCGCCAGTTGAAACTGCTGCTGACATGCGGCGCGGCCGGCGCGTCCCTGAAAAGCCAGTCGCCGGTGCGCTTCAGCAAGCCTCGAGGGGCCTCCTCGCCGTCCGCGCTGCCGGGCAGGCTGGTGCGCCGCGCGATCAGGTGCTGCACCAGCACGCAGGTCTGCACCACGAAGACCAGGAAGAACACCAGGAAGGCGCTCTTGCCCTCGTACCCCGGGAAGGAGAGCAGCAGCAGCGCCGGCACATGGCTCATGCCGTAGACGCAGACCATGATGCCCCACTGCAGCTTGGCGTTGCGCTCCAGGAAGTGGTTCGGATCGTCGGCCAGCGCGCTCACCACCGGGATGGCGAGGAAGGCGTAGACCGGGATGAACACGGTGAACAGGTCGAAGCGCGCCTTCGCGACCAGCCAGAACTGGATCGGCAGCACCACGAAGAAGGCGAGGATCAGGCTGCGGTGGTCGCCGCGCCGTGTCGGCGACAGCGTGATGAACTCGCGCAGTGCAAGGAACGAGATCAATGCGAACAGCGCCGTGGCCACCGTTTCGCCCAGGGCCCAGCCGATCCAGAAGATCACCGCCATGAACCAGGTGGTGCCCAGCAGGCGGCGGAAGTGCGCCAGCTCGCGCTGCCACCGCTCGTCGTGCTGGGGGTTGCGGCGTTCGCGGAAGGTCAGCAGGAAGGCCACGATGCTCACCGCCACGAGCAGGCCGAAGACGATGAAGAACAGGGCCGCGACCTGGTGGGTGGGCGAGAGCTGGCGGAGGTATTCGTTCATTCGGTCGGCAGGCCCTACACGTACCGCAATGCGATCACGGCTTCGCGCGCGCGGTCCAGGAAGGGGCGGCGCTCCTCGCTTTCCTCGAGGCGGATCGGCTCGCCGAAGGTGACCGAGCAGAGGATCGGCACCGGCACCACCTCGCCCTTGGGCATCACGCGCTGCACGTTGTCGATCCAGGCCGGGACCAGCACCGCTTCGGGGAACATCTGCGCCAGCGTGTAGAGGCCGGACTTGAACTTCTGCGGCTCGCCGGTGTGGCCCCGCGTGCCCTCGGGAAAGATGATGATCGAGTCGCCGCTCTGAAGCGCGTCGATCAGCGGCTGCAGCGGCACCAGCGCCTCGGCACTGCCGGGCTGCGGCGCAGGCGCGGGGTCGGCCGGCGCCGATGCAAGCGGCAACTCTTCCTGCATCATTTCGACCGGCTCGGAAGCGATCGGCGTCGCCTCTTCGAAGAAGGGCTCGATGCGCTCGCGAGGCGCCGCGACAGGTGCGGGCGCAGCCACGGGTGCGCTGCCGCCGCGCTCCACGTAGATGGCGTTGAACACCTCGGTGGTGATCCAGCGCTTGAAGGGCGTCGTGGCCCAGTAGTCGCGCGCCGCGATAGGCCGGGTGATGCTGCGCAGTTCCTCGGGCAGCGCCGCCCAGATCATCACCAGGTCGAGATGGCTTTGGTGATTGGCGAAGTAGATGCGCTGCTCGGCCTTGGGCGGACAGCCCCACCAGCGCGCCTGGGCGCCGGTGAGGAGCCGGATCAGGCCCAGCAGCACCCACCCCGTGAACTTTGCAAGCATGGCGGCGATGATACGGGCGGCGCATGCATGTTTTTCTCCTGCGGCGGCCAAAGAGGGCTCGCGAATCCGCTATGATTCGCACCCTTCGAATGCGGGAATAGCTCAGTTGGTAGAGCGCAACCTTGCCAAGGTTGAGGTCGAGAGTTCGAGACTCTTTTCCCGCTCCAAGTTTTGATCTACAGACTTCTACTGACGTCTGTAAGTCATTGAAATAAGGGGCTTCGGCCCCTTTTTTCATTCCAGCGAGTGCCACGGAAATCCACCCACAGCCAGCGTTTTTGAGGCGCCAAATGAGGCACAGGAATGCGGGTGGGTTGGCGATCGGATAGTTGCTGGGGCTGAGTGGGGACCATGACGAGGATAGGACCTAAGTCATAACTTAGGAGCCTCGAAATGGCACTCTCTGATCTGACCGTTCGGCAGGCAAGAACCACCGGAAAACGCTACACCCTCTCCGACAACGACTGCTTGGGCCTGATGGTCTCTGCCGCAGGCGGCAAGTCGTGGCAATTCCGCTACTACTGGCTGGGCAAGCAAAAGCGCTTGTCCCTGGGCAGCTATCCTGCCCTCAGTCTGCGCGAGGCCCGCGCCGAGCGGGACAAGGCCCAGGCTTTGCTCGCCAGGGGGATCGATCCCCAGGTCGAGCGTGACCAGCGGCGGCACGCGACCAGGTTGGCGGGTGAATACACCTTCAAGAACGTCTTCGATGCCTGGGTCGAGCATCGGCGCAAGGAACTCAAGGAAGGCCGCCAGAGCACGCTTTCGCAGATCCTGCGCATCTTCAACAAGGACGTGCTGCCCACCCTGGGGAAGATGTCGATCTACGACATTCGCCGCCCCCAACTCCTGGGCGTGCTGGCGGCGATCGAGAAACGCAAGGCCTTCACCACCGCGGAAAAGGTCCGCACCTGGTTCAACCAGATGTTCCGCTATGCCCTGGTCATCGCCGAGGGGATGGAAGTCAACCCGGCCGCCGACCTAGATGTGGTGGCCGAACCCAAGCCCCCGGTGGCCCACAACCCCTACCTGCATCTGCCCGAACTGCCCGAATTCCTTCAGAAGCTCCGGCTCTACAACCCCCGCGGCTGGCAGCCCCAGCTTGGTGTCCGGCTGCTGTTCCTGACCGGAGTGCGCACGGGCGAGTTGCGGCTGGCGGAACCTGAACAGTTCGACCTCGACCGGGGCTTGTGGATCATTCCGCCGCAGGTCGTCAAGCAGCTCCAGGACGAAATGCGCAAGGCTGGCAAGCGGCCGCAGGACGTGCCGCCCTACATCGTGCCTCTGTCCCTGCAGGCCATCGAGATCGTGCGCTATCTCCTGGGCGTGATGCGGCCGGCGCAGAAGTACCTGCTGTCGCATCGCAGCGAACTCAAGAAGCGCATCAGCGAGAACACCCTCAACAAGGCCGTACAGCTCATGGGGTATGAGGGGCGCCTGACCGGCCACGGCATCCGCGGCACCATCTCGACGGCGCTCAACGAGATCGGCTATCCCAAGATTTGGGTGGACGCGCAGCTTTCGCACTCCGACCCCAACAAGGTCAGTTCGGCCTACAACCACGCCAAGTACGTGGAGCCACGCCGCCGGATGATGCAAGACTGGGCCGATCGCCTCGACTTGCTCGAACAGGGCCAGGTGGAAGCCGCGAGCGCGCACCTGACCATTCGTATCGACGGGGTGCCGGCGATGGCGGACGTGGAGGAAGCGGTAGGTGCGGTGGACGCGGTCCCCACGGTGGCCGAGTCTGCTGCCCTCGGCGTCCCGCCTGTGGTGGCCACGCCCGTTGTCGTGACCCCGAATAGCGGCGGGATCACGTTCCAGCGGCTGTCGCAGGTGCCGACTCCGGCGCATGCCCCGGAGCCGGAAGTCTCCGCAATCCAGCGCGAGCGCGAAGAAATGCTGGCCATGTACGAGTCACCGAACAATCTGCCGGTCCCGCTGTTCGGCAAGCTGGCCGGGAAGTCCAAGGACCAGATCAACCGCGAGCTGAAAGCGGGCAAGCTGCTGTCCATCAGCTTGGGCAATCGGGGTCAGCGTGTTCCCGATTGGCAACTGGTGCCCCTCAAGCACAAGCTGGCCCAGGTGCTCATGAACCAGTGCCCGCACGCGGATTCGTGGGGCCTGTACCGCATGCTGACCCAGCCGCATCCGGACTTGGGGGATCGCGCGGCCATTGATGCGGTCACGCCGACCAACGTGCCCGCGATCATCCGGGTCATCATGGGCGACTACCAGCGCCATACGGATGTGCCCGAAGCTGTTGCCCCGCGGCCCATCCCCGAGGATGTGCGGCAGAGCGTTCGTCGGCTGGTGAATAGCGCAGTGGTGTTTGAAGGGGCCTAACCCCGCACTTCAACCTACGGCCGGAAGATGACCTCGACCATTGGGGTGCCCGTCACGCGGCGCCAACCCCGGCAACTTGCAGCGCCCTGCGCGCGAACCGCTCTGAAACGGAGTCGGCTCGCGCGCGGGGCCGTTGCAGGTACGTCACGATGTCGTAGGGGCCATCGGTGAGGGCTCGCATTCTAATCCCCCATCCATGAGCATGCTTGATGCGCGATTGTGCGGATACCCCGACGCCGTAGCCGGCGGCAATCCATAGCGCCATCATCTCGAAGGAAGTCACTTGCCGAATGTTCTCCTGGCCCACCGGCATGAGGGAGGCCAGCCTCTCATCCAGCAGGGGGCAAATCTCTGCTTTCCAGCGATAGACGGCGTAGTCTTGGAGACTCTCGATTGTGAGCTTCGCTTGGTCAAGTAAGCGGAACCGCGGCGGCATGGCGATGGCCATGTTCTCGGCCCACAAGCGCTGGGTTTTCAGGGACGGATCATCTTGACCCCGAAGAGATAGCCCCACGTCGTAACGATCTTCAAGAAGCCCTCTCACCAGCGCGTCACCTTCAACCTCAAAAAACTTGAGCCTGACGTTCGGGTCTTCCGCGTGTTGCAGCGCCAGTAGCGCAGAGAGGTGTGGCGAGGGTACGCCCGGAGCTATAGCAAGCCGGAGGCAGGTAGGCGGGCTGGTGGCGTCGTGCATGAGAGCCCCACAAAAGCGGCTACGCAGATCAAGGATAAGACAGCATGATAGCTAAGAGAGAACTTTAACGTCTATAAATTTAACGTGGTTAATTTCCGTGTGTTGATCGACGCTTCTGCTTATGCAGAAGCCCACTATTCAGCCAGGCCGTCCCCCTGGCACACCCACGTATGAATCCGAGCCGGCAGCCGCGTTCGGACAGGCCGTGCGCGCTGCTCGCGTCGATCAAGGAATCGCTCAGGACGAGTTCGCTGCTCTGGCAGGCATTGCGCGCTCACATATGGGCAAGATTGAACGCGGGGAGCACGTGCCTACGCTTCCCCTCATACTGAAAATCGCAAAGGCGCTCAGAATAAGTGCTGCAGACCTGATGGCTGCAACGGAGCGCAACATGGGCGCCGGCGACGGCTCTTGAAGGGGGGCTGTAGCGGGCTCTGTTAGCTACCCAGACTGTCACGCAGCCGAACGAGGTCTCGCAGGCGGACGATGAATCGCTCCAGCGAAGTCGGCACATCGCCGCCGCCGAGTCGAAGCAGATAGGTCGTGATTACTGCCGAATCCACCGCCAGGGGACGGGTCAGCACATCTGGTCGCTGACTGATTGCAACCCTGGTGGCTGTCGTGAAGCCGACACCAAAGCCCGCGCTGACCAAGGTAAGCATCATCTCCAGCGAGGATACGTGCTCGACCACGTTCGGCTCGCGCTTCAGAAGCCGCAGGAGTCGAGCCAGTTCACGGCAGTAGCCCTCACACACCTGCGGATCGCACAGTACAAGCGGGTGGCCACCGAGTTCGTGAAGTGGGACTTCCTTGTGGGCGAGCAACGCATGCCTGACTGGTACGGCGATCACCAGCGGGTCTTGCCAAATCGGTTCGGCAACAATGTCGTCACCGACCTCTGCCGTGTGCGCGAACCCGATCGTGAAATCGCCTGCTCTCAGGCCGCGCAACTGCTCGGCCAAAGGCACCTCGGACAAGCGGATCTCGATGTCTGGCTCTTCTGCGCGACAACTGGCAAGAAAATCCGACAGCCAGGGATCGATAGCGCCATCGGAAACTGCGATGCGCAAGCTGCCTCGCGAGCCCGCCGCGACGGCCTTGGCATTCTCTCGTGCCTGTTCCAGGACGGTGAACAGTCGGCGAGTGTCTTGCAGGAACGCGGTGCCTGCTGCGGTCAGCCGGGTTCCCCTGCGGTCGCGGTCGAAGAGCAAGACGCCCAACTCATCCTCCAGTTCCTTGATGGCCCGGGACAGGGGTGGCTGCTCGATATGCAGGCGCTCGGCAGCTCGGGTGAAATGCAGTTCTTCAGCAAGGGCGACAAAGCAGCGAAGGTGACGTAGCTCCATGAAGCGCCCCCCAATTCCCGTTTCACGGCCGTGGGTCTGCGACGGACAACGGCTTGCAATCGAGGGCGAGTTGGAGGGCGTCCTGGCTGCACAATTCCGGCAGGCCCAATAGCCCATGTATCTCGCTTTGCTTGAAAGTCTCCATCAGTTCCGAGAGCGCGGACTGCCAATGTGACCTCAGTTCCCGTATCGCGCTGTTTCCGCGTTCGGTCAGAATAATTTCGACAACTCTGCGGTCATGCGTGCGATCCGCGCGCTCTTGCGCTGCTCTCTGGATCATGCCCTTATCCTCAAGACGGTCTAACAGCCTTGTCACAGAGGCTGCATCGACTGCCAGACTGCGAGCCAAGGTGCTAGGCGTACATGCTGGAGTGACCGACAGATGGTGTAGCGCCATCACCTGCACAGCGGTCAAACCGAACGGAGCAGCCACGCGATTCAGCACTTGATTCCTTGCTGTGCAAAGCCGCGTGATGGCCGTAGAAAGCTCCATCACCCGAAGGGCGTCGTCTGATTTTTCCGTACTGGTTGACCCATTCGGCATCATGATCGGGAGCGCTTTTTGGGCGAATCCTCGCCGCAACCATAGGCACGCATGAATGTCACTACGGCTGCG
>NZ_LMTS01000187.1:0-1022 GCF_001541225.1 Variovorax sp. WDL1 | reverse complement strand
GCGCGGCATCCGGATGAGTCAGGCACTGAAGCTGGGGTTCGCCCCGGACCAGGTTGATGAACAGACTGGCAGCCGTCTCGCGTCCAATCTCGCCAAGTTCGACCTCACCGGATGCCGCCGCATTGGCCAGTTGCTCGGCCACCATCGCCGTCATGACCTGCGGGCCGGCCAGATAGAACGTCCGGGCGAGCTGGGGAAAGCGCGGGCCTTCGGCGATCACGACGCGGAAGACAGCCAGCCCGCCCGGAGACAGCACGATGTTCAAGTAGGCCCGAGCCAGCAGGGTCAACGTCTCTCTCAGCTTTCCCGGGCGGAACTCGATGCCCTGCACCGTATTCGTGAACTCCGCACATTCGGCTTCGATCACTGCGGTGAAGAGCGCTTCCTTGTTCGCATAGTGCGCGTAAACCGTGGACTTGGACACGCCTGCCTCGCGCTGGATCATGTCGGTAGTGGCTGCGCTGAACCCGTGGGTCAAGAAGACGGTCCGCGCAGCGCGCAGGACGGTGAGGGCCTTGGCGTTCAGCTCGCCGCTGCTCGGGGGCGAGGTGGTCATGACTTGATTGGTGCGTCGCATCTGCTTGACTCTGAAGTTTTGACACAATGGCCTAGATTCAGTATAGTACCAAACCGCTCGGTACGTATCAACAACTTGGTCAACTCCCTCATGGGTAACTGCATCGGGAAGACGGCAGAAATTCCCTGGGGGCTTATGGCCTAATTTTTTCGCTTTATCATACCGAGCGGTTCGGTACTATTCGCATACTTTGGTGGACCTTCATGACGTCACAACCGCTGCTCTCACAACTGCTGCGACAAGCAGGCACGGCGCTCTGCACGATCTCACTGGTCGGCTGCGCGGTGGGTCCTGACTTCGTGAAACCCGACGGCAGGCTCACGGCCGTTCAACTGGCGCCCAGGGCGGACTACGCGCAGGCTCAGGAAACATTCGCTGCGAACTTCCCATCTTCATGGTGGACGTTGTTCAACGATGACGTGTTAGCGGATCTGCAAGCCCGTGC
>NZ_LMTS01000260.1 GCF_001541225.1 Variovorax sp. WDL1 | reverse complement strand
TGGCGCAGCTGACCGGCTACCGCTTGCTGGACGGCTTCGACAGCGACGCGAGTGGCAGCGGGTGCAGGAGCCGCACGACCGGTGGTCCTATCACCAGAGCGGTATGGGGCCGGTGACGGCGCTGGTGGTGAGTGTGGTGGCCGCAGCAGTAGCGGCGCCGGTAGCAGCCCAGGCGGGCGCGGCGGCTGGCGGTTCGGCGGCAGCTGCGGGCATGGGCGCTACGACCTCTGCGGGTGTCAGTGGTGCGGTCCAGATGGGCGTCAATGCCCTGGCAAGCCGGGCTGCGGTGAGCCTGGCGAACAACGATGGCGACCTCGGCAAGGTGCTCGAGGAACTGGGCAGCAGCGAAAGCGTCAAGGCCATCGCCACGGCCATGCTCACAGCGGGCGTCATCGACGGGCTCGGCAACACGATCACGATGGATGTGGACGGGGTGGCGACGCCGCTGAATCAGATCAAGGCGATCAATGGCGCCGGCAGCTTCCAGGTACTGGGTCGCAACCTGATCCATGGGACCGCGCGGGCGCTCGTCGACTCTGCCATCAATGGCGCAAGCCTGGAGGACAGCCTCACTCGCAGCATCGCCACGGCGTTCATCGATACCGGTGCAGCCTTGGGGGCATCCTCCATTGGAGCGAACACCGCGCCCGGCAGCTTCGCGAACTTTGCGGGCCATCTCATCGCAGGTTGCGCGGCAGGCGCCCTGCGTGCCGACAGGGCGGCCGGCTGCGGTGCCGGCGCCATCGGTGCCACGCTGGGTGAAGCCACCGCGCTCGCGCTCAATGGAAATCGCGCGGCCGAAGACATTCTGGCCAATGGGCTGCTTCCGGGCACCTCGCAGATGGCCAGCCTCGTGGGTGGCCTCGGTGTTGCGCTCGCTGGTGGGGATGCCAGTTTGGTCCATCTCGGTGCAGGTGCTGGATCGAATGCGGCAGAGAACAACATGGCTGGCCAGATCACGATGCTGGCCCAAAGCGTCGTGCGCTTCAATCAAGCAGGGTGGCACGCCGTGAGCGCCGCGGGACAGGTCGCCATATTGCGGTGTGCCGCCAACAACTGGTGTGCCTCGCTGCCGTTGATGGCGGCGGCCGTCGGCCACGTCAACAGCGCCCAGTTCGCGGCCAACCAGCCGTCGCTCGCCGATCAGATTCCGACGGGGTATGGAGCAGGGGGCGTTCTGAACCTGGATGGTTCCACGATCACGTCGGCGAATGTCATGTCGGGGGCTAATGCGACGACGACGCCCGGCACGGCACTTAACAATCCAGGCGCGCCGGGCTATAGCGCTTCCGATCCGACCTCGAGCGGAGCCCCACCTTCGGTGGCAAACGACGGGCCGTTGAGTGGCATCATCATGATGGCTACCTTGGACTCGATCCGCCAAAGGGCACAGGATGTCATCGACTACGCCGATGCGCACAAAGGCGCATCTCGACCAGGCTACGTAGGTGGAAGGACTTTCAACAACGATGGCCGCGGGGGCGGGCAGTTGCTTCCGGCAGTTGATGTTCGAGGAAATCCAATCACATATACCGAGTACGACGCAAATCGGTTCACTCCAGGCGTCAATCGCGGTGCTGAACGTGTTGTGATAGGGGGAGATGGATCGGCCTACTACACTGACGATCATTACGCGACATTTGTGAGACTGAGATGAAAGAAATTTTTCACTCCAAAGGAAGAAGGCCTGCCACTTTTCTGATCACTACGCTGGGTGATTCTGAATTGTGTAACTTTTTGTGGGCCATGCACCGAGCTAGAAGAAACTCGGTGATCCGCACATGTCGAGGAAGAAAAATGCATTGTACGGAACAGGTCTTCAATGAAATATCTGCTGCGCTTCAGTTTCCGTATTATTTTGGGGAAAATTGGGCGGCACTGGAAGACTGCTTGAGTGATCTAAGTTGGCTGGAAAGCGATTCGTACTTGTTGTGCATTACCGCCTCGCGCGAATTGCTCCTCGAGGAGGATGCGCTAGCTTTCAAGTCCTTTGTAACTTCTCTAAATTCGGTTGCGGACGGGTGGGCTGGAGCCAATCCAAATTTGGAACTCTTTGGTCGTGTTCCCGTGCCGTTTCATGTGCTGATGCAAGTGCCTCGCGGCGATGAAGCTGATATGCAGCGCAAGCTGAAAACACATCGCATCGGCTCTGACTTGTTAGAAAATGTAGTTTCAGATAATCTAAATCTTTGACGAGCGATTAGCCGAGCGGAATCGGAGCTGGCCGGGAGATTTCGCTTTGTCCAGCACCGCGATCGGTGGCTTAGCTATCCACTTGATCTGCAGAGCTTTCGTCCGTCGGTGATGCTGAACATCAAGGCCGATAAGGGCGTCGAGAGCCAGTTCCCCCACAACGGGGATTGGGCAAAACGCGGGAGTTTGGCTACGGCAGTAGAGTCGTTCTACGAGAACGCATCGGATGCCGAACTGGATGTCGTAGAAGAGGACCTCTTTCAATACCGATCGCGTCATGATCTTGGATTTGCATTTCGCGGAACAGATGTTCCATCAGTATTGATCGGGCGCTGGCAAGGGGAAGTCACTTTATCCAACGATGGCGACCTCGGCAGAGTGATCGAGGAGGTGGGCAGCAGCGAGGCGGTGAAAGGCATCGCGACGTCCATGCTGACGGCGGGCGTGATCGAGGGGCTCGGCAACACCATCACGATGGACGTGGACGGCGCGGCGACGCCGCTGAATCAGATCACTCCGCGAGCCGGCTTCATGCAGAACCTGGGGCGCCATGTGATCAATGCGAGCGCCCGTGCCATCGTGGATACGGCCATCAATGGCGGCAGTCTGCAAGACAACCTGGCGCACGGCATCGTCAACAGCATCGTCACCGCCGCCGCAGCTTCAGGGGCCTATGAGATCGGCCAATGGACCAGTGCGGGCATCGACCCGATCACCGGGGCAGTCGCGCCGCCCGCGTTGAACCGCTTTGCAGGCGAAGTGGCACACGCCATCGTGGGATGTGCTGCAGGTGCAGCCAGGGCGGGCAATGGCGAAGGTTGCGCGCCGGGCGCTGTCGGGGCGGCTGTGGGGCACCTGGCAGCAGGGGTCATCAATCCCACTGGCGACGTGAGCCAGACAACAGACACGCTGATCTGGTCGCGGCTCGTTGGCGCCATCGCCGGGGGGATGGTGGGTGGCGACGTGAAGTCTCTCGACATCGCCGAACGGGCAGCGAGCAACGCGGTACAGAACAATCGAATGCTCCACCCTGATGAACGCGCAGCGGCTCGCAGGCTGGCCGAGCAAAGCGGCGGGCGCTACACGCCCGAGCAGATCGAGGAGCAGATGCGCTTGATGGGCAACAAGAACCACGGCATACCGGCCGACACGCTGGCACAGTGGGACGTGGCGAGGCAGCACGGCTACAGCATCGATCCGGGATTGCCGACGCTGGCTGTGCCGGGGACGACGCAAGTCATCGAGGTGCCGGCTCAATCCAACTGGGAGATCCAGCAATACATCATCTCGAACACCACTATGGGCGGCGGCAGCGACGGGGTTCCGCCCTGGGCGCCGTATACAGTGAGCCGGGATGCAACCGCTCCGATCAATACATCGTCGGTAGCATCGATAGCCAGATGCGCAAACGGGGACTTGTCTTGTATATCCGGCGTGGGTATGCAACAGAACCCTCCACTGACTGCCCAGCAACAGCAGGCTGTCGGGGCCTACTTCGGGAAAATGAGTACGGACTACCAACGCGCGGCAGCTCTGGCGACAGCGACGGGGAACGTTCCCGTAACCCTTTCGTTTGAGATCGCCGCGGGCATAGCCGGTTTGCTTGAACAAGCGTTCACGCCGAGCACAGGGAAGGTGGTGATTGATTCATTTTTTGTTGATGAGGCTGCCAAAAGACTCTCGACACGCACAGGAATTCCTTTGATTGTGGTGATGGAAGTTGCGGAGCGAGAGATCAAGCCAAGACTTCAAGACGCCAGAAATCTCATAGATGACTCAATCCGAAGAGGCTCACAGTGAAAAAAATAATGTTTGACGTTGCTTTGCTGGTAGCTTTGGCCATTGGCTTAGGGCCTTGGCTTCTGCTCGATGCCCCCAGCCCCGTTTGGTATTTTGTTTCCGTCATCGCAGGGCTGTTTGTTGCTGTGTTGGGAATGGGTGCCCAAATGAAGCAACTTGGACAGGGAGATACCGGGGAAGAGTTGCTTGGATCGATATGGTCATGGGTCAAAGATAAGGTCAAGCGTTCTCGCTGATATTGCGCTCGCGTAACCAACCCGGGCGGCAGCCGTGTTGACCACGGCGAGGCGCGATGCGACTTGACCGGGCGCGCGGCCACCTTGAGCGCGGGCCAGACGCTGAGCCTCGATGCCGGCGGCACGCTGACCTTGTGACTACCTGCTCGACGCGCTGGGCAGCGACGGATCTTGTCCAAAAGCGCCTGGGCGACGGCTTCTACGAGCAGCGCCTGATTCGCGAGCAGGTGGCGCAGCTGACCG
>NZ_LMTS01000148.1:81712-101204 GCF_001541225.1 Variovorax sp. WDL1 | reverse complement strand
CCCCCCTGACACGCTGGTGTCAGGCCTGACCCAGGCACTCGAGAGCATCGTCAGCGCCATCAAGGCCTATACGACGTCGTTCTCGCTTTCGGCCGTGCAGGTGTCTTCGGCGGGGGCGGCATCTTACGCATCGCAGTACGACGCCAACGGCTGGACCAGCATCGTCACGGCGAGCGAGATCACCTTCGACAGCGCCGGCAATCCCACGACGACCCTGAAGTGGACGAGTACCGACAAGCTCGCGGCGCAATTCGCCGGCACCGGCTGGAATACCAACAGGCGCATTGCCACCTGGAACGGCACTGCGGGCGTCGCATTTCGCACGGCAAGCATCACCACGGCGCAATTGACGGCCCTCGACACGAGCTACGTCACCGGCGATGACAGCACGAACTATCTCAACTACCTGCGCGGCGATCGCAGCAACGAGAGGTCGCTGGCCGCGCCCTCGAGGCCTTATCGAACGCGATCGACCTTGCTGGGCGACATCGTCAATGCCAAGGTGACGCCGGTGGCACCGCCCAGCGAGAAATTCTCGGAGGCGGTCAATCCTGGCTACAAGACATTCAAGACGACGTGGGCCAGCCGCCCAACCATGGTGTACGCGGCGGCCAACGACGGCATGCTGCACGCTTTCAATGGCGCGCTGACCGGCACCGATGCAGGGACGGAGCAGTTCGCGTACGTCCCCAGCGCCGTGTTCCAGGGGCCCAGTTCCCCCGCGACGCCGCAGGTCGATGGCCTTGCGCAACTGGGCAACCCCAACTACCTCCACCACTACTACGTCGATGCCACGCCGAAGGTCTTCGATGTCGACTTCAGCAGGGCCGGTGGCACCTTCGTGACGGATGGCACCTCCAGATGGCGCTCTATCCTGGTCGGCGGACTGGGCAAGGGTGGCAAGAGCTACTACGCCATCGACGTGACCAACCCCGCGGGCATGACGAGCGAGGCAACTGTAGCGAGCAAGGTGCTGTGGGAATTCACCGATCCGACGATGGGCTACAGCTTCGGCGCGCCCACGGTGATAAAGACCAAGCGCTACGGCTGGGTGGTCGTGCTGACGTCGGGCTATAACAACAGTGATGGGAAGGGTTACCTGTACTTCGTGAATCCGGAGACCGGTGCATTGCTGCAGAAGGTGAGCACGGGCGTTGCTTCGAATGGCCTGACGCATGCTTCGGCGTACGTGCAGGATTTCACGGACTACACCGCCGACGCGATCTATGTTGGGGACCTGGATGGGCAGCTTTGGCGCTTCGATGTAACCGCCCCACGCGGCACTACAACCGCCTACCCAGCGCCAACGAAGCTAGCGCTGGTGACCGACGGCACCACCACTGCCAGGGCCCAAGCCATCACGACCCAGCCGCTGATCGAGATCCACCCCATCACCCGCAAGCGGTACGTGATGTTCGGCACAGGCCAACTGCTCGACCCGAGCGACATCAGTTCGACGACCGCGCAGAGCTTCTACGCCATCATCGACGGCAATGCCACCAGTTTCACACCGGCCGACGCGACCTTGCCGATCACCCGTGCCGGCCTGACTGCTCTGACGAACCTGGCAGCCGGCGTCACCTTGCCCAACACATCGAAAGGGTGGTATCTGGACCTGGGCTCGGATACCAGTAGCACCGTCGCCTGGCGCCTCACGCTCAACCCACTGGCCTTCAACGGCGTGGTTTCCTTTGCACCGCTGCTGACCATCGGCGATGCGTGCAGCCCATCGGGCGTCAGCCGGTTCTATGCGATCGACTTCGGGACGGGGAAGTCGGCGTTGACGCCCGATGGACAGGCCTTTGTCGAATCCAGTTCTGCCATTACGGATCTGGCGGTCGTGGGGGTTGACGGCAAGACGCGGTGGCTGACGGGGAACGTGCAAGGTGAAGTGAAGAAGCAGAACGTCAAGGAGCCGGGCGGGCTGGGGCTACGGCAGTTGAACTGGCGGGAGGTGCCGACGGTGGATTGAGCGCTCATATCCACTGTCCGCATCACCAACGCTGCCGGCGCACTCGAACGAGGGGTGGGTGAGATGAAACCTGTAGGCTGCCAAGTAGCCGTGTCTCGTGGTGTTCCCGGTGGCGAAGTCCATGATCTTGCGCGACCACGCATCGAGGATGGCTGCCAGATATGCGAAGCGTCTGCCGACTTGAAGGTGCGTGCTGTCGGCGACCCAGAGCTGCGGGACAGCGCGGCACGAAGGCCTTTGTTGACAGGAAGGCGCAGAAGTCTCACCAAATATCGCTCGTTCGGGCACACCTTGTAAATCCTTCAATCATCGTTCGGTCGCAATGGTGGTTCTGTAAGATCCTTAGCCGGATGGCGCTCGCTATCGTCCAATCAGCACGAGATATATGGCCATCGCAGTCTTAATGTCCACCTTTAACGGCGAGCGATTCGTGGAAGAGCAGATCGTCTCGATCCTCCAGCAGCTTCCACCCGATGGGTCATTGATCATCCGCGATGATGGCTCGACGGATCAAACCACGGCCAAGATTGGTACCCTCCATGACGACAGGATCACACTGGTGCGGGGCCGGAACATCGGCTTTGCATCGAGCTTTCTATGTCTGCTGACCATGATCCCCCAGTCGGCGAGCATCGCCTTCTTTTCCGACCAGGACGACGTATGGGAGCCGACGAAGATCGCGGCTGGCTGCAGCCGGCTTTCGGGAAAGGAGACGACCCCGACGCTCTACTGTTCAGGGCTTCTCTTGGTTTCTGAGGGCCTTGAGCCCCTCGGACGCTCTCCTCTGTGGCCGCGCAAGCCGGATTTCGACAACGCGCTTGTCGAAAATATCGCGACAGGCTGCACCATTGCCCTGAATCGAGCAGCAATCTCGCTGGTTCTGCGGACCGCCCGCCCGGATGAGATTCGGTACCACGACTGGTGGTGCTACTTGGTCGTCTCTGCATTCGGCGAAGTTATCTACGACCCGGAGCCCCTGATTAAGTACAGACAGCACCGCCAAAACGCGTTGGGTATGTTGCCGGGCGGCGCCAGATACTTGAGGATCATGCAGGCGATCAAACGGCAGAGCTGGCTGGCTGTCATGCAGATCCATCTGCGCGAATTTGCCTTGACCTTCGGCAGCGAGATTACGCCCTCTCAGAGGCGTGCTCTCGACGACATGCTCATTCGTGGAATGCGCGATGCGTTGCGCGTGATCTTCTCGTTGGAGCGCAGGCGCCAGTTTTTGAGGGACGAGCTACTGTTCAGATTGCTGGTTGCATTCGAGTTGACCGTTCGCCGCGACTTCCCGTTTGCCTCGCGCTCCTAGTCAGCTTCAGTACCTAGGGTGGTGCACAAAAGGGCCACCGCGCCGTTTTCGCGCAGCCCAAGTGGAAAAAGCCTTCGCAGCTAGCAGGCAAGCTCTTGTCGCCGCGGAGATCGTAAGCGAGATGCGCGAAGAGCGAGCGAGCCTCGCTAGCCGCGCGAGCGCGATTCCGTCCAGATGCGCGGCCTTGCCGCGCAGTGCAAACACGAACCTGTAGGCCACATAGTTCGCCGCCCCTTTTCGCGCAGCATCTTTTCCAACAAGAGGCAATGCCGAAAGCAAAGCCCCAAGATATAGGTCTTGCACCTGGGTGCCGTGAGTTCGCTGTATTGAACCGGGTAGACCCGCGCGGTAACACACCAGTGGCCGCCCAATGTATCCGATCGGTGCTCTGTGTGAGAGGGCAATCATGATGGCGTAGTCAACAAAGGGCGGTGCCAGTCCGAGAACCGTCGATAGCGCGACGCGCCGATAGAGTAGCGAACTGTGATTGAGAAAATTTCCAGAAGCGGTCAGATAGCTCAGATCGATCTCTCGCGATGCCACGTTGGTGAACACCCCGCATTCAATCTCGTCTTTGTCCACCACGCGTGCGTTGGTGCACACGGCTTCGTTATGTGGATGCTGCTCCAAGTACTCGATCTGCGCGCCAAGCTTCTCTTCCTCCCAATAGTCGTCGCCATCGAGATGCGCGATGTAGTCGCCAGAAGCCCTGGAGAGAATCGAAAGGTAATTGGATGCGGGGCCAACATTGCTTACGTGGCGCACCACAACCAGCGAATCGCTGTGCTGCCGTTGCAGTTCCTCCAGAACAATGCTGGTGGTGTCGGTCGAACAGTCGTCCCCGACGATCACCTCAACCTTCAGCGAGCGCTCCAATACAGCACGCTGAGCAAAGATGCTCTCGATGCAGCGCTCGAGATACTGTGCCTGATTGAAAGTGGCGACACAGACCGAGACGGTTGGCGGGGCTGTGTCCATGTTCATAATTTCGGCTTGGGCTGCGGCTTCTGAAAGAGCAGGAACGGCTCAGCTGCGTTGACCCCGTACCGCGCTGCATCAATCTTCGGAAGAAGGACTCGATGTGTCTTGACGTGGCTGACGAGCCCTTCGGAAGCGAACACCGCCTCGATGTCGCCACCGAACATGCGCACATGGTCATCTTGACCGTAAGCGTGCCGTCGGGCAGACCTACTTTGGATGCCAGGATCCTCAAACGTTCGAGTGAGAGAAGATGCAAATGGAGTCTGCAAGATTGCGAATCCCCCGTTCACGAGCACTCGATGAATCTCTCGCAGAGCTTCCCGAGCGTCGCCCACATGCTCGAGAACATGATTGGCGATGACCAAGTCGAAGCTTTGATCAGCCATAGCAATTTGGGTGAGATCCAACTCGGTAATGCCTGCATGTGCCGGGTATCTGTCGGCCAGAACGTACTGAGACGGCTGGCGGGCTGCAATCAGCGCGACGACATGCTTCTCTGGCGCAAAATGCAAGATCCTGGCGCCAGAGATACGTTCGGTAAGCCCTATTGCATCTAAGTAGAGCGCCAGATGACGGTCTCGATCGCTTGATCCGCAATGGGGACACTCAAAATGATCGACATCGCTTCCAATCACGCTTAGCGCACGGGTGAGAGGGGGCAAGAACAGGCTCCCGCCGCAATAGGGAACGAAGCGCAGCACGCGTTGCTTGCAGATGCAGCAATAGCGAGACGAGGGTACAGGCAGAAGGTTGAGGCCCAGGAAGAGCGCTCGCCATAGTTTGAGCAGCATTCAGATACTTCAAAACAGCGCCAGGAGGGGCACTAGTTGCTGGTTGCCATTCGCTGCCGGTGTCGAAACCAAAGCATGCAGACGGCTATGCCCTGCAGCACCATCCAAGCCCCCGCAAGCTCGCCCATGCGCGCAAATAGCGATGTAGGGTTGGGTAGCAGGTATTTCAATGTAAAGGCCACGACGCCGAGAGGCAGAGCGAAGAAGGCGATAGTCCGTGCCCAGGGCCACCAACTGCCATCAAGATAGCTGCGATGGACAATCTGAGGCCAGATCAGGAAGAACAACGCGGCACTCCCGCACCATAGAGTGATGGCCCCCTTGGCGCCGGCATGCAGTGCGCCGATGATCAACGCCGCGGCCATGCAAACCGCGAGAGCTAGCGAGGCGACGACATGGCTTCTCAGTTCGCCAGCCGCATTAAGCAGCCCATAGGGCATCGCAGATAGAGCGAGAAACGATGCTCCCGCTGCGTAAAGCGGCACCAGTGTGACTGCGCCGAGAGTCGTCGCATTCAGCCGCCCTGCAAACCACACAGTGAGCAGTTCCTGGGAGAAGGCCATGCAGACGAGCGCTGTAGGAAACAGAAGGCAGCACGCGCCCTCGGTCAACATCAGATAGAGATGGGTCTGCTCGCGCCTGGACTCGCGGTGATGGAGTCTGATCAAGGCGGGGTAGGAGAGCTGGAGCAGAGGAACTGCGAGCGTAAGCAGCCCAGCGGGGATAGCGGCGGCAATCGCTATGGCGCCGTACTCGCTCAATGAGAGCGCCTGCGAAAGTATCAGCTTGTCCAACTGCGTAATCGAGATCCAGATCGCCGAGGCAGCGGAGATTTGCATTGCAATGGGCCATAGTGTGCGCACGGCAGTGAAGGACGTATCGAGACCTCCGCTGAAGCGAAACTCGAGGCGACGACGGCATAGCAAGATCAGCGCAAGGATTTCGACAAGGAAGAAGATCGCTTGGCAGAGCAGCCAAACTGAAATGTCTCCGCCTGCGCATCGAAGTGCGATTAGCCCACCGCCCAAGCGCGCCGTAACGGAGGCGATGTTTAGCACGGCCAGTTGCGAGAATTGCTCCGCGCCTGCCAGCGCAGCACGATAGAGCTCTGCGGCCCAGCGCAGCGAGAGCGCGAGGGCACCAGCCAACATAGCCAGACTGGCCATACGCAGATCCGGAAAAATTCGCTCGATTCCCGGTCCTGCCATCCAATAGCAGACCGCCAGCACCGCCGAGCTGACCAGCACCATTCCAAGAAGCGCGGGAAGTTGCAAGGATGCGAGCAGCGGCCCGACTTCGGTGAGTCGCTGTTCGCGGCGTGCGACGGCAACTTCGCGGGACAGCGCCAGGGGAAATCCAAGGTCTGCAATCTGAAGCCAGCCCTGCGCAACAAAGAACACCATCATCAATCCGAACTGTTCTGCCCCAAGCTGCGAGAGATAGGCCGGCAGCAGGATGATGAGCAAGCCTGCGGCATAGAGCTGAGCCCCATAAGCAAGGGACTTATCTCTCAGGCTGCTCATCCCCGTCCCGCAGATGCGCCATGTAGTGAAGCTCTTTCCCTAACAAGTCGTGCTGCCGTTCACCGAGGCGGCGGGCCGGTATCCCTGCGAAGATGCCAAATGCCTCATAGCGGCCGTTCGCGAGACTCAGTGCCCCCAGTGCGGCACCTTCCCCCATTTGGGTGCCCGGAAGCAGCACACTGCCGCTCCCCACGATGACATGCCGGCCGATGAGAACTGGGGCTGATCGAACACCGGTGAACTCCTCCGGGACTGTGGGGTTGGTCAACACAGCGCCTGAGTAGTCGTCGGTGCTCGAATAAACCGAGACCCGAGAGGAAAGGCCTGAAAAATCCTCAAGCCGGATTTCAGCTTTGCCCGCCAGAAAGCAAAAGGCAGCGACATGCACGTTGGCGCCGATCACGACGCCTCCATCGCCTGCGGAGAGTATCGAAAAGTCGTCGACACGAGAACGGCTACCAATGGCGATCCGACCGCAATTGAAATAGGAGGCCTTCGCCGACAGCTTGGCGTCGGCAGCTACCGAGGCGAAGCCCATGCGCTCGATCTCATCCTGAGTTAGCCACGTCACGTGTCGTCTCCTTTCACGGCGGCGATCACTCGATCCTGGTCGTGGGTTGAAAGCTCCGGGTACAGCGGCAGACAAAGAATCTGATCAGCCTTGCGTGTCGCAACAGGAAGATTCGCTCTCGCGGAGGAAGGAAATCCTCGGTACATCGGGAATGTCGTGATCAGCGGGTAGAAATAGCGCCTGGCAAAAACATTGAATCGCTTCAGATGCTCGTAGAGCGCGTCCCGTCCGCACCAGAAATCGCGCTCAATCAGCACCGGAAAATATGCGTGATTGGATTTGATCGCTGGGTCCTCGGTCAGCAGTCTTAGGCCGCCAACGCGTGAAAGCTCCTCTCGATATCGAATGGAGACGCGCTGGCGCGCTGAGATCGCATCGTCAATGTGTGCAAGTTGAAGAAGACCTATGGCGGATTGCAGTTCGTTCATCTTCCCATTGATACCGGGAGCTACGACGGTGACCTCGTCGACGAATCCGAAGTTCTTCAAGTGATCGATGCGTTCCTTCGTCTTGCGATCCGGACAGATGATTGCACCGCCTTCAAAAGTGTTCATCACCTTGGTCGCGTGGAAGCTCACGATCGAAAGATCGCCATGTCGCAATAGCGAGCCGCCCGTGTCGCACACACCAAAGGCATGGGCAGCGTCGTAAATCAACTTGAGGCCGTAGGTATCAGCGATCTTCTGAAGAGCGTCGACGTTGCAGGGGCGGCCATAGCAATGAACGGCTAGGATCGCCGTTGTCTGCGGAGTTATTGCCGCTTCTATCCTTGCCGGATCGATGTTGAGCGATTCTTCGTCGATATCGACGAAGATAGGGCGGATACCGTTCCACAGGAGTGAATGCGCAGTGGCTACGAACGAGTAGGGTGTCGTGATGACCTCGCCCGTGACACGCAATGCTTGAAGTGCCGTCACCAGGGCGATCGTCGCATTGGTGAATAAAGACACATGCCGAACCCCTAGATGGTCGGCGAGTGCTGCTTCAAAGCGTTGGTGGTACTTGCCGCCGTTGGTCAGGACACGACTCGACCAAATGTCTTCGAGGAGTGGTTGCAGATCTTCAAGCGATGGCAACTGCGGCCGCGTTACGTACAGAGGCGTCATGGGATCATGGTTTGGAGGAGGGACGCTCATAAGCCCCGCGCCCAGGGCGCGCCTGACCTACCTTGCACATTGTCACACCACGCTTCGGTATCCCGGCGCAACACGCCATTGGAAGCGATCTGAACCGGGTTCAGCGCTCGATAGTAGAGATACGAGATCTCGCCGCTGCTGTGAACGTAGAGCTTCATGTCCGAGCTCGGATAGTTCACGATGGTCATGTTCTCAAGCACCGTGCTCTGACCACGGCCTGGCGGAAAGAACCGGGGACAAGCATGTTCGATTTCCCCAACCAACGATGCAAGGCGTTCAGGCATCCGCGGTGGGGGCCGCACGGCGGACGCATCGTATTTCATATCACAGAGCCAGAACCCCACGGGCCCGAGCTCGACGACATCGTTCCCGCGGGTCAGCCGGATTGGAACCCTCGGCCGCATCGATGCAGACGGAAGCATTCGGCAGTCCGAGAAGCGCGCAATGCTCAGGCCTTCGTTCTGCAGCCGGCGATTGAATGCCGAAACGAGTTCCCAATCGGACACCGATTGGGCCTTGGCAGATTCCGCGGGAGTGACGAGGACTATCTGCCGCGATCCGGCTAGTAGGCTACGCACCGCTTCTTCCTCTATGGGCCGGCGATGACCTTGAAGCGAATCTAGATTGATCCAGCGAGCTTCATGACTGAACTGTGGCGCGACGATTGAATAGGTCGGGCTTGTCAGTGTGACGTAGGTTGCTGGTTCAGTTCTCGCCCGCTCATCAATTGCCACTTGGAAGCCAGTCGGAGCAATCCATGCAGTTTGGGACCATGCATCCCAAGGCGAGGTCTGCCAAACTGCCCAACCCTGGACAGCTAACATTATTCCGCCGATCGTCATCTTCATGCTTCTTGAAAGATTCGATCTGTACAGCCATCCAATGAGCAGCGGTCCGGCGAGTAACAACCCGGGGATGAAATAGCGGCCGTTTCCGGAGGTTGCAAGCCATAGAGCGAATGCAACTGCTCCATAGAGAGTCAACGGCATGATCGCAGCTTTCCGTGCAGCCTGCCGGCCGGAGGTGCTGAGGAGAGCGGTCAACATGGCGCACGCAAGGAAAGCGAACCTCAGATCGGGCGCCATGATCTCGACATAGACACCAGAGTTCGGCGCGGCCATCGCGAGTGGGCGGAGAAATGCCTCGGCCAGATTGTCTGGAATGAAGCGAATCACGATGGAGACCCGACGAACATGCTGTTGAGGAGTGGAAAGATCGGGTTTCCGAACCGGCTTGCGAGCTCCCAGCCCCAGGGTGTGTAGATCAGCGCAAAGCTGAAGAGCATTGCCACGTATGCACCGAGGGCTGCTGCAAGGCGCCGACGTCTTCCATCTGCCTGGACCAGGAAGAGAAGCGGAACAGAAACCGCGATGGGCCCGTTGCTCAGCTTGAAAGCCACGGATACTCCGCAGAGCACGCCCACCGAAAGGTAGAGTGCCATGGTCGATCGGGGCTTCGCATCATTCGAGAACATCAAGGACGCGAGGGCTATGGCCCATATCAGTGGCACCGCTGAAAGCAGATCATTGGCTGTCGTGTTGAACATCGACAGAATCACGCTCGACGCGAACGCCATCGCCATGGCGGTTGCGCGCATCGAAGTCCCAAACCATGAATGCTCGGGCACACAGACCCTGGCCAGCATCCACACGGCTGGAACGCAAGTGCACTGGAGCGCTGCGAGAGTGACGCCGGCCTGCATTGAGCCAGCCCCGGATGAATACAGCTTGTAGGCCGGCCAGTAAAGGTACGGGAACTGAAAAGACTGAGTTGCTGCAGCCCAAACATCAAGGTCAAAGCGAGAGCGGTCCGCGATCCAGCCCAGATAAATCTGGTGATTGACGGCATCCCAGCTCAACCCCATGCCTCCGCCAAGCACCGGGACAAGCACTAAAAGAGCGGCGAAGATCGTACTGAGCACAATTGCTTCGACCTTCATCGATCTCATGCCGGATCCTTTAAGTTGGGACACTGTCGGTCCGGAGTATGGACTTCCACCAGAAGTTGAGCGCCGCCCCGAAGAGGGTAGCAGCAGTCGCCTGCGCGCCGAGAATCATCAAGGTTGCAGCTGGAATCGCTGCATGCATCACCTCGGCAGGATCCAAGGCACCAAACTGTTGGCCTTGCCAATCGAAAACCAGGCTCAAGGTCCAACCAACGCCAGCAATAAACAAAACTGCGCCGACCGCAAGTCCTCGTTCGAGCGACACGTAGGGGCGAATCGCGGTGAGCCAAGGCGGCTCACTCGCCACGCCCGACAGGACAGCCATCCAACGCGTGATCAGCGCGAGTTGGATCAGTTGAGCGCCGACGATCAATGAGGCGGCGGAGTACAGCAACGAGTGGACGCCAAAGCCAACCGAATCGAAGCTCATCCCATTGGTGCGCAAGAGAAAAAGGCCGGTAAGCCCGAACAGGGCGAGCAGCGAGCCTGGATAAAGAAAAAGCCATCGCGGGCAAAACAACAGCAGGAATCGTAGATGCCGCCACCCGTCGCGCCAACTGCGAAGATGAGGCGGGCGGCCACGGCCGTCGGGATGCAGGCTCGTTGGCACTTCTGCAATTCTGTAGCCCTTCAATGTGGCCTTCACGATCATTTCGCTCGCATACTCCATCCCCGGTGAATTCAATCCGAGGCCGAGCAGGCTTGAGCGGTCAAATCCGCGGAGTCCACAATGGAAATCGCGGATGCTGGATCGAAAGAAGAGGCGTCCGATGCCGGACAGAACGGGGTTGCCAAGATAGCGATGCAGTGGCGGCATAGCCCCGGGCTCGATACCACCGTCAAATCGGTTGCCGACAACCAGCTGATTTCCGGCCCTCAATGCTCGGACGAAGAGTTCAAGCTTGGAGAAGTCGTAGCTTTGATCGCAGTCCCCCATGATGACGTACCTGCCGTTTGCGTATCGGATGCCTTCGCGAAGTGCAGCGCCGTACCCTCTCTCCTTCGCGTGGACCACTCTTGCTCCGGCGGCTAGGGCCAGTGTTTGCGAGCCGTCTGTTGATCCGTTGTCAGAAATGACAACTTCACCATTGATCCCGCTGCGGTCAAGAAACTTTTTGGCTTGGTCAATGCAATGACGGAGAGTTGCCGCTTCGTTCAAACAAGGCATCAGGATCGTCAATTCCATTTCAGGCTCCGACAAGCTCGTTCCAATGTTCGCGGCATGTCGCACAACTTGGTTGCCACATCATAGAAAAAGCCGCCCGAAGGCGGCCGTGAACCAGAGCCGACGCTCCTTACGTGCGGCACTCAGCCGGGACGAACTTGTCCTTGATGGTGCCCTTCACAACGTTTGAGTTTGCAACGGTGCTCCCGGCGGAAGCGCAAACCCATGTGATAGAGCCGGCAGAAGGGATGGTCGAAGCGGTCGATGAGCCTGCAAGCGCTGCGCCAGAAGCGCGCGAACCGTCGAGCGGGGTGAGGGTCAGCGTCGCGCCACCATCTATCTCATTCTGGTAGGTAATGGTGATTACGCCGGTGCCTTCGGTAATGCCGATGCTGGCGACATTGCGGGTAGCGGCGGGAGACGTCCAGCCAGAAGCAAATGGGGCGCCGTTCGCCGCGTTTTCAGCCACAGCAGTCTTCGCGCTTCCAGCCAAGGAAAGGCCGTCGGTAACCTTTGCGCGGACGGTGTAGTCCTGATACGCCGGCAGCGCCACAGCCGCCAAGATGCCAATGATCGCCACAACGATCATCAGTTCGATAAGGGTGAAACCCTTTTGCACGTTGCGTGCGATGGAACGACGGTTCATTCAAGAAACTCCTGGTTGGTTGATGGCCCGAGGAGGCCCCCGGTGCGTTCAACCTTCCGCAGCATCCGTGCCACCTCGTTACAACCTCTGGAACGCAGTAGAACTGCTTACAAGGCGCCGTTCCGGTTACAAGGTGTGACACATCGCGTTGCCAGGGAAGGACAGGCCGCGACAAATTTGTCAGCCCACCCGACACTCCAAGTCAAACCTGCAGCACCCCCGCCGCCTCGAGCCAACGGATATCCCACCCCCGCCCACCGCCGTGCATCTGCGACCCGTCCGCCAACCCGGCGATCTGGTTCATGATCTCCTCGGTCTCGGCTGGCTTGGTGTGGGTGATGTAGATCGGGTAGCCCTTGTCGGCCGCAATGTGCGCCAGCTCATCCGCGAGCGTCGCCGGCGACAGGTGAAGGCTGCGCCGCGCCAGCGCCTGCTCCCGGTTGCTGAACGCCGTCTCGATCACCAGCATCGCCACGTCGAGCTGGTTCACCCGGTTCCAGAACGCAGGATTGCGCTCGGTGTCCCCGCTGAAGACCCAGTGCGCGCCGCCCTTGGCGCAGCGTACGGCATAGCCGCAGGCCGGCACGGTGTGGACGGCCGGCAGCACCTCGATGTTCTTGGGCGCCCGCGTTCCCAGCTGCAGCTCCTGCCCGACCACGATGTCGTGGAAACTCACGAACGGCGCCTCCAGGCTGGGGATGCTCGCGAAGTCCGGCCAGATCACGTTGTTGAACACATGGGCCCGCAGCGCCTCGATGGTGGCGCGCAGGGCATGCACGCGCAGCGGCTTGCTGCGGCGGCTGGCCACCGCGTCGAGCATCAGCGGCAACGCGGCCACGTGGTCGAGATGGGAATGGGTGAGCACCACGTCGTCGATGGCGCCCATCTCGTCGAGGCTCAGGTCGCCGACGCCGGTGCCGGCGTCGACCAGCAGATCGCTGTCGACCAGGAACGAGGTCGTGCGGCAGTCCTTGGCGATGGCGCCCGAGCACCCCAACACGCGCACCTGCATTTTGCGAGAGCCCTTATTGCTGTTTGCTGTCGAACCGGGTTGCGCCGTCCCAGTCGGGGTCCTTGGGCCGCAACGCCAGCGAGGCTAAACGCTCGGCGTACAACTGGTAAAGGACTTTTTTGGCATCTGCAGCGAGCAGCGGGGCCAGCAGGTGTTTCGCTTGATGCCAATCCTGCGCGCGGTAAGCGTCGAGTGTACGAGCCCACTGCGCGAGTGCCTCGTGCGACCCCTCTGCCGAATCGCCCATCCGGCCGAGCGGGGTGAAGATCCGCACCGCCCTGGCCTTGCCCTTGACGCGCACGAGGTCGAGTTCCTGCCAGACGAAGTCCGGGGCAGCGCTCTGGGTGGCGGCGCTGGCGACGATCTCGATGCCATAGTGGCTGCTAAGCCCTTCGAGCCGGGAAGCCAGGTTGACCGCGTCGCCGACCACGGTGTAGCTGCGCCTTACGGCCGAGCCCATGTCGCCGACGCTCATGAGGCCGGTGTTGATGCCGATGCCCACGCTGATCTCCGGGCGTCCGCTGTCGCGATGCGTGCCGTTGATCTCCCGCACGGCCGCAGCCATTTGCAGGGCGGCCTCGACGGCCAGGGCCGCGTGGCCGGGCGTGTCGACCGGTGCGCCCCAGAAGGCCATGACGCAGTCGCCCATGTACTTGTCGATGGTGCCCCGGTGCTCGCTGATGATCCGGGTCAGGCGGCTGAAGACGGCGTTCAGGAAGGCCTGCAGCTCGACGGGCGCCATCTGCTCCGACAGCCGGGTGAAGCCGCGCATGTCGCAGAACATCACGGTGAGCTGCTTGCCTTGAGCCCGCATGCTGTAGCGGGTGGGGTCGGCGCGCATCTCGTCGACGAGTTGCGGCGGCACGTAGGTGCCGAAGAGCTTCGCGAGGCTGCGGCTGGCGCGTGCCTCGACGAAGTAGCCCCAGCCCATGCTGAAGGCGAAGGCGAGCGGCACCATGACCAGCGCGGCCGCCAGCGGCAACACCAGGCCAGCCTCGAGGTAGAGCCAGCTGTTCAGCGCGGCGAGGGCGGCCGCGGCGAGCACGGCAAGCAGGGCCGCCCGCGGCGCCGACAACAGTGACAGGCCGATGGCCAGCAGCAGCCCCGCGGCGAGCACTGTGACAAGCTCGTAGCCGGCCGCGTAGTCGGGCGCCACGAGGAGTCGCCGGTCCAGCAGGCCCGAGATGATGTTGGCATGCACTTCCACGCCAGGGAAGACGGCGCCGACGGGCGTCGATCGCAAGTCCTGCAGGCCGGGGGCGGTGGTGCCGATGAGCACCACCTTCCCTTCGAGCTCGCCGGGGGCGAGCGCGCCGGCCAGCGCCTGGGCTGCGGCCACGTAGCGAAAGGAGCCGCCGCGCGCACCGCCGGGACCGCGGAAGGGCACCAGCATGCTGGCGCTCTGGTCGACCGGCACGCGCAGGCGGGAGGCGCCCGCGCCCAGCTGCAGGGCTTCGAGCGCCGGCAATCCGCCCGAGCCGGCGGCCGGCGCGAACACGGGCGTCAGGGCGCGCGGCGATCCCTCGATCAGCCGGTGCACGACGAGGGCAAGCGACTCGTAGTAGCCGGGGGGCGCGTCCGTGCCGTCGTAGCGTGCGAGCAGCGGCACCGAGCGCACGACGCCATCTTCGCGGGGGTCGAGCACGACATTGAAGAAGCCGGCTTCCGGCGCAGCCGTCGCCAGCAGCGGGATGTTGGCGCCGAAGCCGTTCCAGCGCGCTGCGTAGTCCAGCCCCGCAGGAAAGGCCTGGGCCGGCAGCGCGGGCGTCGGCAGCCTTCCGGTGGCGCGCGCCTCGGCCGCCTGGGTGAAGTAGTAGCCGAGCGCCACGGGCCGCCCGGCGAGCGACTTCGCGAACAGGGCGTCGCGGTCGAGCTGCGGCGCGAGCCGCTCGATCTCGGCGGCGAACTTCGGATCGTCGCGCCAGGCACCCGCGGCAAGCTGGCGCAGCACGGGCAGGCCCGAACTGGTGTCGGGTTCGGCGAAGAGCACGTCGAAGCCAAGCACCGCGGCTCGCTGGCGTCCCATCAGCTCTTCCGTGAGGCGGGCCAGCTTGTCGCGGCTCCAGGGCCATTGGCCGAGTTGTTGCAGGCTGGGTTCGTCGATGTCGACGATCACGATGCGCGGGTCGAGCGTGCCCGGCATGGTGGCGCGCAGCCGTGCGTCGTAGATGAACTGGTCCAGCCGAACCAGCAGTGGGAGCCGCCAGACGTTCGCCGCATGCAGCAGCATGAGCATCACCGGCAGCAGGGTGATGGCAATACGGGCGCCGTGCCGCCGCAGTCCGTTCATGCGAAGCGGGGTGCGCGGCGGCGCTCGCGCTTCACGCGATCAGTTGGCGACGAACTGCATCCGCGTGCCGCCGAGCTCGAGCACGTCGCCGTCCTGCAGGGCGACCGCCTCGTTGCCCAGGGGTTCGCCATTGAGGGCGGTGCCACCGTCGATCGGCGCGACCACGTAGCCGTGCAGTCGCCGGGTGACCGCCGCGACGGCGACGCCCGGCTTGCCGATGGTGGTGACGACCTTCTGCAGCGAGAGCTCGCGCCCGGCTCCGCTGCCCGAGAGGACGCGGATGACGGCCACGCCGGTGGAGCCGCCCAGCGGCGTATGGACCGTGGGCGCGGATGAAAGAGGAATCGGCTCCGAGGATGTTGCCATGACGGTGGGGCCGTACCCGGCGCCTTCGGCCGCGCCGCCCCCTACCAGGAAGCGGATCTTGTACTTGCCGACCTCGACGACATCGTTGTGCTCGAGCGCCTGCTTCTTGACGGCACGCCCGTTGACGTAGGTGCCGTTGGTGCTGTTGAGATCTTCCAGGTAGACATCGCCGCCGATCATGTGCAGCACGGCGTGCTCGCCGCTGATCGCCAGGTTGTCGATCACGATGTCGTTGTACGGGCGCCGGCCCAGCGTGGTGCGGTCCTTGGCGAGCGTCACTTCCTTGATGACGACGCCGTCGATCGAAACGATCATTTTCGGCATGGCCGACTCCTGGATCTCATTTGTTGTGTCACGGCGGTCACCTGCAGCGGGTACTTGTTCGAGCCTGCCTAACCGGATGCCTGTGGCGCGTCGCTCGAACCGGCCCTGGCGAGGACAACCGAGATATTGTCCTTGCCGCCATTTTCGTTTGCGGCTGCAACCAAAAGTGTTGCTTTTTCCGATAGCCCAGTTTCTTGTAACAGAATCGTGAAAAGCTGCCCCTCGGGCACCATCTCGCTGAGGCCGTCCGAACATAGCAGGAAAACGTCGCCAGCCTTCACGTTGTGCTCGTGCATTTCGAGCTCGACGTGGCGCTCGATCCCGAGCGCGCGGGTCACGAGGTTGCGATGCGGCGACAGGCTGGCCTGCTCGGGCGTGATGGCGCCAGCGTCGAGCTGCTCCTGCAGCAGCGAATGGTCGCGCGTGAGCAGCTCCAGCCTCTGGTCGCGCAGGCGGTAGCAGCGCGAGTCGCCGATGTGGCCGACGATCGCGCGGCGCGGGCCGAAGGCGGCCAGCACGAGCGTGGTGCCCATGCCCTGCAGCTGCAGGTTGGCCACGCCGGCTTCCAGGACGGCCGCATTGGCCTCGTCCGTGCCGGCTTGGAGCGCGCGCCGCACGGCCCGGGGGTTGGCGTTCGGCCCCGCATGGGCGAGCCAGCGGCCGAAGCTGGCCTGCAGCAGCGCGACGGCCATGCCGCTGGCCACCTCGCCGCCGTTGTAACCGCCCATGCCATCAGCCAGCAGCACCAGGCCCAGTGCGGCGTCGAAGGCGATCGTGTCCTCGTTGTTGGCGCGCACGCGGCCGGGGTCGGTGAGCGCGGCGAAATCCCAGGTGAGCGCGCTGGTGTCGGGGGAAACAGATGCGCCTAGGTTCGCCATGAATCAATGAGCTTGGGGATCAGTGGGCCGCGATCATTGCACAGCCGTGACAGCGCGCCGCTGCTGCCACGACGAGCCGGATCCAGAAACCGGCAGTTTGCAGAGATTCCATGCTTCTTTTCCACTGTGAGGCATTGAAAAAGCGCCCGCAATGTGAATTGCGAGCGCTTTCTTCTTGTGTGGCCGGGAAAGACGGCGGCTCAGATCTGTGCTTTGAGGAGCTTGCCCAGTTCGGAGAAGTTGCGCGTGATCTTGAACCCGCACTCTTCCATGATCGCGAGCTTGGCTTCCGCCGTGTCCGCGCCACCCGAGATGAGGGCGCCCGCGTGGCCCATGCGCTTGCCCGGAGGGGCGGTCACGCCGGCGATGAAGCCGACCACCGGCTTCTTCATGTGCTCCTTGCACCAGCGGGCCGCGTCGGCCTCGTCGGGGCCGCCGATCTCGCCGATCATGATGACGGCATCGGTGTCGGGATCGTCGTTGAAGGCCTTCATCACGTCGATGTGCTTGAGTCCGTTGATCGGGTCGCCGCCGATGCCCACGGCGCTCGACTGGCCAAGGCCGATCTCGGTGAGTTGCGCGACGGCTTCATACGTCAGCGTGCCGGAGCGGCTGACGACGCCGATGCGGCCCTTGCGGTGGATGTGGCCGGGCATGATGCCGATCTTGATCTCGTCGGGCGTGATCAGGCCGGGGCAGTTGGGGCCGAGCAGCAGCGTTTCCTTGCCGCCCGCGGCGACCTTGGCCTTCATCCTGTTGCGCACCTCGAGCATGTCCCGAACCGGGATGCCCTCGGTGATGCAGATGGCCAGGTCGAGGTCGGCCTCGGCGGCTTCCCAGATGGCAGCGGCGGCGCCGGCCGGCGGCACGTAAATCACCGAGACGGTGGCGCCGGTCTGCTTCGCGGCTTCCTTCACGGAGCCGAAGATCGGGATGTTGAAGATCGACTCGCCTGCCTTCTTCGGATTCACGCCAGCCACGAAGCAGTTCTTGCCGTTCGCGTATTCCTGGCACTTCTCCGTGTGGAACTGGCCGGTCTTGCCGGTGATGCCCTGGGTGATGACTTTGGTGTCTTTGTTGATGTAGATCGACATGTCTTTTCCTTAGGCCGCCTTGACCGCTGCCACGACCTTCTGGGCCGCTTCCGCCATGGTGTCTGCGCTGATGATGGGCAGGCCGGAGTCGGCCAGCAGCTTCTTGCCTTCGACTTCGTTGGTGCCCTTCATGCGCACCACCAGCGGCACCTGCAGGTTGACCGCCTTGCAGGCCGCGATCACGCCGGTGGCGATGGTGTCGCACTTCATGATGCCGCCGAAGATGTTGACGAGGATGGCCTCGACGTTCTTGTTCTTCAGCATGATCTTGAAGGCCTCGGTCACCTTCTCGGGGGTGGCGCCGCCGCCCACGTCGAGGAAGTTGGCCGGCTCGCCGCCGAACAGCTTGATGGTGTCCATGGTGGCCATCGCGAGGCCGGCGCCGTTCACCAGGCAGCCGATGTTGCCGTCGAGGCTGATATAGGCCAGGTCGAACTTGCTGGCCTCGATCTCGGCCGGGTCTTCTTCATCGAGGTCGCGCAGGGCCACGATCTCGGGGTGGCGGTACAGCGCATTGCTGTCGAAATTGAACTTGGCGTCCAGCGCGACGATGTTTCCCTTGCTGTCGCGGTTGAGCGGGTTGATCTCCACCAGGGACGCGTCGGTCTCCATGTAGCAGGTGTAGAGCTTCTTGAAGACGTCCACCGCCTGGGCGGTCGAATCGGAGGGGATGCCGATGCCGTCGGCGATCTGGCGGGCCTGCGCGTCGGTCAGTCCGTCCTTCGGGTCGGCATAGACCGTGATGATCTTCTCGGGCGAGGAGTGCGCCACTTCCTCGATGTCCATGCCGCCTTCGCTGGACGCGATGAAGGCGACCTTCTGCGTCGCGCGGTCGGTCACGGCGGAGACGTAGTACTCCTTCTGGATGTCGGCGCCGTCCTCGATATAGAGGCGGCGGACCTTCTGGCCTTCTGGGCCTGTCTGGTGCGTCTTGAGCTGCATGCCGAGGATCTCGCCGGCGAGCTTCTTGACGTCTTCGATGCTCTTGGCAACCTTCACGCCGCCGCCCTTGCCGCGGCCGCCCGCGTGGATCTGGGCCTTGACCACCCACACGGGGCCGCCGAGCTTCTGCGCGGCCTCGACCGCCTCCTGCACCGTGTACGCTGGGATGCCGCGCGGCACAGGCACGCCGAACTTGGCAAGAATTTCCTTGCCTTGGTACTCGTGAATCTTCATGAGGGTGTCTCTCGGGAACGAGGGTTGGGAACGGGAGATTTCGTGTTGCCCTCGGGCCACGGCGCGCGGGGGATGGCCGGGCGGAGGACAGCAGGCGACTGTATCATGGTGCGCCGCACCAACGGCGTGCCGTCGCTGCGGTCACTACGTAATTTCTTCTTACGCCCCCGAGGCAATCCGAGGCTTCCACCATGCCCAAGATCTTCATCGACGGCGAGGCCGGCACCACCGGCCTCCAGATCCGCGAGCGGCTGCAGAAGATGCCGCAGATCGAACTCGTGAGCATCGCCCCAGAGCTGCGCAAGGACGT
>NZ_LMTS01000148.1:0-81674 GCF_001541225.1 Variovorax sp. WDL1 | reverse complement strand
GGGAGCTGATGGCGGGCGTCGACCTGGTGGTGCTCTGCCTGCACGACGACGCGGCACGCGAATCCGTGGCGCTCATCGACCAGCTCGAAGGCCAGGGCCGCCGTCCCAAGATCATCGACGCCTCGACAGCGCATCGCACCGCCGCGGGCTGGGTGTTCGGCTTTCCCGAACTGGTGGCCGGGCAGAAGGACGCGGTGGCCAAGGCCGAGCGCGTGGCCAATCCCGGCTGCTATGCGACCGGTGCCATCGCCATCGTGCGCCCGCTGGTCGACGCGGGCTTGCTGCCGCCCGGCCATCCCATCGCCCTGCCCTCCGTCAGTGGCTACTCGGGCGGGGGCCGCACCATGATCGAGGCTTACGAAAAGGGCGAAGCGCCGCTGTTCGAGACCTATGCCCTCGGCCTCAAGCACAAGCACATCCCCGAAATCATGAAGTACACAGGCCTGACGCGCCGGCCGGTGTTCATCCCCTCGGTGGGCAACTTCAAGCAGGGCATGCTGGTGCAGCTGCCCTTGCATCTGGACGATCTCCCCGGCAAGCCCAGGGCCGGTGAGCTGCAGGAGGCGCTGGCGGCGCACTACGCCAAGAGCAACACGCCGGAGCAGTTCGTGAAGGTGCTGCCGCCCACCGAGGACGGCAAGCTCGACGCGCTGGCGCTGAACGACACCAACAACCTAGAGATCCGCGTGTTCCCGAACGAGGACCACCGCCATGCGGTCGTCATTGCCCGCCTGGACAACCTGGGCAAGGGCGCCAGCGGCGCGGCGGTGCAGAACCTGAAGCTGATGCTGGGCCTCTGAGACGCGCCTGTCTCGGCCTCAGTCCTCGAAGTCCTGGCGCAGCACCTTGGCCACCACGGCCCCGGCGAAGCCGCGCGCCAACATGAATCGGACCTGCCTGGCCCGCTCGCCCGCGTTTTGCGGCGGCGTGCCGAAGCGCTGCCGCCAGACTCCGCGCGCCCGGTCGAGCTCGCTGGCCGCAAGGCTGGCCACCGCCTCGGCCACTGCCTCCGGCGCGACGCCCTTGTGCAGCAGTTCCTGGCGTACGCGCGCCGCCCCGTGACGAGCCGCGCGCTGGTGCAACACCGACTGCACCACCCTCGCCTCGCTGATGAAGTCCTTGGCGGCCAGCTCGTCGAGCGCGCGTGCCAACGAGCCGGGCTCTTCCTCGTACTTGGCCAGCTTGCGCTCGAGTTCGCTGCGCGAGTGCTCGCGCTGCCCGAGCAGTCGCAGTGCGCGACCCTTGAGGGAAGGTGCACTGAAAGCCATCGCCGGTGATCAGGCCCCGGATGCGCCCTCGCCCGCGTCCTCGGGCAGGAGCGGAATGCCCAGCGACTCGCGCACCTTGTTCTCGATCTCGCGCGAGAGCGTCGGGTTCTCGCGCAGGAACTCGCGCGCGTTGTCCCGGCCCTGCCCGATCTTCTCGCCGTTGTAGGCGTACCAGGCACCCGACTTGTCGACGATCTTGGCGGCCACGCCCATGTCGATGATCTCGCCCTCGCGGCTGATGCCCTCGCCGAACAGGATGTCGAATTCGGCCGTCTTGAAGGGCGGCGAAACCTTGTTCTTCACCACCTTGACCTTGGTCTCGTTGCCGATCGCCTCGTCGCCCTTCTTGATGGTGCCGATGCGGCGGATGTCCAGGCGCACCGAGGCGTAGAACTTCAGCGCATTGCCGCCGGTGGTGGTCTCGGGCGAGCCGAACATCACGCCGATCTTCATGCGGATCTGGTTGATGAAGATGACCATGCAGTTGGTCTTCTTGATGGTGGCGGTGAGCTTGCGCAGCGCCTGGCTCATGAGCCGCGCCTGCAGGCCGGGCAGCGAGTCGCCCATCTCGCCTTCGATTTCGGCCTTGGGCGTGAGCGCGGCCACCGAGTCGACGACGATCAGGTCGACCGCGCCCGAGCGCACCAGCGAGTCGACGATTTCCAGGGCCTGCTCGCCGGTGTCGGGCTGGCTGATCAGCAGGTCGGACAGGTTCACGCCCAGCTTCTGCGCGTACTGAACGTCCAGCGCATGCTCGGCATCGACGAAGGCGCAGGTGCCGGCCTGCTTCTGCATCTGGGCGATGACCTGCAGCGTGAGCGTGGTCTTGCCGGAGGATTCCGGGCCGTAGATCTCGATCACACGGCCGCGCGGCAGGCCACCGACCCCCAGGGCGATATCCAGGCCCAGCGAGCCGGTGGAAACCACCTGGATGTCCTCCAGCGCCTCGCCTTCGCCAAGCCGCATGATGGTGCCCTTGCCGAATTGCTTCTCGATCTGGGCCAGGGCGGCCTGGAGGGCCTTGGCCTTTTCGCTGCCTGCGACCGAGATGCTGCTGCCTTTGACGAGTGCGTCCATGCGGAAAATCTCCTGGGGGATCAATGGGTTGTAGGGGGATTCATCGAGACTGCTTTTAAAGACAGCCTGGATGTCTGAACAGTAGTGTAGGGGCCGATGGGTTCGAGTAAACCTATTTTTTGGTCAGCTTGCCTTACTATCGACAGCCGATGGCAGACCCTGCATTCCCGATCGATTCCGACGCCTGGCGCCAGACCCACCTGGGCCGCCTGCTTGGCCATGCCATGCGCCGCTTCGACGAGCGCGTGCTGGCTCTCATGGCGCACGACGCCGACGTGCCGCTCGCCTTGTCGAATCTCGCGGCGCGCGAACAGGTGAGCGCTGCCCACATCCATATCACGCGCCATCTGGCGCGCGAGGGTTCGCGGCTGACCGAGCTGGCCGAACGCGCGGGGATGACCAAGCAAGCCATGGGCAAGCTGGTCGACCAGTGCGAGGCCTGGGGCTTGGTAACGCGCGGCCCGGATGCGCACGATGCCCGGGCGCGGCGCGTGGCGTTCACCGCCGACGGCCTGGCTTGGCTCGAGGCCTTCCGCAAGGCGGTGGCGCAGGCCGAACGCGAATTCCGCGCCAGCGTCGGCAACGACATCGCCACCGTGGTTTCCATTGGGCTCGAAGCCTATGCGGCGGCCTAGAATCCGCGAGGGGAGACGGCCCGGCGGCCCGCGCAAGCCCGCCATGTCTGGAGACGCGGCATGCGAATACTGATTGCGGAAGACGACCAGGTGCTGGCCGATGCGCTGCTGCGCAGCCTGCGCACCTCGGGCTCGGCGGTGGACCACGTGGCCACCGGCTCGCAAGCCGACGCCGCGCTGATGACCAACAGCGAATTCGACCTGCTGATCCTCGACCTGGGCCTGCCCAACATGCATGGCCTCGACATCCTCAAGCGCCTGCGCGCCCGAGGCTCGCAGCTGCCGGTGCTGGTGCTGACCGCCGCCGACAGCGTGGAGGAAAGAGTCAAGGGCCTGGACTACGGCGCCGACGACTACATGGCCAAGCCCTTCTCGCTGCAGGAGCTCGAGGCGCGCGTGCGCGCGCTCACCCGGCGCGGCATGGGCGCCACGAGCAATTCCATCAAGCACGGCCCGTTGGTCTACGACCAGGCTGGGCGGGTGGCGACCATCGACGGCAAGATGATCGAGCTGTCGGCGCGCGAGCTGGGCCTGCTCGAGGTGCTGCTGCAGCGCGCAGGCCGGCTGGTGAGCAAGGACCAGCTGGTCGAGCGCCTGTGCGAGTGGGGCGAAGAGGTGAGCCTCAACGCGATCGAGGTCTACATCCACCGCCTGCGCAAGAAGATCGAGAAGGGCCCCATCCACATCGCCACCGTCCGCGGCCTCGGCTACTGCCTCGAAAAGATCCCCTGATCCGTCCTCCTTCCCAAAGCGCTCGGTGAAGCTCTTCCAGCGCGCGCAGCGCTCCCTTTTCGGCGAGATCCTCGATTGGATGCTCACGCCGCTCCTGCTGCTGGTGCCGGTCAGCATCGGCGTGACCTGGCTGGTGGCGCAGGGCATCGCCAATGCGCCCTTCGACCGCACGCTCGAATACAACGTTCGCGCGCTGGCCAAGCTGGTGGATGCGACGCTACGCGGCGAGAGCTTCGTGCTGACCCCTTCGGTGCGCGAGATCCTGCGCGCACATGACGCGGACCACGTGTACTTCCAGCTGCAGGACGGCGACGGCCGGCTGCTCGCCGGAGAGCCCGACCTGCCGCATCCCAATACCGAGGACCTGCCCACGCCGGGCGTGGTGTACCTGCACAACGGGGACATCCACGGCCAGCCGGTGCGCGTGGCCTCGCTGTGGATCGCCGGCGGCACGCCCGAAGCGCCACCGGCCCTGCTGCAGCTGGCAGAGACGCGCGAAAAGCAATCCGTCCTCGCCACCGAGATCATCAAGGGCGTGCTGCTGCCGCAGTTCGCGATCCTGCCGCTGGCCGTGCTGCTGATCTGGCTGGCGCTGGTGCGCGGCATCAAGCCGCTGTCGGTGATCGAGGCCCGCATACGCGAGCGGCGTCCCGGCGACCTGAGTCCGCTGGACGAGTCCTCGGTGCCGCTCGAGGTGGTGCCGCTGGTGCTGTCGGTCAACGAGCTGCTGAACAAGCTCAACGACTCCATCGGCACGCAGAAGCGCTTCCTGGCCGATGCCGCGCACCAGCTCAAGACACCGCTCGCGGGGCTGCGCATGCAGGCCGACCTGGCGCAACGCGAGGGGGCCAATGCCGACGAGCTCAAGCAGTCGCTCAAGCAGATCGGCCGGGCGAGCGTGCGCGCCACCCACACGGTGAACCAATTGCTGTCGCTGGCACGCGCCGAGGGTAGCGGCGCGGCCGTGGCGCGCCAGCCGTGCGACCTGGCGAGGCTCACCATCGAGGTGGTGCGCGAGGCCGTGCCGCGCGCGATCGAGAAGCGGATCGACCTGGGCTACGACGGGGCAGAGGCGGGCGCCCCGGGCGTGGTGCTGGAGGGCAATCCCACGCTGCTGAAGGAACTGGTGCGCAACCTCGTGGACAACGCGATCAACTACACGCCCTCGGCGCCGGGCCGGCCGGGTGTGATCACGGCACGCGTGCTGGGCGACCCCTTCGGCCGCATCATCGTGCTGCAGGTGGAGGACAACGGCCCAGGCATTGCCGAGAACGAGCGCGAGCTGGTGTTCGAGCCCTTCTACCGCGTGCTCGGCAATGAGGCCGACGGCTCCGGCCTGGGCCTGCCGATCGTGCTCGAGATCGCGCGGCAGCACTATGCGACGGTGGTTCTGGAAGACGCACGCCCCGGCCAGCAGCCGCCCGGCGCACGCTTCAGCCTGCGCTTCGACGCCAACGAGCGGGGGCAGGCCTAGGGCCTGGGGCTGGCGGGCGCAGGGCTCTCGTCCCTGCGGATCTGCAGCAGCTGCGGACGGATCTGCTGACCCAGCCGCTCCGGCTCGCGCTGGCTCAGGCGCGCGGGGACGGTGCCGAAGAGGGCGAGCCCGCCGCGCGCCCAGGCAAAGTAGAGCAGGTTCGCCAGCAGCAGGAGGACGACGAGTGCGCGCAGTCGCATGGTCAACCGTTCGCTGGCGCCGGCCGCACGCTGACCTCGGAACTGGTGATGGTCTTCATGCCCGCCGCCGTCTGCACCAGAAGCTCGCCGCCCCAGCCGACGCCTGCGCAACGCCCGGCGCTGCCGTCGCTGAGCTGCACCTCGCGGCCACGCAGGGCGTCCCGCGCGGCGAAGCGCTCGGCGAAGGGCACGAAGCCCCGGTCGCCGAACAGCAGCACGTGCGCCACCAGCGGCGGGACGATCTCGCGCAGCAGATGGGGGGCGGTGGCCTCAGGGCGCCACTGCGCGATCCAGGCCGGCGCAACGCTCATGCCCGCGGCCTCGCGCGCGCCGATGTTGATGCCGATGCCGATCACCAGGTAGCGCTCGGCCGTGCCGTCCTGGGGCACGGCGGTCTCGATCAGGATGCCGCCCAGCTTGCGGTCATCGACCCACAGGTCGTTGGGCCACTTGAGTGCGAGGCGGGCCCGGTTCGATGGATCCAGGCTCTCTGCCACGCTGACGCCGACCGCGAGCGAAAGCCCCGACCAGTCCCGCGGCATCAGCGGCAGGCCCAGCGAGAAGGTGAGCGAGGCGGGCTCGTGCGCATCCTGCGCGCTTTGCCAGGGCCGGCCCATGCGGCCGCGGCCAGCGGTCTGCCGCTGGGCGACCAGCAGCACCGGCCGTGCGTGGCCGTCGCGGGCGCGCCGCATCAGCTCGCTGCTGGTCGAGTCGATCTCGTCGACGACCTCGACCGCCAGCCCCGGCAGCAGGGGGGACACGGCGGCGGCGATCTCCTCTTCGAACCAGGGGGCCATGGTCAGTGCTTGTCGTCCTTCTTCCCGGCATTCTTCGCCTTCTTGTCCTTTTTCTTCTTCTTCTTGTCCTTTTTCCCGCCCTCCTGGGTCGCGAGCAGGGTGCCGCGGCACTGGTCGGAACCGCACCAGCAGGGGAACTCGGCCTTGAGTTTCCTCGTCATCGGCTCGTCGATGATCAGCCCGTAGTCGTAGCTGAGCTCCTCGCCGGCCGCGATGTTGCGCAGCGCCTTGATGAAGATCCGCCCCTCGTCCTCGTCGGCCTCGCAATTGGGCTCGCAGGAGTGGTTGATCCAGCGGGCGGCATTGCCCTTGACCCCGCCATCGATCACGCGCTCGTCATCGATGTGGAAATAGAAGGTGTGGTTGGGCTGGGAGGGATCATGGGGATGGCGCCGGAGGGCCTCCTTCCAGGAGATCAGCTCGCCCTTGTACTCGATCAGCGTTTCGCCTTCCGCGATGTCCTGCACGGCAAACACGCCATTGCCGTGAACGCCGGAGCGTCGCGTCTGGATGCGGCGACCGCCGGTTGTGGGGGATTTGGAAGGCATCGCCGAAGTCTGTTAGTTTGAATATGTACGCATGCGCGTGCGCGTGCGCACGCGAGAAGCCGCAGATTGTAGATGTGGGCCCCACGCTCCCGCACTGCGTATCGTCGGCGGCCGGCGTCGGCCTGATACGAGGAAACTGTTGATGAAGACTTTGGTAATTGCAGAGAAGCCGTCGGTGGCCCAGGACATCGTGCGCGCGCTCACGCCGGTGGCCGGCAAGTTCGACAAGCACGAGGAACACTTCGAGAACGAGCGCTACGTGGTGACCAGCGCCGTCGGCCACCTGGTCGAGATCCAGGCGCCCGAGGAGTTCGACGTCAAGCGGGGCAAGTGGAGCTTCGCCAACCTGCCGGTGATCCCGCCGCGCTTCGACCTGAAACCGGTGGACAAGACCAAGACCCGGCTCAACGCGGTGGTCAAGCAGGCCAAGCGCAAGGACATGACGCAGCTCATCAACGCCTGCGACGCAGGCCGTGAGGGCGAGCTGATCTTTCGCCTGATCGAGCAGTACGCGGGCGGAAAGGCGCCGCTGGGCAAGCCGGTCAAGCGCCTGTGGCTCCAGTCGATGACGCCGCAAGCAATCCGCGAAGGCTTCGAGCAGTTGCGCACCGAGCAGCAGATGCAGGGCCTGGCCGATGCCGCGCGCTCGCGCTCGGAGGCCGACTGGCTGGTCGGCATCAATGGAACCCGGGCCATGACCGCGTTCAACTCGCGTGACGGCGGCTTTTTCCTCACCACGGTCGGACGGGTGCAGACGCCCACGCTGTCGGTGGTGGTCGAGCGCGAGGAGAAGATCCGCAAGTTCGTGAGCCGCGACTACTGGGAAGTGCACGGCAGCTTCCTGGCCGAGGCCGGCGCCTACCTCGGCAAGTGGTTCGACCCGGCCTGGAAGAAGCCGCCGCCCGGACCCGACGGCCTGGCCGATCCCGAGCAGCGCGCCGATCGCGTCTGGAGCGAACGCGAAGCCAGGGAGATTGCCGAGGCCGCACGCGGCAAGCCGGCCAGCGTCACCGAGGAGAGCAAGCCCACCACCACCGCCTCGCCGCTGCTGTTCGACCTGACTTCGCTGCAGCGCGAGGCCAACAGCCGCTTCGGCTACAGCGCCAAGACCACGCTGGCGCTGGCGCAAAGCCTCTACGAGCGTCACAAGGCGCTGACTTACCCGCGGACCGACTCGCGCGCGCTGCCCGAGGACTACCTGCCCGTGGTCAAGCAGACCATGGGCATGCTCGCCAACAGCGGCATGAAGCACCTCGCCCCCTTCGCCAGGCAGGCGCTGGACGACAACTACGTGAAGCCTTCGAAGCGCATCTTCGACAACGCCAAGGTCAGCGACCACTTTGCGATCATCCCGACGCTGCAGGCGCCCAGTGGCCTGTCGGACGCCGAGCAGAAGCTCTACGACTTCGTGGTGCGGCGCTTCCTCTCGGTGTTCTTCCCGAGCGCCGAGTACCAGGTCACCACGCGCATCAGCACGGTGGAGCAGGGCGGCAAGAAGTACCCCTTCCGCACCGACGGCAAGGTGCTGGTGAAGCCGGGCTGGCTCGCGATCTACGGCAAGGAAGCCCAGGACGACGAGAAGGAAGACGACAAGGACGGCAAGCGCCTGGTGCCGGTCAAGCCCGGCGAGATCGTGCGGGTCGAATCGGCGGAGCTCAAGGCCCTCAAGACCCGCCCGCCGGCGCGCTACTCCGAAGCCACGCTGCTCGGCGCGATGGAAGGCGCCGGCAAGACCATCGACGACGACGAGCTGCGCGAGGCCATGCAGGAAAAAGGCCTGGGCACGCCCGCCACGCGCGCGGCGATCATCGAGGGGCTGTTGGCCGAGAAGTACATCCTGCGCGAGGGGCGAGAGCTGATCCCGACCGCCAAGGCCTTCCAGCTCATGACGCTCCTGCGCGGCCTGGGCGTGGAGGAGCTTTCCAAGGCCGAGCTCACCGGCGAATGGGAGTACAAGCTCGCGCAGATGGAGCACGGCAAGCTCAGCCGCGCCGCGTTCATGCGCGAGATCGCCCAAATGACGGAGCACATCGTCAAAAAGGCCAAGGAATACGACCGCGACACCGTGCCGGGGGACTACGCGACGCTGTCCACGCCCTGCCCGAACTGCGGCGGCGTTGTGAGGGAGAACTACCGCCGCTATGCCTGCACCGGCAAGGCGGGGCAGGAGGGCTGCGGCTTCTCCTTCGGCAAGTCCCCGGCCGGCCGCACTTTCGAGGTGGCGGAGGCCGAGCAGCTGCTGCGCGACAAGCACGTTGGCCCGCTGGAAGGCTTCCGCTCCAAGGCCGGCTGGCCCTTCACCTCCGAGATCATCCTCAAGTACGACGAAGAGGCGCAGAACTGGAAGCTGGAGTTCGACTTCGGCGACGACAAGAACGGCGAGACCGGCGAGATCGTCGATTTCAGCGACCAGCACCCGTTGGGGCCCTGCCCGAAGTGCAGTGCGCGCGTGTTCGAGAACGCCAGCAACTACGTCTGCGAGAAGTCGGTGCCCACCGAGGCCCAGCCGACGCCGAGCTGCGACTTCAAGACCGGCAAGATCATCCTGCAGCAGCCGGTCGAGCGCGCGCAAATCGAGAAGCTGCTGGCCACCGGCAAGACCGACCTGCTGGACAAGTTCGTCTCGATGCGCACGCGCCGGCCCTTCAAGGCCTTCCTGGCCTGGAATGCCGAGGAGGGCAAGGTGAGCTTCGAGTTCGCGCCGCGCGACAGCAAGTTCCCGCCGCGCAAGAGCTTTGGCAAGGCGCCGCCGGCGGCCGCGAAGAAGGCTGCTTCGCCGGCCAAGGCGAAGGCGCCCGCGGCGAAGAAAGCCGCAGCACCCAAGGCGCCGCGCAAACCGGCAGCAGGCCTCACGCCGAGCGGCGCCCTGGCCGCGGTGATCGGCGCGGAACCCGTGGCCCGCACCGAGGTCATCAAGAAGTTGTGGGACTACATCAAGGCCAACGGCCTGCAGGACGCGGCCAACAAGCGCGCCATCAACGCCGACGCCAAGCTCAGGCCGGTGTTCGGCAAGGATCAGGTGACCATGTTCGAGATCGCGGGGATCGTGGGCAAGCACCTGAGCTGACCAAACGACGAAAGGAAGATCCAGTGAAGAAGCTCGTTTCCGCCTTGTGCTTCATCGTGGCGCTGGGCGCCGTCGCGGGGTGTGCGTCGTCGCCCGGGGCCGCCAACGGCGAGCGTCCGACCATCGGCAGCAGCAGCGGGGTGACGGTGTTCGGAACCATTGACGCGGCCGTCACCGGCACGCACAACCGCTCCTCGCGCGACTAGCGCTAGCGCATCAGCAGCGCCTGGCGCAGCAGCCGCGCAGCACGGTTGCGGATGCGGCCGGGCGCGGTGCGCAGCGGCCCCCTGGGGCTCACCTTCGCGGTCGCGCAGGCCCAGAGGAAGTCTTCCAGGATCGGTGTGTCGTCCACCGTCTCGGTACTGCCGTACTTGTGGAATTCCGGATGCCACTGGGTGGCGGCGATGTAGCTGCGGCCGCGGCCGTCCTTGCGGCGGATGGCCTCGGGCACACGGTCGGGAATGCTCCAGGCCTCGACCTCGAAGCCGGGCGCGAGGTCCTTCACGCCCTGGTGGTGGATGCTGTTGACCCGCGCACGCTCGATGCCCGGATAGAGCTTCGCCAGCCGCGAGCCGGGCGCGAAGCCGATCTCGTGGAAGTTCTGGTCGTAGGTCACCGGATCGCGGTGCCGCAGCGCGTTGGGATGCTGCGCCTCGATGTCCTGGTAGAGCGTGCCGCCGAAGGCCACGTTGATGAGCTGCAGGCCGCGGCACACGCCGAAGATGGGCTTGCCGGCCTCCTCGAAGGCCTCGACGAGCGCGAGGTCGTAGAGGTCCCGGACGCGGTCACCGACCCAGGCGTCCTTCAGCGGCACCTCGCCGTAGCTGCCGGGCCAGACGTCCGCGCCGCCGTGCATCACCACGCCGTCGAGCCATTCCGCGTAGTGCGATAGCTTGGTGTCGCCGCGCGCCGTCTCGCCTGTGGGGCAGGGCACCATCACCACCATCGCGCCGGCCGACATCAGCCAATGGGTGATGGACTGCTCGACGTACTGCAGCGTCTTGTTGGTGAACAGCGAGCGCGCCGGGTCGGCGTGGGAAAAACAGGCGGACAGGCCGATCTTCAATCGGCCGGAAACGGTTTGTGGCATCGCGATCAAGGCGCCGCGCTGGGGCCGCGCGCCTTCTGTAACGGTACAAGCATTGTGAAACGTTCCAAAGCCCCTCGCAGTGGACAGCACACCCCGCCGCTGCGTCGGACAGCGCCGCGGCGATAGGATCCTCCTCTTTGGCGTGCGACTCGACAGACAGGAGTGATCGAATGAAGACCATCCAGGGCCCTGCCGTCTTCCTGGCCCAGTTCGCGGGCGACAGCGCCCCCTTCAATTCGCTCGACGCCATCGCCGGCTGGGCTGCCGGCCTGGGCTTCAAGGGCGTGCAGATTCCGAGCTGGGACCCCCGGCTCTTCGACCTGCGCCTGGCCGCGGAGAGCAAGACCTACTGCGAGGAGGTGCAGGGCACGCTCGCGCGGCACGGCATCCGGATGACCGAGCTGTCGACCCACCTTCAGGGCCAACTGGTGGCGGTGCACCCGGCCTACGACGCGGGCTTCGACGGCTTCGCGGTCCCCGAGGTGCGCAACGATCCGATGAAGCGCCAGGCCTGGGCCGTGGAGCAGCTGTACCTGGCGGCCAAGGCTTCGGCGAACCTCGGCCTCACGGCGCACGCCACCTTCTCTGGCGCGCTGGCCTGGCCCTACTTCTATTCCTGGCCGCCACGCCCGCCCGGGCTGATCGAGGAGGCCTTCGACGAACTGGCGCGGCGCTGGCTGCCGATCCTCAACGCCTTCGACGATGCCGGCGTCGATGTCTGCTACGAGATCCATCCGGGCGAGGACCTGCACGATGGCGTGAGCTACGAGATGTTCCTGGAGCGCGTGGGCCAGCATCCGCGCGCCTGCCTGCTGTACGACCCCAGCCACTTCGTGCTGCAGCAGCTCGACTACCTCGCGTACATCGACCACTACCACGAGCGCATCAAGATCTTCCATGTGAAGGATGCGGAATTCAACCCGACCGGCAAGCAGGGCGTCTACGGCGGTTTTCAGCCCTGGATCGACCGGGCCGGACGCTTCCGCTCCCTGGGCGACGGCCAGGTCGACTTCGGCGCCATCTTCTCGAAGATGGCGGCCTGCGATTTCCCCGGCTGGGCGGTGCTGGAGTGGGAGTGCTGCCTCAAGCACCCGGAGGACGGGGCGCGCGAGGGCGCGCAGTTCATCGCCGACCACATCATCCGCGTGGCCGACAGGGCCTTCGACGATTTCGCGGCCGGCGCCATCGATAGCGCGGCCAACCGCCGGACGCTGGGCATCCGGCGCTGAGTCAGATCCCGGCCGGCTTGCGCAGCGTCTTCATGCGGTCCACTGCATGGACGCGCACCTTGCGCGTCTCGGAGCCCTGCTGCACCGTGAGCTCCACTTCGGCGTCTGGCGCCGGGAGCTTCCAGAGCTGCTTGTAGAAGGCCTCGAGTGTGGCGACCTGGATGCCGTCCACCTCCAGCACCACGTCTCCCGGCTGGAGCCCGGCCGCCAGCGCGGGCCCTTGGCGGTCGACGCGCACGATGTGCACCTGGCCGTTGCGCTCCGACGAGGACAGGCCCAGCCAGGGCCGGATGCTGGCGCTGCTGCGGCCGGTGGCCTGCATCTCGTCCAGCACGGGCCGCAGCAGCTCGACCGGTACGAACATGTTGCCCGGGATCACCCGCTGCTCCTTGCCGTCCCCTGCCTCCAGCACGAACAGGCTGCCGATGCCCAGCAGCTCGCCATCCCGGTTGAAGAGAGGCGCCCCGCTGTGATTGGGCACTGGTGGACTGGTGAACAATGCCGACTCGATGTGGTACTCCCAGTAGCCCGAGAAGGGCCGCACGGCCAGCAGCCGGGTGAAGCCCACCTCGGTGCCGCTGTTGCTGCCGGTGGCGACCAGCAGGGGCTCGCCTGGGCTCAGGCCGGCCACCCCCACCAACGGCACCGGCGCGATGCCCCGCAAGGGAACCAACGGCCGCAGCAGGCCGAAGCCGGTCGCCAGGTCATAAGCGACCTGGCGCGCGGGCAGGGTGCGGTCGTCCTGCGTGATGACCTCGATGGTCTCGGCCTCGAGCAACAGATAGCCGATGGTGAGGATCAGCCCGTCGGGACCGATCACCACGCCCGAGCCGGAGCGTCGCACGCCCAGGCTGTCGGCCGAGGTCGCGCCGTCGGTCGCGGTGACGCGCAGCGCCACCACCGCGTCGCCCGCGCGCTGCAGCGCCTGCACCTGGCGGGAGGAAGCATCGGGCCGGGGCGGAGTGGCGGCCAGGGTCAGCGGAACCGCGGCCAGCAGGAGCAGCCAGCAGACCCCAGCGACAAGCATCTGGAGCCGCCGTGACGACGCTGGATCTTTCATGGCCGCGCTCCTCGGAACGATGGTTGATGCGATGGTGCGCCGCAGTCCGCGCGCCCGCAAGCCTGCTCCGCGATGTCGTTCCGGGCCCATGGGCTTTGCCGATGGCGTTGCGGCGCCGAGCAACAGTCATGCCAGAGCGGTTAGAATGCGGGGTTCGCTTCGATAGTCGACGAAGCATTCGTCACTCCCCGGCCGACCTGGGTTCCTCAGGCTCTCTCTCGGCCGGCTCACGCAGTGTGTTGGTGCGCCAGACCGGGTGCCCATGAATGCCGCCACTGCCTTCGTACTCCATTGAAGCGAATAGAGCGCGCTGTCCGCTCCGGTGGGCGCCAGATCCGGCGGGCCCGCGCCCTTCTCACTGTTTTCAGGCGCAAGGCGGTGTCGCCCTGCGCAGGCGCCCGATTCGAAATCATCCACGCAACATTCAGAGGTCCTCATGCCCAAGGAAGAACTGATCGAAATGAACGGTGCAGTCACCGAAGTGCTGCCCGACTCCCGCTACCGCGTGACCCTGGACAACGGTCATCAACTGATCGCCTACAGCGGCGGCAAGATGCGCAAGCACCACATCCGCATCCTGGCCGGCGACAAGGTGTCGCTGGAGCTCTCGCCCTACGACCTGACCAAGGGCCGCATCACGTTCCGGCACCTGGAACGCCGCGGCCCGCCGCCCACCGGCGGCAACAACGGCCCCCGCCGCTGAGCACTGCCCCCGTGACCGGCCCCGCCGTCGACTTCTCGACGCTGCCGCTATCGCCGCCCATGCTGGCGAACCTGCGGCAGCTCGGCTACCTGCAGATGACGCCGATCCAGGCGGCCAGCCTGCCGGCGGCGCTCGGCGGCGCGGACCTCATCGCCCAGGCCAGGACCGGCAGCGGCAAGACCGCCGCCTTCGCGCTCCCGCTGCTGACGCGGCTCGACCCGCGCCGCTTCGCGGTGCAGGCCCTGGTGCTGTGCCCCACGCGCGAGCTGGCCGACCAGGTGACGGCCGAGATCCGCCGCCTGGCCCGCGCCGAGGAGAACATCAAGGTGGTCACGCTGTGCGGCGGCGTGGCGCTGCGCGGCCAGCTGTCCAGCCTCGCGCACGGCGCCCACGTCGTGGTCGGCACGCCCGGCCGCGTGCTCGACCACCTGGAGCGCGACAGCCTGAAGCTCGAGGCACTCGGCACGCTGGTGCTCGACGAGGCCGATCGCATGCTCGACATGGGCTTCCTCGAAGACATCGCGACGGTCGTGCGCCAATGCCCGAAGGAGCGCCAGACCCTGCTGTTCTCCGCCACATACCCCGAGGGCATCGCCAAGCTCGCTGCGCAATTCATGAAGAATCCGCAGCAGATCGCGGTGGCGACGACGCAGCACGAGGCAGGCAAGATCCGCCAGCGCTGGTACGAGGTGGACGACAGCGAGCGGCTGCATGCAGTCGGCCTGCTGCTGAACAGTTTCCGGCCGCAGAGCACGCTCGCCTTCTGCAACACCAAGCAGCAGTGCCGCGACCTGGCGCAGGTGCTCCAGGCCCAGGGCTTCAGCGCGCTGGCCCTCTACGGCGAGCTCGAGCAGCGCGAGCGCGACCAGGTGCTGGTGCAGTTCGCCAACCGCAGCTGCTCGGTACTGGTCGCCACCGACGTGGCGGCGCGCGGGCTCGACATCGCTCAGCTCGAGGCTGTCATCAACGTCGACGTGACGCCGGACCCCGAGGTCCACGTCCACCGCATCGGCCGCACCGGCCGCGCCGGCGCCGAGGGCCTGGCGCTCAACCTGGCCAGCCTCGACGAGATGGGCCGCGTCGGCAGGATCGAGCAGCTCCAGGGCCGCGCTTCCGAGTGGCATCCGCTGGCCGAGCTGGCCGCCGCCGCGAGCGACGCCGAAGGTCCGCTGCAGCCGCCCATGGCCACGCTGCAGATCACCGGCGGACGCAAGGACAAGATCCGCGCCGGCGATGTACTGGGCGCGCTGACCGGCGAGGCCGGCTTCACGCGCGAGCAGGTCGGCAAGATCAGCATCAACGAATTCTCGACCTACGTCGCGGTAGACCGGCGCATCGCACGCGAGGCCGCGCACAAGCTTTCAACGGGTCGCGTCAAGGGCCGCTCCGTCAAGGTACGGCTGCTCGATGTGGCCTAATGTCGCCCTTCCCCCTTTTTTGACCGAGCCCTCCATGACCCAGAAGATCCGCACCGAGGCCGACCGCAAGGCCACTCCCAAGCCCGTTCCGATGTCCGGCTACACCCTGCCCAAGATGGGCGGAGGCCAGAAGGTGAGCCTGGAGCGCGGCACCGCGACCCGCAGCAAGAAGAACCCGGGCAAGCGGGCCAAGAAGGGCGGCTGAGCCCGGCCGGCTTCCTTTCCTCGCACGAACGACGCGCCTTCGGGCGCGTTTTTCTTGGGACGCCAGCACATGTCCGACGACTACCAGATCCACATCCCGCCTTCCTTCTTCGCGCTCCATACCGACGCGCGGCAGCGGCTGGTCGAGCCCATCGCCACAGTGCGGGCGCGCTACGAGGTCTGCGAGGACCTTGCCAATCACCTCGTTTCGCACGCGCAGGTGCTGAACCATGTCGAGGTGCCATCGGAAGCGGAGATCCTCATGCGCATCCACGATGGGTTGAACACCCCCGAGGCCGGTGTCTCCGCGGCCGAAGCCCGGTGGATCGTCAGGCGGCTGGCGGAGCTGCTCGGCTGGAACGGCGAGCCCTTCGAGCAGCAGCCCGCGGGCCGCTGAGCTCAGCGCAGCCCGACGCGCGAGGCGTGCCAGCGCAACACTGCGGCGCGTTGCGGGTCGGTGGCCTCGAGGCCGTTCGCGCGCTGGTGCAGCGCGCGCATCTCTTCGACTTCTTCGATGATCCTGCCGGGGCTGAACAAGGCATCGAGCAGCGCGCCGGCCTCGACGGCGAAGGCCTTGAAGGCGCCGATCAAGCCGCCGGATGCGCGCGAGCCTGACGAGCGGTCAAGGGCTGACATGCGGGTACTCCTGGGTTGCGAGTGGGGAATGCACCGATTTTAAGGGTTTACCCGCAACCCTCCCGGGCTTCGATGCAGACGCCTTCGCGCGCCCGTTCGCGGGCTAACCCGAATACGGAATCTGTGAAAAGTTGACCATGGTCAAGCCGCCTTTTGCGGCCGGCGCGCAGCATTGCCGCACTGGGATTTCCACTGCGATTCCATTCAAGAAGAGCGAAGCTTCAACAGGAGACAACATGATCGACAGCATCATTTCGCGCGCCCGGACCCATGGCACCAAGGCGCTTGCCGCCGCCGTCCTCGCACTGGCAGGCGCCACGCCAGCGCTGGCCTGGGAGCCGGCCAAGCCGGTGGAGTTCGTGATCCCCGCCGGCACCGGAGGCGGCGCCGACCAGATGGCGCGCCTGCTGCAGGGCATCGTCATCAAATACAAGCTGATGAAGGAGCCGCTGATCGTCGTCAACAAGTCGGGCGGCGCCGGTGCCGAAGGCTTCCTCGCGGTCAAGGAGGCGAAGGGCGATCCGCACAAGATCATCATCTCGCTGTCGAACCTGTTCACTACGCCCATGGCCACTGGCGTGCCCTTCAACTGGAAGGACATGACCCCCGTCGCGATGCTGGCGCTCGACCAGTTCGTGCTTTGGACCAACGCCGAGCAGCCCTACAAGAACGCGAGCGAGTACATCGCGGCGGTCAAGGCGGCGGGCCCCAACAAGTTCAAGATGGCCGGAACCGGCTCCAAGCAGGAAGACCAGATCATCACGGTCGCGCTGGAGAAGGCCACCGGCACCAAGTTCATCTATGTGCCCTTCAAGGGCGGCGGCGAGGTGGCCGTGCAGCTGGTGGGCGGCCATGTGAACTCCACCGTCAACAACCCGATCGAGGCGGTTGCCCAATGGCGCGCCGGCAAGCTGCGCGCGCTGTGCGTGTTCGACGACGAGCGCATGCCCTTCAAGACCAAGGTCACCGACACGCAGTCGTGGAATGACATCCCGACCTGCAAGGAAGCTGGCGTGCCGACCAACTACACCATGCTGCGCGGCATCTTCATGCCCGCCGGCGTGACGTCCGACCAGCTCGCCTTCTATGTGGACCTGCTGAACAAGGTGGCCGCAACGCCGGAGTGGAAGGAATACATGGAGAAGGGCGCCTTCAACCCGACCTTCATGACCGGCGATGCCTTCACGAAGTGGCTGGCGACGGCCGAGACCACGCACCGGACGCTGATGACCGACGCCGGCTTCATCGCCAGCGCCAAGTAGCCGTCGAAGAGCGGCAGAACGCCGCGCGCCAGCGCGGCCGGGTGGAGGGCGGGAGTTCCGCCTCCGATCTTCTCGACACACACGACGGGGGCTCCATGGAGCACAACGAGAATTCCGACAACCCGGTGCGCATCGGCGTGCGCACCAACATCGTCGAGGCGGTGGTGGCAGCGGTCCTGCTGATCATCGGCCTCGGAGTGGTCTTCGAGAGCCGCCGCCTTGGCGCGGGCTGGACCACCGACGGTCCCGGTGCCGGCTACTTCCCCTTCTACATCGGGGTGATCATCGTCGTCTCCGGCGCCGGCATTCTCTACCAGGCGCTGCTCGGCAAGAACAGGAACACCGAGGTCTTCGTCGATTCGGAGCAGCTCAAGCGCGTGCTGTCGGTGCTTGTGCCGGCCACCGTCTACGTGCTGGCCGTCACCTTCCTCGGCCTGTACGTCGCCTCGGCGCTCTACATCGCGCTCTTCATGGTGGTGCTCGGCAAGTACTCCTGGGTGAAGAGCTCGATCATCGCGTTCGCCGTCAACGCGCTCTTCTTTCTCATGTTCGAAGTCTGGTTCAAGGTGCCTCTGTTCAAGGGCTCGCTCGATCCGCTTCGCTTCCTCGGCTACTGAATCTCACGGAGCGAACCCGAAATGGATGAAATCAGCGCCCTGATGCAGGGCTTCGCCGTGATCCTGACGCCCATGAACATCGTGCTGATGTTCGTCGGGATCATCCTGGGTGTGCTGATCGGCGTGCTGCCCGGCCTGGGCGGCGCCAACGGCGTGGCAATCCTGCTGCCCCTCACCTTCACGATGTCGCCGACCTCGGCGATCATCATGCTGTCGTGCATCTACTGGGGTGCGCTGTTCGGCGGTGCGATCACCTCCGTCCTCTTCAACATCCCCGGCGAACCCTGGTCGGTGGCCACCACCTTCGACGGCTACCCGATGGCCCAGCAGGGCAAGGCGGGCGCGGCGCTCACCACCGCCTTCACCTCCTCCTTCGTCGGGGCTTTCCTGGCAGTGGTGATGATCACCTTCCTCGCGCCGCTGGTGGCCAAGTTCGCGCTCAAGTTCGGTTCGCCCGAGTTCTTCGCGGTCTACCTGCTGACCTTCTGCAGCTTCGTCGGCATGGGGAAGGGCTCGCCCTTCAAGATCCTGGCCTCGATGGCCCTGGGCTTCGCGCTCGCCAGCGTCGGCATGGACACCGTGACCGGCCAGCTGCGCCTGACCTTCGGCCAGCCCGAGCTGATGCGCGGCTTCGACTTCCTGATCGCGGTCATCGGACTGTTCGGCATCGGCGAGATCCTGCTGTCGATGGAGGAGGGGCTCAAGTTCTCCGGCAAGAGCGCCAAGATCGATCCCAAGGTGGTGCTGCAGACCTGGAAGCAGCTGCCGCAGTACTGGGTCACCTCGCTGCGCAGCTCGCTGATCGGCATCTGGATGGGCATCACGCCCGGAGGCGCGACGCCGGCCTCCTTCATGAGCTACGGCCTGGCGAAGAAGATGTCGAAGAAGGGTCCCAAGTTCGGCACCGGCGAGATGGAGGGCGTGGTTGCACCCGAGACCGCGGCGCATGCCGCCGGCACCAGCGCCCTGCTGCCGATGCTGGCGCTGGGCATCCCGGGCTCGCCGACCGCGGCGGTGCTGCTGGGCGGCCTGCTGATCTGGGGCCTGCAGCCGGGCCCGCTGCTCTTCGTCGAGCAGAAGGACTTCGTCTGGGGCCTGATCGCCAGCATGTACCTGGGCAACATCGTCGGCCTGATCGTGGTGCTGAGCACAGTGCCGCTGTTTGCCTCGATCCTGCGTATCCCCTTCTCGATCATCGCGCCAGTGATCATCGTGATCTGCGCGATCGGCGCCTACACCGTGCACAACGCGATGCTCGACATCTGGTTCATGCTCGGCTTCGGCGTGGTCGGATACATCTTCAAGAAACTCGACTTCCCATTGGCGCCGCTGGTGCTGGCCCTGGTGCTCGGCGACAAGGCCGAGGACTCCTTCCGCCAGGCCATGCTGGTCTCGCAGGGCGAGATCGGGATCATGTGGGCGAACCCGCTGGTGGGGAGCATCACCACGCTGGCGTTGACCATGCTCTTCTGGCCGCTGATCTCGAAAGTGCTGGCGATGATCAAGCCAAAAAAAGCTGACGAGTTCGCTGCCGAACGTCCGGTGGACTGATCGAGGAGACCGCATGCCCGTCATCGCCATGACCCAGGAAATGGGTTCCCTTGCCAAGGACGTGTCGCTGCAACTCGCCGACGCGCTCGGACTGGCCGTGATGCGCCATGAAGCCATCGAGCGCGTGGCCGACCGGGCGCAGGTGTCAACCAGCCTGATCGGCCGGCTGCGCGACGGCAAGGCCGGCCTGGTGGAGCGCCTGACCACCGACCGCCGCAGCGTCGCGCTCTACACCGCGGAAGAAGTGTTCTCGCTGGCCGACGGCGGCAACGTGGTGCTGCGCGGCTGGGGCGCAACCTGCCTGCTGCGCCCGGTGCCGCACGTGCTGTGCGTGCGCGTCACGCGTTCGCTCAGGAAGCGCGTCGAATGGCTGATGGCCCACCTCGGCACCGATGATGCCGAGTTCGCCGAGACCGAGATCCGGCGCAGCGACCACGCGCACGCTTCGCGCATGCACGAGCAGTTCGGCGTGACGTGGGGTGACCCGGTGCTCTACGACCTGGTGCTCAACACCGATCGCGTCTCGGTCGAGAGCTGCGTCGAGCTGATCCGCCTGATGACGCAACGCCCGGAATTCGCCGAGACGCCCGAGTCGCGCGCCCTGCTGGCAAACATGGCGCTCGAGGCGCGCGTGCGCGCCGCGCTCAAGGAGCATGCGCAGACGCAGGACATCAGCATCACCATCCAGGCGAATCAGGGCGAAGTGAGGCTGCGCGGCATCGTCCTTGACGCCGAGGAGCGTGAGCAGGCCGAGCACGTGGCCACCGCGGTGCCCGGTGTCTCGGGCGTGACCAACGAACTGAGACTGATGACCGGTACGCGCCGATTCGCCTCGGCCAAGCAGACCTGACTCAGATCTTTCCGCGCTTCTTCAATCGGCTGAGCGTCTCGGCCGACAGATTGAGATAGGAGGCCAGTTCCTTGCTCGGAATCCGATCCACCAGTTCCGGATGCTTGCGCATGAAGCGGTGCACGCGGCCCGGCGCGTCCAGCAGGTGCAGCGTGATGGTGTGCGCCATGATCTCGCTCATTCCGCGCATCACGCTGAACTCGAACAGCTCCTTCGTGTCGGGGTGGCGGTCGAGGAAGGCAATCCACTCCTTCAAGGGCAGGCTGGCCACCCGCGCCTTGGTCACGCACACGATGCCGTACGGCGTCGGCGTACCGAGCCGCAGCGCGGCGTAGCTGGTCTCCATGTCGTGCTCGTCGGCGAAGCGAAGGATCATCTCCTTGCCTGCCGGATTGCTCACCACCCGCTTGAGGATGCCGTCGAGGATGAAGTACTGCTCCATCTCGCGCACGCCCTGGTGCAGCAGGAAGTCGCCCTTGTTGCCGTCCACCACGGCAAGGTGGGACTCCAGCTCGGCGCGGTCGCTCTCGCCCAGGTCCTTGAGAAGGATGTTCTGCCGGAGCTGGGCACGAATGATGTTTTTCTCCGGGTGGTTTTCCAACAGGGTCATGGGTCCCGTCTTGCTCGATGTCGCGACGACCGCCGGTTCATCGAGCCGGTGTCGTTTTCCGGAAAGTTGACCAAGGTCAACGGCTGCAGCTTGGCCTCGAATCATAGTCGTGGCTCGGCCCCCGGCCCTTCATATCCAAGCACAAGGAGAGACATGTCCTCAGTCAGCACCGCCAAACAGGCCGACTCGACCGCCGACGAGCTGGTCGCGCGGACCCTCAAGAACATGACGGACGATGCGCCGGCCCGCGAGACGACCGACGGCTTCCACCTGGTGATCGATGCGCTGAAGCTGAACGACATCGACACCATCTTCGGCCTGCCCGGCATCCCGATCACCGACCTCACGCGCATGGCGCAGGCCGAGGGCATGCGGGTGATCTCCTTTCGCCACGAGCAGCATGCCGGCAACGCCGCCGCCGCCGCCGGCTTCCTGACGCAAAAGCCCGGCATCTGCCTCACGGTGTCGGCGCCCGGCTTCCTCAACGGCCTGACCGCGCTGGCCAACGCAACCACCAACTGCTTCCCGATGATCCTGATCAGCGGCTCCAGCGAGCGCGAGATCGTCGACCTGCAGCAGGGCGACTACGAGGAGATGGACCAGCTCGCGATCGCCAAGCCGCTGTGCAAGGCCGCGTTTCGCGTGCTGCATGCCGAGGACATCGGTGTCGGCATCGCGCGGGCGATCCGCTCGGCCCTCTCGGGCCGCCCGGGCGGCGTGTACCTGGACCTGCCGGCCAAGCTGTTCGCGCAGACGATGGATGCCGAGGCCGGCCGCAAGTCGCTCATCAAGGTGGTCGACCCGGCCCCGCGCCAGATCCCGGCGCCCGACGCGGTGAAGCGCGCGCTCGATCTGCTCAAGGGAGCGAAGAAGCCGCTGATCCTGCTGGGCAAGGGGGCGGCCTATGCGCAGGCGGACGCCGACATCCGCTCGCTGGTCGAGAAGACCGGCATCCCCTACCTGCCGATGTCGATGGCCAAGGGCCTCCTGCCCGACACCCATGCGCAGTCGGCCGCCGCCGCGCGTTCCTACGTGCTGCAGGAAGCCGACGTCGTGATGCTGGTCGGCGCGCGGCTCAACTGGCTGCTGTCCCACGGCAAGGGCAAGACCTGGGGGCAGGACAAGGGCGCCAAGCAGTTCATCCAGATCGACATCGCGCCGACCGAGATCGACAGCAACGTCGCGATCGCTGCGCCCGTGATCGGCGACATCGGCTCCTGCGTGTCGGCGCTGCTCGCGGGCATCGACGGCCAGTGGGCCAAGCCGCCGGCCGACTGGACCGGGGGCATCGCCGAGCGCAAGGACAAGAACCTCTCGAAGATGGCGGCCACGCTGGCCGCGCGCCCATCGCCGATGAACTTCCAGAGCGCGCTCAGCGTGATCCGCGACCAGGTGAAGGCGCGGCCCGATGCGATCGTCGTCAACGAGGGCGCCAACACGCTGGACTTCGCGCGCAGCATCGTCGACATGTACGAGCCGCGCAAGCGCCTCGACGTGGGCACCTGGGGGATCATGGGCATCGGCATGGGCTTTGCCGTCGCCGCGGCCGTGGTCACCGGCAAGCCGGTGATCGCGATCGAGGGCGACAGCGCCTTCGGCTTCAGCGGCATGGAGGTCGAGACCATCTGTCGCTACAACCTGCCGGTCTGCGTCGTCGTCTTCAACAACAACGGCGTCTACCGCGGCACCGACGTGAACGCCAGCGGCACCGCCGACGTGGCGCCGACCGTGTTCGTCAAGGACGCGCGCTACGAGAAGCTGATGGAAGCCTTCGGCGGCGTCGGCGTGCACGCCACCACCGCGGAAGAGCTGCAAAAGGCCCTGAGCGAGGCCATCGCCTGCGGGCGCCCGACCCTGATCAACGCCGTCATCGACGAGACCGCCGGCACCGAGAGCGGCCGCATCACCAGCCTCAACCCGAGCGCGGCGAAGAAGAAGTAATCCAAGGCAACACAGGAGCTATCGCATGAGCAGCAACAAACCCCTCAACGGCATCAAGATCATCGACTTCACCCACGTCCAGGCCGGTCCGGCGTGCACGCAGATGCTGGCCTGGTTCGGGGCCGATGTCATCAAGGTCGAGCGCCCGGGCTCCGGCGACGTCACGCGCACGCAGCTGCGCGACATTCCGGATGTCGACGCGCTGTACTTCACCATGCTCAACAGCAACAAGCGCTCGCTGACGCTGGACACCAAGCAGCAGGAAGGCAAGGTGGTGCTGGAGAAGCTGATCCGCGAATCCGACGTGCTGGTCGAGAACTTCGGCCCCGGCGCGCTCGACCGCATGGGCTTCACCTGGGAGCGCATCCAGGAGCTCAACCCGAAGATGATCGTCGCCTCGGTCAAGGGCTTCAGCGACGGCCACCACTATGACGACCTGAAGGTCTACGAGAACGTCGCGCAGTGCGCCGGCGGTGCGGCATCGACCACCGGCTTCTGGGACGGCCCCCCGACTGTGAGCGCAGCCGCGCTGGGCGACAGCAACACCGGCATGCACCTGGCGATCGGCATCCTCACCGCCATCATCGGCCGCCAGCAGACCGGCAAGGGCCAGCGCGTGGCCTGCGCGATGCAGGACGCGGTGCTGAACCTCTGCCGTGTGAAGATGCGCGACCAGCTGCGCCTGGACCGGCTCGGCTACCTCGAGGAGTACCCGCAGTACCCGCACGGCACCTTCAGCGACGTCGTGCCGCGCGGCGGCAATGCCGGCGGCGGCGGCCAGCCGGGCTGGGTGCTGAAGTGCAAGGGCTGGGAAACCGACCCCAACGCGTATATCTACTTCACGGTGCAGGGCCACGCCTGGGCCCCGATCTGCGACGCCATCGGCAAGCCCGAGTGGAAGACCGACCCCGACTACATGACGGCCAAGGCACGCCAGCCGCACATCACCGCGATCTTCGCGACCATCGAGGACTGGCTGGCCGACAAGACCAAGTTCGAGGCGGTGGACATCCTGCGCAAGTTCGACATCCCCTGCTCGCCGGTGCTCACAATGAAGGAACTGCTGCACGACGAATCGCTGCGCAAGAGCGGATCGATCGTCGAGGTGAAGGGCCACAAGGAACGCGGCAACTATTTCACCGTCGGCAGCCCGATCAAGTTCTCCGACCTGAAGCCGGAGATCACTCCGTCGCCGCTGCTGGGCGAGCACACTGACGAGGTGCTGGCCGAGCTCGGGTACAGCCAGGAGCAGATCATCAACCTGCGCGAAGCGAAGGCAGTGTAATAACGCTCTCCCCCAGGTTGGCCCACTTCGTGTGGCCGCCCACCCCCTCACCGGGGGGCAACACCAGCGGCCCGGCAAAGCCGGTTCCGCGGTGTTCCTGGAACAGGTCCGCTTGAAATCCCGGAGATACGCTTGCAATCAAACATCGATCTGAAGCAACTCGTCGAAGGCGCCGGCGACGCCATCATGGTGTGCGACGCCGAGGGCGCGATCGTGCTCTGGAACCGGGCCGCCGAGCGCATCTTCGGCTTCACCGAAGCCGAGGCGCTGGGTCGTTCGCTCGATTTGATCATCCCGGAGCGCCAGCGCGGGCGGCACTGGGAGGGCTACCAGAAGACCATGGCCACCGGCATCACCAAATACGGCGCCGACCTGCTGCGCGTTCCGGCGCTTCACAAGGAGGGCCGCACGCTGTCGATCGCCTTCACCGTGTCGATGCTGTTTTCCGAGGATCGCAAGGTCACGGGTATCGTCGCGATCGTGCGCGACGAAACGGCCCGCTTCGCCGAGGAGCGCAAGCTGCGCGCCCGTCTGGCAGAAGTCGAAGCGAAGACCTAGGAGACAAACGATGAGCAAGGCCCTCGAAGGCGTCCGCATCCTGGATTTCACCCACGTGCAGTCCGGCCCCACGTGCACCCAATTGCTGGCCTGGTTCGGCGCCGACGTGATCAAGGTCGAGCGCGCGGGCGAGGGCGACGCGACGCGCGGCCAGCTGCGCGACATTCCGGGCGTGGACAGCCTCTACTTCACGATGCTGAACCACAACAAGCGCTCGATCACGCTGGACACCAAGAAGCCCAAGGGCAAGCAGGTGCTCGACACGCTGATCAAGACCTGCGACGTGCTGGTCGAGAACTTCGCGCCCGGCGCACTCGACCGCATGGGCATCACCTGGAGCCATATCCAGGACCTCAACCCGCGCATGATCGTGGCCTCGGTCAAGGGCTTCGGGCCGGGCAAGTACGCCGACTGCAAGGTGTACGAGAACGTCGCCCAGTGCGCCGGCGGCGCGGCGTCGACCACCGGTTTCGAGGACGGCCCGCCGGTCGTCACCGGCGCGCAGATCGGCGACAGCGGGACCGGCCTGCACCTGGCGCTCGGCATCATGGCGGCGCTCTACCAGCGCAACACCACCGGGCGCGGCCAGAAGGTGCTGGCGCCGATGCAGGACGCCGTGCTCAACCTCTGCCGCGTGAAGATGCGCGACCAGCAGCGCCTGGAGCGCACCGGCACCCTGCACGAATACCCGCAGTACCCCGACGGCAAGTTCGGCGACGCGGTGCCGCGCGCCGGCAACGCCTCGGGCGGTGGCCAGCCGGGCTCCATCCTGCGCTGCAAGGGCTGGGAGACCGATCCCAACGCCTACATCTACTTCATCACCCAGGCCGCGGTCTGGCCGGCGGTGTGCAAGGTGATCGGCGAGGAGGGCTGGATCAACGACGAGGCCTACGCCACGCCGGCCGCGCGCCTGCTGCACCTGAAGCCGATCTTCGCGCGCATCGAGCAGTGGACCATGACCAAGGACAAGTTCGAGGCCATGGAGATCCTCAACCAGTACGACATTCCCTGCGGGCCGATCCTCTCCATGAAAGAGATCGCTGCGGACGAATCGCTGCGCGAGAGCGGCACCATCGTCGAGGTCGAGCACCCGACACGGGGGAAGTACCTGACCGTCGGCAATCCCATCAAGCTGTCGGACAGTCCGACCGAGGTGACGCGCTCGCCGCTCTTGGGCGAGCACACCGAGGAAGTGCTGCGGCAGCTGGGCTACGGCACGGACGACCTGGCGATGCTGCGGCAGGAGGGCGTGATCTGAGCAGCGCGGGCTGAGCCTCGGCAGGCCGCGCAAGCGGCTTCTTGCGCGCCCCATCCATAACCTCCAGCAAATGCAATCAATAAAATAGTTTCACTGTTATTTATTGATCAGTACTTCTACATTTTGAACATGCCGTGAATATTCAATCGAGCTGACGACGGCATTCAATTCACAGGAGAAGGTCATGATCAATGATTTGCCAATTCAATACCGGAATGACGAAGTGGAGCGCAATGCCTACAACGCCGCGTTCTATGAATTGGGCTTGCGGTGGCACTGGGACAGCCGGACCTACGAGGCGCTGATGGGCGCGAGCAGGGACCCGGCCGAGCGCATCTGCCACTACTTGCAGACGCACCAGCCGCATTTGCTGAAGTCCTATGACGCGGCTTTTCTTGCCGAGGTCATCCAGCAGAAAAAGGCGCAGCACATACAGCGTTGCGGTGCCTCCGCGTCGAGGTATTTCGACTGGGCGCAGGCGGGCGGCGGCGAGCTCGGCATCTGAATTTTTCGCCCCATGCCCGAATAGTCGCCCCTGCCATGCATATCCACGAATACCAGGGCAAGGAGCTGTTGCGGAAATTCGGCGTAGCCACGCCGCGCGGATTTCCCTGCGGCTCGGTCGACGAGGCGGCGGAGGTGGCCATGCAGCTGGGCGGCGGGACCTGGATCCTCAAGGCCCAGATCCACGCCGGCGGCCGCGGCCCGGGTGGCGGCGTCAAGGTGGCCCGGTCGCTCGCAGAAGTCCGGCAGCACGCCGGCAACCTGCTGGGCATGCGCTTGAGGACGACTCGGACCGGTCCCGAAGGGCGGATCGTCAAGCGCCTGCTGGTCGAGGAGCGCGTCGACATCGGCCGCGAGTTCTACCTGGGCCTGGTGGTGGACCGCGAGGCGCAGCGCGTCGCCATGATGGCCTCGGGCGAGGGCGGCATGGACATCGAGGACGTGGCGGCCCGTTCGCCGGATCGGATCCACAAGCTCTGCATCGATCCGGCCACCGGCCTGAAGCCAGCCGAGGCTGACGCCGTCGCGCGCGGGATCGGCCTGCCGGAAAAGGCGATCCCGCAGGCGCGCGCCCTGATGCAGAGCCTCTACCGGGCCTTCGACGAATGCGATGCCTCGTTGGTCGAGATCAACCCGATGATCCTCACTGGCGACGGCCGCGTGCTGGCGCTCGACGCCAGGTTCGATTTCGATGCGAATGCGCTCTTTCGCCATCCGGAGATCGCCGCGCTGCGCGACCTCGACGAGGAGGACCCGGCCGAGCTCGAGGCCGCGAAGTTCGAGCTCTCCTACATCTCGCTGCCCGGCAACATCGGCTGCCTGGTCAACGGCGCCGGCCTGGCGATGGCGACCATGGACGCCATCCGGCTGTACGGCGGCGCGCCCGCCAACTTCCTGGACGTGGGCGGCGGCGCAACGACGGAGAAAGTGGCCGAGGCCTTCAAGCTGATGCTGCGCAACCCCAGGCTCGCGGCCATCCTGGTCAACATCTTCGGCGGCATCATGAAGTGCGACCTGATCGCGCAAGGCGTGATCACCGCCGCGCGCGAGGCCGGGCTCAAGGTGCCGATGGTCGTTCGCATGAAGGGCACCCGCGAGAAGGAGGGCCGGGCCCTGCTCGCGCAGTCGGGCCTGCCGATCGTCAGCGCCCACGACATGGCGGATGCGGCCGAGCTGGTGGTTGCCGCCGCAAGGAGCCGATGAGATGTCGATCCTCGTGAACAGGAACACCCGCGTGATCACGCAGGGCATCACCGGCAAGACCGCGCGCTTCCACACCGCGGCGTGCCGCGAGTACGGCAACGGCAGGAAGTGCTTCGTTGCCGGCGTGAACCCCCACAAGGCGGGCGAGGCGCTCGACGGCATTCCGGTCTTCGGCACCGTCCGGGAGGCGAAGGAGAGGACCGGCGCGACCGTCTCGGTGATCTACGTGCCGCCGCCCTTCGCGGCCGCCGCGATCGACGAAGCGGTGGAGGCCGGCCTCGACCTGGTCGTCTGCATCACCGAGGGCATCCCGGTGCGCGACATGATCCGCACGCGGCACCGCATGCTCGGCCGCAAGACCCTGCTGCTGGGCCCCAACTGCCCGGGCCTGATCACGCCCGACGAGATCAAGATCGGCATCATGCCGGGCCACATCCACCAGCGCGGCCGCATCGGCGTGGTGTCGCGCTCCGGCACGCTGACCTACGAGGCCGCCAGCCAGCTCGCGGCCTTCGGTATCGGCCAGTCGACGGTGGTCGGCATCGGCGGCGATCCGGTCGGCGGGCTCGCGCACATCGATGTGCTGAAACTCTTCAACGACGACCCGCACACCGACGCCGTGGTCATGGTCGGCGAGATCGGCGGTGACGCCGAGGAGCGCTGCGCACGCTGGATCAAGGACCACATGCGCAAGCCCGTGGTCGGCTTCATCGCCGGCGCCAGCGCGCCGCCCGGCAGGCGCATGGGCCATGCAGGCGCGATCGTCTCCGGCGGACTTGGCACGGCGGAGTCCAAGCTGGCCGTGATGAAGGACTGCGGCATCCACGTCACGCGCAATCCCGCCGACATCGGGAAGCTGCTCGCTTCGCTGGTCGTCCCCGACTACCTTCCCTTCGATTGAGAAAGCCATGCAGCAACCGCAACAACGATGGGTCCGCTTCGAACGCGCCGGCAAGACGGGCTTCGGCACGCTGGAGGGCAAGCATGTGCGCGAGCACCGAGGTGACATGTTCGCTGCGCCCGAGCCGACCGGCAGCGTGTTCGCGCTCGACGGGCTCAGGCTGCTCACGCCCAGCCAACCCAGCAAGGTCATCGCGTTATGGAACAACTTCCATGCGCTCGGCGAGAAGCTCCAGTTGCCGGTGCCGGCCGAACCGCTGTACCTGCTGAAGGCGCCCAACTCCTTCCTCGCCGCCGGCGAGCCCATCCGCAAGCCGCTGTGCGAGGGCAAGGTGGTGTTCGAGGGGGAGCTCGGCATCGTCATCGGCAAGACCTGCACCGCGGTGCAGGAAGCGCAGGCGCTGGAACACGTGTTCGGCTACACGTGCGCCAACGACGTGACGGTGGCCGACATCCTCCACCGCGACGCCTCCTTTGCCCAATGGGCGCGCGCCAAGGGTTTCGACACCTTCTGCCCGATGGGCCCGGCAGTGGCCACTGGCCTGGACCCCGCGTCGCTCACCGTCACCACGCTGCTCGACGGCGCGGCGCGGCAGCACTACCCGATCAGCGACATGCGCTTTTCCGTGCCGCAGCTGGTCAGCCTGATCTCCCTCGACATGACCTTGCATCCCGGCGACGTGATCCTGTGCGGCACCTCGGTCGGTGTCGGCTCGATGAAGCTGGGCAGCCTGGTCGAGGTCGAGATCAACGGCATCGGGAGGCTGAGCAACCGCTTCGGCGACGGCTGAGCTCGCAAGAGATTCAACACTTCAAGGATCGGACATGAAGATTGCAGTGATAGGCGCCGGCGCGATCGGCGGCCTGGTCGGGGCGAAGCTCGCGCTGGCCGGCGAGGACGTCACGTTCATCGTGCGGGGAGCCAACCTCGACGCCATCGCCACGAACGGCATCCGGCTCATCTCGGCCGAGGGCGAGGAGCAGGTCGCGCGCAGCGTGAAGGCGACCGAGCGCTACGAGCAGGCCGGCGCGCAGGACATCGTCGTCCTCGCGATGAAGGCCCACCAGGTCGAAGCGGTGGCGCGCGAAGTGCCGAAGCTCTTCGGCCCGCAGACGGTCGTGGTGCCCATGCAGAACGGCATCCCCTACTGGTACTTCCAGAAGCACGGTGGACCGCTCGAAGGCACGACAGTGAAGAGCGTCGATCCGCACGGCGTGGTTGCCGCCAACATCCCGGCGGAGCGGGTCATCGGCTGCGTGGTCTATCCCGCCTCGGAGCTGGTGGCGCCCGGCGTTGTGAAGCACATCGAAGGCGACCGTTTCCCCGTCGGCGAGCTGGACGGCACCGCGAGCGACCGCGTGAACCGCGTCTCTGCCTGCTTCGGCGAGGCGGGCTTCAAGGCGCCCGTGCTCGACAACATCCGCGCCGAGATCTGGCTCAAGCTCTGGGGCAACCTGACCTTCAATCCGATCAGCAGCCTGTCGCATTCCACGCTGGTCGATATCTGCCAATACCCGCCCTCGCGCGAGCTGGCCGCGGCGATGATGCGCGAGGCCCAGGCCGTCGCCCACAAGCTGGGGATCGAGTTCCGCGTGTCGCTGGAAAAGCGCATCGCCGGCGCCGAGAAGGTGGGCAAGCACAAGACCTCGATGCTGCAGGACGTGGAGGCCGGGCGCGCGCCGGAGATCGATGCGCTGGTTGGCGCGGTGGTGGAGCTGGCGCGGCTCACCGACACCGCCACGCCTCACATCGACACGGTGTACTCGCTGGTCAAGCTGCTCGCGCGGACCATGGAAGACCAGCGCGGGCGGGTTCGTCTCCACGAGATGGCCTGATGGCGTTCGACATGAGACGCACCCGCTGCGCCCTCTTCCCGACGCGTCTACGTTGGCTGCAACTCTTCAGTGGTAGTCGTCTTCGAGCTGATGTCGAACGGCCAGGATGTTGATGGTCGTTCCATCTTCAATCTCGTAGAGGACGACGTATCCAGAGCTGCGAAATGGAATGACCAGTTCCCGCAAGAAAGGGCTTTGGCCAGCCTTCCGAAAGATGAAGGGAGCGCGGCACAGGTGGCCTTCTACCTCTGCCGTGATGGTGTCGATCGCGATTTGCGCAGTGTCGAAATCTTCGGCGGTCTGCGCACGGTGGAGCAAGAAATCGAAGAGACGAAGCAGATCGTCGCGGGCTGTGTCGGTGTAGCGAACCTCGAAGTCACCCTTCATCCAAGCACCTGCTTGCGCCGGGCATCCAGCCTGCGCTGAAGCTCGCCGTGCACAGCCGTCGCAGAGTGGTACACACCGGTGCGCTTGGCGTCCTCGCTCGACTTCAAGCCGCGAGCAAGGAACTCGGCCTGCGCCCGGCGGCGGTGAATGGTCTCGCGCATCGCGGTTTCGATCAGGCTCGTCAGCGTCTCGCCTTCGCGAAGTACGCTCTCGGCCGCCTCGCGCAGTTCGGCCTCGACTCGAAGGGATGGGAAGGTTGCGGTCTTCATGATGGCAATGCGTTGCAAATGCGATTCGATCAGTGTACCTCTACATTCAGGCGCGCTGGCGCGCTTACATTTCCTGGATGAAGCATGCGACCCTGCGCCAGTTGAAGGTCTTCGAGGCGGTCGCGCGGCTGCTGAGCTTCTCGCGCGCGGCCGAAGAGCTCCACCTCACGCAACCGGCCGTCTCCACCCAGATCCGCAAGCTCGAGGAGCATGCCGGCAACGTGCTGTTCGAACAGTTCGGCAAGAAGATCTACCTCACGCCGGCCGGCACCGAGCTGCTCGCGATCAGCCGCGCCATCATCCAGCAGTTCGAGGCGGCCGAGCATGCGATGACGCAGTTCCGCGGCGTCTCGGGCGGCCGGCTCAACGTGGGCGTGATCAGCGCCGGGGACTATTTCTTCCCGCGCCTGCTGGTGGAGTTTGCCGGCCGCCACCGCGGCGTAACGCTGAACTTCACGGTCCACAACCGCGAAGACCTGCTGACCCGCATTGCGGATAACCTCACCGACCTGGCGATCATGGTGCGCCCGCCCACCGGCATGGACACCGTCCACCAGCCCTTCGCGCCGCATCCGTACGTGATCGTCGCGGCCCCGGGCCATCCGATGGTCGGCGCGAGAGACATTCCGTTGGCCAGGCTGATGCGCGAGCCCTTCGTCGTGCGCGAGAAGGGTTCCGACACCTGGCACTCGATGGAGGACGGCTTCGGCGGCGACCTGCGCGGCCTCAACATCGCGATGGAGATCCGCAGCACCGAGACCATCAAGCAGGCGGTGATCGCCGGAATGGGCGTCAGCTTCCTGTCGGCGCATACCATCAGCCAGGAGCTGAAGGCCGGCAGCCTGCGCGTGCTCGACGTGCAGGGCTTTCCGCTGATGCTGAACTGGTACGTGGTGCACCTGCGCACCAAGCGCCTGCCGCCGGTGGCGCAGGCCTTCAAGGACTTCCTGGTGAGCGACGGCGCGTCGCTGATCGCGCAGATCGTGCCGCTCGATCCGACGGCCTGAACGGCATCGTTCAGCGAAGGCCGATGCGCGAGGCGCGCGAGCGCAACCAGGCGGCGCGCGCCGGGTTGCTGGGCTCGACGCGATCCGCCGCGAGCTGCAGGGTGCGCATCTGCTCGACCTCTTCGACCAGTGTGTTCGGGCTGAGCAAGGCCTTGAGAAGTTCACGAGCTTCTGCGGCCGCCGCCCCGAGCAAGCGGGCCCGGGCACCAACGGCGCGACTGGAGTCCGAGGGTCGTTGGAGGATGGACATGGCGAGTTCCTTGGAATGGATGGAGATGCATCGATCTTCGGCTCGCCTTTCCAACAAGTACAACGAGATTTATTGCCAGTTGAATGCAAAAATGATGCATCCAACCAACCGCTGCTTCCGTGGACATCAACCTGGCCCGGACCTTCCTGGAGATCGTCGAGACGCGCAGCTTCCAGCGCGCGGCAGAGCGCCTGCACGTCACGCAGACCTCTGTCAGCGCGCGCGTGCGCACGCTGGAGCAGCTGCTCGGCCGCAAGCTCTTCGTGCGCAACAAGGCGGGCGCCGTGCTCACACCGGCCGGCGAGCAGTTCCTGCCGCACGCGACCACGCTGGTGCAGGTCTGGGCGCGTGCGCGCCACCAGGTGGCTGTGCCGACCGGCAGCCGTGCCGTCATCGCGATGGGCTGCGAGGTCAGCCTGTGGGACCCGCTGCTGCTGCGATGGCTGCTGTGGATGCGCGCCGCCGATCCGGCGCTGGCGCTTCGCACCGAAGTCGGCGAGCCGCCCGACCTGCTCGACAAGGTCGCCGCGGGCGTGCTCGACATCGCCGTCGCCTACGCGCCGCAGCAGCGGCCCGGGCTGCGCGTGGAGCTGCTGATCGAGGAGAAGCTCGTGATGGTCACCACCGCGAAGCGGCCGCGCGTGCCGGAGCCGGCCGACTATGTGTATGTCGACTGGGGGCCGGAGTTCGCGGCGCAGCACGGCCTCGCCTTTCCCGAGCTGTCCAGCGCCGCGGTGATGGCCGGGCTCGGGCCGCTCGGGCGCGAGTACCTGCTGGCGGCCGGCGGCACCGGCTACTTCCGGCTCGACGTGGTGCGCGGGCATCTCGAATCCGGCCAGCTCAAGCGCGTGCCCCGCACTCCGGAGTTCCTGTATCCGGCCTATGCGGTCTATGCAGTGGGTGCCGATGCGTGCATCGTCGAGCCCGCGCTCGAAGGTTTGCGCCGGGTGGCGAGCACGAGCCCTGGTCGATGAGGACGACGTTCCACGCCGGCGGCAGCGACGTGCCGGACCGGGAACGCCTGTGGCTCTAGTGCGCGCCCGGCACGGCCAGGCTTTGCCGTTGCGACTGCAGCAGCGATTCGTAGTACATGCACAGCGGCATGGCGATGAACACCATGCCCGCGACATAGATCACCAGGCTCGTGACGGGGAAGTCCGCTCCGCCCCAATACGGGATGGACGCGAGCGCCGCGCCGAGAGCAATGATGGCGATCACCCCCTCCAGCGCGTAGCGCATCAGGGTGGTCCAGCGCTCGCGCGCGTCGGCACGCGCAAAGCCGTCGCCCAGGTCGCCCTTGTCTCCAACTTTGTCCATGGTTTTCCTTGGTTGAGGCGCTGCCGATTCTTATCATGCGGGTGGGCCGAGGACAAGAGCAGTTGCTAGCATGCGCTTCTGGAGACAACGTCCCAGCCTTCTCTCGACACTCTCTTTGGAATCCCATGAAAAAAGCAGGACTCGTCGGCCTGGGCGCCATGGGCGCGGGCATCGCCGCCACGCTGCGCAGCAAGGGCTACGAAATGCATGTGTGCGATGCGCGTCCCGGCGTCGCCCTCGCCTTTGCAGAGCAGGGTGGCGTGGCCTGGGCCACGCCGGCGGAGGTGGCGGCCCAATGCGAACTGCTCGTGTCGGTCGTGGTCAACGCCGAGCAGACCGAGGCCGTGCTGTTCGGCGGGCAAGGCGCGGCTGCCGCGATGAACCCCGGGAGCGTGTTCGTGATGTGCTCCACCGTGGATCCGAACTGGTCGATGGCACTCGAGGAGCGCCTGGGCACCGCCGGCATCCACTATGTCGACGCGCCGATCTCGGGCGGGGCTGCCAAGGCCGCGAGCGGCCAGATGACGGTGATGAGCTCGGCCAGGCCCGAGGCCTATGCCAGGGCCGACGCGCTGCTCGAGGCCATGGCGGGCAAGGTGTACCGCCTCGGGGACCGCGCCGGCGCCGGCAGCAAGGTGAAGATCATCAACCAGCTGCTGGCCGGCGTGCACATCGCCGCGGCGGCCGAGGCCATGGCGCTTGGCCTGCGGGAGGGCGTGGCGGCCGAGGCGCTGTACGAGGTCATCACGCACAGCGCGGGCAACAGCTGGATGTTCGAGAACCGCATGGCCCATGTCCTCGCCGGCGACTACACGCCAATGTCCGCGGTCGACATCTTCGTCAAGGACCTCGGCCTGGTGCTCGACACGGCGCGGGCCAGCAAGTTTCCGCTGCCGCTGGCCTCCACCGCACACCAGATGTTCATGCAGGCCTCCACAGCGGGCTTTGCCCGGGAGGACGACAGCGCCGTCATCAAGATCTTCCCGGGCATCGAGCTGCCCACGCCATCCAACGCCGACAAGAACAAGCCATGAACCTGCTGCTGGGCTGCATCGCCGACGATTTCACCGGCGCCACCGATCTCGCCAACAACCTTGTGCGCGCCGGCATGCGCGTGGTCCAGGCCATCGGCGTGCCGAGCGCGCCGCTCGCGGCCGATGTGGATGCCGTGGTGGTGGCGCTCAAGTCGCGCACCATCGCACCGGCCGAGGCGGTGGGGCAGTCGCTCGCCGCGTTGCGCTGGCTGCAGGCGCAAGGCGCGCGGCAGATCTATTTCAAGTACTGCTCCACTTTCGACAGCACGCCGCAGGGCAACATCGGCCCGGTCACCGAGGCGCTGATGGAGGCGCTGGGCACCGACTTCACCATCGCGACGCCGGCCTTCCCCGACAACAAGCGCACCGTGTTCAAGGGCTACCTGTTCGCGGGCGAGGTGCTGCTCAACGAGAGCGGCATGCAGAACCATCCGCTCACCCCGATGACCGACCCCAACCTCGTGCGGGTGCTGCAGGCGCAGACGCGCCGCAAGGTGGGGCTGGTCGACCATGCGGTGGTCGCCCGCGGCCCGGATGCAGTTCGCGAGCGCATCGGCGCGCTGCGCGCCGAGGGCGTGGGCATCGCCATCGTCGACGCGGTCTCGAACGAGGACCTGCTGCGGCTCGGCCCGGCCCTGGCGGACATGCCGCTGGTGACCGCGGGTTCGGGCGTGGCGATCGGGCTGCCGGCCAACTTCGGCATCGCGCCTTGCGCGAACGCCGGCGCGCTTCCCGCTGCGGCCGGCCTGCGGGCGGTGGTTTCCGGCAGCTGCTCGCCGGCCACCAACCGGCAGGTGCGCCACTTCATCGGATCAGGCCGGCCGGCGCTGGCGATCGATCCGCTGCGCATCGCCGCCGACGTGGACGTCGCGGCCGAGGCACTGGCCTGGGCGGCGCCCTTGATCGAGGACGGCCCCGTGCTGGTCTATTCGACGGCAGAGGCCGGGGCCGTGCAATCGGTCCAAGGCCGGCTCGGGGTCGAGGAGGCCGGCGCGATGGTGGAGCGCACCATCGCCGCCATCGCCCGCGGGCTCGTCGCGCAGGGCGTGCGGCAGCTGGTGGTGGCGGGCGGCGAGACTTCCGGCGCCTGCGTGCAGGCGCTCGGCATCGAGCAACTGCAGATCGGTGCGCAGATCGATCCCGGCGTCCCCTGGTGCCATGCGCAGGCCGAAGGCGGCGTCGGCCTGCACATCGCGCTCAAGTCCGGCAACTTCGGCACCGACGACTTCTTCACGAAAGCATTTACATTGCTCGGATGACCGAAAGCCAGGCACGCGAAGAGATCTGCCGCATCGGCCGCAGCCTGTTCGAGCGCGGCTACGTGCATGCCACCGCCGGCAACATCAGCGTGCGGCTGGACGACGGCTACCTCATCACCCCGACCGATGCCTGCCTGGGTTTCCTCGACCCTGCAAAGCTCGCCCGGCTGGACGCCGGCCTGAACCAGGCCGGCGGCGACCGCGCCAGCAAGACCATCGCGCTGCACGCCCGCATCCACGCCGCCGCCACGCGCTTCGACCCGGGCACGCGCTACGTGATCCACACCCACAGCACGCACTGCGTCGCGCTTACGCTGGACGCGCCGGGCGAGGAGCTGCTGCCGCCGCTCACGCCCTATTTCGTGATGAAGGTCGGCCACGTGCCGGTGATCCCCTACCACCGTCCCGGCGCGCCCGAAGCGGCCGAGCAGGTGGCACACGCCATCGGGCGCTACGGCGAGCGCGGCACGCCCATCCGCGCGGTGATGCTGGAGCGCCTGGGCCCCAACGTCTGGCACGAGACGCCCGCCGCCGCCATGGCCGTGCTGGAGGAACTCGAGGAGACCGCCCGGCTGTGGCTGCTGAACAAGCAGTCGGCGCAGCCGCTGGCACCGCCACGGATCGACGAGTTGCGCCGTTACTTCGGTGCACGCTGGTAAGAAAACGAGGACCCATCCCCATGCCGCGATTTGCCGCCAACCTCTCGATGCTCTATCCCGAGCTCGATTTCCTCGACCGCTTCGAAGCCGCCGCGAAAGACGGCTTCCAGGCCGTCGAGTACCTCTTTCCCTATCCCTACGAACGGCGCGAACTGGCGGCCCGGCTCTCGGCCAACGGCCTGCAGCAGGTGCTCTTCAACGGCCCGCCCGGCGACTGGGAGGGGGGCGAGCGCGGCCTGGCTTGTCTCCCGGGGCGCGAGGCCGAGTTCCGCGAAGGCCTGCTGAGGGCCCTGGACTATGCCGAGGCCCTGAGCTGCCCCCGCGTGCACGTGATGGCCGGCCTGGTGCCCGCGGACGTGGAGCGCGAGGTGGTGCAGCCCACCTACATCGACAACCTGCGCTGGGCCGCGGCCGAGGCGGGCAAGGCCGGGCGCGATCTGCTGATCGAACCGATCAACACGCGCGACATCCCGCGCTTCTTCCTCAACCGCCAGGACCATGCGCACGAGATCGCCGAAGCGGTGGGCGCGCCCAACCTCAAGGTGCAGATGGACCTGTATCACTGCCAGATCGTCGAGGGCGACGTGGCGATGAAGATCCGCAAGTACCTGCCGACCGGCCGCGTCGGCCATTTCCAGATCGCGGGCGTGCCCGAGCGCCACGAGCCGGACGTCGGCGAGCTGAACCATCCCTACCTGTTCAGGGTGATCGACGAGGTGGCGGCGCAATGCGGCTGGGAGGGCTGGGTCGGCTGCGAATACAGGCCCGCGCGCGGCGCCGTGCCCGGTGGTACTTCCGACGGGCTGGGCTGGCTGCGCACGCTGCCGCGCGCATGAAGCTCGAGGCGGTACGGATCCCGGCACGCCTGCGGGGCTTCGCTGCCGACGAGGCGGAAGTCTTCGACGTGGTGCTCGCCGGTGCCCGGGTCGTCTCCATCGCGCCGAGCTCGCAGCCTGCGCGCGGCATCCTGCTGAGTGCCCTGGTCGATGCGCACGCGCACATCGACAAGAACTACACCGTGCGGGAGGTCGGTGCGGCCGAGGGCAATCTCTTCGCGGCGATCGAGCGCATGGCCGCGCACCGCGCCGGCTGGACCGCCGAGGCGCTGCGTGCGCGCATGACGCGCGCGCTCGACGAAGCCTGGCGCGCCGGCACGCGCGCGCTGCGCACGCACCTGGACTGGACTGGCGACGAGGCGCCGGCCTCGCTCGCCGTCTTCGAGGCGCTGCGCGCGCAGTGGCAGGACCGCGTCGCGCTGCAGTTCGTCGCACTGGTGCCGCTCGACGTCTATGCCGATGCGGCCACCGGCGAGCGCATCGCGCAGGCTGTGCACGGCGCGGGCGGCGTGCTGGGCGCCTTCGTCTATCGCAACGAGGGCATCGTCCACAAGCTGGGGCGCGTCTTCGACCTCGCGCAGCAGTACGGGCTGGCGCTGGACTTCCACGTCGACGAAGGCCTGGATGCCGACGCAACCGGCTTGCGCAGCATCGCGCAGTTGGCGATCGCGCGCGGATGGCACGGGCGCGTCGTCTGCGGCCATGCCTGCTCGCTGTCGGTCCAGGACGAGGGCTGGGCGCGCGACACGCTCGCCAGGTGCGCCGAAGCCGGCCTGCACCTGGTGGCCCTGCCCAGCACCAACCTCTACCTTCAGGGCGCGTGGGACCGGACGCCGGTGCCGCGCGGCATCACGCGCATGCGAGAGGCCGCGGCGCTGGGCGTGCGCGCCAGCCTGGCCACCGACAACGTGCAGGACGCCTTCTATCCCTATGGCGGCTACGACCTGCTCGAAACCTTCGGCCTCGGTGTTCAGATGGCGCACCTGGCGCCGGCCGCCGATTGGCTGGACGCGGTCACCGTCAGCCCCGCCCGTGCGCTGGCGCTGCCCTGGGACGGGCGCATCGCGCCGGGCTGCCCGGCCGACCTGGTGCTGCTGGCCGCGCGCGACGAATACGAACTGCTGGACGCGGCTGGACGGCGACGCACCGTCATCCGCGCCGGTCAACCCCTGGAGCAAAGCGAATGAGCATGGGCAAACCGATGGCCAACTACGCTGCCGCCAAGCGCGTGGGCGACTTCGTCTTCATGAGTGGCGTGGTCGCGGTCGATCCTTCGACCCGGCGCGCCGTGATGGGCTACGACGACATCCCGGACGAGGCGCGGGAGGCGCTGCACGGCCTCGGCTATGCCACGGGCCAGATGTCGGTCGACGTGTTCGAAGCGCCGGTCGTGGCCCAGAGCTGGTTCGTGCTGGAGCGCATTCGCCAGATCGCAGCCGACCATGGCGGGACCATGGACGACGTCGTCAAGCTGGTCCAGTACTTTCGCCGCTTGCCCGACTATGCGCTTTACAACCGCGTGCGCGGCCTGTTCTACGCCGGGGAGCCGCCGGTCAGCACGGTGGTGGAGGTGTCGCGCTTCCTGCCGTCGGACGAGGTGCTGGTGGAGGTCGAGGCGACGATGTACCTGCCGCGGCACTGAGCCGCGGCACTGCGCCGCGGGGGGCGAGCCGGCGCTGCGCGTCGAGCGCCCGGCCTGATCCATGTGGAAATGTGGCGCGCAAATCTCGCAGATCGTGGCATTTCGCACAACCGGTGCCCGCCTTTTTGCGTAATCCCGTGAGACCCCCGCGCGGCGCGGATCGTTATCCAGGTGAGCCCGGCACGATTGATGCAAGGCCATCGGCGAGCGGGATTCCGCGCCAGCTTTTTTTTGGATTCAGGCGTCAAGTTCTTGGCGCCAGCAGGAGACGATCATGTCGCACAGTTCTTCTTCGATGCAGACTGCAGCCGCGTTCGAGATCCGGTTTCAGTCGCTGTTCAACCAGGGCCGCGCGCTGGCCTTCCCGTGCGACAGCACGGGCATGGTCAACCTCGACGCAATGAGCGAGAAGGCCCGCAACAACTATCTCTTCGCCCGCGGGATGATCGGCCGCGAGTACGCGACGCCCTTCGTGCAGCCTCTCGAGCCTCATTGAACGGTGAGTGACGAAATGGTCAGTCGCTGACGCGATTTGACGATCCCATGGCGCCACGGGGGCGGCGCATGCTGCCCTCAGCGGACCCCGGCGCCTTTCAGCAGGAACTCCGTCACCTGCTCGGTGAGGTAGCGGCGGTCCTTCTCGTCGCTGGCCGGCGTTTCCCGGAAGAAGGCCACCTGGGCCGCATGATCGGCATAGAACTGGGTCACGGCCCAGAGATGGAACAGGAACAGCAGCGGGTCCACCGGGTCCATCAGTCCACGCCCGATCCAGTTCTGGATGACCGCGGCAGCCTGCTGGGTGCGCTGCTTGCTCGTTCCCATCAAGTCGCGGATCACCGGCGCCCCGCGCATCATCTCGGCGGCGAAGATGCGCGAGCGCAGCGGATGCTCGAAGGAGAAAAGCATCTTGCGCTGGATCAGATCTGTCAGCACCTTGCGCGGTCCGAAGGCCTCCTCGCTGAACCCGAACACGCCGATCCAGTCGTTGATGATGTCCTGCAGCACCTGCCGATAGAGCGCCTCCTTGCTCTCGATGTAGTAGTGCAGCTGTGCCTTGGAGAGGCCGGCACGGTCGGCGATGGCCTGGGTCGAGGCGCCTGCCAGGCCATCCGCAGCGAAGACCTCGATGGCCGCCTGGTAGATCACGCCCAGCATCTGCGTGTACTTGCGTGCCCGCCCGCGGGTGGCTGGAGCATCGGGCTCCTCGGCCATGGCGATGGCGGAGTCCTTGGCGGTGGCGCTGGGTCGGCGGGTCATGGGGACTGCATGGTGCCAGAGCATCGGTGCACGGGGTTCATCGTGGCTCGGTTCGTCGTGGCTCAAAGGTCGAGGACCAACTCCTCCCCGCATGCGCGCGAGCAGCACAGCGCCACCTTGGTCGCGCGCTCGCTGCGGGTCAGGCAGAAGTCGCGGTGCTCCGCGCCCGAGCCCTCGGCACCGACCACGCAGGTGCCGCAGAGGCCCTGTTCGCACGAAACCGGGATGTCGATTCCGAAGGCGTGAAGTGCATCGACCGCGCTCTGGTCGGCGGCCACCGGCAAGGTGATGCCGCGCCGGGCGAGCCGCAGCTGGAAGGGCTTGCCGCCGCCGGCGACCGCCTCCGCCGGCGCGGCGAAGTACTCGGCATGCATTGCCTCCTCGGGCCAGTGAGCCGCCGCCGCGCGCACAGCCCGCATGAAGCCGCCGGGTCCGCAGACGTAAAGGTGGCTGCCCTCGCGGTACTCTGCCAGGAGCTGGCGCAGGTCGATCTTCTGCGCCGCGCCTTCGGCGTCGAAATGCAGCCGCACATGCGGCGCCAGGAGGGGTGCGCGCAGCGCCTCGGTGAAGGCCAGGTGGTCCTCGCTGCGCACGAACAGGCACAGCTCGAAGTCGGCACGGCGGCGCGCCAGCGCCTGCGCCATGGCCAGCAGCGGGGTCATGCCGATGCCGCCCGCCAGCAGCAGGTGGCGCCGGGCCTCGGCGTGGACCGGGAAGGTGTTGCGCGGCACGCTGACAGGAAGCAGATCGCCTTCTCGCACGCGAGCACGCATCGAGGCCGAGCCTCCGCGGCTTTCGGCCTCGTGCTTGACGCCGATCAGGTACGTGGAGGACGCGGCTTCCGCGTGGGCGCGCGCCAGCGAGTACTGGCGCATGAAGCCGCCGGGCATGTGCACGTCGATGTGCGCGCCCGCCTGGTAGGGCGGCAATGCGCGGCCTGCGGGATGCGCCAGTTCGAAGGACAGGATCTCCGGCGTCTGGCGCGCGATGCGCGCCACGCGCACGGTGAGGGTGCGCTCGGGCATCGCTATTTCGCCGCAGCCTTGCGCAACTCCAGCCCCGTGCCCCTGTTGACGAACTGCGTGGTGTACGCCTCGGCGTAGTTGAAGTCGGTGGGCTTGTAGAGACCCGCTGCAACGGTCTTGTCGTGGAAGTCCTTCATCCGCGCGTCGCTGATCGCGCCGATGCCTTGGGCGGTTGCGTCGCCGACGTCGATGTGGGCGCGAAGGATGGGCATCGATTTCTCGATGTAGTCGTCGCTGATGTCGGGATTGATCTTCTTGATCAGCGCGTCGGCGGCCCTGCGGTCGCCGTAGAGGTAGTTGTAGTGGCCGATGTTCGAGGCCTCGACGAAGCGGCGCACCAGGTCGGGCTTGTTCTTCACCAGCTCCTGCCGCGTCTCGATGACCATGCCGTAGGTCGACCAGCCCGCATCGGCCAGGGACAGCACCACGGGCTTGAAGCCGGCCTGCTTCTCGACCGCCAGGGGCTCCGAAGTCGCATAGGCCTGCTGCACCGACTGCTTGTCGGCCAGGAACTGGGACAGGCTGTAGTTGTAGGGGCGGACCTGCTCGTCGCGCATGCCGTAAGCCTTCTTCATCCATTGCCAATAGCTGATCTGGCCATCCTTCGCGAGCAGCACCGTCTTGGCCTTGGTGAGGTCCGAGAACTTCTCGATGCCCTGGCCAGGGTGGGCGATGATCGCCTGCGGGTCCTTCTGGAAGTAGGCCGCCACCACCACCGTGGGCACCTTCTGCTTGATGTTGTCGAAAGCCATCAGCATGTTGCCGGTCATCAGGAAGTCGACCTTGCCGGCGGGCAGCATCGGCCGGTTGTTGACCTGCGGACCGCCCTGCTGGATATCCACCTCGAGCCCGTACTTCTTGTACGTGCCGTCGGCCAGGGCCTGGTAGAAACCGCCGTGGCCCGGCTGGGCGCGCCAGTTGGTGGCTAGCACCACCTTGTCCTGGGCGCCGGCAGCGAAGGCGCTGCCGGCGAGGAGGGTAGCGAGCACGGGGCGGGCGAAGAAGAGGGCTTGCAGTCGCATGGTCGGTTCCTTTCGTGGGTGTGTCTGTCAGGCCTCGCGGGCCATGTCGGCGGTCCAGCCGCGCGTCTTGCCGGGGTTCATGAGGCCCATCGGATCGCTGCGCTGCTTGAATTCGATCTGCCGGGTATCGATGGTCTTCATGCCGCCGTCCTCGATGGTCACCACGTGCGGATTGAAGATCACGCAGCCGCCCTGGGACTCGATCTCGCGCATGACTTCGTACTGGTGCGCCTCGCCCCTCCAGCGCACGAGCAGGATCGAGAAGGTGCCGTACTCGCCGCCAGCGCGCGCGAACTCGTGGTGCTGCAGCACCTCGTCGCCGAAGATGGCGATATGGCGGTCCACGACGGCCGGGTCGAAGGGTTGGGCATAGGCCACCTGGAGGTAGGTCCAGCTGCGGTCCACCTTCAGCGCCTGCAGGGTGGTGTGGTTGTAGGCGCATTCGTAAGCGGGCGGCAGGCCGGCCGCATGCAGGGCGGCCTCGGTGCCCTCGAGCGAGATGCAGCCCCCATGGCGGGCCATGAGTGCGCGAAAAGCCGGCATCGAGTCTGGCGCCACCATGGCGAACATGGCATGGCGGTCGGGCGGGAAGTGGTCGCCCAGGCTTGCGTAGTAGGGCGAGAAGCGCGCATCCACGGCCGAGAGCAGGAACAGGTCGATGGCCGGCGTGCTGGCGGCTACGCCGAACTCCAGGACCTGTCGGTAGGTGGGAAAGAGGGCGATGCAATGCACCCAGTCGACCGCCGGACTCAACGCCACCTCGACATCGAGGATGACGCCGTTGGTGCCGTAGGCATGGTGCACCTGCTGGATCTCGTCGCCATGAAGCTCGATCACGCGCGGCTCGCGCTCCACCGTCATCACACGCGCGCGCAGCAGGTTGCCCGGGTCGCGCAGGATGCCGTGGCGGATCGAGCCGATGCCGCCGAAGCCGCCGGCGATGAAGCCGCCGATCGAGGCCACCTGCCAGGTCGATGGCCACATGCGCAGCGCCTGTCCGGTTTCGGCGACCGCCTGCTCGATGTCGTGCATGCGCGCGCCGGCCTGCACGCGCACCCGGCCCTGGCCGATTTCCAGCACCCTGCACATCGGCGTGACGTCGAGCACCAGCCCGCCCGCGAGCGGCACGCACTGGCCGTAGTTGCCGGTGCCGCCGGCGCGCACGGTCAGGGGCAGCTTCCACCGGGCCGCGACGGCGGCGGCTTGCCGAACGTCGTCCTCGGTGCTCACCTTGACCACGAGGTCGGCCACGCAGCCGGCGAGCTGCCCCGCCAGGATCGGGCTGTACCAATGGAAATCCCTGGACAGCTGCTTGCGCTGGCCGGGCGAGGCGATGACGTTGAGGCCTCGCAGCTCGCGGGCGACGGCGTCCCAGTCCACCTCGGGCGCTCTCATCGCTCCCTCCGCATCTCGCTCTCGTGCCAATGGCCGAGCACCATGCGGGACAGGGCCGCGAAGACGACGAAGATCGCGATGCCCAGCAGCGACACGAGGAACAGCGCCGCGAACATCATCGGGATCTCGGTGCGGAAGCTCGACTCCAGGATGCGCGAGGCCAGGCCGGTCTCCCGCCCGGCGGTGCCGGCGGTGAACTCGGCCACCACCGCGCCGATCAGGCTCAGGCCGCCGGCGATCTTGAGCCCGGCCATGAAGTAAGGCAGCGCGCTGGGCACCAGCAGGTAGCGGAACAGCTGCCAGGGCGATGCCTTGTAGAGCTGGAACAGGTCGCGCAGATTGCTGTCGGCGCTCTTCAGGCCGATCACCGTGTTCGACAGGATCGGGAAGAAGGCCACGATCCATGCACAGAGCAGCAGGGCCGCGGTGGTGCTCGAGACATAGATCAGGATCAGAGGCGCGATGGCGATGATGGGTGTTACCTGCAAGATCACCGCGACGGGGAACAAGCCGATCTCCACCCACTTGAACAGCGCAAAGCAGATCGCCAGCAGCACTCCACCGGCGATCGCGGCCGCCAGCGCCAGCAGCGTGAGCTTGACGGTGAACCAGAGTGCGGACGAGAGCGTCCCCCAGTTGTCCAGGAGCGTCGTGAAGATCAGGGAGGGCGCGGGGATGATGTAGTGCGGCACGTCGTTGACGCGCACCAGCACTTCCCAAAGCAGCAGCAGGCCGGTTACCAGCGCAGTGGGCACCGCCAGCCGCAGCAGCGATTCGCGCCGCTGCAGCCGCGCCTCGCGCGCCTGCAGCTCGGCGGCGCTGGGCGCTGCCTGCTGCAGCTCGGCCAGCGCAGGGTTCTCAGTGATCGATGTCGATGCCATGGAGAGCTCCGTGCAGGGACTGCGACACCGCGCTGCAGTGCGCGTTGTAGCGGGAGGAGGTGCGGAAGGCTTCTCCGCGCGGATAGGGCTCGTCGATGCGGATCTCCTCCACCACGCGGCCGGGACGGGGCGCCATCACGACGATTCGGTTGGACAGGTAGACCGACTCGTAGACGCTGTGCGTCACGAAGATGATCGAGAAGCGGTGCTCGCGCCAGATCGCCAGCAGGTCGTTGTTGAGCTTGATGCGGGTCATCTCGTCGAGCGCGGCGAAGGGCTCGTCCATCAGCAGCAGGCGCGGCTGCGTGACCAGCGCCCGCGCGATCGATACGCGCATCTTCATGCCGCCCGACAACTCGCGCGGGTAGACCTCGGCGAAGCGCGACAGCCCGACCCGCTCCAGCGCGTCTTTCACCACCGGCGCCGCAGCGTCGCGTGACACGCCGGCCAGCTTCAGCGGTAGCCAGACGTTGTCGAAGACCCGCGCCCAGGGCATCAGCGTCGGTTCCTGGAACACGAAGCCGAGCTCGCGGTCGCGGTTCGAGTGGCGCGGCTGCGCAGCCGGCCAGCGCAGCTCGCCCGAGCTGGCACGCGTGAGGCCGGCGATCAGCCGCAGGGCCGTGCTCTTGCCGCAGCCGGAGGGGCCGAGGAAGCTGATGAAGTCGTGTTCGCCGCAATCGAGCGTCATGCCCTGCAGCGCCAGGGTGCCGTTGGCGAAGCGCTTGCCGACATTGCGCAGGCTGACCAGCGCGGCTGCAGCAGTGGAAGGCGTGATTTGCTGCATGCTTACTGCCATGCCGGCTGGTTGGCCAGGCGCTCCAGTGGGAAGCGGTCGACTTCCTGCAGCAACTGGACGAAGCGACGGCCCACGTGGTCGAGCACGGCGGCGCCCTTCTCGGCAGTCGCCAGCGTGGCATTGCCGGCGGCGCCCTGCGGGTTGATGTCGTGCATCTGCCAGCCCAGCTTGCCGCTCGGGGTGATCGAGAGGAACTGGTTGTCCTCGGCCATGTCCTCGGTCATCGAGCGGAAATGGCGGAACTGCGCCGGCTGCACATGATCGGGCGCCAGATGCAGCATGACCGAGCTCTCGAGATCGCCGGCATGCACGCCGTGCCGTCCTTCATGCGCGGTGAACAGGCCCTCGGGCAAGCCCAGCGTGTACCAGTTGGCGGCGACCACCATCATGTCGTGTTGCTCGCGCAGATCGCGCGCCACGATATCCATCACCGACATCTGGCCTCCGTGGCTATTGAAGAGCACCAGCTTGCGTACGCCAGCCCGCGCAACGCAGGCACCGACCTCCATCCACATCGCAATCAGCGTGGCCGCCGACACGGTGAGCGTGCCCGGATAGCGGGAATGCTCGTTGCTCTTGCCGTAGGCCACGGTGGGCAGGAACAACACGGGCAAGTCGCGCGGCAGATGGGGAAGGGTCGCGCGCACCATGCCGTCGATGGTGGCGGTGTCGGTCGACATCGGCAGGTGCGGGCCATGCTGCTCGGTCGCGCCCACCGGGAGCACCGCGATAAGCCGCGATCGATCCAGGTGCGAGAAGGCTTCGCTGGTCAAGTCGGACCAGTACCTGCTGGGGGGACGTGTGGTGTTCATGAGACAGGCCGGTCCGCAAAGTGGTGGATAGAAAAATTATCCACATGGACAAAAAAACTAAGCCATGGTTTTCCCCAACAAAAAGGAAAATTCAGATCAAATTTGATCGTTTGGTTGATCCCAGTGGTGCGCGCTGATCTGCTTGTTCAAGCACCTGAAGTGACGATGACGGGTGCATCAGGTGTTGTCCGACAAGCGCGCGCCGTACCTGGCTCAACAAGGAGAACTTCCGCTTTCGAAGGCTTCGGGCTGCCCGGATAAACAGCACAGACGCCCCGGAGCTTTGCTGACGCAAGGAGTCCGACATGTACATTCCCATGCCCGTGCAGGCGACGAGGCAGAGGCCCCTGCCTGCCGTTGCCTTCGGAAGCCTGCTGGACCTGGTGCGCTGGCGCAGCGAACCTGCGCAAGCCGAGGTCTGCGAAGCGTGCCAGACCATCAATGCGTGCCACGCGCGCTTCTGCAAAGGCTGCGACGGCAAGCTGCCGGCCTATTTCGCAACGGTGGACGGTGAAACCCATCATTCGCCGCTGATCCCGGGGGGCGATACCCAAGCGAGTCACTCCCGCTATGCCCTCATCGCACTGGTCGGGCTATGGGGCACAGTGACCGCGGTTACGTTGCTCCTGGCGCATGGCCCGCGCGATGCGGGTGTGCCTTCGCGGCCGCTGGAGCGTGCTGCACTGCCGGCGCCCATCGAGCGCGTGGTGGCCCTGGTCGATCCGCCGGCTGCCGCCGAGACCACGCGCATTGCACAGGGCCTCGTGCCGGTGGCCGCAACCCAAGCCGATGGACCGCCGCCGGTGCTGACACCGGAGGCCGCCGCCATGAACTTCGTCCCGGAGTCTCCCATCGCCTCTCGGATGGCGCGCACGTCCGCCCCGCCGGCTGCGAAGCCGCGCCCGGTGCGAAGTGCCGGCGTCGAGAGGCCCGTCGCCCGGTGCGGAGGGTTGAACTTCGTCGCCCGTGCGGTCTGCATGAACAACCAGTGCGCTCGCCCCGAGATGCGTCGCAGCGCCCAATGTGTCGAGACGGTCCGCCAGCAAAGGCTGGACGAGGCGCGCCGCAATCCCAAGTTGATGGGCTGATGCGGTGGTCCGGGCGGCAGGTGGGTCAGCCAGCCGTGGCGTGCCCGGCCGCCTGCGCCAGCACCCGCGCCGTCGCCTGGGCCGCGACTTCGAGGCGCCGCACGTCGCGCGCGGACAGGTCGACGGTGCGTTCGACCGCGAAGCCGCACAGCGTCCCGTAGATGCTTCCGTCGGGCATCACCACCGGCACGCTGATATGGGTGCCGATGGGCTTCGTCACTTCGGGCAGGGGCTGCCGGGTGCGCAGGACGCGCAGGTCGTGCGCAAGGTTGGGCACGCGCCCGTCGAGCACCTGTTCGCAGATGCTGTCTTCCATGGCGTGGGAACCGCCCACGTGGATGATGCCCATCGCCGGGGCCGTCGCGACGTGCCGGAACACGCGGCGCCCTTCGACGAACTCGGAGATGAAAAACACGTCCATGCCGAGCTGTTCGCGGATCAGCTCCAGCATCGATGCCAAGGCTTGGACCACGAGCGGGCCGTCACAGTCCAGCGTTCCGAAAACCGGCACGCCGCCATCCGATGGGCTGCTGCCGAACCCGATGCTGTCCTCGCTCCTGCGCATGTTCGCTCCTCTTGGCTGGGGCCGATCCTAATGCGTCGAAGCCGACGGACCTGCTGGGCCGATCCTGGCCAGCAGCAGTTGGCCCCGGCCCGGCGGACAACGCCTGCGCTCGCATTCCGGCGGCGCGCGCGGGCCGTTGCGCGTGCTCCTGCCCGTGAGCGGAAGCGAGGGGGGCTTCAGCGCTTGGTGGCGAGCGCACGGCCCAGCGCAAACACCGAGTTGGGTGCGTTCACCCGCGGTCGCTTGGGGGCCGTCGCGGCGGCGGGCACGCGCCTGACGGCCGGGCCGTCCTCGACCTTCACGCCCTTGGCCAGCTGTTCCATGACAAGGCTCTGCAGCGTGACGGAGTCGAGGAACTCCACCGTGCGGCGGTTCAGCGAGGCCCAGAGTTCATCTGTGCTGCAGCGGCCGTCGGCGCCGGGCTCGGGCTCGCTCTTGTGGGAGGGCTCCTCCTCGATGGAGAAAATGATGTCCGCCACCGTGATGTCGGCCGCCTTTCGGCCCAGCGAATAGCCTCCGCCCGGGCCCCGAGTGGACTCGACCAGCTTGTGGCGGCGCAGCTTGCCGAACAGCTGTTCCAGATAGGAAAGCGAGATGCGCTGCCGCTGGCTGATGGCGGCCAGCGTCACCGGTCCCGCGCGCTCACGCAGCGCCAGGTCGATCATGGCAGTGACTGCGAAACGGCCTTTGGTGGTGAGTCGCATTGAAAGGGCTTCCTGTGTGTTGTGCGGTGCGGGCTGCTGTTGTCGTCGTGGACGCAAGGTCCTTTTATGCAGCCGATCATGCCTTGGGAGTCTGAGCTCCGGATTAGGTTCCCGGCCCCGCAGGCACCCGATGCTACCGCGCCCTGCGCCGCAGCCTCCAACTCCCCCTGACCTGGGTCAGGACAGGGGCCGGGCGCGATGGGTCATTCACGCCTGTCTCCATGTCGCTGTCAAAGGCGCGATGCCGCAGGGCCGGGGCGCAGGAAGCTGTCGAGCGCTTCAGCGTGACCGCGGGCAGCAGGCTAGCGCCGCACCACGTAGCGCGTCACCACGGGCAGCGTCTCGCCCTGGTGGAAGGCCAGGCGCCGGTCGCGCAGCGCCATGTCGGCAGCCGTAGCGCGGTGGAAACGGCGCAGGTGCTCGGTCCACGATTCGTCGACGACCTCTTCGACATAGCGCCCAGGCTCGGCGATGTCGTGCAGCAGCTCCCAGCCGATCGCACCCTGGCTCAGGCGGGCGCGGCGGGTCTGCTGCATGACCACGTGGAAGGCGGCGGCGCGCGCCGGATCGATCACGTATTCGATGGTGACCACCACGCGGCCTTCCTCGCCCGGCGCTTCGGCCGGCGGGCCCTTGGTCCAGCCCTTGTGGGCGGGCGTGGTGTCGTCGTCCTCGCCCACGCCATCGGTCACATGGCGGATTGCCAGCAGCATGAAGGCGGTGCCGCTCGCCGCCGCGATGCCCAGGCTGATGTAGAGCGAGGAGAGCTCGGCCACCTGGCCCCAGAGCGCCGCGCCGAAGGCGCTGGCCCCCATGATGGCCATCTGGTAGGTGGCCATGCCGCGCGCGCGCACCCAGTCGGGGAGCGCCAGCTGGGCCGAGACCGAGAGTGAGTTGGCGACCGTGATCCACGCCATGCCGGCGAGGAACATGGCCGGCACCGCCACCCAGGCCGTGGGCGCCACCGCCATCACCGCGGTGGCGGCGGACTGCACCATCGTGCCGCGGATCACCAGCTGGTCGCGCGACAGCGCCTGGCGCAGCCGCGGCAGGAACATGACCGCGAGAATCGCGCCCGCGCCCATGGCGGCCAGGAGCAGTGTGAAGGTGCCGGCCCCGCCGCCGCGCAGGTTGCGCGCCAGGAGCGGCAGCAGTGCCAGCAGCGCGGTCGAGTGCAGGAAGAAGATCGAGATGCGCGTGAGCACCGCGCGCATGCGCTGAGACTGGCGAACGAACTGCACGCCCACGCGCATCGCGCTGATCAGCCGCTCACGCCCCAGCGGGCTCGGCTTGTGCTCGCGCCGCCAGCGCAACACGATGAAGCCCGAGGCCAGGGACAGCACCGCATTGAGGCCGAAGACCCAGACCGTGCCGGCACTCGCGATCAGCGTGCCGGCGAGCAGGGGTCCGATGATGCGCGAAGCGTTCATCGCCAGCCCGTTGAGGCCCAGTGCGGCGGGCAGGTGACTGCGCGGCACCAGCTCCGGCACGATGGCCGAGAACACCGGCCAGCGCAGCGCCAGCCCGATGCCGTTGGCGAAGGTCAGGGCCAGCAGCAGCGGGGCGTTGATCAGGTCCATCACCACCGCGCCGCACAGCACGATCGCAGTGCCGGCAAGCCAGAACTGGGTGGCGACCAGCCAGCGCCGCCGGTCCAGGATGTCCGCCAGCGCGCCGCTGGGCAGTCCGAGCAGGAATACCGGCAGGGTGGAAGCCGACTGCACCAGCGCGACCCACATCGGCGAGGTGGTGAGCGAGGTCATCATCCAGGCCGCTGCGACGTCGTTCATCCACATGCAGATGTTGGCGACCAGCCAGGTGCTCCAAAGCATGCGGAACACGGCCAGCTTGAGCGGCTCGAAAGGGCCGATGCGCTGCGGCTGCACGCGCTTCGGGGCGACGGGGGTTTCCTCGGTCGAGATCGGTGGCATGTGCCGCTATTGTCCGGTCCCCGGCCGGCCGGGCTTGCCAGTCTTGCGCGCAAGATGACCCAGCGGCAATGCGCGGCTCGCCTTGACCTCCCCGAGCGAGAAGCTGGTGTGCAGGTCCTTCACGTTCGGCAGGTGCATGAGGCTGTTGAGTGCGAAGCGGGAGAAACCGTCGAGGTCCTCGGCCACCACCTGCAGTTCGAACATGCCGGTGCCGCTGATGTAGTGGCAGGCCACGACCTCGGGCAGCTTGCGGATCGCCTCCTCGATCTTGCGGGTGACCTCGCCGGTGGCGCGGTCGGTGTCCAGGCGCACGAAGGCCAGTACGCCCAGGCCGATCTTGTGGCGGTCGATCTCGGCGTGGTAGCCGCGAATGTAGCCGGCCGCCTCCAGCGCACGGACCCGGCGCCAGCACGGTGCGGCCGACAGGCCCACGCGCTGGGCCAGCTCGGCGTTGGTGAGCCGGGCATCCGCCTGCAGTTCTTGCAGGATCGCGAGATCGAACTTGTCAATGCTTTCCATGGAATGGCATCTTAAGCAAGATCCTTTCAAACGGGGGCCTTGAACGGGCAAAGAACGCAAACACCTATCAAGGCGCCAGGCATACACTTTGCGAGCATGATGGCTGCGGGGAGTGTTCCTACCCGGATGCCTCGCCCCCAACCGCCACGCCCACGAGGCACAGCCACGGAGACAAAAACACATGGACCCCCACGCTCATCACTTCGCGTATTCGCTGCCCCCCGAGGGGGCGCATGCCTCCCTAGAGGCGGCTCGTCGGGAGGCATGACATGAACGCACCGCTGTCGGAGCACATCCGCAAGGCACTCGAAACCGTCACGCTCGACGACAAATACAGCCTGGATTACGGCCGCGCCTTCATGAGCGGTGTGCAGGCGCTGGTCAAGCTGCCCATGCTGCAGCGGCTGCGTGACCAGCAGGCCGGCAAGAACACCGCCGGCTTCATCAGCGGCTACCGCGGCTCGCCGCTCGGCGGCTACGACCAGGCGCTGTGGAAGGCCAGCAAGTACCTGAAGGAACAGCACATCGTGTTCCAGCCGGGCGTGAACGAGGAGCTCGCAGCCACCGCGCTCTGGGGCACGCAGCAGCTGGGCTTCGCGCCGCAGGGCACCAACAAGTACGACGGGGTGTTCGGCATCTGGTATGGCAAGGGTCCGGGGGTGGACCGCTGCTCCGACGTCTTCAAGCACGCCAACATGGCTGGCACCACGCCGTGGGGCGGCGTGATCGCCGTGGCTGGCGACGACCACATTTCCAAGAGCTCGACCGCGGCGCACCAGAGCGACCACATCTTCAAGGCCTGCGGCACGCCGGTCTTCTTTCCGACCAACGTGCAGGAGATCCTCGACCTGGGCATCCACGCCTTCGCAATGAGCCGCTTCGCCGGCATCTGGTCGGGCATGAAGACGATCCAGGAGATTGTCGAGTCCAGCGCCACCGCGATGATCGACCCCGAGCGCGTCGAGATCGTGGTGCCCACCGACTTCCAGATGCCACCGGGCGGCCTGCATATCCGCTGGCCGGACCACGCGCTGGAGCAGGAAGCGCGGCTGATGCATTACAAGTGGTACGCCGCGCTGGCCTACATCCGCGCCAACCGGCTCAACCACAACGTGATCGAGGGCCCGAACGACCGCTTCGGCATCATGGCCAGCGGCAAGGCCTACAACGACACCCGCCAGGCCCTGCTCGACCTTGGACTGGACGACGCCGCCTGTCGCCAACTGGGCATCCGGCTGCACAAGGTGGCGGTGGTGTGGCCGCTCGAAGCCCAGCTCACGCGCGACTTCGCCACCGGCCTGCAGGAGATCCTCGTGGTGGAGGAAAAGCGCCAGGTCATCGAGTACCAGCTCAAGGAAGAGCTCTACAACTGGCGCGCCGACGTGCGGCCCAACGTGGTCGGCAAGTTCGACGAGGGCGAGGTGCATGAAGCCGAGGGCTATTCGGGCGGCGAATGGTCGATGCCCAATCCGACGGCGCACACGCTGCTGCGCGCCAACGCCGACCTGAACCCCGCGCTGATCGCCAAGGCCATCGCCACCCGCCTGAAGAAGACCGGCATCCTGGCTGCGGCCGGGGCGGACATGGCGGCGCGCATTGATGCCCAGCTCGCCATCCTCGAGGCCAAGGAACGCGCGATGGCGGCACCGCAGGCCGTCGGCGTGGCCGACGCCGCGCGCCAGCCCTGGTTCTGCTCGGGTTGCCCGCACAACACCAGCACCGTGGTGCCGGAGGGCTCGCGCGCCATGGCCGGCATCGGCTGCCACTTCATGGCGACCTGGATGGACCGGTCCACGCTCGGCTTCACGCAGATGGGCGGCGAGGGCGTGCCGTGGGTCGGCCAGCAGCCCTTCACCACCGAGCGGCACATCTTCGCCAACCTGGGCGACGGCACCTACTTCCACAGCGGCCTGCTGGCGATCCGCCAGAGCATCGCGGCCGGCGTCGACATCACCTACAAGATCCTCTACAACGACGCGGTCGCCATGACCGGCGGCCAGCAGGTCGGCGAGCGGCCCGAGGGCCATTCGGTGCTGCAGATCGCGGAAAGCCTGCATGCCGAGGGCGCGGCCAAGGTGGTGGTGGTGACCGACGAGCCGGAGAAGTACGAAGGCGTCAACATCCCCGGCCAGGATGTGAAGGTGCGCCATCGCGACGAGCTGGACGAGATCCAGCGCGAGTTCCGCGAGATCAAGGGCACCACCGCCATCATCTACGACCAGACCTGCGCCACCGAGAAGCGCCGCCGCCGCAAGCGCGGCACCGCTGTCGATCCGGCCAAGCGGGTGGTGATCAACGAGCTGGTGTGCGAAGGCTGCGGCGACTGCAGCGTGAAGAGCAACTGCCTGTCGGTAGAGCCGCTGGAGACCGAGTTCGGCCGCAAGCGCACCATCAACCAGAGCACCTGCAACAAGGACATGAGCTGCCTCAAGGGGTTCTGCCCGAGCTTCGTGACCGTGGAGGGAGGGCAGCTCAAGAAGAAGGCGAAGAACAAGGCGTCCACGCCGGTCGAACTCGGCACACTGGCCGAGCCGGCGCTGCCTTCGCTCGCCGGCGGCAAGGTGTGGGGCATCGTGGTCGCCGGCGTCGGCGGCACCGGCGTGATCACCATTGGCCAACTGCTGGGCATGGCTGCCCACATCGAGGGCAAGGGCGTCGTCACGCAGGACGCGGCAGGCCTCGCGCAGAAGGGCGGCGCCACCTGGAGCCATGTGCTGATCGGCGACAAGCAGGACGACATCCGCACCACCCGCGTAGGCACCGCTGCCGCCGACCTGGTACTGGCCTGCGACCCGCTCGTCAGCGTCAACGCCGAGACCCTGGCGCGCATGCGCGAGGGCCGCACCCATGTGGCACTCAACAGCCACAGCACGCCGACCGCGGCCTTCGTGCGCAACGCCAACTGGCAGAACCCGCAGGACGCCTGCGCCGTCGAGATCGCACGCGCGGTCGGCGCCGAGGGGCTTGGTGCCTTCGATGCAGATGCCGCCGCGACCTCCCTGATGGGGGACAGCATCTACGTCAACCCGATGATCCTGGGCTATGCCTGGCAGAAGGGCTGGATCCCGCTCGAGCACGCATCGCTGATGCGCGCCATCGAGCTCAATGCGGTAGCGGTCGAGAACAACAAGGCTGCCTTCGAATGGGGCCGACAGGCGGCGCAGCGCCCCGAGGAGTTGCGCAAGCGCGTCTCGCCCGGGCAGGTCGTCGAGTTCAAGAAGCGCGATACGGTCGAGAACCTGGTGGCGCGGCGCGTCGAGTTCCTCACGGCCTACCAGAACGCGGCCTACGCCGGGCAGTACAAGGCCTTCATCGCCAGGGTGCAGCAGGCCGAGGCGGCGCTGGGCAAGACCAGCCTCGCCGAGACGGTCGCACGCTACCTGTTCAAGCTGATGGCCTACAAGGACGAGTACGAGGTCGCCCGCCTGCACAGCGATCGCAGCTTCCTGGAGCGCGTCGCGGGCATGTTCGAGGGCGACTACAAGCTCAACTACCACCTTGCCCCGCCCATCATTGCCCAGCGCAACGCAAAGGGCGAGCTGCAGAAGCAGAAGTTCGGCCCGGCGATGTTGACCGGCTTCCGCCTGCTCGCGAAGCTCAAGGGGCTGCGCGGCACGGCGCTGGACCCCTTCGGCCGTACCGACGAACGCAAGACCGAGCGTGCGCTGATCGGCGAGTACCGCGCGAGCATCGAGGAGCTGCTGTCCGGCCTCGAGGCCGGCAATCATGCGCTGGCCCTCGAGATCGCGAGCCTGCCCGAGCAGATCCGCGGCTACGGCCATGTGAAGGAGCGCAACCTCAAGGCGGCGCGCACCCGCTGGGCCGAGCTGATGGCCAAGTGGCGCAACCCGCAAGCCGCCCGCGTGGCGGCATGAGACTTCCGGCCGCCGACGCGGCGGGCCTGAAAGCCCCGCCCGCCCCGCCGGCTTAGCTGCGGCGGGGCGGGCGCCGCCGAATACAATGCGCGATGCTGTGCGGGGCCCGGCCCCGCCCTAGCGCGCCTGTTTCATGGCCACCTGCCATGCACTGCGCAGAATCGCGAACCCCGCAGGGGGCCGCACTCAATACCTTCCCTCTCTGCTGGAGACTTCCCTTGTTCATTTCCTCCGCTTTCGCCCAGACCGCGCCCGCTGCTGCCGGTGGCGGCGACATGTTGTCCTCCCTCGGCAGCATGCTGCCGCTGGTGTTGATGTTCGTGGTGCTGTATTTCGTGATGATCCGCCCGCAGATGAAACGCCAGAAGGAAGCGCGCGCCATGATCGAAGCCCTCGCCAAGGGCGACGAAGTGGCCACCGCGGGTGGCCTGCTGGGCAGGATCACGCAACTGGGCGAGCAATACCTGACAGTGGAGATCGCCAAGGGCGTCGAGGTGCAGCTGCAGCGCAGCGCAGTCGTCCAGGTCCTGCCCAAAGGTGCGATTAAGTAAGGAGACGACGCGGGTGCTTCGCACTCCGTCCTTCGAGGTTGACTAGATGAACCGTTACCCGGTCTGGAAGTACGCGATCATCGTCGTCGTGCTGCTCGTGGGGCTGATCTATGCCCTGCCCAATTTCTTCGGCGAGGCGCCTGCGGTGCAGGTGTCCTCGGGCAAGTCAACCGTCAAGATCGACGCCGGGACCCAGGCCCGCGTGGCCGAGGCGCTGAAGACGGCCGGCCTCACACCGGACCTGATGACGCTCGACGCCAATTCGGTGCGGGCGCGCTTCGCCACCACCGACGACCAACTCAAGGCCCGCGACGTGCTGCAGCGCACGCTGGTGCCCGACCCGAGCGATCCGCCCTACATCGTGGCCCTCAACCTGGTGTCGCGCTCGCCCGCCTGGCTGACGGCGCTGCATGCCTATCCCATGTACCTTGGCCTGGATCTGCGCGGCGGCGTGGACTTCCTGCTGCAGGTCGACATGAAGGGCGCCATCGACAAGAAGGCAGAGTCCTTCGCCAACGACCTGCGCTCGGGCCTGCGCGACAAGAACGTCCGCGGCGCCGCGGTCACCCGCAATGGCCAGACCATCGAGGTGCGCTTCCGGGACGAAGCTGCGCTGGAGGCGGCCAAGGCGCTGATCCAGGATCAGTTTCCCGATCTTGCGGCCACCGATACCAAGGAGGGCAACGAGTGGAGGCTCACTGCCACCATCAAGCCGGAGGCGGCGCGCCGGCTGCAGGACGCGGCCCTCAAGCAGAACATCACTACGCTGCACAACCGCATCAACGAGCTCGGCGTGGCCGAGCCCGTGATCCAGCAGCAGGGGCTCGACCGCATCGTGGTGCAGTTGCCGGGCGTCCAGGACACGGCCAAGGCCAAGGACATCCTGGGCCGCACAGCCACCCTCGAGATGCGCCTGGTGGACGAGTCCGCCGAGGGCCGCGCGGCCGAGGCAGGCAGCGGTCCGGTGCCCTTCGGCTCCGAGAAATTCCTCGACCGCGAGGGCCGTACCGTCATCGTCAAGAAGCAGGTGCTGGTGACCGGCGAGAACCTCACAGATGCCCAGCCGGGCTTCGACTCCCAGACCCAGCAGCCCAAGGTCGACCTGACCATGGACGCCAAGGGCGGCCGGATCATGCGCGACGTCAGCCGCGAGAACTTCCGCAAGCGCATGGCCATGCTGATCTTCGAGAAGGGCAAGGGCGAGGTGCTCACGGCGCCTTCGATCAACGGTGAGCTTGGCAACCGCTTCCAGATCTCGGGCTCGATGAACGTGGTGGAAGCCAACGACCTGGCGTTGCTGCTGCGCGCCGGCTCGCTGGCCGCGCCGATGGAGATCATCCAGGAGCGCACCATCGGCCCCAGCCTGGGTGCCGACAACATCCAGAAGGGCTTCGACAGCGTGATGTACGGCTTCGCCGCGATCATGGTGTTCATGTGCGTCTACTACATGCTCTTCGGCCTGTTCTCGTCGATCGCGCTGGCCGTCAACCTGCTGCTGCTGGTAGCCATCCTCTCCATGCTGCAGGCCACGCTGACGCTGCCCGGCATCGCTGCCATGGCGCTGGCGATCGGCGTGGCCATCGACTCCAACGTGCTGATCAACGAGCGCGTTCGCGAGGAATTGCGCAACGGCGCCTCGCCTCAGGCGGCCATTCATGCTGGCTACGACCGCGCCTGGGGCACCATCCTCGATTCCAACGTCACCACCCTGATCGCCGGCATTGCGCTGCTGGCCTTCGGGTCCGGGCCGGTGCGCGGCTTCGCGGTGGTGCATTGCATCGGCATCGTCACGTCCATGTTCTCGGCCGTGTTCTTCTCGCGCGGCCTCGTGAATCTCTGGTATGGCCGCAAGAAGAAGCTCAAGAGCCTGTCCATCGGCACGGTGTGGAAGCCGGACGCCGACAAGGTCGCGGCCGGCGCCAAGTAAGGGAGCACTGAAACCATGGAGTTCTTCCGAATTCACCGCACGATCCCGTTCATGCGCTATGCGCTGGTGCTGAACGCGATCTCCGTCCTCACCTTCGTGCTGGCGGTCTTCTTCCTTTTCCACCGCGGGCTGCACCTGTCGGTGGAGTTCACCGGTGGCACCGTCATGGAGGTCGCCTACCAGCAGTCGGTAGACGTGGGCAAGGTGCGCGAGACCGTGGCCAAGCTCGGCTATCCCGACGTGCAGGTCCAGAACTACGGCACCTCGCGCGACATCCAGATTCGTCTGCCGGTGCAGAAGGGCCAGACCTCAGCCCAGCAAAGCGATCAGGTGATGGCGGGGCTGAAGGCGGTCGACCCCTCCGCCACCTTGCGCGGCAACGAATTCGTCGGTCCACAGGTGGGCGAGGAGCTCACCACCAACGGCCTCAAGGCATTGGGCATGGTGGTGGTCGGCATCATGATCTACCTGGCCTTCCGCTTCGAATGGAAGTTCGCGCTTGCCACCGTGCTGGCCAACCTGCACGACGTGATCATCATCCTGGGCTTCTTCGCCTTCTTCCAGTGGGAGTTCTCCCTGGCGGTGCTGGCGGCGGTGCTGGCGGTGCTGGGCTACTCGGTCAACGAGTCGGTCGTGATCTTCGACCGTGTGCGCGAGAATTTCCGACGCTACCGCAAGCTGACGACTCGCGAGGTGATCGACAACGCCATTACCTCCACCATCAGCCGCACCATCATCACCCACGGCTCCACGCAGCTGGTGGTGCTGTCGATGTTCTTCTTCGGTGGCCCGACGCTCCATTATTTCGCGCTGGCGCTGACCATCGGCATCCTTTTCGGCATCTACTCTTCCGCCTTTGTGGCGGCAGCGATCGCGATGTGGCTGGGCGTGAAGCGCGAGGACCTGGTCAAGACGACACCCAAGCAGGGCGATCCGGACGATCCGAACGCCGGCGCCACGGTGTGACCGACGCGGCCCCTGGTCGGGCAATTGCGATTCGGGTTGCCGAGATGCATCGGGTGCCCTTGTGCGGTTACGCTTCACGATGCAAGCTCGGACTTGCTGAATCGTTTCAATAGCGTCCTCGTCCCTCACATGATCTCGCGGTCACCCGCCTCCTCCCAGCAGCTCGCGCGCGAGACCCGCGAGCGTTTCGTGGCTGCCACGGAGGGGGCGATCGCGCCGATCGCTCTTGCGGTCCGCGAACGACTGGCGGCGCTGGCCGGAATGACGACCAGCGTGCGCGAGATGCAGCAGCACCGCGACGACTATCTGGCCTTCCAGGCTCAGGGCTCCAGCTGGGTGCCCATGTCGCAGGCCGCATGGCGCAAGGCGCTGGGTGGTGGCGTCCCGAGCGGCTCCACCGGTGGCCTGCGCCTGGAGCTGATCGGCGACGAGGTGGTGGAGACCAACATCCTGTCGTCGCGTCTGGCGCAGTCGATCCAGGACAAGGCCCAATTCGAGCTCAACGACCTGCGCCTGCGCATCCAGTTCCTGGAGGGAACCGCCGAGCTGGACGCAAAGGACGTGCTCAAGCCCGAGGCGCTGGCCCGCACCCTGGTCGACCAGTGGCTGGCCGCCGGATTGAGCCGCGAGACCTGGGCGCGCGTGCAGGATGTGGTGCAGCGGCGGCTGGTCGATGCCGTTGTCGCGGCCTACAAGGATGCCAATACCTTCCTGATTGAACGCGGCGTGATGCCCGAGATCGATCTCAAGAGCTTTGTCAAGCGAACCGGAAGCGCGGGCTCCAACAGCGTGCCGTTGGGCGGCTCCTTTGCGCGCCCGTCCCAGCCCGGCAGCGCCTCCTTCGGCATGGGCGGCGGCCAGGCGGTGCCGGGTGCTTTCGGCGCGCCGCCGGGCAGCTTCGCCCCGGCCGCGATCGGCGTGGGTGCGGGGCGCGGGTCGGGCACCGCGGGCGGCGACACCCTGGTCGCCACCGGCGGCTCCCCGCTGGTGCTGGCACGCCAGCGCGCACAAGGCGTGCTGCTCAACCTCAAGCGCTTCGTGACCGCTCGCATTGGCGGCGACCTGGGCCAGATGCGCATGCCGGGCGCTCAGGCTCCCGGTGCCGGCGCCCCAGGAGGCTCGGGTGTCCGTGGCGGTGGGGTCGGCCTGGCCGCGCCGGCCTTCGCCGCTGCGATCGCCGACGCCGAGGCCGCGTACCAGGCGATGGCGTCGCAGTACGTGGTCGGCGACGAGGCCACGGCCATGCACCAGACCGCGGCCGAGTTGCGCCGGCGCACCAGCGAACTCAAGAAGAAGGCGCCTACCACCGCCGACAAGGCCACGGTCGAGATCGTGGCGCTAATGTTCCAGGCCATCCTGGCCGAGGAGCGCATCCCATTTTCGGCGCGCGTCTGGTTCGCGCGCCTGCAGATGCCGGTGCTGCGTGTGGCGATCGCCGAGCCGGAGTTCTTCGGCACGCTGCAACACCCGGCGCGCATGCTGATCGACCGCATGGGCTCATGCGTGATGGGCTTCGACGCCGCCGCCATCTCGGGCAGTGCGCTGGAGGGCGAGATCCGGCGCGTCGTGCAGGTGATCGAGCAATACCCCGAGACCGGCCAGCGCGTGTTCAAGCTGGTGTTCGACGAATTCGTCGCCTTCCTCAACAAGTACCTGACGCAGAGCGACGCCACCCAGCGCGTGATGAGCGTGGCGCAGCAGGTCGAGCAGAAGGAGACGATGGCGATCCAGTACACCATCGAGTTGCGCAAGATGCTCAACGACATGCCGGTGCGCGAGGAGATCCGCGAGTTCCTGTTCAAGATCTGGGCCGAGGTGCTGGCGATCGCGGCGCTGCGATACGGCGCCCAGGACGAGAAGACCGTCACCCTCAAGCGCGCCGCCTCCGATCTGGTGTGGGCCGCCAGCGCCAAGCCCAACCGCAACGACCGCGCCCGCGTGATCCAGGACCTGCCCCAGCTGCTGCAGCGCCTGCGCCAGGGCATGAGCCTGCTGGGCATCGAGGGCGAGCCGCAGGAGGCGCAGATCAAGATCATCGGCTCGACGCTTTCCGATGCCTTCCTGTCCAAGACCGAGGCCATTCCGCCAGCCAAGATCGAGGCGATGGCCAAGCGCCTGGCCAACCTCGAGGACTTCGTCACCGATGAGGGTGACGCCACCGACCTGCCGCTGGATGCAGCCAGCATCGAGCTGCTGCTGGGCGTGGACGCTGCCTCGCTCGAAGTCGTGCCCGATACCGGCACCAAGGTCGGCGAGGACATGCTCCAGTGGGCTCACGAGTTGCAGGTCGGTACCTGGTTCATGCTCGACCACAATGATCGGGTGAGCCAGGTCCAGTTCGTCTGGCGCAGCGAGCGCAAGCAATTGCACCTGTTCGCCTCCAGCGACGGGCGCAGCTTCCTGATCCAGGTAGGGCGGCTGGCTTCCTACCTGCAGGCCGGGCTGCTGGTGCCGGCCGAGGAAGAGACGCTCACCGTGCGCGCCACGCGCGAAGCGCTGGCCAAGCTGGACGCGAATCCGGAACGCCTCTTGAATTGAGACCGGCGCTCAATGCGCGACGCGGTTTACCGTGTCGTCGCAGAGCTCGTCCAGCACGAGGGCATCGGGTTCGACGCCGGTGCTCCAGTGCACCATCAGCACGATGATCTTGAGCTCGCCGAGCTCCAGCGGATCGCCTGTCGTGGCCATGGCGCGATCGATCACGATCTCGCGCAGTCCGGCCGGAAGCACGCCCGCGGACTCGAGGAAGCTGATGAAGCCCAGGCACTCGGCGCCCAGGTGTTCCTGCTCGGCCATCGAGTAGATGCGCATCGAGCCAGGCGATTCGGGCATCGCAGCCGGGCCTTCCAGGCTCACCGTGGCGCTGGTGCCCTCGGCATGAAGGGTGAGCTGGATTCCCTGGGTGGCGAGGCTCAGGCCATCGAGCCAATGCAGGGCATCGCGGATCTCCTGGGGGTCGAAGCCCTGGGCGCTCAGCTTTCGGCCCAGTTGCTCGGCTTCGGGACAGGCATCGCCGCGCCAGTAGTTTTCGTACACGTACACGAGCACTTCGAACATGGGGCCAATATAGCCCAGGTCGGCGTCCGCGCGGTTGCGTTGACCGTATGCGACGCCGGAAGCGATCAGCCTCGGGCGACCCGCTGGAACAGGCCGCCGGGCATCCGGGCCACGTTGCCGCCGAGCTCCAGCTCCAGCAAGAGCGCCTGCAGGATGGCAACAGGGTGCCCGGTGCGCGCGCACAGCGCATCCAGGCTTGCCGGGTCATAGCCCATAGCCTGCAACAGGCTCCCCGCGGGCGCGGTTGCCTCTTCTTCCTGCGGCGGCGCGGCCGGCGCGGGGGACACATCGAAGCGCAGCTCCTCGAGCACGTCGCCGACCGTCTCGACCAGCTTGGCTCCCTGCCGGATGAGGGCATGGCAGCCGCGCGACTGCGGTGAATGGATGGAACCCGGGATGGCGAATACCTCCCTGCCCTGTTCACTCGCGAGCCGCGCGGTGATCAGCGAGCCGGACTGCAGCGCCGCCTCCACCACCAGCGTGCCGCGCGAGAGGCCGGCGATGATGCGGTTGCGCTTCGGGAAGTTCTGGTTGAGCGGCGGCGTGCCCAGGGGGAACTCGCTCACGATCAGCCCCCGCTCGGCGATGCGCTGCGCCAGCGCGTGGTGCCGCGCAGGGTAGACGCGGTCCAGCCCGGTACCGACCACCGCCACCGTCGCCGGCCAGAGCGGATTGATGGGGGCGTCCAGCGCGCCCTCGTGCGCCGCGCCGTCGATGCCGAGCGCCAGCCCAGACACCACCGCGATGCCGGCCTCGCCGAAAGCGCGCGCAAAGGCCCGTGCATTCGAGGTTCCCTGCGCCGTGGGATTGCGGCTGCCCACCATCGCGATGCTGCGCGACAGCTGCGCGAGATTGAGCGGCGCCGGCCCGATCAGGTACAGCACCAGAGGCGGATCGGCCATCTCGAGCAGCGAGGACGGATAGGCAGGATCGCCCAGCGTGAGGATGCGGTGCGTCGCGCCCGGCGGCCCGTTGCCCCCGAGCCACTCCAGGGTGCGGTCGAGCAGCGCGCCGAGCTCGGCCGGCGTATCGAGCAGCGCACTGGCCTGGGCCTCGGTCACGATCTGCCGGAGCGCCGCGGCGGGTTGGGCAAAGACTTGCGCGGGCAGGCCGAAGGCCGCGAGCAGCTTGCGCGCGGCCGTGTTGCCGATGCCCGCCGTCAGCGTGAGCCGCAGCCAGCCCGCGAGTTCGTCTCGTTCCACGCGAGGGCGGGGCGCCGGGTCAGGGGTTGATGAGCAGGTCGCCGATGCGCGGCGCGTCGTTGATCTCGAGCACCAACGCATACGAGACCCGCTCGAAGGGACGGAACACCATCAGGAGGCCGATGCGCTCGTTCGGCAGCTTCAGCGTCTCCTTGACGGCGCCGGTCTTGTCGATGATGGTGTCGCCGTTCTTGAGGATGGCCAGCACATGGCCGTTCTCGATGCCGTCGATGGTGCCCTTGTTGATGGCCACCACTTGGTTCTGGGCCGCGAACTGCACTGCGTTGCCGTAGACCGAGACAATGCGGCCGTCGGGAATAGTGTGCGCTGGGGCGCGCGGCACGTAGCTCAGCAGCTGGCGCGGTGGCTCGGGGAGCAGGCGGTCGCCGGCGCGGATCTCCTCGCGGGCCGCGACGATGTCGATGCTGGCCGGCACTGGGTACACGACCTCCTTGCCCTCCACCTCTTCCTTGACGCTTGATTCGCCGCGCTGCAGCTGGGCCTTGCCCACATATTGCGCCTCGTAGCCGAGGATCTCGCCCGTGCCCGGGTCCTTCAGCGGCGTTGCGTTGCGGAACACGCGGTAGGTGCGGATCGGGCCGGACTCTTCCATCAACGGGGCGTTGGGTTCGCCGCGCGCGTAGGCCCGGTCGCCGCGCGCCAGCACCACGCGGCTGTCATTGCCCGCCACGATACGTGGCGCGGTTGCCAGCGTCTCGGCGTCGACCACCACCGGCTCGGCCAGGAATGGCTCGATTGCGCTGGGATTCAGCGTGGGCAACGCCATGTCCGACAGCGACTCGTAGCGCGTGCGTGGCGAGAGCTTGATGGTGCCGCCCTCGGCCATGCCGCTGCCGCCGCGGCGCAGCGCCAGCCGCGCTCGGCCGCCGCTCTTGTCAAGGTAAAGCACCTGGCCGGGGTAGATGCGGTGCGGGTTCTGGATCTCGCCCATGTTCATGCCCCACAGCTCTGGCCAGCGCCAGGGGCTGCGCAGGTAAAGGCGGGAGATGCCCCACAGCGTGTCGCGCGGCTTGACCGTGTACTCGTCGGGCGCGTTCGGTGCCAGCTCGGACAGCGGCACGCCGGCCTGTGCCGCTTGCTGCGCCGTCGCACGCTGTTGCGGCGTGACGGGGTAGCTCTGCGCCTGGGCTGTCGTCGCGCCCAGGCCGGACATGGTGATCGCCGCCAGCGTGGCGATGAGGTTCGGACGCAGGCTGTGGTTCATGCGATGTTTCTTCATGGTCGGATGGTGTGCGCGCACGGGGCCAGGAGGGCGTACGAATACTCACAATTTGAAACCAATTTTGCGCTCAAGCCCTTGATCGGGCAACGTTTATCAAGTCGCGGAGCCTCCGGGCGTCGCGGAAATGGCGAAAATAACGACAATTTTTCCTCCCGTTCATGGCCAAAAGAAACATCCTGAGCTATCCCGATCCGCGCCTCCACAAGGTTGCCAAGCCGGTGCAGGGAGTCGATGCACGCATCAAGACCCTGGTCGGCGACATGCTCGAAACCATGTACGACGCCAACGGCATCGGCTTGGCAGCCACCCAGGTCGACGTGCATGAACGTCTGGTGGTGATCGACGTGTCCGAGGAGCGTAACGAGCCTCTGGTTTTGATCAACCCGGAGATCGTCTGGGCCAGTGATGAAAAAGTCCTCAATGAAGAGGGTTGCCTTTCGGTGCCCGGCATCTACGACGGCGTGGAGCGTTCCACCGCTGTGCGCGTCGCTGCGCTCGATGCCGAGGGCGAGCCCCGCACCATCGAGGCCGAGGGCCTGCTGGCCGTCTGCATCCAGCATGAGCTCGACCACCTGCTGGGCAAGGTGTTCGTCGAATATCTTTCGCCCCTGAAGCGCAACCGCATCAAGAGCAAGCTCCTCAAGCAGCAGCGCGAGGACCAGCGCCTCGATGAGCGGGAAGGCCGGCGTTGACCTTGGCCCTGCGCACCGCACCGGCTGCGCTCCTTGCGACGGCGCTGCTGGCCGGCTGCGCCGGCGAGCCGACGCGCCTGGCCATGGGCAGCTCGCGCGAGCAGGCGCTGCGCGAGCTCGGCGCACCGAGCGCCGTCTATTCGCTGTCCGGCGGTGGCGAGCGGCTGCAATATTCGCGTGCGCCGGCCGGCTTCGAGGTCAACAACGTCGATCTCGATGCCAGCGGGCACGTGGTCTCGGTGCGGCAGGAACTCGACGAGCGCCTGTTCGATCGCACCATCCAGCCCCGCGTCGGACGCTGGCGCGAGGCCGACGTGCTGCGCACCTACGGCCGGCCCCTCGAGATCACGCAGGTGAGCTCCTTCGACGGCCACATCTGGACTTGGCGCTACAAGTGGCAGAACACGCCGCGGCTGCTCTACATCTACTTCGATCCCGCCGGCGTGGTGCAGCGCTACCACACGGGCGACGACCTGATGCTCGAGTTGCTGGCGCCGCTGTGAGGGTCGCATGAGGATCGCATTCGCGGGCACGCCCGAGTTCGCCCGCGTCGCGCTGGAGGCGATCGCCGCGGCTGGCTTCGAGATCGTGCTGGTGCTGACGCAGCCCGACCGCCCCGCGGGCCGCGGCATGAAGCTGCAGGCCTCGCCGGTCAAGCAGTTCGCGGCAGCCCGCGGCTGGCCGGTGGCGCAGCCGCGCAGTCTCCGGCTGGATGGCAAGTACCCGGAGGACGCGGCCGCGGCGCGCGCCGCGATCCTCGATGCCAGGCTCGACGCGATGGTGGTCGCGGCCTACGGCCTGATCCTGCCGCAATGGGTGCTCGACGCGCCCCGGCTGGGCTGCCTCAACATCCATGCCAGCCTGTTGCCGCGCTGGCGCGGGGCCGCGCCGATCCATCGCGCCATCGAGGCCGGTGATGCGCAGACCGGCGTCACCATCATGCAGATGGATGCCGGGCTCGACACCGGCGACATGCTGCTGCGCGAATCGCTCGCGATCGGCGACGGCAGCACCGCGCAATTGCACGACCGGCTGGCCGGGCTCGGCGGCCGGTTGATCGTGGACGCGCTGAAGCAGGCCGAGGCCGGAACGCTGCGCCCCGAACCCCAGCCCGACGAAGGCGTGAGCTACGCGCACAAGGTCGAGAAGCAGGAGGCGCAGATCGATTGGAGAACGCACGACGCGGCCGCCATCGTGCGCCGCATCCGTGCCTTCGACCCGTTTCCCGGGGCCAGCAGCACGCTGGATGGCGAGACGCTCAAGCTCTGGGCGGCGCAGGTCCGGTTGGACCCGCCGGGACAGCCGCCGGGAACGGTGCTGGCGGTCGGCCCTGCGGGCGTCGCGGTGGCGGCTCGGGACGCCGTCGTGGTCCTCACGGAACTGCAGCGCCCGGGCGGCAAGCGCCTGGCGGTGGCCGACTTCCTGCGCGGCTTCGAGCTGAAGCCGGGGCAGGTCTTCGGCTGATGGACTGCCCCCACGCTCATCACTGCGTGTATTCGCTGCCCCCGGAGGGGACGCAGGCCTCCCTCGGGGCAGCCCCGCGGAAGTCCTGATGTTCTTTCTTTCCTCCATCCGCCGCCTCCCCGAGTTCCGCCAGGGCGCGCTCGACATGTCCTCGGTTGCCCTGGGCACCGGTGCCTGGGGCCTGATGACCGGCGTGGCGATGGTCAAGGCAGGCATGAGCGTCTTCGAATCGGTGGCGATGACGCTGCTGGTCTATGCCGGCAGCTCGCAGCTGGCCGCCATCCCGCTGCTGATCGCCGGCGCCCCGGCCTGGGTCATCCTGGCCACCGGATTCTGCGTCAACCTGCGCTTCGTGGTGTTCAGCCTGCACCTGCGGCCCTACCTGATGCACATGCCGCGCTGGCGCCGCATGACGCACGGCTTTCTCACGGCCGACATGACCTACGCCTTCTTCACCCGGCAGTACGCGAAGCCGCCCGCCAATGCGGTCGAAGAGCGTGCGCAGGAGGCCTATCTGGCGGGCAACTACTGCGTGGTCTGGTGTTCGTGGATGGGCATGAGCATCACCGGCGTCCTGCTGGCGAACCTGATTCCGCAGAGCTGGGGTCTGGGTTTCGCCGGCGTGCTCTGCCTCGTTGCGGTGGTCTGCTCGATGGCGACCACGCGGCTGCGCATCCTGGCGGCCCTGATTGCCGGCGCCACTGCCGTCGCCGCGTACGCCCTGCCGCTCAAGCTCAACATCGTCGCGGCCATCGGCGTGGCGGTGCTGCTGTGCTTCTGGCTGGAAAGGCAGTTCGGGCTCGACCCCGACGCGGAGGACGACAAATGACCTTGGGCGCCGGAGGCACCACCGACCCCTGGACCCTGGCCGTGATCGTAGGCCTGGCCTGCGTGACTGTGCTCACGCGCTGCTTCTTCTTCATCCTCGACCGTCCCTGGGGCCTGCCGGATTGGGCGCACCGCGCTCTGCACTACGCGCCGATCGCGGCGCTTGCGGCGGTGATCATTCCCGAGATCGTCATGACGCAGGGTCACCTGATCTCGACCTGGCAAGACGCGCGGCTGTACGGCGCGGCGGCCGGCGCCGCCTACTTCTTCTGGCGGGGCGGCGTGCTGGGCACGATGCTGGCGGGCATGGCGGTCTATCTCCCGCTGCACCTCATGCTGCGCTGGTAGCGCGGCCGCCGACCGTGCGCGGACGTCAGTGCGCGTGAAGTCACCGGGCAAAGGAGACCTGCGTGCTCACCCTGCACTGCCGGCTTCGCGTGCGGCGCTTCAGTCGTGAGCCAGGGCAGTGTGAATGGCCGCGGCGAGGGCCGCCGGCGTGGGGTCGCGCAACACCGCGGCGCGGTAGGCGTCGGGACGGACCAGACAGAGGCTTCCCGGGGCGTCCGCGCCGAGGTGCTTCGCGAGCGCCTCGGTGGGCTCGAGCGTGGGCAGGCCGCCGTCGCCGCCGATGGCGACAAGCCGCAGCGGCAGCGAGACCGCCGTGTCCGCCACCGCCCGCACCTGCTCCTGCGTCGGCGCGAACCACAGCCCGAGGCAGTGCGTGCCTTCGGCCAGCAGTTGCATCAGGGTGCAGGGCTGGCCGTCGCGCCAGCGCAGCGGCAGGTTCTGGACGCTGCGCCCGCCCTCGGGCAGGTGCGGTCCGGCCGGATAATCGTTGGCCACCGACATGCGTCCGGTGTTGACCAGCGCGCGTGCAAATGGATGCTGGGAGGCCAATGCCATTACCGCGCGGCGCATGGTGTGCTCGGCGGGCGTTCGCGGCGCAAGGAAGCGCGCGGTGCGGCTGGTGACCTGCAGGTTCTGCGCCGCGGCGGGCCGGCGCTCGGCGTCGTAGGTGTCGAGCAGGGCCTCGCCCGCGCGTCCCTGCGTGACCAGCGCCAGCTTCCAGCCGAGGTTGGCCGCGTCCTGGATACCGCTGTTGCCGCCGCGTGCGCCGAAGGGGCTCACCACATGCGCCGAATCGCCGATGAAGAACAGGCGCCCGTGGCGGAAGCGCTCGAGCAGGTGGTCGCGGTAGCCGTAGGGCCCGATCCAGACGAACTCGAACTCCACGCCGGGCCCGAGCTGCTCGCGCAGCCGCGCGCCTGCGACTTCCGGCTTGCTGATGTGCGCCGGATCGCAACCCTCGGGCATCTGGTAGTCGATACGCCAGACGCCGTCGGCCATCAAGTGCTGCCAGACCGCGCGGCCTTCGTTGAAGGGTGCATCCACCCAGGTCCAGCGCTCCACCGGCAGCGGCTTCTTGAAGCGCACGTCGCTGATGCACCAGCGGTCAGTGCTGCGCGAGGCGTGGGCCTCGAGCCCCAGCTGCGTGCGGATCGGGCTGTTGGCGCCGGTCGCGTCGATCAGCCAGTCGGCTTCGATCGCGTAGCTGCCAGCCGGCGTCTCGACCTCGAGGCGAACGCCGTCATCGCCCGGCACAACGTGCGTCACGCGGTTCTTCCATCGCAGGTCGACACCGCCCAGCTCCAGGATGCGGTCTACCAGGAACCACTCGACGTAGAACTGCTGCAGGTTGATGAAGGGCGGCTGCGCCGAGACGCTGCTGGCCTGCAGGTTGAAGTTGTAGACCTCGGTATTGCCTGAGAAGGTGCGCCCGAAGGACCACGTGATGCCCTTGTCCGCGATGCGCTGGTAGATGCCCAGCCGCTCGAAGATCTCCAGGCTCTTCTGCGCATGGCAGATGCCGCGCGAGGACGCGCCGCGCACGCCCACCGTGTCGTCCTCGTCGAGCAGCAGGGCTCGCACGCCGCGCTGCGCGAGGTCGCACGCGAGCGTCAGGCCGGCTGGGCCCGCACCGACGATGACGATCGGGTGGCGCTGGACCGCATCGCTGTCCAGCTCGGGCGGCGGGACGAAAGGCCAGCGCGGCAGCTCGTACTCGGGTGCGAAGCGGAACTCCTCCATTGCTGTCCTCACAGTGCGCGCGCCCACTGCGCGATCGCATCGGCAGCGCGGCGCACCAGCTCGGGTTGGCCCGAGAGGTAGTGGTTGCCGCCGGGGATGTCGACATTGCGGATGCGGTCGCCGCCCGCATTCATCCATGCATCGCGCGTGCTCGGGAATGTGGACTGATCGGCCGTGTAGGTCAGCAGCAGCTTGGGCACGCGGGTGCGTGCCAGGTTCGACGGCCCGTCGGCTTGCGAGCGCGCGGACCATTGCGAGAGAAAGGCCGTCAGCGAAGTCGTGCGGCCCATCGCGTTGGCTGAATAGTTGACCTGCCGCGCATCGCCCCAGACGCTGCCCGGGGCGCGGTCGTTGGCGTCGATCGAGAGGTCGACGCAGCGAGGATCGGCATGCGTGCGGTAGACGACGAAGGCCTGGTCGCGCGGCGCGCCCGGCGTGCTGCGCAACACGCGCAGGCGCTCCAGCGCCCAGGCTTCGAGCCGGTCGAGGCGCGCCTTCTGCGCGGCGCTGAAGCGCGCGAGGAACTCGGCGGCGTAAGGCACCCGATGGCGCGCGTCGTACATGTCGAGTGCGGGATCGACGGAGAGCGGGTCGTGCTCGTCCGTGACGGACGGGTCGATCCAGTCGCGCATCAGCTTCGAGCGGCCCTGGTGCGCCGCGCACAGCGCAATGCCATCGGCCGGTGGCAGGTCGTCCGGGTGCAGGTGCGTGGGATCGCCATCGGGAAAGTGGTGGGCCGTCAGCTGCTCGGCCTGCGCCTGGTAGAAGCTCGCGAGCGCCGCGCCGCCCGAGTTGCCGATCAGAACCACCTTTTCGTAGCCCAGGCCGCGCAGGAACTGAACGCCCGCGCCCAGGTCCTGGATCGCACGCTCCATCAGCAGCACCGTGTCGTTGCCCATGTAGCGCGAGTTCAGGCCCATGCAGCAGATCCCGCGCTCGGCCAGCGGGCCGATCAGGTAGTGCCCCATGAAGTTGCTGGTGGGGTGCATCACCAACGCCGCGATCTTCTTCGGGCCGGCGGGCGTGCGGTAGGCGCCGTAGATGCGCGGGCGCAGCATCTGCAGGCCCGACTGGCTTTCCATCGCCGCGCCCGGCTTCACGTCGATGACTGCGAGCTGCAGATCCGTCATGCTGCCGCCTTTGCACGCCATTCGGCCTTGCGGAGCGTCCACGCGTCGAGCTCGGCGCGGGCGCGCCGTGCATGTGCCTCCATCTCGGCCTGCGGCACGGTCGGCGTGGTCAGCTCCACGCGGATGCCGTTGGGGTCGAAGAAGTAGATCGACTGGATGATGTGGTGGTCGGTCACGCCCAGCACCTCGACGCCGGCGGCCTCCAGCCGCGCCTTGGCGGCCAGCAGGTCGGCCACCGAATCGACGCGCAGGGCGATGTGGTTGACCCAGGCCGGCGTGTTGGGCGAGGGCAGCGCGGCCACGTCGTCGCCCAGGTCGAAGAAGGCGATGTACGAGCCGTCGCGCATCTGGAAGAAGATGTGGACGTAGGGGCAGTACTCGCCGGTGCTCGGCACATGGTCGCTCTTGATCACGTGCGCCAGCGGCAGGCCCAGCAGGTCCTCGTAGAAGCGGCGCGTCTCCTCGCTGTCGCGGCAGCGCCAGGCGAAGTGGTGCAGGCCGCGCACGGGCACGGGAGCAGGGGCGAGCGGCACTGTCTCGGCAGGGGGCATGGCTTGTCTCCGTGGGGAAGAGGCCGGATTGGGCCCTTTTTCTTCTTATGATTCAATCGAAATAAATTCATCGATTGATGAAACAAGGCCATGAATCTGACCCTGCGCCAGCTGCGCGCCTTCGACGCCGTGGCCGAGACCGGCAGCTTCACCGCCGCGGCCGCGCGCCTGCACCTCACGCAGTCGGCGCTGAGCGTGTTGGTGCGCGAACTGGAGCGCGAGATGGGCGTGCAGCTTTTCGATCGGCACACGCGGCGCGTGCTGCTGTCGGAGGTCGGCCGCGCCTTCCAGCCCTCTGTGCAGCGCGTGCTGGGTGACCTTGCCGGCGCGGTGGCCGGCGTGACCGAGCTGCGCGACCAGAAGCGCGGCCTGCTGCGGCTGGCCGCGCCGCAGCTGATGGCCTGCACGCTGATGCCACGCGTGATCGCAGCCTACCGCGAGCGCCATCCGGGCATTGACGTGCGGCTGGTCGATACGCTGCCCGAGCACCTGCTGGCCGGGCTGGCATCGGGCGAGGCGGAGCTCGCGGTGGGCCAGGACGTGGAGGTGGATGCCGCGGCTGTCGAGCGCCGTCCCCTGTTCCGCGATCGCCACTGGCTGATCTGCCCGCAGGACCACGCGTTCGCGCGCCGGCGCCAGGTCCGCTGGAGCGAGCTCGGCCCCTACACCTTCATTGCGCCCACGCGCGACTTCCGCCAGCGCGTGCTGCCCGAGCTGGAGGCCGACGCGCGCGCCTTCCTGATGCGGGCCTCGACGCAGGAGGTGTCCTACATGACGACCGCACTGGGCATGGTGGCGTCGGGCCTGGGCCTGACGGTCTGCCCGACCTACTCGGCCTCGCTGGTGCAGGCCCACGGGCTGCGGATGGTCAAGCTCGACCGGCCGGACTTCCATCGCGAGGTCTGCGTCTACGCGGCGGCGCGTCGCTCGCTGTCGCCTGCGGCAGCGGGCTTCGTCCGGATCCTGGAGCGCTTCGTGCAAGAGCCCGGGCTGTCGCGCTGATACAAGCCGCCGCGCAGCCAAACCTACAATGGCCTTTCGCCTGTTTTCGAGGCACCTTCCCCGCTTCCATCTCCTTCCCTACCCATGAACGTCCTTCGATTCACCGATCTCGTCGCGCAAGGCAAAGTCGCAGGCCAGCGCGTCTTCATCCGAGCCGACCTCAACGTGCCGCAGGACGATGCCGGCAACATCACCGAGGACACGCGCATCCGCGCCTCGGTGCCTTGCATCCGCCAGGCGCTGGATGCAGGCGCCGCGGTGATGGTCACCTCCCACCTCGGCCGCCCGACCGAGGGCCAGTTCAAGCCCGAGGATTCGCTGGCGCCGGTCGCCAAACGCCTGGGCGAGCTGCTGGGCCGCGAGGTGCCGCTGGTGCCGGACTGGGTCGACGGCGTGCAGGTCGCGCCGGGGCAGGTCGTGCTGCTGGAGAACTGCCGTCTCAACAAGGGCGAGAAGAAGAACGACGAGGCGCTGGCCCGCAAGCTGGCCGCGCTGACCGACATCTACGTCAATGACGCCTTCGGCACGGCGCACCGCGCGGAGGCCACGACCTACGGCATCGCCCAGTTCGCGAAGATCGCCTGCGCGGGCCCGCTGCTGGCGGCCGAGATCGACGCCATCACCAAGGCCCTGGCGCAGCCCAAGCGGCCGCTGGTGGCGATCGTCGCGGGCTCCAAGGTCAGCACCAAGCTCACCATCCTCGAGAGCCTCGCCGACAAGGTCGACCAGTTGATCGTGGGCGGCGGCATTGCCAACACCTTCATGCTGGCGTCCGGCCTTCCGATCGGGAAGTCGCTGGCGGAGCCCGACCTGCAGGACCAGGCCAAGGCCGTGATCGACGCCATGCGCGCACGCGGCGCCGCGGTGCCGATTCCGGTCGACGTGGTCACCGCCAAGACCTTCTCCGCTGATGCGCCCGCCACGGTGAAGGACGCGAACGCGGTGGCCGAGGACGACCTGATCCTGGACATCGGCCCCAAGACCGCCGAGATCCTGGCGGCGCAGTTGCGCGAGGCCGGGACCATCGTCTGGAACGGCCCGGTGGGCGTGTTCGAGTTCGACGCCTTCTCCAAGGGAACGGAAGCCATCGCGCGTGCCATCGCCGACAGCAGCGCCTTCTCGATCGCCGGCGGCGGCGACACGCTGGCTGCGATCGCCAAGTACGGCATCGAAGACCAGGTTGGCTACATCTCGACCGGGGGCGGCGCCTTCCTCGAGGTGCTCGAGGGCAAGACCCTGCCGGCTTTCGAGATCCTGGAGAAGCGGGCGGCTGCTTGAGTCCGGCGCGCGGCGCGGCGGACGTCGCGGCCCGGGGGACTATCGCCGGCGCCGCAAAGTGTATACAGTATCGAATACAAATCGGAGACCCCGCAGCATGAGCACGACCCGCCTTCCCCGCCACGCCACCAAGATCGTCGCCACGCTCGGTCCGGCCTCGAGCACGCCCGAATTGCTAGAGCAGATGATCCACCACAAGGTCAGCGTGGTGCGGCTCAACTTCAGCCACGGAACGGCGCAGGACCACATCGGCCGCGCCGCCATGGTGCGCCAGGCGGCGCGCAATGCGGGCCGCGAGGTGGCGATCATGGCCGACCTGCAGGGCCCGAAGATCCGGGTTGGCAAGTTTGCGGAGGGCAAGGTCTGGCTGGAGCCGGGGGCCAGGTTCGTGCTCGACGGCGCGCGCACCGAGCTGGGCGACATCGCCGCCGTGGGCCTGGACTACAAGGACCTGCCGCGCGACGTGAAGCCGGGCGACAGCCTGCTGTTGAACGACGGCCTCATCGTCCTCACCGTCGATGCCGTCAAGAGCGAATCGGTGCATACCACGGTGCGCCTGGGCGGTGAACTCTCCAACAACAAGGGCATCAACAAGCAGGGCGGCGGGCTCACGGCGCCGGCGCTGACGGCCAAGGACATGGAGGACATCAAGACCGCCATGAGTTTCCAGGCCGACTACGTGGCCGTGAGCTTCCCCAAGAACGCGACCGACATGGAGATGGCGCGCCAGCTGTGCAACGTGGCGGCGGCCGAGTTCGGCCACAAGCCGGGGCTGATCGCCAAGATCGAGCGCGCGGAGGCGATCCCCAAGCTCGAGGAAATCCTGCGCGCCAGCGACGGGATCATGGTCGCGCGCGGCGACCTCGCTGTCGAGGTCGGCAACGCCGCGGTTCCGGCGCTGCAGAAGAAAATGATCCGCATGGCGCGCGAGATGGACAAGGTGGTCATCACCGCCACCCAGATGATGGAGTCGATGATCAGCAACCCGGTGCCGACACGCGCGGAGGTCAGCGACGTCGCCAATGCGGTGCTCGACGGCACCGACGCGGTGATGCTCTCGGCCGAGACCGCTTCGGGCCGCTACCCGCTGGAGACCGTGCAGGAAATGAGCCGGATCTGCGAGGCCGCCGAAGCCGCCGAGGATCTGCATCTGGATGCGGACTTCAGCGGGCAGACCTACAGCCGCATCGACCAGTCGATTGCCATGGGCGCTCTCTTCACCGCGCACCACCTCGGCGCCAAGGCGATCGTGGCGTTGACCGAGTCCGGCTCCACCCCGCTGTGGATGAGCCGGCACCGGGCCCACATCCCGATGTACGCGCTGACCTCGCGCCTGGCCACCCAGCGCAAGATGGCGCTCTACCGCAACGTGCGTCCGCTGCTGATGGATGCCGAAAGCGACCGCGACACTGCGCTGCTGCAGGCCGAGGCCCACCTGAAGAAGCGCGGCATCGTGCAGACCGGCGACATCTACGCCATCACCTGCGGCGAGCCCATGGGCGCGCCGGGCGGCACCAACATGCTCAAGATCTGCAGAGTAGGTTGAAGCGCAGCGTCGCGGAAGACGCGTCGGAGCCGTCCGACAGGGGCGCTCAGTAGAATCGCGGTAGTTTTTTGTTCTTAATTTTCCCCGCGAGGTACACCCCATGGCACTTGTCTCGATGCGCGAACTGCTCGACCACGCTGCGGCCAACGGCTACGGCATTCCGGCCTTCAACGTCAACAACCTGGAACAGGTGCAGGCCGTCATGGAAGCGGCCAAGGAGACCGGCGCACCGGTGATCCTGCAGGCCAGCGCCGGCGCGCGCAAGTATGCGGGCGAGCCCTTCATCAAGCACCTGATCCTCGCAGCGATCGAGGCCTACCCGGACGTCCCGCTGGTGATGCACCAGGACCACGGCCAGAGTCCCGACGTGTGCCAGGGCGCCATCAACCTGGGCTTCTCCTCGGTGATGATGGATGGTTCGCTCGAAGCCGACGGCAAGACCATCGCCAGCTATGACTACAACGTCGATGTCACGCGCAAAGTGGTCGACATGGCCCACAAGGTCGGCGTGACCGTCGAAGGCGAACTGGGCTGCCTGGGCTCGCTCGAGACCATGAAGGGCGACAAGGAGGACGGCCATGGCACCGATGCGACGATGACGCGCGAGCAACTGCTGACCGACCCGGAGCAGGCCGCCGACTTCGTCAAGAAGACGCAGCTCGATGCGCTCGCCATCGCCATCGGCACCAGCCACGGCGCCTACAAGTTCACCCGCAAGCCCACGGGCGACATCCTGGCGATCGACCGCATCAAGGAAATCCATCGCCGCATTCCCAATACCCACCTGGTGATGCACGGCTCGTCCTCCGTGCCGCAGGACCTGCTGGCCATCATTCGCCAGTACGGCGGCAACATGAAGGAAACCTACGGCGTGCCGGTCGAGGAGATCCAGGAAGCCATCAAGTACGGCGTGCGCAAGATCAACATCGACACCGACATCCGCCTGGCCATGACCGGCGCCGTGCGCAAGTTCATGGCCGAGAACCCCGAGAAGTTCGACGCCCGCGAATGGCTCAAGCCCGCGCGCGAGGCCGCCAAGCAGATCTGCAAGCAGCGCTACATCGAATTCGGCTGCGAGGGCCAGGGGCCCAAGATCAAGGGCGACACGCTGCAGGTGGTGGCCGCCAAGTACGCCAAGGGCGAGCTCGCGCAAGAAGTCGTCTGAGCGCTTCGCTTTCCTGCCGAAGCCACCCTCGCGGTGGCTTTTTTCATCGCCGGGCCGCCCCAAGATGAAAACCCCCCGGGGGCAGCGACCACACGAAGTGAGGGAGCGTGGGGGCCATTTTTCACGCGCACAATCTCGGTCGTCCCCGTTTCCGCCGTTCCACCATCCGCCATGACCACCGTCCACACTTCCTCCATCCAGAGCCTGCCCCTGCTTGCGCGCGGCAAGGTGCGCGACAACTACGCGGTCGGCGAGGACCGCATCCTGATGGTGGCCAGCGACCGCCTCTCGGCCTTCGACGTGATCATGGGCGAGCCGATCCCGGGCAAGGGCGTGATCCTGACGAAAATGGCGCTGTGGTGGTTCGACCGGCTGGGCCACCTGTGCCCCAACCACCTGACTGGCGAGGCGCCCGAGAGCGTCGTGACCGCCGCCGAGGTGCCGCAGGTGCGCGACCGCTCGATGCTCGTCAAGCGCCTCAAGCCCATTCCCGTCGAGGCGGTGGTGCGCGGCTACCTCGCGGGCAGCGGCTGGAAGGAATACCAGGAGAGCCGTTCCGTCTGCGGCGTGCCCCTGCCGGAGGGCCTGGGCAACGCCAGCAAGCTGCCTCAGCCGATCTTCACGCCTGCGGCCAAGGCGGCGGCGGGCGCGCACGACGAGAACATCAGCTACGAGCGCGTGGTCGAGGTGGTCGGTCCCGCGCTCGCGCAGCAGATCCGCGAAACCAGCATCGCCATCTACGAGACGGCTGCCGCCATCGCGCTGACCAAGGGCATGATCATTGCGGACACCAAGTTCGAGTTCGGCCTCGACGAGGCCGGCACGCTGGTGCTGATGGACGAGGTGCTGACCCCCGACAGCTCGCGCTACTGGCCGGTCGAGGGCTACCAGGCCGCGCTCGCCGCGGGCGCCAACCCGCCAAGCTACGACAAGCAGTTCGTGCGCGACTGGCTGGAGGGCGTCAAGGTCAACGGCAAGCCCTGGGACAAGACGCCTCCGGCGCCGCGCCTGCCCGCCGAGGTGATCGAGAAAACGGCGGCCAAGTACCGCGAAGCGCTGGACCGGCTGACCGGCTGACCGGCTGGGGGCGGTCGGCTCCCGGATCAGGTGAATAAGTCACAAATCCGTGGGCAATAGTCACCGCACGGCGAAGCCACCATTTCGCACACTTGTCCTCATTCCAACGGATGAGGAAAGTGCCATGAACCCGACCATTGCCGAACTGACCGCCCCCCAGGACGAAGCCCGCGCCGGAGCCCCGGCATCCGATGCGCTGCAGGCCGCCCTGCTGGCGCGCGCGCTCGACGAGATCGACCACGGCCTGCTGCTCGTCGATCTGGGCGGCCGCGTCCTGCATGCCAACCAGCCCGCGCGACGCGAACTGGCGAGCGGCCGCGCGCTGCGGGCGGTCGACGGCCTGCTCTGCGCGACGCTGCCCGCTTCGCAGGCCAAGCTGCGCCAGGCGCTGAAGGACGCGGAGCGCGACTGCCGCAGCATCGTGGAGCTCGACCCCGAGGGCGAGACGCTCTCGCTGGCCTTCGTGCCGCTGGCGCATGGCAGCGCGAGGGTCGACGCAGTGCTGATCATCTGCAGCCGGCGCTCCAACTGCGAGACGCTCACGGTGCAGATGTTCGCCCGTGCCAAGCGGCTGACGCCGGCGGAGCAGGCCGTGTTGACCCAGCTGTGCGCGGGCCGCGGCGCCCAGGAGATCGCCTGCGAGCAGGGCATCCGGGTTTCCACCGTGCGCACCCACATCAAGAACGTGCGGCAGAAGACCGGCCGCGGCAGCGTGCGCGAGATCGTCCGCGAGCTGTCGCGCATGCCCCAGATCGTGTCGTCGCTGCGGCTCGCCGGGCAGGGCTGAACGGCGGCGCGCGCCGCGCCTTGCCCGTCGCGCCGGTGATCGCATCGCAGAGGATGCGGGCCGTATAGTCCGCGCATGCCGCCGACGCCTGCTGCACCCCGCGCCGACCCCCTCGCCGAACTGCCGCCGCCGCTCCAGAAGCTCGCCGCACTCGGCGTGCAGCGCCGCTACCGGGCCCACGCCATGCTCATCGAGGAGGGCGACCAGGGCGGCGCCGTCTACATCGTGCTCTCGGGCCAGCTGCGCGCCTTCGTCTCCGATGCGCGGGGGCGCGAGGTGACCCTGGGCCTGCACGGGCCGGGCGAGTATGTGGGCGAGATGTCGCTCGACGGCGGGCCACGCTCGGCCAGCGTTCAGGCCGTGCGGCCGACGCTGTGCGTGGTGGTGACGCGCGAGACCATGCTCCGGCATCTGGCGCTCGACCCGGAACTGGCGCGCGAGCTCATCATGCGGCTGATCCGGCGCGCAAGACTGGCCACCGAGAGCGCCAGGAGCATGGCCTTGCTCGATGTGTACAGCCGCCTGCGGGCGCTGCTGGAGGACCGATCGCAGCCGCAGCCTGACGGCACCCTGCAGATGGAGCGGCTGACCCACCATGCCATAGCCAGCGAAATCGGATGCTCGCGCGAGATGGTGAGCCGTTTGCTGAAGGACCTGGAGAGCGGCGGCTACGTGGCGGTGCTCGGGCGGCGGCTGGTCGTGCTCAAACCCCTGCCGGCGAAATGGTGAGCAGGGCGGTGGGTCAACGTGTTCCGCCGTTGCTCAAGGTCGCGACCGTTCGCCCGCTCGCATCCAGCAGCGAGAGCCTCGACATCCCCTGCAGCCGGTAGCTTGCCGTGGCCTGCAGCGCGGCGAAGAACTGGGTCTCGTTGATGGTGCTTGCCTCGTTGGGGCAGGCCATGCGCGTCGCGCCCAGCTGTCGCACCCTGAGCGTGCTGCCGCTGCGCTCGTAGGTGCCGGTGACGCGGTTGCAACCGCCCGAGCCGGTCACCCTTCCGCTGCTCCGGTCGAATTGGATCTGGGCGTTGCGCCGCGGATCACTGCTCGGCTCGATCAGCTCGCTGCCGAGCTGCTCCAGCTGCCAGACCGGCCCTTCGATCGGCTCGTCGAGGTTGATGCCGCTGCCGCAGCCGCTCGCCAGCAGGGATGCGCAGAGGGCTGTCGTCAAGAAGAGGAAGCGCATGGCCGGACTTTCCTTTGCAACATGTCGTGACTGCTGGTCTGCGATTCAGCTCAGCACCACGCTGCTGAGCCGGCGCCGATACGTTGCCACCGTCGGATCGTCCGGCGGGATCTGGCCGTCCGCCACCTTGGGCCTGGGCGGCTCGATGATCTCGAGGATCGCGATGTAAGTCTTGCGCGCCAGCTCCTCGTTCCAGTTCTTGTCGCGCATCAGGATGTCCAGCAGCTCGTCCATTGCCTCGGTCCAGCGCTGCGCGGTCATCAGCAGGCGCGCCCGGTCGAAGCGGGCCTGGAAGTCGCGCTTGCTGGTGGCGATACGCGCCTCGGCATCGGCGAGCGTCGGCGCAGCACCCGTGGCCGGCGTTGCGAAGTCGATCGCATCCATCCAGCGCTGCAGGGCGTCGAGTCGGCGCACCGCCGGCGCCTTGGCGATCACCGGTGCGAAGGCCACCTTGGCATCGTCGATGCGGCCTTCCTGGAGCAGCAGCTTGATGTAGTCGAAGCGCGCGTCATCGTTGGACGGATCGGTGGCGACCGCATGCTGCAGCCGTTCGAGCGCGCCCTGGGTGTCGCCCTCGGCCAGGGCGTCCTGCGCGGCCTCTTCGTGCTCGGCGGCCTCGAGCTCGTCCGCCCCAGGCACATGCTTGTCGAGGAAGGCGCGGATCTGGTCGGCGGGAATGGCACCGACGAAGCCGTCGATCGGCTGGCCGTCCTTGAACATCACGCAGAACGGGATGCTGCGCACGCCGAACATCTGGCTGAGCTGCTGGGAAATCTGCGGCACCTTGTCGGCGTCGAGCTTGGCCAGCGTGAAACGCCCGCCATACTCGGCCTCCAGCCTTTCGAGCACCGGCCCGAGTTGCTTGCAGGGGCCGCACCACTCGGCCCAGATGTCGAGCAGCACCGGGGTGGTCATCGAGCCGTCGATCAGCTCGGTCTGGAAGTTTTCGAGGGTGATGTCGATCATCGCGGGAAGCTGAGGGTGAAACGTAAAATTGAAACCATGAAGCAAGGCATACAGGTCGGCGTGGTGATGGGCTCGAGCTCCGATTGGGAGACGATGCGCAACGCGGTCGAGATTCTCCAGCAATTCGGCATCGCCCACGATGCGCGGGTGGTCTCCGCCCACCGAATGCCCGACGAACTGTTTGCCTACGCCGAGAACGCTGCCGCGCACGGCCTGGCGGCAATCATCGCCGGCGCCGGCGGAGCGGCCCACCTGCCCGGCATGCTGGCGGCCAAGACCACGGTCCCGGTGCTGGGCGTGCCGGTGGCGAGCCGGCACCTGCAGGGCGTGGATTCGCTGTACAGCATCGTGCAGATGCCCAAGGGCGTGCCGGTCGCCACCTTCGCCATCGGCAACGCCGGCGCGGCCAACGCCGCCTTGTTCGCGGTCGCGATGCTGGCCGTGGGCGACCCGGCGCTTCGCGAGCGGCTCGATGCCTTCCGCGCCAGGCAGACCGAAGCCGCGCAATCGATGACGCTGCCGCCGCCCGATGCGCCGGCCGTGTCCCCCTTCTCTCCCCAAGGTGGAGGAGCGCTGTGAGCGCCGCCCTGCCGCCCGGAGGCGTTCGCCCCCTCCTTGGGGCCGGAATGCGCGAACTCCACGAATCGACGAGCCTGGGGGAGGTAGCCTTATGACCGCCGTTTTGCCCGGCTCCACGCTCGGCGTGGTGGGCGGCGGCCAGCTCGGCCGCATGTTCGTGCATGCCGCCCAGCGCATGGGCTATCTCACCGCGGTGTTGGACCCGGATGCGGACAGCCCCGCCGGCCGCGTGAGCCATCATCACATCCACACCGACTACGCCGACGTCGATGGCCTCGCGCGGCTCGCCGGCCTGGCCGATGCCATCACCACCGAGTTCGAGAACGTGCCGGCCGCCTCGCTGGAGCACCTCGCGGTGGCCCGGCCCGTGCGGCCCGGCGCCACCGCCGTGTCCATTGCGCAGGACCGCGTGCGCGAGAAGAGCCACTTCGTCGGCTGCGGCGTGGACTGCGCGCCCTATGCAGTCATCGAGTCCGCCGAGCAGGTCGCGCTCGTGCCCCCCAACCTGCTCCCGGGCATCCTCAAGACCGCGCGCCTCGGCTACGACGGCAAGGGCCAGCAGCGTGTCGACTCCCGCGAGGAACTGGCCGCCGCCTGGCACCGCGCCGGCCAGGTGCCCTGCGTGCTCGAGAAGCTGCTGCCGCTGGACTTCGAGTGCTCGGTCATTGTCGCGCGGGGGCACGATGGCCAGATCGTGCACTTCCCGCCGCAGCGCAACCTGCACCGCGGCGGCATCCTCGCTGTGACCGAGGTGCATGCGAACAACATCCCCGAGTCGGCCGCGCGGCTGTCGATAGAGTCCGCCGTTGCCATCGCGGAAGGCCTGCAATACGTGGGCGTGCTGTGCGTCGAGTTCTTCGTGCTGGCCGACGGGTCCCTGGTCGTCAACGAGATGGCGCCTCGCCCGCACAACAGCGGCCACTGGACCCTGGATGCCTGCGACGTTTCGCAGTTCGAGCTGCAGGTGCGCACCCTGGCCGGCCTGCCGCTCAATCCGCCGCGCCAGCACAGTCCCGCGCTGATGCTGAACCTGCTGGGCGACCTCTGGTTCCCGGAGGACGAACCCAAGGCCATCCAGCCGCGCTGGGCCGACGTGCTGGCGCTGCCGGGCGCGCACCTGCACCTCTATGGCAAGGCCGAGGCGCGCCGCGGCCGCAAGATGGGCCATCTCACCATCACCGGCGACGACATCGAGGCGATCCGCAGCACGGCCGATTTCGCAGCCGCGCTGCTCGGGCTGCCGATTCCTCTCTCCGAATAAGCCGACATGCGCCCCGACGCTCATCACTTCATGTATTCGCTGCCCCCGGAGGGGGCGCAGTCCGCCCTTGGGGCGGCCCGGCGGGCGG
>NZ_LMTS01000125.1:815-1938 GCF_001541225.1 Variovorax sp. WDL1 | reverse complement strand
CGACGCTGCGTGCCGGCGGACATCGCCTCAGCCACGCGAACGCCGGCGTGGTGCCGGCCATCGCGTTCGCGCAGAACTCGCGCGGCGAGCTGCGGCTGGAATCCGGCCACGGCCAGCTTGCCGGGACGCTCTCCACGGGTGGCGGCAAGCCGGGCCAAGGCCGGCCGATGGTGATCGGCGTGGCGCTGCGCGGTCGCACCGAAGGCCTGGCCGCTGAACTGGGCGATGGCGTCTCGACCGCGCTGCGCACCAGCAGCGGCGGTGCCGACAAGCCCCATGTGCTGGCACCGGACTTCGAGGCACATTTCCGCTACGACTGGAATAACCCCGGTCCGGGCGACTGGTCGCAGTGGCGGGTGCGTCGGCTGATGCCGGTCGAATGCGAGCGGCTTCAAGGCATGCCCGACGACTACACGCTGGTGCCGTACCGCGGCAGGCCCTCCGCCGACGCGCCGCGCTACAAGGCGATCGGCAACTCCATGGCCGTGCCGTGCGTCGCGTGGCTGGGCCAGCGGCTGGTGCAGTGCCTGCACAAGACGGGATCGAGCGCTTCGGATTGATGCACGACGCGGCCGGCGGGCCGCGTGATCCTCCCTCCTGCATTGCCGACGCATCGGCAACAGCCAGCAGCCAGGGTGTCAAGGCTGCCGTGGGTTCCTCCCACGCCACCCGCCAGTTCGCCCCGGCATCTCTCCGGCGAACGCTGCCCACCGGGCATCGATGCCACCTTCCTCCAACCCACGGGATGTATGCGCGTCCCGTCAGGGGCGTGTCGTCAACCCGGTCGATATCAGGACTTTCCATGGACACCATCACCCGACAAGACCGCATCACGCTCAAGAACCTCAAGGTCGCGGATTTCGCGAGCGAGGAAACGCTGTGCTTCACCGCCACCGTCATGTTCGACGGCAGGCCCATCGCCGAAGCCCGCAATGACGGACACGGCGGCTCGACGTTCGTGCGCGCGTTGCAAGGCCAGGCCGCGCTGCTGGCCCAAGCCGAGGAATTTGCCAAGAGCCTGCCGCCGGCATCGCTCGACGTCGAGCGCGAGGACGACGAGCCACTTCTCATCGACATGACGCTCGACTTCCTCGTGGACCAGTTGGCCGATGCCATGCACGCA
>NZ_LMTS01000125.1:0-667 GCF_001541225.1 Variovorax sp. WDL1 | reverse complement strand
TGCGCAGCCGACAGGACCAGCCCATCGTCATCCTGGCCGAGCTGCCAGCGAACGAGGCATTCGCCATCTGGAAGCAGCATGTCCTGGGCGACAAGCCCCGCTGATCCAGCCTCACCGCACGGTCATGACCGCCCCGCACTCGTTGCGGGGCTTTTCTTTGTCCCTGCGCACATCAATCGGGGCTGGACCAGATGCCGATTTCCAACTGACGTGGCGCGGCACCCTCACGAAGCTGCTCGCATGTTCGCTGATTCGTCAGCACATGCCAGCAGCCAGGGTTTCAGGCTGCCGCGGGGTTCTCTCCGCGCAACCCACCAGTCCGCATCGCATCCATTGCGCGGACGCGCGTTCCCAAGACGCTGATGCTTTTTTTTCAACCGCGTGCGGGAGCTGCCATCCCGTGAGGGACAGGGCCCCGCTTTTCCAAGGAGCCCATCCATGTCCCAGCAAGCCTCTTTCGGCCGATTCGGTCAATTGGCCTTGACCTACTGCGGCAAGTTCCTGCCGCTCGAAGTCCTGCACAGCGCCGCCGGCCACTACATCGGCACGCGCGATACCGAAGGTCCCGTCTCGCGGGAATCTCGTGAGTACTTCCGCAGCCATGCCGCGGCTCAACGTGCCCTCGAGAGAGGCGGCTGGTCCCAGCTCGCCATTCCCTGATCCAACT
>NZ_LMTS01000020.1 GCF_001541225.1 Variovorax sp. WDL1 | reverse complement strand
CCGCCGCTCGTGATGCGCCCGCTGTTGGCGAGGCTCTCGGCCGCGATGGCGGCACGGCGCGCGGCCTGGATCGTCCCGATGTTCTCCAGCCGCCCGTCCGCGGTGATGATGAACTCGCCCGGGCCGGAGAGCGGACCCGAGCCGTCCGCCGCCATGATCGTGCCCGCATTGCGCGCGCCGACGCCATGCTCCGTGCCGATGAGGGTGATCTTGCCGGCGTACATGCCGCCGAGATGGGCGAGATCGAGCGCGAAGACGGGCGCCTTGCCCGTGCCGGCGGTCGGGCTGACCTGCCCCTGGTCGGGCGAGACCTGGTTGGCGCCCGTGACCACCTTGAGCTCGTTCGCCCAGAGCGCCGCATTGACCTTGATGGCCCGCGCGAGGATGGCCGCGTAGTCGGTGCTTCTCGCATCGAGTCCGGCCCCGTCGATGCTGACGGTGCCCCCGCGCACCACGTAGCCCTCCAGCCCGCCGAGCGCGTTCAGCTGCGG
>NZ_LMTS01000224.1:2402-11285 GCF_001541225.1 Variovorax sp. WDL1 | reverse complement strand
GCGCGCGGCGACCACCAGAAAACCAGCAGATCACCTGCTGGGCTGCGGCCCGCCAGATGCTCAACCGTGAGGTCGTCGGCTCTGGTTACCCATGCCGCTACAGGGCCGTCTATGCGTGCACCAGCCTCCTGCGAGGCGTTGACAACCTGCCACCGATCAGCACGAGGAGTCCACCAGAAAACCAGCAGATCACCTGCAGGGCTGCGGCCCGCCAGATGCTCAACGTCACCTGTCGTCCAAGCAGCGACCGGGCCTACAACATGCTCACCGGTCGTCGCGGTGACGTCCTCAGTGGCTGTCAATCGCTGGTCAGCATCGCTGATGCTCCTGAGCGTTGCCCGCCGGCCGGAAACTCCCGGCTTCGTGAAGTCACCAAGGCAGTTCGACATCAACTGTGCTCCTTGCAACCGGCAGCCCATGATGAGTGAGCGCCAATCAGATCGATCGGGCAGCAACGCTGACCGGCGACGAAGTCGCAGCTCTGGTTGAGGAGGACCTTGTGACCCCGCTAACCGCGAATCGGCGCGCACATTATTGATCTGGCTGCCCACTTGGCCAAGGATTGTTACCCGCATTCCTGCTTCCAGGAGCCCGCACCCGCGGTGCCCAGCCCCTGTGCGCGTGGAAGCGATACCCTGGATGTCGCTGGTGGTTCATGCTGGCCGCTGACACAGCGGAAGCATCAAGGAGTCTTCATTCGCGGCGAGACCCACTTCAATCACGAAGAGTGGAAGGCTTCCGAGAGATTGAGCCTGTGCGCGTCAACGTGGTGTGCGTGCGCAGCCGTTGGCGTCACCGAGCCATCTGATCAGGTCAGCCGAAAAATGCGCGACCGAGCTACCCGACACTCAGACCACCGCTTTGCGCATCGCGCGCACTACCGCTCGGCCAGCTCGTCGGCGGTCTCCACACGAAGAACCTTTGAGCTGGCCAGCCATCACAACCGCCTGAAGCGCTGGCGATGTCGGCAGTACTTCGAAACCGGTCATTAGGAATCGACGGGCCGCTGATGCCCGTATGACCGCAATGTGCCGGTGACCGTGAGTCGAGGGTACGGTGCTCATCGACAGCAACCGCTGCATAGCGGATCGTCTACCAGAGGCCGTCCCACGACAGACGCTTGCGTCTTGCCGGCCTGCACTTCTGCCGATCACCCCTGGCTATACTCCGCCCGTCACTCCACCATTGGGGTGACCGGGATTGGCGTCCCGAGCAAGCTCCGCGATGTCCTTGGAGACCATCATGGTCAAGTCTGCTCGTGCACGCGCCACTCCTCGCAACGTCTCCGCTCGCGCCGAGCGAGTTCCTGTCGAGAAGGTCAACATCTTCTCCGACCCCGAACCCGCCCCACGGCACACCCTCTGCGCCAACGACCTGGACCCGCGACTCAACGCCCCAGCCTTCCTCTGCCACATGGAGGAACTGCATCGCAAACTACGCGACTTCGAAAGCCGCCCTCTCCCCAGCGACATCCCGGCCAGCGCCGAGTTCAACGCGATGGTGACCGAAACCCGCGCGCTGCTCTCGCTCTACGCCGATTTCGCGCGCCAACTCGCAACGCGCGAAGTCACCGCCGCCGATCAGACGTGGCCCGCACCTTGCTAAACCCGCCCCAATGATCGAAAATTTTCTTCCCTTGCACCACAATGTAATTTTCTTTACATCCCCCGCACCCTGAACGGGCGAGTACCCCACAACCCCACCGCATGCCGGCTCCCCCCGCAGCCACCACCGTCGCCCAGCGCATCGCCCAGGCCTTGCGGCAGTTGACCCCTTCGCACCGCCAGGTGGCCGACTACGTGCTCGAGCGCCCGTTGCAGGTTGCCACCTTGCCCATCGACGAGTTGGCCGCAGCCGTCGGCGTCTCGGTCGCCACCGCCAACCGCTTCGCCCGCGCGCTGGGCTTCGACGGCTATGCAAGCTTCCGCGCCGAGCTGGTCCGCGGCTTCGAGCCGCTGGTAGCACCCGTCGAGCGCCTACGCGGCAACCTCGCCAGCCCTTCGACCGTTGCCGAGGTATTCGCGATCGCCCTGCAAGAAAGCCAAGACAACATCGGCGCAACACGCCAGGCCCTCGACCCCGCCTCCTGCGAAGCCGCGGTAGCGCGCGTGCTCGGCGCCCGCACCGTCTTCATTGCCGGCTTCGGCGCCAGCGCCTGGCTCGCCGGGCTGCTGCACCATGGGCTGGATGCCTACTGTGCCGACGTGCGCCTGCTGTCCTCGGTCAGCGGCGTCACGCACGGCGCGCGCGCCCTGTCGCGCGGCGGGCCGCAAGACCTGCTGGTGGCGCTGACCTTCCCGCGCTACCTGACCGACACCGTGGCGCTCACCAGCATCGCGCGCAGCCAGGGCGTGGGCGTGCTGGCGCTGACCGACCGGCCCAGCTCGCCGATCGCGCCGCTGGCCGATGTCACCCTCTACGCGCAGACCGAAACCCGTTATCGTCCCAATTGCGAAACCAGCGTGCTGGCGCTGATCGAAGCCCTGACCAGTGCGGTGGCCCTGCGCGCGCCGCAGGCGTACCAGGCCGCAAGCCAGGTGGTGCATGCCGTGATGCCGTGGCTGCACGGCGCGCAGGGCCTGCGGGCCGCGAACACGCCGAGAATGAAGCAGAGGCCGGCGCCGCGCGCGCCAGCCGGAAAGAAGAAAACCCGATGAGAACGACACCCGTCATTGCCATCCACGGCGGCGCCGGCACGATCAGCGCCGCGGCACTGAGCGCCGGCGCGGCGCAGGCCTACCACGAGGCGCTGCACGCCATCCTGCATGCCGCCCGGGCGTCGCTGCTGGGGGGCGCTTCCGCGCTCGACGCGGTCTGCCTCGCGGTCGAGATGCTGGAAGACTGCCCGCTCTTCAATGCCGGCCACGGCGCGGTCTTCACCCACGCGGGCACGCACGAGCTCGACGCGGCCGTGATGAACGGCGCCGACCTGCGCGCCGGCGCGATCGCCTGCGTGAGCCGCATTCGCCGCCCCGTGCGCGCCGCGCGTGCGGTGATGGAAGACGGCGCCCATGTGCTGCTGGCCGGCGCCGGCGCCGAGGCCTTCGCGCGCGAGCGCGGGCTGGAGATGGTGGAGCCCTCCTACTTCTCGACCGAGGCGCGGCGCGCGCAGCTGGCGCAGGCGCAGGGCGCCGGCCGGGTGGTGCTCGACCACGACGGCGCGGCGAGCGCCGCCGCTGCGCCGCTGGACGAGGGCCGCAAGTTCGGCACCGTCGGTGCGGTGGCGCTCGACCTGCAGGGGCACCTCGCGGCCGCCACCTCCACGGGCGGCATGACCAACAAGCGCGTCGGCCGCGTGGGCGATTCGCCGCTGATCGGCGCGGGCACCTATGCCGACGACAAGCGCGCCGCCGTGTCGTGCACCGGCAGCGGCGAGATGTTCATCCGCGCTGCCGCGGCCTACGACGTCTGCGCGCGCATGCGCTATGCGGGCCAGTCGCTGGCGCAGGCGGCGCAGGCGGTGGTGATGCAGACACTGCCCTCGATCGGCGGTAGCGGCGGGCTGATCGCGATCGATCGCAACGGCAACGTCTGCATGCCCTTCAACACCGACGGCATGTACCGCGGCCATGCGCGCGGCACCGAGGCGCCGCAGACCGCCATTCACCGATGAGTGCGATCGTTTCGCCTTCTGCCGCGGCCTGCACTGCCATGCAGATGCCCGAGCTGCGCGTGCTCGAGGTCGACGGGCTCACCGTGCGCTTCGCCACCTCGGAGCGCACTGTCGATGCGGTGCGCAGGCTGAGCTTCCACGTCGACCGCGGCGAGACGCTGGCGATCGTCGGCGAGTCGGGCTCGGGCAAGTCGGTCACCTCGCTCGCGCTGATGCGGCTGGTCGAATACGGCGGCGGCCGCATCCCCGAGGGCCGCATGAAGTTCAGGCGGCGCGATGGCCGCGTGCTCGACCTGGCCAAGGCAACGGATGCCACGATGCGCGGCATCCGCGGCGCCGACATCGCGATGATCTTCCAGGAACCGATGACGTCGCTGAACCCGGTGTTCACCGCCGGCGACCAGATCGCGGAAGCCATCACCATCCACCAGGGCAAGGACCGTACCGCATCGCGCGCGGAAGCGCTGCGCATGCTGGAGCTGGTGCGCATTCCCGAGGCGCGCAGCGTGCTGCAGCGCTACCCGCACCAGCTCTCCGGCGGCATGCGCCAGCGCGTGATGATCGCAATGGCGCTGTCGTGCCGGCCTTCGCTGCTGATCGCGGACGAGCCGACCACCGCGCTCGACGTCACCATCCAGGCGCAGATCCTCCAGCTCATCCGCGAGCTGCAGGCCGAGATGCACATGGGCGTGGTGTTCATCACGCACGACATGGGCGTGGTGGCCGAGGTGGCCGACCGCGTGCTCGTGATGTACCGCGGCGACAAGGCCGAGGCCGGGCCGTCGGAGCAGATCTTCGCGGCGCCGCAGCATCCGTACACGCGCGCCCTGCTCTCCGCCGTGCCGCAGCTGGGCGCGATGCGCGGCACCGAGCTGCCGGCGCGCTTCGAGCTGCTGCAGGTCGATGCGGCCGGTGTGAGCATGAGCGACCGCAGCCCGCAGGACACGGTGCGCCTCGACGTGCCGCCGATCCTTCGCGTGAAGAACCTGGTGACGCGCTTCGACCTCAAGAGCGGCCTGTTCGGCCGCGTCACGCGCCGGGTGCATGCGGTGGAAGGCATCAGCTTCGACCTGCATGCCGGCGAGACGCTGGCGCTGGTGGGCGAGTCGGGCTGCGGCAAGTCGACCACCGGCCGCTCGCTGCTGCGCCTGGTCGACAGCCAGGGTGGCGAGATCGAGTTCAAGGGCCGCAACGTGCTGGCGCTGCCGCAGGGCGAGCTGCAGGCGCTGCGGCGCGACATCCAGTTCATCTTTCAAGACCCGTTCGCGTCGCTGGACCCGCGCCTCACGGTGGGCTTCTCGATCATGGAGCCGCTGCTGGTGCACCGCGTCGCCAAGGGCGCGGAGGCGCTGGCGCGGGTGCGCTGGCTGCTCGAAAAGGTGGGCCTGCCGGCCGACTATGCGCAGCGCTACCCGCACGAGTTCTCCGGCGGGCAGCGCCAGCGCATTGCGATCGCCCGCGCGCTCGCGCTCGACCCGAAGGTGGTGGTGGCGGACGAGTCGGTGTCGGCGCTGGACGTGTCGATCCAGGCGCAGATCGTCAACCTGATGCTCGACCTGCAGCGCGAGCTGGGCGTAGCCTTTCTCTTCATTTCGCACGACATGGCGGTGGTGGAGCGCATCAGCCACCGCGTGGCGGTGATGTACCTGGGCCAGATCGTCGAGATCGGTCCGCGCCGCGCCATCTTCGAGAACCCGCAGCATGCCTACACGAAGCGGCTGATGGCCGCGGTGCCGGTGGCCGACCCGACGCGGCGCACGCAGAAGCGCCCGCTGCTGCAGGGCGAGGTGCCGAGCCCGGCGCACCCGGTGGGCTACGAGCCTTCGGTAGCGCCGCTGGTCGAGGTGGGCCCGGGGCATTTCGTGGCGCGGCATCCGATTGCCGGCGATTTTTAATTTTTCAAAGGAGTCTTCGCATGAACAAGCGTCTTACCCGAATCGCAGCCGCCCTCGCGCTGGCCGGTCTCGCCCTGTCGGCGCAGGCCGCCAAGGACGTGGTCGTGGCCGTGCAGTCCAACTTCACCACCACCGACCCGTACGATGCCAACGACACGCTCTCGCAGGCGGTGGCCAAGGCCTTCTACCAGGGGCTCTACGGCTTCGACAAGGACATGAAGATGGTGCCGGTGCTCGCCACCGGCCACACCGTGAGCAAGGACGGGCTGGTGTACACCGTCAAGCTGCGCACCGGCATCCAGTTCCACGACGGCACGCCCTTCAACGCCGAAGCCGTGAAGGCGACCTTCGACCGCGTGACCAACCCGGACAACAAGCTCAAGCGCTACAACCTCTACAAGAACATCGCCAAGACCGAGGCGGTCGATGCGAGCACGGTGCGCTTCACGCTGACCGAGCCCTTCTCGCCCTTCATCAACACGCTCGCCCACCCGTCGGGCGTGATCATCTCGCCGGCCGCGCTGGCCAAATTCGGCAGCAAGGGCATCGCGCAGAACCCGGTGGGCACCGGCCCGTTCAAATTTGTCGAGTGGAAGTCCACCGACTACATGAAGGTCGCCAAGTTCGACGGCTACTGGAAGAAGGGCTATCCGAAGGTCGACACGATCACCTTCCGCCCGGTGGTCGACAACAACACGCGCGCCGCGATGATGCAGACCAACGAGGCGCACTTCGCCTTCCCGATGCCGCCGGAAGCCGCCGAAACGCTCAAGGGCAAGCCCAGCCTGGAGGTGACCAGCTCGCCCTCGATCATTCATCGATACATCTCGATGAACACGCAGCAGAAGCCCTTCGACAACCCGAAGGTGCGCCAGGCCATCAACTACGCGATCAACAAGGAAGCGCTGGTCAAGGTGGCGTTCTCGGGCTATGCGATACCGGCGGAGGGCGTGCTGCCCAAGGGCATCGATGGCGCGTCGAAGCTCGGCCCCTGGCCCTACAACCCTGCCAAGGCGCGAGAGCTGCTGAAGGAGGCCGGCTACCCGAACGGTTTCGAGAGCACGCTCTGGTCGGCCTACAACTACACGACGGCGCAGAAGGTGATCCAGTTCGTGCAGCAGCAGCTGGCGCAGGTCGGCGTCAAGGTGCAGGTGCAGGCGCTGGAAGCCGGGCAGCGGGTGGAACGCGTCGAGAGCGCGCAAGACCCGGCCACCGCGCCGGTGCGCATGTACTACGTGGGCTGGTCCTCTTCCACCGGCGAGGCCGACTGGGCAATGCGCCCGCTGCTGGCGTCCGAATCGTTCCCGCCGCGCCTCTTCAACACCGCGTACTACAAGAACGAACAGGTCGATGCCGACATCAAGAAGGCGCTGGTGACCACCGACCCGGCCGCCAAGGGCAAGATCTACGCCGATGCGCAGAAGCGCATCTGGGACGACGCGCCCTGGGCCTTCCTCGTCACGGAGCAACTGCTGTCGGTGCGGGCGCGCAACCTGACCGGCTTCTACGTGATTCCGGACGGCAGCTTCAACTTCGACGACGTCGAGCTGAAGTGACTTCAGTGCTCCCCTGTGCCTGGCACGATCCTCGACGCATGAAACCGCGCAGCCGAGTCGTGAAACACCGCGGAACCGGCTTTGCCGGGCCGCTGATGCTGCCCCCGGAAGGGGGTTGGCGAAAGCGACACGAAGTGCGCGCAGCCTGGGGGTGAGCGAATGCTCCAGTACGTCCTCAAGCGCCTGCTGGGCCTCTTGCCTACACTGCTGATCGTGGCGGTGCTGGTGTTCCTGTTCGTCCACATGCTGCCCGGCGACCCGGCGCGGCTGGCGGCCGGACCGGACGCCAGCCCCGAGACGGTGGCGCTGGTGCGCGCGGACCTCGGGCTCGACAAGCCGATGCCGCAGCAGTTCCTCAACTTCTTCACCAACATGCTGCAGGGCGACTTCGGCCGTTCGCTGCGTTCGAAGCGGCCGGTGTCCACCGAGATCGCCGAGCGCTTCATGCCTACGCTGCTGCTCACGCTCACCAGCATGGCCTGGGCGGTGGTGTTCGGCATGGCGATCGGCATCACGTCGGCCGTGTACCGCAACCAGTGGCCTGACCGGCTGGGCATGACGCTGGCGGTGTCGGGCATTTCCTTTCCGGCCTTTGCGCTGGGCATGCTGCTGATGCAGATCTTCTCGGTGCAGCTCGGCTGGCTGCCCACGGTGGGCGCCGATTCGTGGCGCCACTACATCCTGCCCTCGATCACGCTGGGCGCCGCGGTGGCGGCGGTGATGGCGCGCTTCACCCGCGCCTCCTTCGTCGAGGTGATCCAGGAAGACTTCGTGCGCACGGCACGTGCCAAGGGCGTGTCGGAGAAGTGGGTGGTGCTCAAGCACTGCCTGCGCAACGCGCTGATCCCGGTGGTCACGATGATGGGGCTGCAGTTCGGCTTCCTGCTGGGCGGCTCGATCGTGGTCGAGGCGGTGTTCAACTGGCCCGGCCTCGGGCGGTTGCTGGTGGATGCGGTGGACATGCGCGACTACCCGGTGATCCAGGCGCTGGTGCTGCTGTTCTCGCTGGAGTTCATCCTGATCAACCTGGTGGTGGATGTGATGTACGGCTTCATCAATCCCACCATCCGCTACAAGTGACACGCGTGACGCGCGAGACTGACGATGAGCACACCTCCCGCTGAACCCATCCCCGCCGTGGCCGAGCAGCCGACCGCTGCAATCGTCGCGTCCTCGCGCGTGCGCACGCCGTGGACGGAGTTCTGGCGCAAGTTCCGCATGCAGCACGTCGCGATGGGCGCCGGCATCTTCGTGCTGCTGCTCGTGGCCGTGGCCATTCTCGCGCCCTGGATCGTGCCCTACGACGCCGAGAACTTCTTCGACTACGACAAGCTCAACACCGGCCCCTCGGCGGCCCATTGGTTCGGGGTCGATCCGCTGGGCCGCGACATCTTCAGCCGCATCCTCATGGGCGCACGCATCTCGCTGGCCACGGGCTTCCTGTCGGTGGTGCTGGGCGCCATCATCGGCACCGTGCTGGGCCTGCTGGCCGGCTACTACGGCGGCTGGTGGGACCGTATCGTGATGCGCATTTCCGACGTGCTCTTCGCCTTCCCCGGCATCCTGCTGGCGCTGGGCGTGGTCGCCATCCTCGGCAGCAGCATGACGAATGTGGTGGTGGCGGTGTCGGTGTTCAGCGTGCCGGCCTTCGCGCGGCTGGTGCGCGGCAACACGCTGGCACTGAAGAACCTCACCTACATCGAGGCCACGCGCAGCATCGGCGCGAGCGACAGCACCATCCTGCTGCGCCACATCCTGCCGGGCACCATCTCCTCCATCGTCGTGTACTTCACGATGCGGCTCGGCACTTCGATCATCA
>NZ_LMTS01000224.1:0-2376 GCF_001541225.1 Variovorax sp. WDL1 | reverse complement strand
CGGCGGCCAGCCTCAGCTTCCTCGGCATGGGCGCGCAGCCGCCGATGCCGGAATGGGGCGCGATGCTGAACGAGGCACGCGCGGACATGGTGAACGCGCCGCACGTGGCACTGTTCCCGTCGCTGGCGATCTTCTTCACGGTGCTGGCCTTCAACCTGCTGGGGGATGGGCTGCGCGACGCACTCGATCCCAAGATCGACCGCCTGTAGGACCCGTAGCCATGGCGCCTGCCATTCCGCGCATCGGCACCCTGCCCTCCGGCCACCGCGATGCCATCACCGATGTGGCCGGCGTCACGGTGGGCCATTGCACGCTCGACGAGGGAGACGTGCAGACCGGCGTGACGGTGGTGTGCCCGCATGCGGGCGACCCGTACCTGCAGCGCGTGCCGGCCGGCGTCGCGGTGCTCAACGGCTTCGGCAAGAGCGTGGGACTGGTGCAGGTGGAAGAGCTCGGCGTGCTCGAGACGCCCATTGCGCTGACCAACACCTTCTCGGTGCCGGCCGTGGCCGAGGCGCAGATCCGCGACTGCATCGCGATGAACCCGGAATGCGGGCGCAGGCTGCCGAGCGTCAATCCGCTGGTCTTCGAGTGCAACGACGGCTTCCTCAACGACATGCAGCACATGGCCGTGCGCGGGCATCACTACCTGCAGGCCAAGGCCGCGGCAGGTGCGGAAGTCCCGCAGGGCTCCGTCGGTGCGGGCCGCGGCATGTCCAGTTTCGCGCTCAAGGGCGGCATCGGGACGGCCTCGCGGCGCGTGTCGGCACCCGGGGCGGGGCTGTACACGGTGGGCGCGCTGGTGCTGGCCAACCATGGCCTGCTGCCCAACCTGGTGATCGCGGGCCGCGCGGTCGGTGGGCGGCTGGGGACACAGCTGGCGACAAAGCTGGCAAGTGCGGTGCCGGCGGCCGAGCCCGAGAAGGGCTCGATCATCATGCTGATCGCGACCGACGCCCCGCTCGACGCGCGGCAACTGCGCCGCCTGGCACTGCGCGCCGGTGCGGGCCTGGCGCGCACCGGCTCGGTCTTCGGGCACGGCAGCGGCGACATTGCGCTGGCCTTCTCTACCGCCTACACGCTGCCGCAGCGGCGCGAGCAGCCGATGCCCGCGGTCGCGCTGCTGCACGACGCGCTGCTCGACGGCCTGTTCCAGGCCACGGCCGACGGCGTGGAGCAGGCCATCCTGCATGCGTTGTGGCAGGCCGAGCCGATCACTGGGCGCGACGGCCATGTGCGCCCGGCGCTTGACGAACTGCTGCGCGATTGGCCTTCCGACGCGTTCGCCCCACCCGACGGCCCGCACGACCCGCACGACCCCCGCTCATGAAAATCCTGATCTCCGTCGACATCGAAGGCGTGGCCGGCGTCTTCCACTCCCAGCAAACGCGGGCCGGCAATCCGGAGTACGAGCGTGCGCGCCGGCTGATGACCGAGGAGGCGAACGCCGCCATCGCCGGTGCCTTCGACGGCGGGGCCAGCGAGGTCTGGGTGAACGATTCGCACGGCGACTTCCGCAACATGCCGCCGGACCTGCTCGATGCGCGCGCCCAGGTGATCCAGGGCAAGCCGCGCTACCTGGGCATGGTGGCGGGCGTCGAGCTCGGTGTGGAGGGGGTCTGCATGATCGGCTACCACTCGCGCGCCGGGGGCGCGGGCATCCTGGCCCACACCATCAACAGCTTTGCATTCGCGGGCGTCGAGATCGGCGGCCAGCCGCTCGGCGAGGCCGGCCTCTACGGCGCGCTCGCCGGCGAGTACGGCGTGCCGGTGCTGATGGCGAGCGGCGACGACGTCTTCATCGCGGAGAACCGGGCGCTCTTCCCGCACGCCACCTTCGTGCAGACCAAGCGCGCCACGGGGCAGACCAGCGGCGTCTCGCTGTCCCCGGCGCAGTCCTGTGCCGCGATTCGCGAAGGCGTGGCGGCGGCCCTGGCCGGGCGCGCGCAGGCGAGTCCGCTGCTGCTCGCCAAACCGCTGGCCGTCACCCTGAGGCCCCAGACGCCCGCCCTGGCCGACCTGTTCTGCCAGTGGCCAGCCTTCGAGCGCAGCGCGCCGACCGAGCTTCGCTTCGCCGCGCCTTCGATGGAAGCGGCGGTGCGGATGCTCAACTGCTGCTCGGCGATGTCGGCGATGCTGCGCTGACGCTGGCGGCGAGGCGGGGAAAAGCCGGGACCTGTCCGGCCTTGTTTACTGCGAAGGTGCCGGGCCGTCCGGAGGCTTCAGTTTGAAAGTAATTGGCTGACGAAGCCGCACCTTGACCGGTACGCCACGATAGGTGTGCGGTCGGAATTTCCATTGATTGAGGGCACTGACTGCCGCCTCTGCCAGCAGCTTGGTCGTGGGCGGTGGCCTGGTTGTCGAGCACGGCGCCGA
>NZ_LMTS01000292.1 GCF_001541225.1 Variovorax sp. WDL1 | reverse complement strand
TGAAGGCGATGTTGCCCATGTTCGGCAGACCCGGGTACACACCCATCCACTCATGCCACCAGTCGTACCAGCGGTCGTAGGTCGTGCCGCGGATGCCGGTGGGCGTTCCGCCATTCGGGTTGTAGGGGTCGCAGTTGTTGCACAGCCCTGCCAGCGAGATCACCGCCACCTGGCCCTTCAGCGCCGTCGTGTCCCACACCGTCACCAGCGCGTATTCGCTC
>NZ_LMTS01000238.1:152917-164074 GCF_001541225.1 Variovorax sp. WDL1 | reverse complement strand
GTGACTCGCCCGCCGGGGCGAAATCCCGGCTCCGGACTCAGAGGAGGGAGCAAGACCATGACCAATTCGAACGCGAGCCGCCCCGCGCCACGCGCCAACACCGGCTCGGCCCTGAAGAACTTCGTCAGCGACTCCGGCATGGCACTCCTGCAGCTGGAGCGGCGCTTCGACCCCTTCGTGCGCCCAGCCTTCGACGCGCTGCTGCGCGACCCGCTGGCGCGCCTGACCACGGCGCTGATCAACAGCCGCCGGCCGAATGAGGGCCTCGCGATCGCGCAAGAGAAACTGCTGCCCGGCGAGGAGCAGTTCGTCGACTCGATCGTGCGCAGCTTCACGCAGCAGATGCGCGACCTGTGGAAGCCCGGCGGCTACGAGCGCGGCGGCAACACCAAGACGCAGGGCATCGTGCGCGGCGAGTTCATCGTGCATGACGACATTCCTGTCCACATGAAAAGGGGCATCTACGCCAGGTCCCAGCGCTTCCGCGCCTGGGTGCGCTTCTCGGGCCCCGGGCCCTACATCACGCCGGACATCGAGGACGTGGGCTTCATGAGCATCAGCATCAAGCTCATGGGCGTGCCCGGCCCGAAGCTGATGGACGAGGAGCAGCACACGCTGGACATGTTCGGCGTCTCCACGCCCACCTTCGTCACGCCCGATGTCAAGGCCAACGCAGCGCTGCAGATCGAGAGCGTGAAGAACGCGCAGATCTTCTACTTCATCAACCTGCGCGAGTCGCATGTGCTCGACCTGGTCATGCAGTCGCTCTTCATCAAGACGCAGTCCAGCCCGCTCGAGGCGCCGTACTTCAGCTGCGTGCCGTACCTGCTGGGCGAAGGGCAGGCGATGCAGTATTCGATATGGCCGAAGTCGACGAAGCGCACGCCGATCCCGCGCCTGCCGCTGCGCCCGCCCGACGACTACCTGCGCCAGGCGATGGCCGCGACCCTGGGCAGGGAAGAGGTGGAGTTCGACATCCGCCTGCAGATGCAGACCGACCCGCACCGGATGCCGATAGAGAACGCGGGCGTGCTGTGGCCCGAGAAGCTGTCGCCGCGCGTCAGCGTGGCCACGCTGCGCATCCCGAGGCAGAGCTTCGATTCATCCGCGCAGATGGAATTCGCGAAGAAGCTGTCATACAACCCGTGGCACACCATTGCCGAGCACCGGCCGCTGGGCAACCAGAGCCGGGCGCGCAGAAGGATGTACTGGGAACTGTCGAAGCTGCGGCACGACATGAATGCGGTGCCGCATTACGAGCCGACGGGGGACGAGGTGTTCGAGTAGGCACGCACCCTCAGATGAGCCTGCGGATCGCCTTCTTGCGCCACACGAACCGGTAGTAGCTCGCCTGCAGCGTCAGCATCGCCGCAAAGGCCACCGGGTAGGACACCCAGATCCCGTTGAGCCCCATGCGATGGCTCAGCCACCACGCCACCGGCACCTCGATCAGCGCGATGCAGAAGATCGAGATCGAGGTCGGCACCAGCACCGAGCCGCTGGCGCGCATGATCCCCGACAGGGCCGCGCCCATGCCGAAGATGACCGTGCTCCACAGCATGATGTGCAGCAGCGTCTGCGCCACCTCGATCACCGGTTCGCTCGTGATGAAGAAGCCCATCAGCGGCCGCGAGAACAGGTAGCCCAGGAGCACCAGCCCGCCGGTCAGCACCAGGTTCATCATCAGCGCCGTGCGCGCGATGGCGCCCAGCCGCTGCACCTGGCCGGCGCCGATGGCCTGCGCACCCAGCACCGAGGCCGCGATGGCGATCGAGATGGCCGGGAACTGCACGTAGGCCACGACCTGGTTCACCGCACCGTAGGCCGCGGTGGCCTCCGAGCCGTAGGCATTGACGAAGGAGAGCAGGGCGAGCTCGGCCAGCGAGACCACGATCATCTGCACGCCGGTCGGCACGCCCACCTTGAGCACCGCCTTCAGCAGCGCAGGGCGCACGCGCAGGTGCCGCACGAAGCCGGCGTCGGGCGCCAGCGGGCTCTTCTTGCGCCGCAGGTGGAAGGCGAGCCACGTCGTCGCGACCACGAACGAGATCACCGTGGCCCAGGCGCCGCTGGCGACGCCCATCTGCGGCAGGCCGAACCAGCCGCGGATCAGCGCAGGCGTGATCACCAGCCCGAGCGTGGTCGAGATGATCAACGTATAGAGGGGCGCCATCGTGTCACCAACTCCGCGCAGCATCGCGGTGGAGAGCAGGAACACGAACAGCCCCGGCATCGCGATCAGGATGATGCGTGCATAGCTCGTGGCGTCGGCCAGGATGTCGGCCGGCGTGCCGAGCGCGGCGAGCATCGGCTGCGTGAAGGCGCCGCCGAAGACCGCGACGCACAGCCCGAACAGCACGCCCACCGTCAGCGTGGTGCCGGCCACGGCGCGCGCCTTCTCGGGCTCGCGCGCACCCCAGGCCTGGCCGATCAGCACCGAGGCGCCGGCGCCCAGGCCGATGGTGAAGGCGATGAAGAAGAACATCACCGGGAAGAAGCTGGACACCGCCGCCAGCGCGCCCACGCCGATCATCTGGCCCAGGTAGACGTTGTTGAGCGTGCCCGAGAGCGACTGCAGGATGTTGCTCAGGAGCATGGGCGCCAGGAAGATCAGGAAGGTCTTCCACAGCGGGCGCGAGGCCATGGCCGCGGCGCGGGGATTGGCCTTGGAGGCGATCTGTGCCGGCACCGGATCGGCCACTGTCGCCTGTGGGGAGGCGATCTGGCCGGCGTGTTCCATGTGCTCGGGCTCCATCGGCGGGGCAGGTGTTGCGCGGCTCATTGGCCGATCCACGCCGCGGCTGCCAGCCGCTGCAGGTACGTGCGTACGTCTCCAGGCCACGCGGCCACGAGCTCCGTGAAGCGCGTGCCCTCGCCGGCGAACAGCGCGCGCGCCGCCTCCTCGAAGCCCGGCAGGTCGCCCCCGATGGCGCTCATGAAGCGGTAGGCGGCTTCGCGCGAGGCGCGCTGCGCATCGCGGTTGGCATTCACGCGGCGCGCCTCGTCGATCAGCCGCCGCAGCGCTACCGAAGCGCCGCCGGGCTGGCGGCTGAGCCAGTCCCAATGGCGCGGCAGCAACGTGACTTCGCGTGCGACCACGCCGAGCTTGGGCCGGCCGACGCCGCGGGTGGCTTGCTCTTCGGCAGCGGGGCCTTCGGAGGCGGCGGAGGTGTCTTCGCGCAGGTCGAGATCGAGGCGCTCCCCGGTGGCGTCATCGAAGACGAAAACCGGTTCGGTCTCGGCGTGCAATCGAAGCCGGGCGATGACCTCGGCGCGGGAGCCGCCGGCGACGCGCTCGAAACCGGCGAAGGCGGTGAGGGTGGGATCGGGAACAGAGGACATGGGGCGAATAATACCCGGGCAAAACGCGTTCCGCGATCTACCCGGGTGAAAATTTCGCGCGAGTCCTCCCCTGGACCGCCCAAGCGCCCTGACGCCCGTCGTGAATTCGACAAGGGGCTGCTCCGATGCCGCCGATTGCTGCCCGGGCGGTCAGGCGCTGGCTGCCACCGGCCTCTCAGCGGTCAGGCCTTGCAGCAGCCAGAGATAGCTAAGGCAACACGCCAGCGCCAGAACCGCGAACACCGCGCGGTAGGCATCGACGACGCGCCAATGCGCTGCCTGGAGCCAGTCCAGGCCTGCGCCGACGGACCACTGGGTGGCGAAGACGCCGGCGAACAGCAGCAGGTTGAATGCCGAGATGGCGCGTCCGGCCTCGTGTGACGCAAAGGCCATGCCGACGGCAGGATGCGTGAGCGCCAGAACACTCGACAGCGCGCAGTAGATGGCAAATGCTTCCCAGCCCGCGCGAGGCCCGAACCAGGCGACGGCCGCGAGCGCGATGACGCCGAACGGCAAGCCGCACACGATGATGCGCTCGGCAGTCAACCCCGCCCGATGGAGACGCGGGTTGGCCACGCCCCAGAACCAGAACACGAAGAGCATCGTCAGGTTCATTGCGAACAGGCCGCGCGCAGCCTCTGCAGCGGAATAGCCAGCCACCGCAGTCATCCATGGGCCGGCCCACAGGGTCTGCACTGCCACCAGGACGCCGTAGTTGACGAACCCGACCCAGGCCATGCGGCGGAAGTAGCGATTCGCGAAGATCGGCGCATAGCTCGCGAACAGGCCGCTGCGCCGCGCGGGTGCCGGTGGGGTTTGCATGGCCGGCACTTGCCATGCCGTTCCGAGCACCGTCAGCGCAAAGAAGAGGGCGAGCACCAGGAACAGCGATCTCCAGCCGTAGAGCGGCAGGGCCCATTGCACCGGCAGCGTGGCGGTCAGGAGACCCAGGGATCCCACCATCAGCATCCATGCATTGGCGCTTTGTTGCTGGCTGCCGTGCAACCACAAGCGTGCTCCGGTGAGCGGCGCGATCAGGCACGCGCTCACGCCCACGCCGCAGATGAAGCGCGCCAGCAGCAAGGACACGAAACCTCCCGCCACCGCAAAGGCGATGCAGCTGAGCGCCGCCGCGGCCAGGGAGAGGCTCAACACGCGCCGGGGCCCGAAGCGGTCGAGCCACCTGCCCAGCGGCAACTGCAGCATCGCGAAGCCCAGGAAGTAGGCGCCGCCGAGCAGGCCGAGCTGGCTCGACGAGAGTGCGAACTCCTGGGTCAGTGCCGGCGCTAGTGTCGCGGTCACGCCGCGCACCAAGGATGAGAGGAAGTAGCCCAGTGCGAAGACGGCGAAGACGACAAGCGCCCGGCCGCTGGTCATCGGCGCCATCTTTCGTCAGCTCCAGAAGGTCAGCGGGTGCGAATCACCACGGAAGCCGAGAAAGCAGGACAGGGTCAGCCGGTCAGAGCCGGCGCCAGGCGCTACCGCGTGCAGCTTGCGTGCGTTGAAAAGAATCAGGTCGCCCGTTTGCGGCTTCACGACGATATCGGGCGCGCCCAGCGGCTCGATGTCCATGCCGTACTTGTCGCCGCGTCGACGCAGGAATTCCGCGTCCGTGATCTCGTCGCGCCACATCATGAGTTCGCCGCCGTGCTGCGGCACATTGACGTAGATGTTCACCGCCATCTGCATCAGCAGGTCGTTGGCCTCGGCGTCATGGGGCGCCAGCCGCGCGAAGAGATCGTGGTGCGCCAGCAGCGGTGCGCCGGGTCGCATGTTGCGTGACAGGCCGACGAACATCTTGCGTCCGGACAGGCTCTGAAGACTTGCGCCGGAGGGCCAGGCCTCGTCGACCGCACATCGAAAGACGTCGATGGGGCACTGGTAGGGCGAGCATGCATTGCGCAGGAGGCGGATGTTGGGGAGCGCGGTGGCGAAGTACTGGTCGATGACATCGGCCTTGCAGCCGGTCTCGAAGAAGGACATCCCGATACGACCGACGGCGGGCGCATTGAGATAGTCGTCGTATCCTTGGCGAAGCAGGCCGCGCGCGATCAGTTGGCACACGCCGGCCGATACGAAGCCGGGTATGCGCACAATCAGCGCTTCGCCACGCGTGAGGGCCTGCAGCGCCTGGTGGCTCAGTCCATCTCGGACCGTGAGCAGATCGCGGGGCCTTTTTTCGATAACGTTGGACATGGTGTCTCAGCTCCAGAAGCTCAGGGGATTGGATTCGCCGCGATAGCCGACGAAGCAGGACAACGCAAGGCGGCTGCGCCCGGTTCCGGGCGAAACGGCATGCATCTTTCGAGAGTTGAAGATCAGCAGGTCGCCCGGCGCGGGGCGAACCCTGACATCCGGCGGACCCAGTCGACCAATGGGAATGCCGTAGTCCTCGCCCCGCATCTTGTTGAACGTTGCGGGCGCAATCTCGTCCTTCCACATCAGCAGCGCACCACCGGCTCCGGGCATCTGGAGGTAGATGTTGGCGCCGAACTGCGCGCTCAGGCTGATGGCCTCGGGCTGTTCCGGGGCGTCTTCCGCGAAGATGTCGTGGTGTGCCAGGAAGGTGGTGCCGGGCTCGACATTGCGCGAGAGGCCGACGAACATCTTGCGGCCGCCCAGGGACTGCAGGCGCGCGCCGCGCGGCCAGATCTCGTCGAGCGTGCAGCGCAAGGTGTCGATCGGCGAGCAGAAGGGCGCGCAGGCGCGCCTGAAGTCGGAGAGATGCCGTGGCGCCGAGGCGAAGTAGCTGTCGATGAGCGCCGGCTTGCCTTCGGTTTCGTAGAACGCCATGCCGATGCGCCGCACGCTCGGGACGTTCAGGTAGGACGAATAGCCCAGGTGCTCGGCACGCTGGGCCAGCAGCGCGCAGGTGGTGGGGTCGACGAAGCCGCGTATGTGCAGCACCATGGCCGCGCCGCCGGCCAGCGCGACGAGGGCCTGTGCGCTGAGCTCGCCGCGTCTGGCCGACAGAACGAGCTTCGAGTCATGCTCATCATCGATGAACGTGTCCATGTGTGCGGTCTCCCTGATTGCCGTTGCCATGATGTTGCGAGGCCGTGAAGACTGACCTCGAGTGCGTCGAAGGCCGGCAGTTTGCGCTCGTCATCCCTGATTGAGAATGCGCACGCCAGGCGTGACACTGAGGAACAAATTTCTGCAATAGGGAGGATTGGCATGCTGGGAATGGAGTGGCTTTTGACATTCACCGAGACCGTCAAGCACGGCTCGTTCGCCGCCGCAGCGCGAGAGCTCGGGACGACACCCTCGACGGTCGCCAAGGCCGTGGGCCGGCTTGAATCGACGCTACGGCTGCGGCTTTTTCATCGCACAACGAGGCGCGTGACGCTGACCTCCGATGGCGAGCGGCTGTTCGACCGCTGCCAGCGGGTCATCGCCGAACTCGAGGAGCTTCAGGCCGAAGCCTTGGGCACGCTGACCAAGCCCTGCGGAACCTTGCGGGTGGACCTGCCGGTCGTGTTCGGTCGCGAGCGCGTGATGCCCGCCATCGTCCAGCTCGCAGCCAAGCACCCGGAGCTGCGGTTGGATGCGCGGCTGTCGGATGCCTTCGTCGATCTGGTCGAGGAGGGCGTGGATCTGGCAATCCGCATCGGCGCCATGTCGGATTCGCGCCTGGTGGCGAGGCGCATCGCGAGCCAGGATTGGGTCTTGTGCGCCGCGCCGGCCTACCTGAACGCCCATGGCCGCCCTGAGGATGTGTCGGCCCTGGCCGGACACCGGGCGATCCTGTTTCGCATGCCGACCAGCGGTCGCGATCAGGTCTGGCACTTTCGCGAAGGCCGCCGGCAGCGCGACTTTCGTGCCGCGGCCCAGTTCCGGTTCTCCGATGGCGAGGCCATGGCCCAGGCCGCCGAACTGGGGCTGGGTGTCGCGCAACTGCCCGACTACATGGTGAACCGCCAGTTGGCTGCCGGCACCTTGATCGAGCTCCTGCCGGACTGTCGGCCCCCCAGCACGCCGATCCACGCGGTGATGCCGGCCAACCGTATGGTGCCGGCGCGGGTACGGGCGATCCTGGATGAATTGACGCCGATGGCGTCCGCGTCGGCGCAGCGCCGGTGTGCGGCGTAGTGCGCGGCTGATCCGCCAGGCGCCGGAAGAGGGCATCGGGCGAAACAAGATCAGTTGCAGTGTGCGCGGGCGGGTCGTGCAAGACGATCCGCGCCCTATGGCAAACTTGCCCGCTTCGTTTTCTCTTCTTCTCGCCACCCGCAGGCGCCGCGCGGCGTCCGCAGCGAACCTCCCCCAGACATGCAGAAAATCATTCGCCAGCTCGCCGCCGAGATCAAGGTCGGCGAGCACCAGGTGAAGGCCGCCGTCGACCTGCTCGACGGGGGTGCCACCGTGCCCTTCATCGCCCGCTACCGCAAGGAGGCCACCGATGGACTCGACGATGTGCAGTTGCGAGAGCTGGAGGCACGCCTTGCCTACCTGCGCGAACTCGAGGAGCGCCGCGCAGCGGTGTTGAAGAGCATCGAGGAGCAGGGCAAGCTCACGCCCGAGCTGCGCGCCGCCATCGATGCCGCGCCCACCAAGCAGGAGCTGGAAGACCTCTACCTGCCCTACAAGCCCAAGCGCCGCACCAAGGGCCAGATGGCGCGCGAGGCGGGCATCGAGCCGCTGGCCGACAGGCTCTTCGCCGACCCGACGCTGAACCCGGCCGAGGAGGCCGCGGCCTTCGTCAAGCCCGCCGCCGACGGGCTGGATTTCTCGACCGTGCAGCTGGTGCTCGACGGCGTGCGCGACATCCTCTCCGAGCGCTGGGCCGAGGACGCGGTGCTGGTGCAGCGCCTGCGCGAATGGCTGTGGGCCGAAGGCCTGTTCAAGTCCAGCCTGATGGCGGGCAAGGACGAGAACAACGCCGACGTCGCCAAGTTCCGCGACTACTTCGACTACGACGAGCCCATCGGCCGTGTGCCGTCGCACCGGGCGCTGGCAGTGTTCCGCGGCCGGGCGCTGGACATCCTGGACGCCAAGCTGGTGCTGCCCATCGAGCCCGAACCGGGCAAGCCTTCGATCGCGGAAGGCAAGATCGCGCTGCACCTGGGCTGGAGCCATGCAGGCCGCGCGGCCGATGACCTGATCCGCAAGTGCGTGGCCTGGACCTGGCGCGTGAAGCTCTCGCTCTCCACCGAGCGCGACCTGTTCTCCCGCCTGCGCGAGGAGGCCGAGAAGGTCGCCATCAAGGTCTTCGCCGACAACCTGCGCGACCTGCTGCTGGCTGCACCGGCCGGGCAGCGCGTCGCGATGGGCCTGGACCCGGGCATCCGCACCGGCGTGAAGGTCGCGGTGGTCGATGCCACCGGCAAGCTGGTCGACACCGCCACCGTGTTCCCGCACGAACCGCGGCGCGACTGGGAAGGCTCGCTCCACACGCTCGGCAAGCTGTGTGCCAAGCACGGCGTCAACCTGATCGCGATCGGCAACGGCACCGCCAGCCGCGAAACCGACAAGCTGGCGGCGGACCTGATCAAGCTGCTGGCGAAGATGGCCGAGCAGGCCGGCACGCCGCCGCTGAAGGTCGAGAAGGTGGTGGTGAGCGAGGCGGGCGCCTCGGTCTATTCCGCCAGCGAGTTCGCCTCGCAGGAAATGCCTGACGTCGATGTCAGCCTTCGTGGCGCCGCCAGCATCGCGCGCCGCCTGCAGGATCCGCTGGCCGAGCTGGTGAAGATCGATCCCAAATCCATTGGCGTCGGCCAGTACCAGCACGACGTGAACCAGAGCGAGCTGGCCCGTACCTTGAATGCCGTGGTTGAAGATTGCGTGAACTCCGTGGGCGTGGACCTCAACACCGCGAGCGTGCCGCTGCTGTCGCGCGTCTCGGGCCTGTCCGCGGGCGTCGCGAAGGCGGTGGTGCGCTGGCGCGAGGCCAATGGCGCCTTCGCCACGCGCAAGCAGCTGCTGGAAGTCACAGGCTTCGGCGGCAAGACCTTCGAGCAGAGCGCGGGCTTCCTGCGCATCCGCGGCGGCACCAATCCGCTCGACATGACGGGGGTGCACCCCGAGACCTACCCGGTGGTAGAACAAATGATCGAGAAGACGGGCAAGTCCATCGATGCGCTGATGGGTCGTGCCGAGATGCTCAAGACCTTGAAGCCGGAGCTCTTCGCCAACGAGAAGTTCGGCGTCATCACGGTGAAGGACATCCTCGGCGAGCTCGAGAAGCCGGGCCGCGATCCGCGTCCGGACTTCAAGGTGGCGCGCTTCAACGACGGCGTCGAGGACATCAAGGACCTGGTCGAAGGCATGGTGCTCGAGGGCACGGTCAGCAACGTGGCCCAGTTCGGCGCCTTCGTCGACCTGGGCGTGCACCAGGACGGCCTGGTGCATGTGAGCCAGCTCTCGCACAAGTTCGTCAACGACGCGCGCGAGGTGGTGAAGACCGGCGACATCGTCAAGGTCAAGGTGATGGAAGTGGACGTGGCGCGCAAGCGCATCGGCCTGTCGATGAAGCTGGATGCGGCGCCCGGCCGCCGCGACGGCCCGCGCGAGAACCGCTTCGAAGGGGCGGGGCGCGGACAGCAAGGCGCGCGTCGCGACAACGCGCCGCAGCCCGCCGGCCAGATGGCCAGCGCCTTCGCGAAGCTGCAGGGCCTGCGCAAGCCCTAGGAACCTGATGGGAAGCCCGCAACCTGATCTTCGCCAGCCGGCCGATCGCGACGACGGCCTACCGGCGCGAACCGCCGCAACTGCCGCAGCGGCCGGCACTCGCGACCTGCACACGGACTACCTGAAGGCAGCCGCCATCGCCGGCGTGGTCGGCATTCACGCGGGGCTGCCCTTCGAGGATGTGTACCGCTTCGGCGTGCCGGTGTTCATCGGGCTGTGGGCCTACTACCTCGAGAAGGCGCTGGCACGCCGCGGGCCGGGGACGCACCTGGCCTACCTGGGCCAGCGCCTGGTCGAGCTGGGCGTGGCCTACATCGCCTGGACCCTGCTCTACATCGAGAAGTTCTACGACGGGCGCTGGGATGCCACGCCGCTGCACACCATCGTCGGCGGCTGGTTCGGAGGCTACGGCTGGTCGGGGCAGTACTACTTCGTCATCCTGTTCCAGCTCACGCTGCTTTTCCCGCTGTTGCGGCGATGGGTGGCCGAGGCGCCGACCCTGCCGGTGATCGCTGCCGGCGTGGCGCTGAACGTGGCCGCGGGCTACTGGCTGTTCGAGAACCGGTGGATCTCGGCGGTCGGCGACCGGCTCTTCATCTACTGGATTCCCTACGTGGCGATGGGCATCGCACTGGCCCGCGGCGAGGTCGGCCGCAGGCCGGGCCTGGGCATCGTCGGGGTGCTGCTGCTGCTCGCGGCGCCGATCGAGAGCCGGCTGTTCACCGAGCATTCGGCCTATCTGGCGCTGACCGTGACGCTCGCCTCCCTGTTGCTGCTGATGAGTGCCGTCGCAGCCGATCGCGGGCCGCCGCGGCAGCCTGGGGTGGCGGGCCGGGTGGTCGCCTTCATCGGCAGGAACACCTTCGCGATCTACGTGGCCAATGTCGCGATGCTGGAGGTCAGCAGGAGCACGGGCTTCACGGCCTTCGCCGTATCGCATGCGGGCCCCTGGGGCCTGCTCGCCGTGGTCGCCGCGACGATGCTCGGCGGCCTTGGCGTCGGCTGGCTGCTGCAGGTCCTCGGCCTCGGGGTGCTCGTGGGCAAGCGATGAAGGCCCTGCGCATCTACGCGGGCCCGGCGGCGCGCGCGCACATTGCCGCGAACGGGCTGGCGCCGCAGGATGTGCGCACCGTCCCGGGCGCGGCCGGCGGCCCGAAGGGGCTGATCCTCGGGCCGATCGACCAA
>NZ_LMTS01000238.1:151961-152870 GCF_001541225.1 Variovorax sp. WDL1 | reverse complement strand
TGGCTGCCGCAGGCGACGCAGCCGGTGGACCTGGTCGGCGCCTCCATCGGCGCATGGCGGCTGGCCAGTGCGTGCCTGAGCGATCCGAAGACGGCCTTCGAGCAGTTCGAGCGGGGCTACATCCACCAGCACTTCGAGGTTCCGGCGGGACAGAAGCGCATGAGCGCGCAACAGGTCAGCGCGAAGTTCAGCGAGGGGTTGCGCGACTTCTACGGCGGCCGCACGCGCGAGGTGCTCGCGCATCCGCGCTACCGGCTGCATGTGATTGCGGCGCGCGGGCGCCACATCCTCGGGCGCGAGGGCAGGGCGCGCACGCCGGCCGGCTATCTCGGCGCCTTCATCACCAACAGCGTGCACCGCAAGGGCCTCGGCGCGTGGCTGGAGCGCGTGGTGTTCTCCAGTCCCGGCGCCGCGCTGCCCTTCGGCACGCAGGACTTCCGCACGCGCCAGGTCGCGCTGGCCGAGGCCAACTTCGAGCTCGCGCTGCAGGCCTCCTGCTCGGTCCCCTTCATGCTGGCGGCGGTGCACGACATTCCCGGCGCGCCGCCCGGCGCCTACTGGGACGGCGGCATCACCGACTACCACCTGCACCTGAACTACGGCAACCCGGACGGCGTGGTGCTGTATCCGCATTTCCAGAAGGCGGTGGTACCGGGCTGGCTCGACAAGGGGCTCAAGTGGCGCCACAAGCCCACCCGCTTTCTCGATCGCACGGTGGTGCTGGCGCCCGATCCGGCGTGGGTGCGCAAGCTGCCCGATGGCAAGCTGCCCGACCGCAACGACTTCCTGCGCTACGGCAACGATTGGGCCGCCCGCGTCAAGGCCTGGGGCACGGCCGCGCAGGAGGCTCGCCGACTGGCGGACGAGCTGGCCGAGTGGCTGCATCGGGGCAGCCCGGTGGCGGACGCG
>NZ_LMTS01000238.1:125790-151912 GCF_001541225.1 Variovorax sp. WDL1 | reverse complement strand
CAGCCGCCGCGCGGCGGCTACAGTCGGGCATCCACTTCAAACCGCGGGGAAGCACGACACCATGAATGCAACACGAATCATTGGCCTGATCCTGATCGTCGCCGGCATCGCCGCCATCGGCCTCGGCGGCTTCAGCTTCACCAAGGAAACGCACCAGGCCAAGATCGGCCCGATCGAGCTGTCGGTAAAGGAGAAGGAGACCATCAGCTTCCCCACGTGGGCCGGGGTGGCGGCGATCGTGGTCGGCGGCGCGCTGGTTGCATTCGGCGGCAGGAAGGGCTGAGGCCTGGCACGACGGGATGCCGCAGGGCATGGCGCCGTGGGCAAACCCTGAGCAGGCTGAGCAAGGCCACCTCCCAGAATGACCCCTCCACCGGAGAGCCTCATGCCAACTCGCCTCTTGTCCCGCCGCGCCTTCCACCTCTCGGCCGCCGCCGCGGCCGCCTCGATCGCCGCCCCCGCGTTCGCGCAGGCGCCCTGGCCCAACAAGCCGATCCGCATCATCGTTCCCTACACCCCCGGCGGCTTCACCGACCAGATGGCGCGCCTGGTGCAGCAGGGCTTGTCGGCACGGCTTGGCCAGCCGGTGCTGATCGACAACAAGCCTGGGGCCAACAGCCTGATCGGCGTGGATGCGCTGGCCAAATCGGCACCGGACGGCAGCACCTTCGGCGTGGTGATCGCGGCCTACGCGGCCAACACCACGCTGTACCCCAAGCTTCCCTACGACCCGAAGAAGGACCTGAGCGGCGTTTCGCTGATGGGCATCTCGCCACTGCTCGCGGCGGTCAACAACGACGCGCCCTTCAAGACGGCAAGGGAGCTGATCGACTATGCCCGTGCGCACCCGGGCAAGATCAGCTTCGGCTCCTCGGGCAACGGGTCTGCGGCGCACCTGACCAGCGAGCTGTGGAAGTCGCTGACCAAGACCTACATGATCCACATCCCGTACCGCGGCGCGGTTCCGGCGCTGACCGACCTGATGGGCGGTCAGATCCAGCTCTTCTTCGACGCGCCGACGGGGCTCATCAACCAGGCCAAGGCGGGCAAGGTGCGGCTGATCGGCGTTGCCAGCGATCGCCGGCTGCCCGCCGTGCCCGAGGTGCCCACCTTCATCGAGCAGGGCTTCGCGGGCTTCACCGGCAGCACCTGGGCCGGCATGCTGGCGCCGGCGGCCACGCCGCGCGAGATGATCAAGCGCATGTCGGAAGAGGTGGCCCGGATCATCAAGAGCGACGAGACCCGCGCGAAGCTCGAGGCAATGGGCACCTTCCCGGCCGGCAGCACGCCCGAGGAGTTCGATGCCTTCATCGCGGCCGAGACCGAGAAGTGGGGCAAGGTCATCCGTACGGCGGGCGTGAAGGCTGAATGAACAGCAATTGACGGGCGCCTCCAAGAGGGTATTCGTGGCCGCAGCGCATTTGCAGCGCATCTCTTGACAAATCTCAAGGTCGGATCCGCCACGCAGTGCACAGTCGTCGTCTCGAGTGGCACCTTTCGACTTCGCGGTGCCGCGACGAATGCGAGCGGGTCCGGCCTCGAGGCGCCGCTTGTCCACCTTCACGAATACACGAACGAGTACCCAAAGATGGAAGCCAAGGTCCTCGGTCCAGAAGACCGGTCGAAGCCTCATGGGATGACCATGGGATTCCTGAGGCAGGCCACGCGTCATCTGTTCTTCACCGGCAAGGGTGGCGTCGGAAAAACGTCCCTGTCCACGGCGGCCGCACTGGCGCTGGCGGATTCGGGCCAATCGGTCCTGCTCGTCAGCACCGACGCGGCTTCGAATCTGGATGAGATGCTGGGTATCGAACTGCGCAACACGCCGACGCCCGTGCCGGGCGCCCACGGCCTGTTCGTCCTGAACATCGACCCCGACAACGCGGCCGAGTCCTACCGGCAGCGGGTGCTGGCGCAGATGGCCGCCGGCGCCGCCAGCGAAGCCGAACTCTCGACCGTGCGCGAACAGCTGTCGGGGGCCTGCACGACCGAGATCGCGTCGTTCGACGAGTTTGCATCCCTCCTGTCCGACGGCGCGGCAGACTTCGATCACATCGTCTTCGACACGGCACCGACAGGGCACACGCTGCGCTTGCTCAGCCTTCCCAAGGCATGGAGCGGGTTCCTGGACGGCAACGATCGTGGCGCCTCCTGCCTGGGCCCGCATTCGGGATTGAAGATGCAGGAGACGCGCTTCAAGGCTGCGCTGGAGGCCTTGAGCGATCCGACGCGCACCACGGTCGTCCTGGTGACCCGACCCGACAAGGGCGCGATCGCCGAAGCGGCACGCACATCGGAGGAGTTGCACGCGCTGGGCCTCGACAACCAGCGCCTTGCCATCAACGGCGTGTTCCGCGCCAGCGACGCCACGGATGCGGTGGCATGCGCCATCGAAGCGCTGGGACGGCAGGCCCTGGTGGAAATGCCCGCGTCCCTGCGCGCCTTGCCGCAAGACAGCGTGCCCTTGCGAGCGTTCGACATGGTCGGCCTGCCCGCGTTGCGTGCGCTGCTCGGCGATGCAGACGCCCCGAGCCCGCCCGTCGAGCCCGTGGCAAGCGAAACCACAGCCTCGCTGCAAGGCCTGGACGCGCTCGCGGACGAACTCGCCACGGCGGACCGCGGGCTGATCATGGTGATGGGCAAGGGCGGCGTCGGCAAGACAACGGTGGCCGCCGCGTTGGCGCTTGGCCTGCTCCAGCGCGGCAAGACGGTTCATCTCAGCACCACCGACCCGGCGGCTCACTTGTCGGCAACGCTCGAAGGCGAGGTGGAAGGCTTGCGTGTGGACCGCATCGACCCGAAGGCCGAGACCCAGCGCTACGTCGACAAGATCATGGCGGCCAGGTCACCCGGCCTCGACGCGCAGGAGCAAGCGCTGTTGCTCGAAGACCTGCAATCGCCGTGTACAGAGGAAGTGGCCGTGTTCCACGCCTTCTCGCGCATCGTCAGCGAAGCGCGCAGCGCCTTCGTGGTGCTGGACACGGCGCCCACCGGACATTCCCTGCTGCTGATGGACGCCACGGGCGCCTACCACCGGCAGATGGTGCGGGAGTTCGAAGGGCACGGAAACGCTCGCGTCGTCACGCCGCTGATGAGGCTGCAGGACGCTGCGTACACCAGGATCATCCTGGTGACGCTGCCGGAAGTGACCCCGGTCTCCCAAGCCGCTGCCTTGCAGGATGACCTGCGCCGCGCCGGCATCGAGCCCTATGCGTGGGTCCTCAACAAGAGCGTTCTGGCCGCCGGCACTCGCGACCCCCTGCTGGCCGCGCGATTGGCGGGTGAGCGCAAGCAGATGGAGCGCATGTCGACCGGGTTGGCCCGGCGCATCTTCACGCTTCCCTGGCTGACCCGCCCCCCGATCGGGTTCGCCGAGTTGTCCAAGCTGGTCAGCGAAGGATCGTCCACGCCGGCAGCTGCCACCTGATCCCACCCCTTCCATCCCGCCACGGAGGTTCCCCATGTATGGATTCACCACGACACTCACCGGTTCGTCGTTCGACGAAGCGCTTTCCAGGACCATCGCCGCGCTGAAGGCCGAAGGCTTCGGCGTGCTCAGCGACATCGACGTTCAGCGCGCCATGAAGGAGAAGCTTGGCGTGGAGATGCCCCCATACCGCATCCTGGGCGCGTGCAACCCACCGCTGGCGCACCAGGCGCTCCAGGCCTCAGCCGACATCGGGCTGCTGCTGCCGTGCAACGTGACCGTGCGCGAGGAATCAGCGGACCGGGTGGTGGTCGGCTTCCTCGACCCGCAGGTCATGGTGAATCTGGTCGGCAATCCCGAGGTCAAGCGCGTGGCGGACTCGGCCGAGGAGCGCCTGCGCCGCGCCTGCGCAAGCCTCGGCGGCAGTGCGGCGCAAGCGGTGTGACGCCGCCGCTTGCGTGAGTTCCTTGGCCGGCGCCGGGGAATGGGCCGTCACGCCCCATTGCCGACCCAGGTCACGACTGCCGCCGCGACGGCGGCATGCGCCGCGTTCCGATCCGCCATCGATGCCTTCGTCTCCGTCAGGTACACGGACAGGAGGACGGGCGGGCGTCCCGGCGGCCGCAGGATCGCGATGTCGTTGGCCGCGCCGTTCTCGCCCGTGCCGGTCTTGTCGCCCACCTTCCAGTCCGCGGGCAGGCCGGCGCGGATGCGTTCCCCGCCGGTCTTGTTGTCGTCCAGCCACTGCAGCAGCAGGGCGCGCGAGCCCGGCGAGAGTGCATCGCCCAAGAGAATCTTTTGCATGCTGTCCACCATGGCGGCAGGCGTGGTGGTGTCGCGCGGATCTCCCGCACGGGCCTCGTTGAGGCCGGGCTCGATGCGATCGAGCCGCGTGTGCGGGTCGCCGAGCGAGCGCATGAAGGCCGTCAGGCCCGCCGGCCCGCCGACGCTCGCCAGCATCAGATTGGCGGCCGTGTTGTCGCTCAACGTGACCGCGGCCTCGCACAGCTGGGCCATGCTCATCCCGTCCGTGCCGGCGTGCTTCTCGGTCACAGGCGAATAGGTCACGAGTTCGTCGCGCGCATAGGTGATGCGGCGTTCGAGCCGTTCCTTGCCCTGGTCCACCCGTGCCAGCACCAGTGCCGCGGCGAGGAACTTGAAGGTGCTGCACATGGCGAAGCGTTCGTCCTGGCGATGGCCGGCGCGGCGGGCGGTGGCGGTGTCCAGCACATGGACGCCGAGACGTCCGCCGGTCTTTTTCTCGATCTCGGCGAACTGCCGCGCGAGGTCCGGACGGCCCTTGGCGCGGATGTCGAAGGAAACGGCGGCCAGCGGGAGAAGAAGGGCGCCTGCGAATCGACGTCGTTGAATCATGGGGATGCGTGCTCCTGAAAAGCAGCGACTTTCCGTGATCGGAGGTGGCAGCACAAACGATAGTATTTGCTGTCTCGCACAAGAAAATCTAATGGCTCGCACCCATCTTCCCCTCAACGCGCTGCGCGCCTTCGAATCCTCGGCGCGCCATCTGAGCTTCACGCTGGCGGCGGCCGAGCTGAACGTGACGCAGGCCGCGGTCAGCCAGCAGGTACGGGGGCTGGAGGCGCGGCTGGGCGTGGCGCTGTTCCGCCGCCTGCCGCGCGGGCTGGCGCTCAGCGACGAGGGCCATGCGCTGCTGCCGGTTCTGGCCGAGTCCTTCGGCCGCATGGAGGCGGTGGTCCAGCAGTTCGACAACGGACACTTCTTCGAAGTGCTGACGGTGGGGGTGGTGGGCACCTTCGCTGTCGGCTGGCTGCTGCCGCGGCTAAGGCTGTTCCAGCAAAGCTGCCCCTTCGCCGACCTGCGGCTGATGACGCACAACAACGTGGTCGACCTGGCGGGCGAGGGGCTGGACTTTGCGATCCGCTTCGGCGACGGGAACTGGCCGGGCCTGAAGGCCGAGCACCTGATGGCGGCGCCGCTCTCGGTGCTGTGCGCGCCGGCGATCGCGGCGCGCATCGCCAGGCCCCGGGACCTGGCGCAGCAGACGCTGCTGCGCTCCTACCGCGCCGAGGACTGGCCTGCATGGTTCGCAGCGGCCGGCGCAGCCTGCCCGGCGATCCGCGGGCCGGTGTTCGATTCATCGCGGCTGATGGTGGAAGCCGCCATGCAGGGTGCCGGCGTGGCGCTTGCGCCGGCGTCCATGTTCGAACGCGAGCTGGACGAGAGCCGGCTCGTGCGGCCGCTTTCGACCGAGGTGATGACCGGCAGCTACTGGCTCGTGCGGCTCAAGTCGAGAAAGCCCAGCGCCGCGATGGAAGCATTCCGCCGCTGGCTGGTCGACTACTGTTCCACGAGTGGGCCGTGACAGTCGATTCGGGAGTGAAGGCCGCGTCGTCGGCGTGGCAGGCACTTCCGAATTGCCTGTTACGGCCCACTAGGCACAGTCATGCGGTTCGGGCAGCGGGCCTACATAGCGCCCGCGCGGGCGGATGACCTGCGCCACGCCAAGTTGCTCCAGGCTGTGTGCCAATAGCCCGACGCTACGCGCCGTTGCGAACAGGCCAAAGGCCGCATCGGCAGGAAGTCGGTGGTGAGCGACCAGGGCGGCCAGAGCGACGTCGATGTTGGGCTGCAACCCGGTCAGCTTCGGCACCTTTGCCATGAAGCGCGCGATCACCTTGGGCGGCTCGAACAAAGCCAACAATGCGGCCGCACGCGGATCGCCGTCGGGATAAAGGGGATGGCCAAATCCTGCCAGCGACAAGCCGTTCGACAAGTAGTGGGCCAGCACCTTGTCCTCACCCAGTCGTTCCACCTCACTGAACAGCGCCCGGACGCGCCCTGAGGCATCGCCATGCAAAGGGCCGGATAGAGTGGTCAGTCCGGCCAGGAGGCATGCCGGCAACGAGGCACCTGTCGAAGCGGCAATGCGCGCGACAAAGGCTGAACTGGTCAGCTCGTGATCGGCCAGCAACACCATGGCCGTTCGCAGCAAATCAGCCACCTTGGAAGATTGCTTCCAACCTTTGGCAAAGCGCAGATGCAGAGGTTCGCCTCCTGGCGAGGCGCCGAACGCATTGGCCAACTGACCCACCAGGCTCTGGCCCTCGGCGTGCAGCACTCGGGTCAGGCGTCCGCCGGTGGAATGCCCAGCGGCCGCCAGGGTGGCCAAGGCCGCGAAGGCCGCGTCTCGCCCGGGATTGCCTGAGCGCAATGGCGTCGAGGAAGAGAAATCGACGGCATGCTCGGCGCCCCACAACAGTTGAGCCACATCTTCCAGTGTGGCCGTCCGGGCCGCGCTCACGGCATCGCGACCTCGGTAGTACAGGCGCCCGCGGGAAAACGCACAAAGGGCCGTTGGGATGCTGGGCTCCGAACCGAACAAGGTATTGGCGGCCAGCGTCTCGTGCTTGCGACCAGCCTGTTTCCGTTTGGCCAAGCCGGCAACGTCCTCGGCGCGGTAGAGGCTGCGCCGCGTATCGGCCGGGTCGGGCATGACTTCCAGCTTGCCGCGGCTCACGTACGCGTAGACCGTTTGAGGCTGCACACCCAGAAGCTTGCACGCCTCGTTCATCGAAATCCAGGAAGCCATGGCGGTACCGAACAGAGCTAATTTATATTGATTATATAGATCAATATTGACCATTTAATCAATTCATTACTAGCATGCGCCCAGACCCGAGCGAACAGCGATATGAAACCCCAAGTCCTTCAACTCAACCCGATCCTCATCCCTGCGATCAACGACAAGCTTGCGTCGCTCTACGTCGTCCACAAGCACTTCGAGGCAGCCGACCCGGATGCCTGGCTGCGTGAACACGGCGCGTCGGTCGACGCGGTGATCACCGGCGGGCACACCGGTATCTCGCGAGCAATGCTGGAACAACTGCCTGGCCTGAAGGTCGTGGCCGTCAATGGCGTCGGCACCGACGCCGTGGATCTGGCGTACTGCCGCAATCGTGGCCTGCCCGTCACTGCAACACTGGGTGCGCTGACGGAAGACGTGGCCGATCTGGCCATCGGCTTGCTGATCGCGGCTTGCCGAAACCTGTGTGCCGGCGACCGTTTCGTGCGAGACGGCCAGTGGGAGCTTCGTCCCCAGCCCAGCGCCATTCCACTCGCTCGCCGGTTCAGCGGCATGCGCGTCGGCATCGTCGGAATGGGGCGGGTGGGCCGCGCCGTCGCCGTGCGGGCGGCCGCCTTCGGTTGCCCCATCCGCTATACCGACCTCCACGCCATGGATGACGTCGCGCACCGCTTCGTGTCCAGCCTGGTGGACCTGGCGCGCGAGTCCGACGCGCTCGTGCTGTGCGCCGCTGCAGACCAGGCCGAAGCCATCGTCGATGCAGCCGTGCTCGACGCGCTGGGACCACGCGGCTTCCTGGTCAACGTCGCCCGCGGCCGGCTCGTCAACGAAGCCGACCTGACACAAGCGCTGGCCGACGGCCGCATCGCGGGCGCGGGCCTGGACGTCTTCGTCGACGAGCCGCGGGTGCCGCTGGCGCTGCGCCAGTCCGACAGCGTGACCCTGCAGGCCCACCGCGCCAGTGCGACCTGGGAGACGCGTACCGCCATGGCCGAGATGGTGCTGGCCAGTGTTGCGCAGGCCCTGAGAGGCGAGCGCCCGGCGATGAGCCTGACCACCTGAACCCCTGCGTTCGACCCGGCAACCCGCACCCGACCCACACGGAGACACGACCTTGTTCATTCGAAGCCTTGCGATCCCCTTCGCCCTTGTCCTCTGCGCCGTCCAGGCCCCCACCTTCGCGCAGACCTTTCCCGCCCGCCCCGTGACGCTGGTGGTGCCGTTCCCGCCGGGTGGCGGAACCGACACCGGCGGCCGCGTCATCGCCGAACAGTTGAGCCGGCGCTGGGGCCAACCTGTCGTCGTGGAGAACAGGGGCGGTGCCGCCGGACAGATCGGTGCCGACTTCGTCGCCAAGTCCAAGCCGGACGGCTACACGCTGCTGCTGGGCAACATCGGAACGCAGGCGATCAATCCCTTGCTGTACCCGAGGCTGCCCTACGACGCCGACAAGGCCTTCGCCCCGGTTTCCCTGGTTGCCGAGCTGCCGTTGGCGATGATGGTCAATCCGTCGATCCCGGCGAAGACTGCGGGCGACTTCGTGGCGCTGGCCAAGTCCAGGCCGGGCCAGATGAGCTACAGCAGTTCGGGCGCCGGCGGCGCCCCGCACCTGGCGGCCGAGGTGTTCAAGGACCAGACCGGTACCTTCATCCTGCATGTGCCCTACCGCGGCGGTGGTCCGGCCATCGCCGATCTGCTCGCGGGCCATGTGCAGCTGTCGTTCATGACAGTCCTGGAGGCCTCCGGCCACATCAAGGCGGGCAAGCTGCGCGCGCTCGCCGTGACCGGCGACAAGCGCGTTGCGGCGTTTCCCGAAGTCCCCACGCTGGCGGAGGGCGTGCTCCCCGGCTTCAACGCGATCTCCTGGATCGGCCTGCTGGCGCCTTCGGGCACGCCGCAAGAGGTCGTGGACAAGATCGCCGCTGACCTGCGCGCGGTGATGACCGACGAAGCGGTCAAGGCGCGCTTCGTGGGCCTGGGCGGTGTGCCGCGCGCCACCTCGCCGCAGGAGTTCGCCAAGCTGATCGCCGACGACAGGGCCCGCTACGCGCAGGTCATCCGCAGCCGCAAGATCACGGTCGAGTGAGCCGGTCGCTCGCGTGTTCTGCATCGGCCGCAACGAACCCTGGAGCCAGGTCGACACACGGGCGCGGCTGAGCGATTGCAGTTCCCCTCCGGCATCGACAAGCCGGCTTTTCAAAACGATAGACCCACCCTGAAGAGGAGACCTCCATGCAGCTCATATCCCTGATCAAGATCCTTGCGGTCTCAGCGTCCCTGGCCGCCGTACCGACCGTGTCATCGGCCGAGGCGGCTTACCCGACCCGGGCCATAAAGATCATCGTGCCCGCCCCACCGGGCGGCGCGATCGACATGATTGCCCGGGTCGTCGGAGACAAGCTTGCGGTGTCGATGGGCCAACCGGTGATCGTCGACAACAGACCCGGCGCGTCCAACAACCTCGGCACGGACGTCCTCGCCAAGTCGGTGCCTGATGGCTACACGATCGGCATCGTGGGTGGCAGCCACAACATCAACAAGTTCCTGTTCAAGAGCCTCGGCTGGGATCCGGAGAAAAGCTTCGAGCCCATCGTCTACACGCACGAGGTTCCGCTGGTGTTCGCCATCTACCCGCAGCTTCCCGCCAAGACGCTGCCCGAGTTCGTGGCATGGATGAAGGCCCACCCGGATGAGGCCAAGGTCGCCACCTCCGGCCACGGCAGTGCGCAGGAAATGGCGGCCGAGATGTTCCGCATGGCGAGCGGCGCGCAGATGCTGCTGGTCCCCTACAAGGGCTCATCCGCCGCGCACCCGGACCTGCTGGCCGGACGTACCGCGCTCTACATCGACTCCATCAGCGCCATCCTGCCGCAGGTGAAGGCCGGCAATGCGCGGGCGGTTGCAGTGTCGACGCGCAAACGGACAAGGTCCTTGCCGGACGTGCCCACCGCGGACGAACAGGGTTTCAAGGACTACGATGCCAATACGAACGGCGGTTTCCTCGCGCCGGCAGGCACCCCCAAGGCGATCATCGCCAAGCTCAATGCCGAAATCAACGCGGCGCTGAAGCTGCCCGATGTACGGACCAAGCTGGAGGCCGCCGGCATAGAGATCCAGGGCGGCACGCCGCAGGAGTACGCCGCGCTGATCAAGTCCGACCTCGTCAAATGGGGCAAGGTGGTCAAGGAGGCGGGGATCCAACCGGAATGAGTCCAGAAGCGATAGGCTGGCGGGGAGTCACTGCAGAACGTGCACTCGAAGGACAAGTCTGATGGGCAAGGCTTCCGCCGCTGGCTGGTCGACTACATCGAGGCTTCGAGCATCGCGCGGTAGTCCTCGCGGGTCGCCAGCCGCGGGTTGGTCTTGTGGCAGTGGTCGGCCATGGCGCCGTCGATGATGGGCTCGAACATCGGCTCCGTCACGCCCACCTCGCCGAGTCCCTTTGGCAAGGCCAGGCGCGCATTCATGTCGCGGATCGCCACCGAAAGGTCTCCGGGCGAGTCGAGGTTCATGGCCTGCGCCATGCGTTGCAGCCGCTGCTCCTTCTGCACCGATTCCGCGCCCGCGTTGAAGCGGATCACCGCCGGCAGGAAGAGGGCGTTCAACGTGCCGTGGTGCAGGCGCGGGTCGATGCCGCCCAGGCTGTGGCTCAGCGAGTGAACGCAGCCCAGTCCTTTCTGGAACGCCATCGCGCCTTGCATCGAGGCACTCATGAGGTTGAGGCGCGCCTCGCGGTCGCTGCCATCCTTGGTCGCGCGCTCGATGTAGTTCCAGGCGCGCCGCAGCCCGTCGAGCGCGATGCCGTCGGCCGGCGGATTGAAGGCGGCCGACATGAAGGTCTCCATGCAGTGCGCGATGGCGTCCATGCCGGTCGCCGCCGTGAGCCGCGGCGGCAGGCCCAGGGTGAGCTCGGGATCGCAGATGGCGGCCTTGGGCATCAGGAACCAGCTGTGGAAGCCGAGCTTGCGGTGGTCGTCCACGATCACGATGGCGCCGCGCGCCACCTCGCTGCCGGTGCCGCTGGTGGTGGGCACCGCGATCAATGGCGCCACGCGCTCGGTGATCTTCGGTGAGCCGCCCTCGATGGTGGCGTAGGTCTTGAGCGGCCCCTCGTGCGTAGCCGCGATCGCCACGCCCTTGGCGCAGTCGATGGCCGAACCGCCGCCGACGGCGACCAGGCCGTCGCAGCGCTGGTCGCGGTAGATCGCCGCGGCGGCGCGCACTGCGGCCTCGGTGGGGTTGGAGGGGGTCTGGTCGAACACCGCGGCCGGCAGGCCGCCGAGCGCGTCGAGCGCCTTCTGCAGGATGCCGGCGGCGCGCACGCCGGCGTCTGTGACGATCAGGGGCCGGGCGATGCCGATGCGATCGCATTCGCTGCGCAGCAGCTGGACGGCGCCGAAGTCGAACTGGATCTGGGTCAGGTATTGGATGAGGGCCATGGGGCGTTTGGAGGTGGAGGCTACGATTCGGGCCTTCCAATTTAACAAGTGCCGCCCGTCTTGCCCATGACCCAAACCCTCGCGCCGCCGCTCACCGCCAAGATGGCCGGGGTCGTCCAGCGCATGGCGCGCGCCCGCCAGGCGCCGTACCACACGCTGACACCCGCGCAGGCCAGGGCCGCGTACGAGAAGGGCGCCGGCGTGCTGGAGGTTCCCAAGCCGCAGCTGGGACGCGTGGAGGACTTCGCGATCCCCGCGCGCGATGGCCATCCTCTGCCGGCCCGGCTCTATGCCCCCTCGCGTGCCGTGCTGCCGGTGCTGCTGTTCTTCCACGGCGGCGGCTTCACCGTCGGCAGCATCGCCACCCACGATACGCTGTGCCGCGTGCTGAGCGAGAAAAGCGGCTGCGCCGTCGTGTCGGTGGACTACCGCCTCGCGCCCGAGTACAAGTTTCCGACCGCCTCGAACGATGCTTGGGATGTCGTGCAGTTCGTTGTGCAGAGGGCGGCCGAACTGGGCCTGGACGGCAGCCGCCTGGCACTGGGCGGAGACAGCGCCGGCGGCACGCTGGCAGCGGTATGTGCGATCCTGGCGCGCGACGCGGGCCTGCCGGTGGCCTTGCAGGTGCTCTTCTACCCCGGCACCGCTCCACACCAGGACACGGCCTCGCACCGTCGCCTGGCAAAGGGTCCGCTGCTGGACGAGCAACTCATCACCTGGTTCTTCGCCCAGTACCTCCACAGCTCCGCCGAGCGGGAGGACTGGCGCTTCGCACCGCTCAACGCGGAAGACGTGGAAGGCGTTGCGCCCGCCTGGATCGGGCTGGCCGAGTGCGACCCGGTGGTCGACGAGGGCATCGCCTACGCCGACAAGCTGCGCGCCGCGCGGGTGCCGGTGGACCTGGAGATCTACCGCGGCGTGATCCACGAATTCGTCAAAATGGGCCGTGCCATCCCCGAAGCGCTGCAGGCCCAGGCCCATGCGGCGCGCGCCCTGAAGGAAGCCTTGCAACCATGACCGAGAACACCCGCCGAACCGACTACCGCTTCTTCCACCGCCTGCGCGTGCGCTGGGCCGAGGTGGACATGCAGAAGATCGTCTTCAACGCCCACTACCTGATGTACTTCGACACCGCGATCGCCGACTACTGGCGCGCCCTGGCGTTGCCCTACGAGGAGGCGATGCACGCCCTGGGCGGGGATCTGTACGTGCGCAAGGCCACGGTCGACTTCCAGGCTTCGGCGCGGGTGGACGACGTGCTCGACGTCGCCATGAAATGCGTGCGCGTGGGCAACTCCTCCATCGTCTTCCATGGCGGGCTGTTCCGCGGCGACGACTTCCTGGTGGGGTGCGAGCTGGTCTACGTGTTCGCCGATCCGGCTACGCAGACCTCGAAGCCGGTTCCGGCGTTGCTGCGCGAGATCTTCACGGCTTACGAGGCCGGTGAAGCGCTCGCCGAAGTCCGCACCGGCAGCTGGGCCGAACTCGGCGAGGGGGCGGGCGCGGTGCGCCGCAGCGTGTTCATCGAGGAGCAGCGCATTCCCAAGGAGCTCGAGTGGGACGAGCATGACGAGAGCGCCGTGCATGCGGTGGCGCGCAACCGGTTGGGCCAGGTGATCGCGACCGGGCGGCTGGTGCCGGGCGCGCCCGGCCAGGGCCGCATCGGCAGGATGGCGGTGCACCGCGTGCTGCGCGGCGGCGGCCATGGTGCCGCGGTTCTGCGCGCACTCGAAGAGGCCGCCAAGGCGCGCGGCGATAGCGAGGTGACGCTGCATGCGCAGCGCAGCGCGGAGGCCTTCTACACGCGCCTGGGCTACGTGCCGAGCGGCGAGCCTTTCGAGGAGGCGGGCATCGCGCACGTCGAGATGCGCCGCGCGCTCTGAGCGCCTGGCGCTCGGGCCGCCACGCCCCATGAACCTCCGCCTCAAGATCGTTGCGCTGGCCGTTGCGCCGTTGCTGGTCGCACTGGTGCTGGTGGCACTGGCGGTGCGGCACCAGGAACGCGACTTGGCGGCGCGCGAGCGCGCGCTGATCGAAGAGACCTACATGAACCAGCGCCGCAACGAGCTGCGCAGCTACGTGGCGCTCGCGGTCAGCGTGGTGCAGCCGCTGTACGACACAGGCCGCGACGACGAGGCCACGCGCACCGAGGCGCTGCACAGGCTGGCCGCGCTCGACTACGGCAACGACGGCTACTTCTTCGTCTATGACCTGCAGGGGCGCTCGCTGATGCACTCGCGCCAGCCCGAGTTGGTGAGCCAGAACCTGTGGGAGCTGCGCGACTCGCGCGGGCGCTTCACCATCCAGGAGCTGATCGCACGGGCCCGGGATGGCGGCGGCTTCGTCGAGTACGAGTGGCGCAAGCCCTCGAGCTCGCAGACCGCGCCCAAGCTGGGCTACGTGACCGCGCTGCCGCGCTGGAACTGGATGCTCGGCACCGGCCTGTACCTGGACGACATCCAGGCGGCCATGCAGACCTTGGACCGGCAGATGAATCTCAACGTCGCCACCACCATGCTGTGGATCGCGGCCATCGCGGCGCTGTGCCTGGCGGCGGTAAGCGCCGGCGGGCTGCTGCTCAATCTCAGCGAGCACCGGGTGGCCGAGGCCAAGCTGCGCCTGCTGGCGCGCCAGGTGGTGCAGTCGCAGGAGGAGGAGCGCGGCCGGCTCGCGCGAGAACTGCACGATGGCACCAGCCAGACGCTGGTGTCGACCAAGCTGCTGGTGGAGTCCGCGGTGGATACGCTGCAGCGGGCGAATCAGCCCGCGCCGGCGGTGCTGGGCAAGGCGCTGGCGCGGCTCAACGAGTCGCTGGCGGAAGTGCGGCGCATCTCTCACCGGCTGCGGCCGGCCCTGCTGGACCAGCTGGGCCTGCCGGCCGCCCTGGAGCGGCTCGGCGCGGAGTTCAGCGAGGAGGGCGACGTGGCCGCCGCTGTCGCGGTGCAGGGGCCGTCGCGCGAGCTGCCGGAGGAGGTCAAGACGGCGCTGTTCCGGGTGACGCAGGAGGCGCTGACCAACGTGCGCAAGCACGCACGGGCGCGGCAGGTGCGCATCGCGCTGTTCTTCGAGCGGCGCGGCGTGCGGCTGGAGGTGAGCGACGACGGAGTCGGCTTCGACCTGGCGTCCACGCAGCTCGATCCGCACCGGGGTATCGGACTGCGCAACATGCGCGAGCGCATCGCGGCCATCGGCGGGCGGCTCGACCTGCACTCGGGCAGCAAGGGGACCGCCATCGTCGCCTTCGTCCCATCGAAGAGCCTGGAGGCGGCATGACGACGACGCAGCCGATCCGCGTGTTCCTGGTCGACGACCATCCGCTGGTGCGTGACGGCCTGCATGCGCGCCTCGATCCGCTGCCCGGCATCGAGATCGTGGGCGAGGCTGGTAGCGCGGCGGAGGCGCTGGCGGCGATCGAGCGCCTGCAGCCGCAGCTGGTGCTGGCCGACGTCGGCATGAAGGACATGAACGGCATCGAGCTGGCCGCGCGGCTGCAGGCGCTTGCGCCCGCGGTGCGCGTGGTGATGCTCAGCATGTACGACAACCCAGAGTACGTGCAGCAGGCGCTCGCGGCCGGCGCGCGCGGCTACGTGCTCAAGGATGCGCCGGCGGCCGAGATCGTGGCCGCCATCGAGGCGGCAGCCGCGGGCGGGACCTTTCTAAGTCCGGCGGTGTCGCAGCGGCTGTTCCGCAACCAGGCGCCGCGGCCGCTACTCACGCCGCGCGAAAGCGAGATCCTGTCGGCGCTGGGGCGTGGGGAGTCGAGCAAGCAGATCGCACGCGACCTCGGGTTGAGCGTGCGCACGGTCGAGGCGCACCGACAGAGTATCAAGCGGCGGCTGGGGATCGAGGGGCAGGCGGAGCTGATCAAGTACGCGGTCGAGCATGCGCGTGAGTTCCGGCAAAATTCAAGCGGGTAGGGTGCCCGCTGCGAGCTGCATTGGCTGCATTCCTCCGATTAGCTCTCGTCTCACTCTGGTTTTCGTCGCGCCATGATCCAGACCCTCATGTAGTCGCGAGGTTGCCTGTTGCGAACTGCAGTCCCCGCGTCCAGGTGATCGCTCATTTCTCGATGAAGCTCTTTGCCGCGCGGCACTTTGATGTCCTCGAATCCGGGTAGCCCGCCGGCTGTTCCATCGAATGGATCTTTGGTGCGCACCATTGGTGCGAGCGTTTCGACGATCTTCGCCGCGCTGGGGGCAGTGAACCCGGCTCCCTGCAAAAGCTTCTCCAGTTCGCCACGGTCCACACAGTCGTCAGAAGATGCCAACCCCTTCAGTTGTCTCACTACCTCTTGAGAAGCCGGAAGTACATTTTGGGAATATTCTTCGGCGGTGTGAGCACCAAAGCAAGCTCTGAGTGCATTGTCGAATTGCTCCAAGACCGATGCGAGGAAAAATGCGCCGCGATGGTGAACGAATGGGGTTGAGTGAACCATCGTCTCGTCGCATCCGGCGATGAAACTCCAAGGCCCGATCCTGGTCGCGTATGCGATGCCGTCTGAAGGCTCGTTGAGAATGTCTTCCACCTCGTCGACGAAGACAGACGGCAATTGCCGCCTCATGTGCTCCAGATAGCCCGGTGGATTCTCCTGCCTTAGCTGGTACTCAATGCCCATGTCGGCATCGTCATTGCAATAGAAGAGCATCAACCACATGTTCTCTCCACTGGTGTCCTTGTGGGCGTGGACCTCCAAAGGACGGCGACCGAAGTATGGATTGATGTTGACGAGGATGTCCCACTCACCATCTATCAATTCTTCGGCATTGGCTGTGAGGTAATCTACATAGCCGCATTTGGACATGGCTTGCCAGACGGCGGCCTGCACATCTTTGGAATGAATGCTGAATAGCTGCTTCGCTTTAGGCAAACCAAGCCCGTCATCCGAGTCATGATCGAGATTTTGGTCAATGTAGGGTGGGATTCTGAGCTTCGACAGCTCGAGTTCGCCGTTTTGCGAGCGGACTATCTTGAAACCACCTGGGTTGTACTTAACACCCCATCTTGGATCGAAGGGCTGGGCTTTTCGCACGTTATCCATGAAACGCTTGAGCCCGGCCTGCGCAGTTGGGTCGAGTTCTCCGACGTAGGGACGATAGATCGAACTCAGGGTAGTTCTCGTTGGGGCGGCCTGGACATTGAGCCGGCGTTCTATCCCGAGAGTCGTCGGGGGGCTAGCAGACTCTCCGGCGTCGTCGGGTGACAAATCCCAGCCTACTTGACAATCTTTCCACGAAAGCAGTTCCAGATCGGCGCGGACACTCTGCTCACTGCCGGCGAAGTCATTCGCTGTGACCTGCTTGAGCGTCGCCTTGAATTCGGTCATCCATCCGGGGATGTTGCTGAGCCCTTTGGGAAGGATCAACTCCGTGGTGGGCGGTTCCGATGTTGTGCACTTCATGGCGTATGGGCGCACCACCGCGGCTGGCAGGTCCATGCATGCCTGCCGGTCGCAACTGCTCAGATCCAACTCGTTCGTCGGTGACGCGACGGCGCCTTCGAGCCTGCGCACGACTTCCCATCGTGCAGCGTTCGCCTCCGGCGTCACTTGCGCGCTGCTTGCCCATTCGCGAAGCGGAGCTGGATCGGGCAAATGTGCAGTGTTCGAGGATCCTGGGCCTTTGGGAAAGGTCGAAGTTGAGCCGGGAGGCGAATGCTTGATCGTGGAGGACGGGTACATGATTGAAAAGTTGGAGACACCCCGTGCGCTGCGCCCGAAAAGGCGCCACGACCGCTGTTGCAGCAGGCCGCATCCACCACGGAGACGGAGCAGCCCCGGCGGGAGAGTTAACCATTGAGTTGCTCCCGATTGCAGTCGGTTCCATATTCATCGACCCAGAGCCAACTGTCTTGCGGGACGCCCCCGCCCGCCCGTGGATTAATGCCGGGAGCATCAGAACCAACGCTTCAGGGTTATCCCTTAGGCATCACCACGTAGCCTGCCCGCGCGGTGCGACGGATGCCAGCTGGCCGGTGAATCGGGACACTCGCCCGGTTCAACCTCTGGAGACATCCGCATGCACAGCATCCGCCGCCACCTGGTGTGGCTTGCCGTGGCCGTGGCCGGCGCCTTTTCCCTTGGCACCGTTGCCCTGTCGCGCGGCGAGGCCATCAGTGCGTTATGGGTCGTGGTCGCAGCCATCTGCTGCTACCTGATCGCCTACCGCTACTACAGCCTCTTCATCGCCGACCGGGTGCTCGGGCTCGACGGCAAGCGCATGACGCCCGCTCACCGGCACAACGACGGGCTGGACTACGTGCCCACCGACAAGAACGTGCTCTTCGGCCACCATTTCGCGGCCATCGCCGGGGCCGGGCCGCTGGTCGGGCCGGTGCTGGCGGCGCAGATGGGCTACCTGCCAGGGCTGCTGTGGATCGTGGCCGGCGTGGTCTTCGCCGGAGCGGTGCAGGATTTCATCGTGCTCTTCATCTCGACCCGGCGCGACGGGCGCTCGCTGGGCGACCTGGTCAAGCAGGAGATGGGCACCGTGCCGGGGCTGATCGCGCTGTTCGGCACCTTCATGATCATGATCATCATCCTCGCGGTGCTGGCGCTGATCGTGGTCAAGGCGCTGGCCGAATCGCCGTGGGGCACCTTCACCGTCGCGGCGACCATTCCGGTGGCGGTCTTCATGGGCGTGTACCTGCGCTACATCCGGCCGGGGCGCATCGGCGAGGTTTCGGTGATCGGCTTCGTGCTGCTGATGCTGGCCATCTTCGGCGGCCAGGCGGTGGCGCAGAGCCCGACCTGGGGGCCGATGTTCACCTTCGACGGCAAGGCGCTGACGTGGATGCTGATCGGCTACGGCTTCATTGCCGCGAGCCTGCCGGTGTGGCTGCTGCTGGCACCGCGCGACTATCTCTCGACCTTCCTGAAGATCGGCACCATCGTCGCGCTGGCGATCGGCATCGTGTTGGTCGCGCCGACGCTGCAGATGCCGGCGGTGACGCAGTTCGCGCAGGGCAACGGGCCGGTGTGGTCGGGCAGTCTCTTTCCCTTCCTGTTCATCACCATCGCCTGTGGCGCGGTGTCGGGCTTCCACGCGCTGATCTCCTCCGGCACCACGCCCAAGATGCTGGACAACGAGCGCCACGCGCGCTTCATCGGCTACGGCGGCATGCTGGCCGAATCGTTCGTGGCGGTGATGGCACTGGTGGCGGCGGCCTGCATCGAGCCGGGCGTGTACTTTGCGATGAACAGCCCGGCCGCGCTGGTCGGCAGCACGCCGGAAGCGGTGGCGCAGGCCATCTCGAACTGGGGCTTCGTGGTCACGCCCGAGATGCTCGTGCAGACGGCCAAGGACGTGGGCGAGAGCACCATCCTCGGCCGTGCCGGCGGCGCGCCGACGCTCGCCGTGGGCATGGCGCACATCCTGCACCAGGCCATCGGCGGGAAGGCCATGATGGCCTTCTGGTATCACTTCGCGATCTTGTTCGAGGCGCTGTTCATCCTGACCGCGGTCGACGCCGGCACGCGCGCCGGGCGCTTCATGCTGCAGGACCTGCTGGGCAGCTTCGTGCCGGCGCTGAAGCGCACCGATTCGGCCGTGGCCAACCTGATCGCGACCTTCCTCTGCGTCGCGGCCTGGGGCTATTTCCTGTACCAGGGCGTGGTCGATCCGCTGGGCGGCATCAACACGCTGTGGCCGCTGTTCGGCATCTCCAACCAGATGTTGGCCGCGGTGGCGCTGATGCTGGGCGTGGTGGTGCTGTTCCGCATGAAACGCGAGCGCTACGCCTGGGTCGCGATTGCGCCGGCCGCCTGGCTGCTGGCGTGCACGCTGACGGCGGGCTGGCAGAAGATCTTCTCGGCAGACCCGAAGGTGGGCTTCCTGTCGCACGCGGCCAAATACGCGGACGCGATCGAGAAGGGCGTGCTGCTCGCGCCGGCCAAGACGCCCGAGGCGATGGCACGCATCGTCTTCAACGACCGGCTCGATGCCGCGCTCTGCGGGCTCTTCATCTTCGTGGTGCTGAGCGTGCTGTACTACAGCGTGCGCACCGCGCTCGCAGCGCGCGCCTCGAACAGGCCGACCGCGCACGAGACGCCGTTCGAGCCGATGCCGGCGCAGGCGGCCTGATGCGCTCGCTGGCCGCCTTGCCCGAGGCCGGGCGCTACCTGACTCGCTCGCTGGCGCAATCGCTGCGGCTGATGGTGGGCCTGCCGGACTACGACGCCTACCTCAGCCACATGGCGCGCACGCATCCCGGCGCGGCGCCGATGAGCTACGAGGCGTTTTTCCGGGAGCGCCTGGAGGCGCGCTATGGCGGGGGCAAGGGGCGCTGCTGTTGAGCGCTCAGATGTCTTCGAGCAGCGGGTAGGGCAGGGGCTCGACGCTGAGGGCGGGCCCCTCGGCGGCGCCGGCCCGCAGGCCGCCGGCACTGAGCGCCGCGATCTGCATGGACACGAGCGCGGCCCATCCGCCGCCGGGCGCCGGAGCCGCCTGCGCGACCGTGCCGACCGGCTGCTCGGGATCGTTGGCGGCAAAGACCTCCTGGCCCGCGGCCACCGGGCCCGGCGCCTGTACCAGGTAGGTCCGGCGCTTGAGGGTGCCGCGGAACTGGCTCCGCGCCACCACCTCCTGGCCCGGGTAGCAGCCCTTCTTGAAGTTCACGCCGCCCACCGATTCGTAGTTGAGCATCTGCGGCACGAAGGCTTCGACGATCGGCTCGCTCACGGTCACGATGCCGCTGCGCACCTCGCTCCACTGCCACAGCGCGGGGTCGAGCGCCGGGCCTTCCGGCTCGGCACTGCCCACTGGCGCAATGCGCATGGCGCGCGGCACGCCGTCCGAGGGATAGAGCGAGACCACGTTGACATCGCCGGCCTGGCAGCAGCGCCCGGGCGGCGCGTCCGCGCTGACGCCGTTGGCCGCGAGGGCCGTGCCCGCCAGGCCGTGGAGCATGAACTCTTCGGTGGCATCGCTGAGCTTGAGCTTGGCCCGCAGCACGTACATCGACAGGCGCTTGAGCGTGGCGGCAAGAATGTCGCGGCCGATGACCAGCAGCACACGGTCGGGCTGCGGTCGGATGCCGATGAAGCTCGCGATCATGCGGCCCTTGGCCGTGCAGAGCGCGGCCAGGCGCGCTTCGGCCGGGCCGAGAAGGGCGAAGTCCTGCGTCAGCTGGCCATTGAGGAAGTCGGCGGCTTCGGGGCCCTCGGCGCGGATCACGCCAAGGTGAGAAAGGGCTGTTACGCCATTCAGAACGACTGGGGTCATCGCTGAATTATCATGGGCTGCTCCGTTCCGTTCGGCCCGCAGGGCTACCGCGCCTTCCCCTTCCGTCCGCCGCTTCATTCGCATCCGTGCGCCGCTTCCTTCTCACGCTCTTTCTCCTTGCCGCCTTCGTCGTTCTCGGCGCCGGCGCGGCAGGGCTCTGGTGGGTGCAGCATCCGCTGAAGCTGCCGGCGCCCACGGTGGACCTCTCGGTCGAGCCGGGCACCACGCCGCGGGGCGTCGCACAGGCGGTGGCCGACGCAGGCGTGCGCGTGCCATGGCAGCTGCTCTACGGCTGGTTCCGCTTCTCCGGCCAGGACCGGCAGATCCGCGCCGGCAGCTACGAACTGGAACAGGGTGTCACGCCGCGCCTGCTGCTCAACATGCTCGTGCGCGGCGAGGAGGCTACGCGCAGCGTTGTGCTGGTCGAGGGCTGGACCTTCCGCCAGGTGCGCGCCGCACTCGCCAAGGCCGAGCAGCTGAAGCCCGAGACCGTGGGCCAGAGCGACGAGGAATTGATGGCCCGGCTCGGCAAGCCCGGCCTGCACCCCGAGGGCCGCTTCTTTCCCGACACCTACACCTATTCGAAGAGCTCCACCGACCTCGCGCTGCTGCAGCGGGCGATGCGGGCCATGGACAAGAAGCTGGAGGCCGCCTGGGCCGCGCGCGCGTCCGATCTGCCGCTCAAGACGTCCGACGAGGCGCTGATCCTCGCCAGCATCGTCGAGAAGGAGACAGGCGTGGCCAAGGACCGGGCCGAGATCGCGGCCGTGTTCGTCAACCGCCTGCGCGTCGGCATGCCGCTGCAGACCGACCCGACCGTGATCTACGGCCTGGGCATGCGCTTCGACGGCAACCTGCGCAAGAAGGACCTGCAGGCCGACACGCCCTGGAACACCTACCTGCGGCCCGGCCTGCCGCCCACGCCGATCGCCATGCCGGGAAAGGCTGCACTGCTGGCGGCAGTGCAGCCGGCGCAGAGCAAGTCGCTGTACTTCGTCTCCCGCGGCGACGGTTCCAGCCATTTCAGCAGCTCGCTCGACGAGCACAACCGGGCGGTCAACCGCTACCAGCGCGGCATCGAGCCGTCGCCAAGGAGCGGGCGATGACGCAGCCGGGTTTGTTCCTCACACTCGAAGGCATCGATGGCGCAGGCAAGTCCAGCCACATCGATGCCCTCGAGGCACTGTTCAAGGCCCAGGGCCGGCAGGTCACGCGCACGCGCGAGCCGGGCGGCACGCCACTGGCCGAGACGCTGCGCACGATGGTCCTCACGCAGGCCATGGACCCGCTCACCGAGTCGCTGCTGGTGTTCGCGGCACGGCGCGACCACATCGTGCAGGTGATCGAGCCCGCGCTGGCGCGGGGCGACGTGGTGCTGTGCGACCGTTTCACCGACGCCACTTTCGCCTACCAGGGCGCGGGGCGCGGTTTCGACACGGCGCTGCTCTCGACGCTGGAGCAGTGGGTGCAGGCGCGCGATGGCGGCCTGCTGCAACCCATGCTCACGCTGTGGTTCGACCTGCCGCCCGAGACGGCAGCCGAGCGCCTGGCCGGCGCGCGGCTGCCTGACAAGTTCGAATCGCAGCCGGTCGAGTTCTTCCGCCGCGTCGCCGCCGGCTATGCCGAGCGCGCCGCGGCCGCGCCGCGCTTCGTGCGCATCGACGCGAACCGTCCGCGCGAGCAGGTCTGGCAGCAGATCGAGGCGGCCCTGGTCCAGCTCGGCTTGGCCGGCAGCAAGCCATGAGCCGCACGGCCGCCCCGGAGGCTCATGGCACGGCAGCCCGCAACCGGGGCGGGGAGGGTGTGCAATGACCCAGCCCACCCTCTCGCCCTGGCTGGCCAAGCCGCTGACCGAACTGCTGCGGCAGCGCGGTCACGCCTGGCTGCTGCACGGGCCCTCGGGCCTGGGCCAGTACGAACTGGGCCTGGCGCTGGCCGCCGCATGGCTTTGCGAGCAGCCGGGCGAAACCCCAGGGCAGGGCGCTTGCGGGCATTGCCCGAGCTGCCATGCGATCGCCGTGCGCACCCATGCCGATCTCTGCGTGCTGATGCCCGAAGTGGCGATGCAGGAGCTGGGCTGGCCGCTCGACGAGAAGAGCCAGTCCGACATCGACGACAAGAAGCGCAAGCCCAGCCGCGAGATCCGCGTCGAGGCGATGCGCGACGCAGTCGGCTTCGCCCAGCGCACCAGCGCGCGCGGCCGCGGCAAGGTCGTACTGGTCTATCCGGCCGAGCGCATGAACACCATTACCGCCAATGCCCTGCTCAAGACGCTGGAGGAGCCGGTCGGCGACGTGCGCTTCGTGCTGGCCAGCGAGGCCGCCTGGCAACTGCTGCCCACCATCCGCAGCCGCTGCCTCGGCTTCACCTTGCCCTGGCCCGGCGATGACGAGGCGCGCAAATGGCTGGTGGGGCAGGGCGTCCCGGCTGCGGACGCGGCCGCCCTGCTGCGCGCCGCGGGCGGCCGGCCGAGCGATGCGCTGCGGCTTGCTGCCTCGGGCCAGTCGCCCAAGGCCTGGGGCCTGCTGCCCAAGGCCATGCTGCGCGGCGACGTCGGGGCCCTGGCCGACCACGCGCCGGTCCAGGCCATTGGGGCGTTGCAGAAGCTGTGCCACGACCTCATGACCGTGGACAGCGGCGCCGCGCCGCGCTTCTTCGAAGCCGCCGACCTGCCGGCCGTGCCGCCGAGAGCAGCGCTGGCCCGATGGGCCCGGTCTCTCGCCAATGCGGCAAAAACCGCAGAACATCCCTTCAATGCCGGCCTGATGCTCGAAGCGCTTGTGAGCGAAGCACGAAGCACCCTAAACTCCGCCAGCCGCCGCCCATGAATACAACAGCCTCTCCCACCCCCGCCGCACCCGCCCGCCCCAGCGTCATTCAGCTCGCGATCAAGGAAAAGGGCGCTCTCTATGCGGCCTACATCCCGCTGTTCGCCGAAGGCGGCATCTTCATCCCGACCTCGCGCGAGTACCGCCTGGGCGACGACGTCTACGTGCTGCTCACGCTGCCCGAGGACCCGCAGCGCTACCCGGTGGCCGGCAAGGTGGCCTGGATCACGCCGGCGCGTGCGGCCGGAAACCGCGCGCCGGGTGTCGGCATCCGTTTCCCCTCGGACGAGAAGTCGCGCCAGCTCAAGGCGCGCATCGAAGAGGCACTCGGCGGCACCGTGGCCTCCGACCGCCCGACCCAGACCATTTGAGGTCCGTCTGCATGAAGCAGACCGCAGGCGCTGCGGTCGCGCCGCCGTTTTCCGAAGTCTTGCGATGTTCACCGACTCCCATTGCCACCTGACCTTCCCCGACTTCGCCGGCCAGATGCCGCAGATCCGCGAGGCCATGGCCGCCGCGCAGGTCGATCGGGCACTGTGCATCTGCACGACCCTGGAAGAATTCCCCGAAGTGCAGGCCTTGGCGGCTGGTTTCGACAATTTCTGGGCCAGCGTAGGCGTCCATCCGGACAACGAGGACATTGCCGAGCCCTCGGTAGACGACTTGGTGACGCGTTCCGCGATGCCCAAGGTGGTGGCCATCGGAGAGACCGGCCTCGACTACTACCAGATGGAGGACCGCAAGGGCGGCCGCAGCATCGCCGACCTGGAATGGCAGCGCGACCGCTTCCGCGTGCATATCCGCGCCGCCCGGGCGGTGCGCAAGCCGCTGATCATCCACACCCGGGAGGCTTCCGCCGACACGCTGGCGATCCTGCAGGAGGAGGGCGAGGACGGATCGCCCGGGGCCGCGGGCGGCGTGTTCCATTGCTTCACCGAGACGGCCGAGGTCGCGCGCGCCGCACTGGACCTGGGCTTTTACATCTCCTTCTCGGGCATCCTGACCTTCAAGAAGGCGCAGGACTTGCGCGACGTGGCCGCCTTCGTGCCGCTGGACCGCATGCTGATCGAGACCGACAGCCCCTATCTGGCGCCCGTGCCGTACCGCGGGAAGACCAACAACCCGTCCTACGTGCCTTTCGTCGCGCGGCAGATCGCAGAACTGCGCAAGCTGCCGGTCGAGACCATTGGCGAAGTCACCAGCCATAACTTCGAGACCCTGTTTGCGGGCGTCAAGACATGAAGAAGTACTTTAAAAAAGCGATTTATCTTGCTGTTTTCACAGCATCTTTCTCTCTGAGCGCGGGCTCGTTCGACGACTTTTTCCGTGCCGCCCGCAGCGACGATGCCGCCGGCATCGCAGCGCTGCTGAACCGCGGCTTCGATCCCAACACGCGCGATGAGCAAGGCCAGACGGGCCTGCTGATCGCCATGCGCGAGCCGTCGCCCAAGGTCATCCAGGTGCTGCTGGACTCGCCGAAGACCAATGTGGAGCTGCGCAACGCCAAGGACGAAAGCCCGCTGATGTTGGCCGCGCTCAAGGGCCAGCAGGACCTAGTGACCCGGCTGATCGCACGCGACGCCGACGTCAACAAGCCTGGCTGGACGCCGCTGCATTACGCGGCCACCGGCGGGCACGTGGCGATCATGAAGCAGCTGCTGGAGAACTACGCCTTCATCGACGCGCAGTCGCCCAACGGCAGCACGCCGCTGATGATGGCTGCGATGTACGGCTCCAGCGCCGCGGTTCAGCTGCTGCTCGACGAGGGCGCCGATACGGCGATGAAGAACCAGCTGGGGATGACGGCCCTGGACTTCGCCCAGCGCGGCAATCGGCCGGATGCCGTGCGGCTGCTGAGCGCCGCAGTTCGGGCGAGCAAGCGGCCGAGTGACGGGAAATGGTGAGCGAGGCCCACTGGGCATGGGCTGGCTCATCGCTTGAAAAATACAATGTGCATTATGTTAAATCATGTGCACCGGCTCCGAAACGATGAGCGCACTGCTCCGCGTCACGTGGACGCTACTTCTCTCCCGGGTGGCCGCTACGTGTCGCCAGAGGTGCCTACGCCCTACTCAGCCTTGATGTCAGTCCGGGCACAAGCGCGTTGTCCGCTACGCGGAGCGCTGTCGATGGCGAGCTTCCACCCAGTCCAGCAGCGTCGTGATGATCAGGCCGGCGAACGAGGCGAGGTCCACGACTAGCATCGTGACGACGATCAGCAACTGCGGATCGGGCAAATCGAACTCGAGAAGATCCAGGAGTGAGCGCTCCCGCGGCGGGGACAGGGGCGGAGGCGGAAAGACGATCTCGATCGCGACCAGGCAGGACAGTGACAGGGTCGCGAGCACGGACATCCAGGCAAACCACCGTTGATGTCTCCTGCGCGCCTCTGCTGGTGACCGCATGTCTTTGGCCCCCGATGAATATTCCCCCCAGAATAAGCCTAGAGCATTCATCGCCGCTAGGCGCTTTGTCATGACTTGCATCGCAATGCACCAAGGCGCAGAGGCGTCAGGCCAGCCGCCGAGCGCCTGCCCGGCTGAGTCACCATGAGCCAGCGCTACGTCCCTCTCGACAGACTGCCCGCCTTGGGCCCGAATGCAGGAGGACTGGGCGCGGCTCAGGTCGAGGTGCAACGCATTCAC
>NZ_LMTS01000238.1:119928-125741 GCF_001541225.1 Variovorax sp. WDL1 | reverse complement strand
AAAGCCGCTAGCGGCTGGCTCGTGGTCGCGCGCAACACGGCGCGCGACCCCATGCTGTGGTTCCTGTTGCTGACAGCAGGCCTGTTCGGCCTGCTGGGGCAAGTCACCGAGTCGCTGACGCTGCTGGTCGCGATGGCGCCGCTGCTGGGCATGGACGCGTACCTGCATCGACGCACGAATGCTTCCTCCGCAGGGCTGGCGAGTCGGTTGGCCAGTTCAGCACGGGTGCTGCGCGACGGGCAGTGGCGGGCCATTCCGGCGCGGGAGTTGGTTCCGGGCGACTTGGTCGAGGTGGCGCCGGGCGAGTACTTCCCGGCCGATGGCCTGCTGGTGTCCGGCAACGGCCTTCAGGTGGACGAATCGACTCTGACCGGCGAGTCGTTGCCGGTGGCCAAGCAAACCATCGAGCCTGCCGCGCCACTGCCTGCAAGCGCGTCCGAGGAGCACTGGGGCACCGCGGGCACACGCCTGCTGACCGGCAAGGCCTGGCTGCGCATCGTTTGCATCGGCAGCGAGACGCGCTATGGCGAGATCGTCCGTTCCGCCACCGAGGGCAGCCACGCCCCCACCCCCCTGCAGAAGGCCATTGGCGAACTCGTCGCCGTGCTGCTCGGCATGGCGATCGTGATGTGCATCGTCCTTGCCGCGATCAGGCTGTGGCACGGCCACGGGTGGATCGATGCACTCCTCAGCGCTGTGACGCTGGCCGTGGCCGCGCTGCCCGAGGAGTTCCCGGTCGTCTACACATTTTTTCTCGGCGTCGGGGTTTACCGCTTGGCTCGCAAGAAGGCCCTGGTGCGGCGCGCGGTTGCGGTGGAGAACATCGGCCGCGTCACTTGCATCGTGTCGGACAAGACTGGGACGATCACGGCGGGCTCGCTGGTGTTGGCGCACCGGGCCCCGGCCGACGGCGAGGACGAGGCTTCGGTGCTGCAGGTGGCTACCTTCGCCGCAAGGCCCGACAGCGGCGATCCGCTCGACCAGGCCCTGCATGCGGCGGCGGGGCAACTGCCGCAGGCGGCCAGGGTGGCTGACTTCCCATTTACGGAAGCCCGGCGCCGCGAGACGGTCATCTGGCGCCTGGCCGCCGGCGATCCAACGGCCTTCACCAAGGGCGCTCCGGAGACCGTGTTGGCCACCTGTGAGTTGTCCCAGCCGGAACGAGCCAAATGGCTCGCTCGCGTCGAGGCGTACGCACGCAGCGGGCACAAGGTCATTGCGTGCGCCCGGCGTGAGATGCCTGCCGGGATGCCCACCGGCGTCGAGCCCGAGGCGGGCTTCGCGTTCACGGGCCTGCTGGCCTTCGAGGACCCGGTGCGCGACGGCGTGCGCGAGGCCATGGCCGACTGCATGGCCGCGGGCATGCGCGTCATCATGGTCACCGGGGACCATCCGGCCACGGCCGCGGCGATTGCGCGCGAGATCGGGCTTGGCGGCGCAGAGCCGAAGGTCGTCGTTCTTGCACCGGGGGACGATGCCGGTGCAGTGCTCGGCGCCAATGGCGGCGCGCATGTGGTGGCGCGCGCCACACCCGCGCAAAAGCTCGCGCTGGTGCAGGCGCTCCAAGCCGAGGGTGAACTTGTCGCCGTCACGGGCGACGGCGTCAACGATGTACCGGCGCTCCGCCTGGCCGACGTCGGCGTGGCCATGGGCGAGCGCGGCACGCGCAGCGCCCGCGAGGTGGCGCCGGTGGTCCTGCTCGACGACAACTTCAGGACCATCGTCGATGCCGTGGCCGAAGGCCGCCAGCTCTTCCAGAACCTGCGGCTCGCCTTCGCCTACCTGCTCCTGGTGCACCTGCCGCTCGTGATCGGGGCCGCCGCGATCCCGCTGATGGGCCTGCCCTTGCTGTTCCTGCCGATCCACATCGTGTGGCTGGAACTCGTCATCCATCCGACGGCCATGCTGGCATTCCAGGATCTCCCGGGCCTGGGGCCGCTCGCTCCGGTGCGGCGCCATCGACGTGCGCGCTTCTTCTCGACCGAAGGCTGGCTGGGCATCGGCCTGGTCGGCGGGCTCATGAGCGTGGCCGTGGTCTGGAGCTACCTCCACGCGCTGGGCGCTGACCGGGACGTCGAGCACGCCCGCGCGATGGCCCTGACTGTACTGCTGGCGGCCAGCGCCGCCATCACGACCGGCCTGACGAAGCTGCGCCAGGCCACCGCGCGCTGGCTCGTCGTCGGCACGCTCGCATCGCTCGGCATGCTCGTCCAGATCCCGGTGGCCAGTCGATTGTTGAACCTCCGGCCGCTGCACGGCGACGACTGGGCGATGGTCGCCATAGCCTTCGCCGTCGTCGGCATGGCGACACTCGGCCTGGCATCGCGGTTGAGGCACCACCCGGATTGACGCGAGGCGACCGAATGCCAGACCCAGCCACGTTGCGGCTGCGCTGAGGGCCCGGGACCATCACGCTGTCGATCGGGAACTACCGAAGCACCGGCGTTTTCCCGGTTGAAACCGCCACCGGTTTCTTGAAAATCGGCCGACCGAACGCAGAGGGCCGCGCACCGCCATGAACACCACCACGCATTCCGAAATCCAGAAGCTCGTCTCCGCCGAGGAATGGCAGCTGCGCGTGGACCTCGCGGCCTGCTACCGGCTCGTCGCCCTCTACGGCTGGAGCGACCTCGTCTTCACCCACATCAGCGCGCGCGTGCCGGGGCCCGAGCACCATTTCCTGATCAATCCCTATGGGCTGATGTTCGACGAGATCACCGCCTCGAGCCTGATCAAGGTGGACCAGGACTGCAACAAGGTGATCACTTCGCCCCACCCCGTCAATCCCGCCGGCTTCGTGATCCACAGCGCGGTGCATGCGGCGCGGCCGGACATCCAGTGCGTGCTGCACACCCACACGCGTGCCGGCATCGCCGTCAGCGCACAAAGGAACGGCGTGCTGCCGATCAGCCAGCAGTCCACCTTCGTGCTGGCCTCGCTGGCCTATCACGACTACGAGGGCGTGGCCTTCCGCGACGACGAGAAGCCGCGGCTGCAGGCCGACCTGGGCGAGGCCAACTTCCTGATGCTGCGCAACCACGGCCTCCTGACCGTGGGCAAGACCATCCCCGACGCATTCCTCTCGATGTACATCTTCGAGAACACCTGCCAGATCCAGATCGCCGCACAGGCGGGCGGCGGCGAGCTCACCCGTGTGGATCCGCGAATCATCGAAGGCGTGGGGCAGGCACTGAAGGTGCAGACCGGTGGCATGGGCGGCGCCTTCGCCTGGCCCGCGCTGATCCGCAAGCTCGACCGCATCGACCCCAGTTACAAGGACTAGCAGCGGGCCACCCGGCACTCCCGCCACCCGTACTTACCCTCACCGCACTGACGGCGGATCGACAGCTTCGATTCCTACGATTTCTCCGAGGCCTCCCGAGACGCGGGCAGCCCACGGCGCAGTTCGCGCACTACAGGAGACATCGACCATGCAGATCACCGGCATGTTGCACGGCGCACGCCTGCTGCACTTCGCGGGCTTTCCGGCGACCGAGGTGCTGGGCCCCGCGGCCAGCGAAGAGGAAATCAAGGCGCTGATCGACAAGTACGGACTCATCTTCGTCAAGCCCGTCTTCAAGGGCGGCATCGGCAAGAAGGGCAAGGCCGGCCTGCTGGGCCGCGCAAGCGACCTGAAGACTGCGCTGGCCGAGAAGGAGCGCCTCTACTTCGCCGAGCACACGGTCGGCCATGTCAAGGCCAAGGCCAACGGCGTGACCTTCGAGGCGGGCGTGCCCGCCAAGCACGAGGTCTACTTTTCCATCAGCGACTCCACCCGCTTCCGCGCCCCGACCATGACGCTCACGCACATGGGCGGCATGGACATCGAGGAGCTCGACAAGACCCAGGTCGCGACGGTGCCCTTCGACCCGCTCACCGGCCTCAAGGCCTTCGTGGTGGCCAACGCGCTGACCGAGATCGGCGCACCGAAGGAAATCATTTCGCCGCTGGTGCAGCAGTTGCCCAAGCTGTGGGAGCTGTTCCACGACTTCGGCATGACCACGCTGGAACTCAACCCGATCCGCATGCGCGAGGACAAGAAGGGCCGGCTTACGCCGGTGGCCTGCGACTTCAAGTGCGGCTTCGACCGCGACGACCCGCGCTGGCTGCGCCTGGGCCTGCCGCCCCACCTGTTCGCGGCCGACTACTCCGACTTCGAGCAGGAGATCAACACCCTGCGCACGCACCAGGGCCAGAGCGACGTCTACGTGATCAACGAGAACGGAACGGTGCTCGCGCCCACCTTCGGCGGCGGCGCCAACTCGCTGGTGACCGAGATGCTGGGCGACGACGCGATCATCAGCTCCGACTTCGGCGGCAATCCGCCCTACGAGAAGATGAAGGAGGTGGCACGCATCTGCTTCAGGCACTGGCTGAAGCAGGCCAACGTGCTCTTCATCATCGGCGGCAAGAGCAACAACACAGACATCTTCGAGACCCTGCGCGCGATGGCCGACGCGCTGCGCGAGCACTTCAGCCAGCACGGGCCCACGCCGCTCTACGTGGTGCTGGGCCGCGGCGGGCCGAACCTGGTGCGCGGCATGGGTGCCCTGCGCGACACCTGCGATGCGCTGGGCCTGCCCTACCGGCTCTTCGGCTTCGATTCCGACATGAGCGAGGTGATCCAGTTCGCCCGCAAGGTCAACGCGTGGATGAAGGACGGCGGGCGCGAGCAGGTCGCGGCACGCCTCGGCATCCAGGCCTCGACGGCCGCTTGAAAAAAGGGAGGACAACATCATGCAATCCAGCTGGCAGAAGACAGGCGTGGGCGACTTCAAGTACCACGTGGGCATCAGCTCGCTCACGCAGGTCGCCTCGCGCGAGGACCGCGTCTGCGTGCTCAACATCCTGGGCGGCGAGTCGAGCGAGGTCACGCCGGTGAGCCATGCCTACTCGGGCGGCAACGTGGTCTTCGGCACCGCGCCGGGCAAGGGCGGCGCGGTGCTGGAGACGCCGATCGGCGAGATCCCCGTCTTCAACAATGTGCGCGACGGGCTGGCGGCGGGGCACCGCTTCAACTGCGGCGTGGTGTACCTGCCACCCTCGGCGGCGCGCGACGGCGTGGCCGAATTGATCCGCGTGAACCCGGAGCTGCGCAAGATCTTCATCATCACCGAGAAGATCGCCGTGCACGACGCACGCGAGATCCGCGCCATGGGCCAGCAGAACGGCATCGACATCTTCGGCGCCAATGGCCTGGGCGTGGCCGACTCGTGGAACCAGGTCCGCATCGGCGGCGCACTGGGCGGCGACAAGCCTGGCGATTCGCTGCGGCCGGGCTCGATCGCCATCTTCTCGAACTCGGGCGGCTTCTCCACCACCATCGCGCAGTACCTGCGCATGGCGGGCTGGGGCACCACCACCGTGATCTCCTCGGGCAAGGACGTCTATATCCACTACGCGGCGCCCGAATTCGCCTTCGCCCTGGCGAACGACGCGCGCAGCAAGGCCGCGGTGCTGTATTGCGAGCCGGGCGGCTACTACGAGCTCGACGCGAAGTTCACCAAGCCGGTCGTCGCCTGCGTGGTCGGGCGCTGGAAGAGCAAGCTCACGCGCGCGGTCGGCCATGCCGGCGCGATGGCTGGCGGCTCGGACGATGCGCTGGCCAAGGAACGCTGGTTCATGGAGAAGTTCGGCGTGGATGCGATATTCACGCCCGGCAACCCGGTGTTCTCGGCCAAGGGCGCGCTGGTCACCAACATCGCGCACATCCCGGCCGCCCTTACGGCAGTGATGCGCGCCAACGCGAGCCTGCCCGATTTCGCGCCCGAGGGCACGCTGGCCCTCAAGCCCTGGTTCGGCTCCGACGAAGG
>NZ_LMTS01000238.1:109322-119892 GCF_001541225.1 Variovorax sp. WDL1 | reverse complement strand
GGCCCTGCCGCAGGAACTGCGTCTGCCGGTGGTGCAGGCGCTCGCGCCCTACAACGAGCAGGTGGCGCTGCTCAACACGCAGATCGGCGGGGTGGTGCCGCGCCAGACGATGAAGGACGCCTCGGGCGCCTCGCAGATGGATGCGAAAACGCAGGTCAGCAGCCTGCACGGCACCAGCATGCTGGACGCGGCCACACTGGCGTTCGAATCGAACGTGGCGCTCGCGCTGCTGCACGACGCCGGCGGCGAGAACGACCGCCGGCTGATCGCACCCGCGATCGCGGCCTTCGTCAACCTGCACGGCCGTCCCGAGCTCGCGGCGGCGCAAGCCAGCCGCGACGCCGGCAATGCGCCGAATTCGGTGCTGGCCGCGGCAGCCGCCATCGTCGGGCCGAAGCGCCAGCAAGCGGCACGCGAGGCGCTGGGCTTCATGCTCGAGCGCTTCCATGCGGCGGGGCTGGGCAACGAGTTCGGGGCCTCGCTCAGCGACGGCTTCGACATCGCGCAGATCGACATGGCTGGCGCGCCAACGCTCACGAGCGACACGCCTGATGGCCGCGCCCAGGCCCTGCTGGCCGGCGTGCAGGCGCGCGGCGGCCGCTCGGTGTTCCTGCGCTGGCTACAGAGCCTTCCCGGCCACCCGACCGAGGCGGCCGTGCTGGCCGCGATATCGGCCACCCTGGCCTGGGGCCCGTTGTCGCGCAAGCGCATCTCGTTGCTGACGGCGCAGAACTTCCCCTGGTGGCTGCAGCTCTTCGGCACGCTGATCGGCGCCTCGGCGGATGCCGCGCGCCATGAGGAAGGCCGCTTCTGCGGCATCGCGCAGCAGCAGTTGCTGGAGAGTGCGAGCCTGGGCGAGATCGCGTTCGCCGCCCTCCTCGGCCGCTCGCCGGGCGAGGCCGACCTGTTCGCCTTCCAGACCCTGGTCGGCCTGCTGCTGACCAACGGCCCAGGCGCGATCTCGGCGCAAGGCGCCAAGGGCGCCGTGTCTGCGGACGGGCCCGAGCAGCCCGAGCGGGTGCAGCTCAACAAGGCGCTGGTCGGCTTCCTCACGCATACCGGCTATGCGCACGGCGGCAACGGCTACGAGGGCATCGCCTACCTCATCGAGCAGTTCAAGGGCAGCGGCCTCGAGGATCCGGGCGCGCCGGACCACGGCGTCGATCTCCAGGCCCTGGCCGCGAAGGCGGTGGACCAGTACGCGCAGTACAAGACCCGGAAGAAGAGCGCCGGCAGCCTGGACATCGCCAAGCTGCCGGGCGTGAACCACCCGGTCTTCAAGGACAAGCCGGTCAACGTCGACCCGCGCGAGGTCTTCATCGCGAAGCTGCGCGAGGCGCGCGGCGACCACAACGTGTTCCACGATTTCTACCGCGCGCTGGTGCAGCAGCTGTTCGACGCCGGCGTCTCGCGCAACGTCTATTGCGTGAACGTGGATGCGGTGATCGCTGCGCTGCTGCTCAAGATGCTGTGGAAGCCGCTGCAGTCCGGGGAAATCGGCGAGCGCGAGCTCGAGACGGCCGCGTTCACGATCTTCCTGTACCCGCGCATGCTCGGCTGCGCCGCCGAGATCGACGACCACCTGAACCGCGGGCGCAACATGGACACGCGCACTGTCGCATCGGTCTGCAAGTTCGTGGCCTGAACGGGCGCGAACAGCCGAACGCAGAAGGTGCAGAGGCGCGTCTTCTGCCGTTCGGTCCCCGCCCCCGCGTTCGAGGCCACCGCCCCTTGCGACCGCCCCTCCTCCGGCGCAAACTGTCGCAACGTTGGCCACTTCGGAGCGGGCCGCGATTTCGCACAAGGAGATGCCATGTCCCTCCCCTCCCATCTGACCCGCTACCTCGACGAGCGCGGCACCGGGTATGAAATCTGGAGGCACGAGCACAGCCGCAGCAGCGCGGAGACGGCGCGCAGTGCCCATGTGCCCCCGAGCCAGCTGGCCAAGTCGGTCATCCTCCAGGACGACGAGGGCTGCGTGATGGCCGTGCTGCCCGCCGACAGGGTCCTCATGGTGGGCGAGTTCTCCCGCCTCGCCGGCCGCTACCGGCTCCGCCTGGCGGACGAGGATCGCATCGCCTCGCTGTTCGAGGACTGCGAGCGCGGTGCCGTGCCGCCCGTGGGCATGGCCTGGGGCATCCCGACGATCGTGGATGACGAGCTCGAAAGCAACGAAGTCGTCTACATGGAGGTCGGCGACCACGAGCAGCTGCTGCGGATGTCGCACGATCAGTTCCACGAGCTGATGCGCGCCCAGCCGCACGGGATGTTCAGCAAGTCGCCGATGCATTGAGGGCGCAGCCAGCCGCTCACAACTTGACCGCCCGCACTGGCATCGCAGAACGGCGTGGCTCGATCTCGATCTGCCGATGCGGGGATGCTTGCAGCGCCTCGATCAACAACTCGCCGGTTCGCGTGCCCTTGAGGCGATTGAATTCGTCTGCATCGACGACCACCACCGCATCGCGACCTTGCAGGGTGCCGCTTGGCCTTCGTGGCCGCCTATCGCGTTGCCAGCTCAGAACCCGTGGCGAATGCCGAACTCCGTGCCCCGGGACGCGCGGTTGGGCGCCGTGGTTGAACCTGCAAGCGCCTGCGTCGCACCATTGCGGTTGCGCACGTAGGCCAGGGTGCCGTACAGCGCCGTGCGCTTGGACAGGTTGTAGACATAGCCCAGCGCGAGTTTCGAGGTCGTGGGCTCCGGCACGTTGCCTACCGGCTCGCGCTTGTAGCGCGCGTACGAGCCCTTGATCTCGCCCACGCCCACCGGCAGGCTGAAACCCAGGAGCGCACCCTTGCCGTCCACCGCGCCCAGCGATTCGCTGTAGATCTCGCCCATCAGCTTGAGGCTCATCAGCGACTCGAAGACGTAGGAAGCGCCGATGTTCGACACGCGCAGGTCGCCCGTTGCGTAGCGCGTCTTTCCGGTGGCCAGCGTCACGTTGAACGGGCCGTTGAGATAGCCGACCCGCAACCCCGCGTAGTCGCCGTCGTCGCGGTTCGAGATCAGCGTGCCCGGCAGCACGGAGCGGTTGTCGTTCTCGCCCATCGCGTACATCACCTGCCCGTAGAAGCCGCCCAGGTTGGGCGGCAGGAAGTAGCCGATGCTGTTGGAGGCGCGCGTGCCCGTCGGCGCCGTGAGCCCGCCCAGGCCCGAGAAGTAGAGCTGGTTGGCGCCGATGCCGCCGCCGGTGCCGAAGGGGTCGTAGAGCGCGGTGTTCCAGAAGGTCGGCGTGTAGTCGCGGCCCAGGCGGAGCTCGCCGAAGCCGCCGGAGAAGCTCACGGTCGAGCGCCGGTTGAAGCTCAGCAGGCCGGGGCCCGCCGCGCCGCTGGCCTGGTTGTTCGAATTCGAGTTGAAGCCGGTGCCGTTGTCGTTCTGCAGGCCGGCCTCGAGCCAGAAGCTGGCGGCCAGGCCGCCGCCGAGGTCTTCGCTGCCACGAAAGCCCAGCCGGCTGAAGCTGTTGCCGCTGTTGGTCAGCTGCCATTTGCTGGAGGAGCCGTAGCCCGACCCGGTGGTGTAGGTGACGGCGGCATCGACGACGCCGAAGATCTGCACGGAGGATTGCGCCCAGGCGCCGGCCGCAGCCGCGCATGCGGCCGCGGCCACAAGGGATTTCTTCATTTGATTGTTGGGAGAAAGGGAGGTGGAAACTAGATGTCGAGCACCAGCGGGCCACGCTTGCACTGCGAGACGCAGATGAACATGGTCTTGTTCGCGGCCTGTTCGGTCTTGGTGAGGATGCCGTCGCGGTGTTCGATTTCGCCGGCCGAGATGACCTTCGTCTCGCAGGCGCCGCACACGCCTTCCTTGCAGCTGTGGTCGGGGTTGAGGCCGGCATCGATCAGGCTGTCGAGGATGGACTTGCCCGGCGGCACTTCCACGCTCTTGCCGCTCCTGGCGCACTCGACCACATAGGTCTCGGTTGCGCTGGGTGCCTCGACATGCGCGGCCGAGAAGCGCTCGATGTGCGCATGCGCGTAGCCCAGCTGCTCGCAGGTCTTCTCGAAGGCATCGAGCATGGGCGCCGGGCCGCAGCAGTAGAAATGGCTGCCCGCGCTCTTGCCGGCCAGCAGCGCCGCGAGATCGGGCGGCGCGCCCTTGTCGGCGTCGAAATGCCAGGTCAGCACGACCTTGTTCTCGCGCGCCAGCGCCTCCATCGCGTCGCAGAAGGCGGCTTCCTTGCGCGTGCGCGCGCAGTAGATCATCTCCACCGGCTTGCCGATGGCGACAAGGCGCTGCAGCATGCACCAGATGGGCGTCACGCCGATGCCGCCGGCCACCAGCACCGAGCGCTCCGCGCCCTCCTCCAGGTGGAAGTTGTTGCGCGGCGCCGAGATCGGCAGCGTCATGCCCACGCGCAGCTGCTGGTGCACGTAGCGCGAGCCGCCGCGGCTCTTGCGGTCGTTGGCCACGCCGACGACGTAGCGCTGGCGGTCACTGGCCGGGTTGCACAGCGAGTAGCTGCGCACCAGGCCGTTGGGCAGGTGCAGGTCGATGTGCGAGCCGGCTTCGAAGGCGGGGAAGTCCACCTCGGGCGAAGCCGGGCGGAATTCGACGCTGACGATGCCCTCGGCCTCGTAGCGCATGGTGTGCACGAGCGCATTGAGCGTAGGGGAAGACATGGGCGTGGACCTCGAGATAGCCTTGGAAGACGTCAGGCCGCGGCCTGCTCCAGCTGCTGCTGTGCCAGGTTGCGCATGTGGCGCCGCAAGCGCACGATGCCGAGGTCGTGCTGGTACAGGTTCTCGTGCTGGTTGGCGTCGGGCTCCATGTCCTCGAGCATCACGCGGTCCTGCTCCAGCACGTGCCAGTGGCGCGCCTCCAGCCGGTTCTTGTAGAGGAAGCGCCAGGTGTCGCGCTCCCAGCCTGGCGGCAGCTTGCGCACGCGCCAGAAGAAGGTCGCGGTCATGCCCTTCGATATGGGCGAGAACGCGCCGATGATGATGAAGTTGCCGCCGGGCCCACCGGTGCGCGGGTACGGGATCTCCAGGCGCATCCAGTGCATGCCGGTGTCGGCCCATTCGGTCCAGTCGAAGTTCACGTTGCGCTGGCCTTCCTTCTCGAACACGAAGCCGTGGTCGGTCGGGCGGATGCCGAACTTCGCCTGCGACTCACCCTCGGCCATCGAGTGCGACTGCTTGTGCAGGAAGGTCCCGTGCATCGGGTCCATCACGTTGTCCAGCACGTAGCGGTAGTCGCCCTTCCACTCGGTGTAGCAGAGGAAGGACGCGTACTGCGCATCGTCCGAGAGCTGCTCTGGCAGCACCAGCGGCGGCGGCACGTCCACCGATTCCTTGGCGTTGTAGAGGAACACCGCGCCGGCGCGCTCTTCCACGTGGAAGTGGCGCGTGGCCTTCGTGCCCTCGAGCTTGCAGCCTGGGCTGCCGGGCACGCGCGTCACCACGCCGTCATGGCGCACCTCGACGCCGTGGTACGGGCAGGACAGGCGGTCGCCGAGGATCACGCCCTGCGACAGCGGCGCGCCGCGGTGCGGGCAGCGGTCTTCCAGCGCGTGCAGCTTGCCCTCGCCGTCGCGCCACAGGGCCAGCTTGCGGCCCAGGCGGCGCAGCGAGACGGGGTTCTCGCCGATGAAATGGGAGGGGCAGATCGGGTACCAGAGATCCTTCAGGCCGATCTCGAGCAGTTGATCCACCGGGTCTTGAACGACGGGTTGTATGGCAATCGTGGTCATGGTGCAGTTCTCCTCAAGCGCCGAGCTTGGCCATTTCGTGGCGGTACAGGTCCTCGGTCCAGCGCTGGCCGCCGGGTGTGGCCAGCCCGCTGTCGTTGAGCCGTTCGACCAGGCCGGCGAGATCGTGGACGCCGTCGCCGAAGGCGCGCTCGATCACGTCGCCCAGCAGGTCTTCGTAGGTGGTGGCCGGGCGCTGGCGCGCCTGGTGGGGTTGCAGGTAGCGGTCTTGTTGCATCGTTGCCTCCGTAGAAAGTGAGATGGGTTCAGGCAGCAGCGGCGCGCCTCACTCGGCCACGATGTTGCGGGCCTTGATGATCCTGGCCCACATGGCGGTCTCGTCGCGCATGTAGACGGCGAACTCGCCCGGCTTCATGGTGGCCTCGCTCATGCCCTGGGCCTTGAGGCGCTCGCGCACCTCGGGCTCGGCCAGCATCTGGGCCGCATCCTTCGCCAACTGCTCGGCCACCGCCGGCGGCGTGCCGGCCGGCGCGAGCAGGCCATACCAGGAGGTCACGGCCACGCCCTGGATGCCCTGCTCCGCCAGCGTCGGGATCTCCGGCGCGGCGGGGCTGCGCCTGGCCTCGGTCACGCCGAGCGCGACCAGCTTGCCGTTCTTGAGGAAGGGCAGCGTCGCGGGCAGGTTGCTGAACATCAGCGGCACCACGCCGCCCAGCACGTCGTTGAGCGCGGGCGCGGTGCCCTTGTAGGGCACGTGCAGCAGGTCGACGCCAGCCTGCTGCTTGAAGAGCTCGCCTGCCAGGTGCAGGCCGCTGCCCACGCCCGGCGAGGCATAGGACAGCGTGCCCGGCTTGGCCTTGGCCTGGGCGACCAGGTCCTTCGCGGTCCTGATGCCGGCGGAGGGCGAGGCCACCAGCACGTTGGGCGCCTTGGCCAGCATGGTGACGGGCACGAAGTCCTTCTCGATGTTGAAAGGGAAATTCGGCATCAGCGTCGGGTTGATGGTCAGGTTGCCGGCCGGCACGACCAGCAGCGTGTGGCCATCGCCCTTTGCGCGCTTCACCTTGTCGATGCCGATGTTGCCGGCCGCGCCCGGCATGTTCTCGACCACCGCGGGCTGGCCGTAGCGCTTGGCCAGGCCTTCGGAGAGCACGCGTGCCAGCGTGTCGACCGGCCCGCCCGGCGGGAACGGCGAGACGATGGTGAAGCGGTCGCTCGCGAGCTGCTTCTCGACCGCGGTCTGTGCGTGCGCTGTGACGGCGGTGGCCAGCGCCATCAAGGCGGCGCCGGCAAGGGAGAACAGGGTGCTACGTCGTTGCATGGTCGTGTGGTTCATTTCTTCTCGGTGAGGAACTTGCCCTGCGGGCCTTCGGCGTTCTTCTGGCGGCGCGTGTTTCCGTCGAGCCCGCCATCGACCGCCCATTCGGCGAACACCGTCGGGCCCGGCTCGAACTCGCGCGGCTGCCACTCGGCCGTGAGCTGGTCCTCGTCGGCGTAGTACTCGATCAGGCCTCCGGCCGGGTTCTTGAAGTACCAGAAGTAGGCCGAGGAGATCGGGTGCCGGCCCGGGCCGAGCTGGGTTTCCCAGCCGCAGCGCGAGAAATGCAGCCCGCCGCCGAAGACCTCGTGGATGTCGCGCACGGTAAAGGCCACGTGGTTGAGCCCGCGCTTGCCCGAAGGCAGCTGCAGCAGGAACAGGTCGTGATGCCCGCCCTCGGGCGCGCAGCGCAGGAAGGCGCCGCGGTTGGGGTAGCTGTCGGAGCCCACGAAGCCGAAGCGCTGCGCATAGAACTCGGCGGTGGCCTTCACGTCGGCGACGAAGAAGACCACGTGGCCGACCTCGATCGGCGTGGCGCGCTCGTAGACCGGGGCGGCGTGGTTCACACGGGGCTTGGCGTTCCAGGTGTTCATGGCGCCGCAATCGACCTCGATGCTGCGCTTGCGGCTGACCTGCAGGCGCACCGCAAGGCCGTTCGGGTCGGTGCAGCCGATGCGGCGCGCGCCCTCGGCTTCGGCGTCCACGAAGCCGGGGTCCTCGGCGATGGCCGCGGCGTAGCGGGCGAGGTCGGCGTCGCTCGCGACGCCCCACACCACTTCACGCAGGGTCGGGCCCTCTTCCATCGCCGGCGGCAAGCCTGGCCTGCCCATGGCGGCGACCACGACGCGGCAGCCATTCAGGCACTCGAAGACGAGCTCGTCGGCGGTCTCCGACTTAAGCGCCAGTCCCCAATCCGAGAAGAAGCGCCGGCAGGTCGGCAGGTCGTCTGCAGCATAGGTGATCTGGTCGATTCCAAGAACTGTCATTTGGCTCTCCCCCATGCTTGCTCACTTCGTGTAGCCGCCACCCCCCTCACCGGGGGCAACACCGACGGCGTGGCAAAGCCGGTTCCGTGGTGTTTCTGGAACAAGGCAGTTTTCATTGCTGTGCCCAAGGTAGTGGTTGCTCGTTGATACCCCAGTACATGCTCTTCTGCTCCATGTACTGGAAGATGCCCTCGCGTCCCTTCTCACGGCCCAGGCCGCTGTCGCGCCAGCCGCCGAAAGGGGTGGAAACCGAGAACTGCTTGTAGGTGTTGACCCAGACCGTGCCGGCCTGCACCGCGCGCCCGAGGCGCCAGGCGCGCTTGAAGTCGCGGCTCCACACGCCCGCGGCCAGCGCGTAGACGCTGTCGTTGGCCTGTTCGATCAGCGCGTCCTCGCTGTCGAAGGGCATCGCCACCAGCACCGGGCCGAACACTTCTTCCTGGCTGATGCGCGCGCTGTTCGTGAGGCCTTCCAGGATGGTGGGCGTGTAGAAGTAGCCGCGCTCGAGGTCCGCGCCATGCGGGCGCACGCCGCCGGTGCGGATCTGCCCGCCCTCGGACACGCCGAGCTCCACGTAGCGCTCGATGCTCTCGCGATGCTTCGCGGTGATCAGCGGGCCCATCTGCGTGTGCTCCGAGGCGGGATCGCCGACCCGCAGCGCCTTGGCCGCCTCGGCCACGCGGGTGACGAATTCGTCGTAGATGCTGCGCGCCACGAAGAGGCGGGAGCCCGCGATGCACGATTCGCCCGAGGAGCTGAAGATGCCGTAGAGCACGCCGTTGACCGCGTGGTCCAGGTCGGCATCCTCCAGCACCATGGTGGGCGACTTGCCGCCGAGTTCCAGCGACACCGGCATCATCTTGTCGGCTGCGATGTGGGCGATGTGCTTGCCCGTCGTGGTGCCGCCGGTGAAGGACACGCGCTTGACCAGCGGGTGCTTGGTGATCGCATCGCCGATGACCGAGCCCTTCCCCGGCAGCACGCTCACGATGCCCTTCGGCACGCCGGCAGCCTCGCAGATGCGCGCCAGCTCCAGTGCCATCAGCGGCGTGACCTCGGCCGGCTTGACGATCACCGCGTTGCCCGCGGCCAGCGCCGGCGCCAGCTTCTGCGCCTCGCTCGCGATCGGCGAGTTCCACGGCGTGATGGCGGCGACCACGCCCATGGGCTCGTGCACGCTCATCGTGACGAAGGGGCCGCGCGAGGGCGTGATCGTTGCCTCCAGCGTCTCCAGCGCAGCCGCGAAGAACTGGAAGGTGCCGGCTGCGCTGGCGACCAGCGCGCGCGTCTCGTTGATCGGCTTGCCGTTGTCCAGGCGCTGCTTCTGGGCCAGCGGCTCGGCCTCCTCGCGGATCAGCTGCGCCACCCGGTGCAGCACCGCGGCGCGCTCGTGCGGCAGCTTCTGCGCCCAGCCGCTGGTGCGGAAGGCCTGGTCGGCGCGCACGATGGCCTCCTCGACGTCGGCCAGGCTGGCAGCCTTGAGGCGTGCGATGGGTTCGCCGGTGGCGGGATAGAGGCTCTCGTAGGCGTCGCCGCCGCCCAGGCGCCATTCGCCGGCCACGTTGATGGGGAGGAGTTCGGTAGAGATCATGGCTTCTTCAAATGGCAAGGGCCGCGGCCCGGTTGCGCAGGGCGCGAACGGCGCTGTAGACAGTGAGCGCGGATGTCTTGGGATTGGCCGCGAGCGGCTTGTTGCGCATGCTCAGCTCGAAGCTGCCGAAGGCGCCCTCGGCCTCGACCGTGTGCACGTTCTCGCTGACGGCCGGATCGGCCACCAGGCGCACCTGCGTGCGGTCCAGCCCCAGCCCCGCGAGCGACACCGTGGCCGCCACGTTGGCGTTCTTGGGGTAGAGCGCGGCGGCCTCGCGCGCACTGCCTTCGAAGATCACGCATTCGGCGGTCAGCGCATCGAGGTCGCGGCCCTGCTCCGCCGGCGTGCCCTTCCAGGCGCGCGGCGGCTTGCGGCCGGTGTAGCGCACGCTGTCGAGGCCGCCGATGCGGGCCGCGGCCAGCGCATCGATGCCGCCGATGGCGCCGGCGATCAGCTGCACCTGCGTCCCGCCGGTGATGGCCGCGATCTCGAGCTTTTCCGCGAGGCCTTGCGCGGACAGCGCGCCCACCGAGGCGACCACGCAGGGCGTGCCGCGCCGCAGCGCCGGCAGCACGTGCTCCTCGATGGCCGCGTGGCCGGCGGTCTCGACCACCAGGTCGACGCCGGACGCAGGCACGCCGGTCCCGACCTGCACGCCGGGTGCCAGCGTCTGCAATGCGGCCTGCGCCGCGGCCAGGCCGTCGGCCGGGACCACCACGGCCACCACGGCGAGCCCGGCATCGCCCTTCAGCAGCTCGATGACCGAGCTGCCGATGGCGCCGCAACCGATGAGTGCCACGCGCAGCATGTCAGTGCCTCACTTCGCGAGCGCAGGGATCTGCGTCACGGTGTTGGTCGGCGGGCCGGCGAAGGTGCTCTTGAAGCCGCCGATGGACAGCATGTCGATTTCCAGCAGGAAGGGGCCGCGCGCGGCCAGGGCCTCGTCGAGCTGGCCCTTCAGGTCCTCCAGGCGCGACACGCGCGCGTGCGGCAGCGCGATCGACTTGCACAGCAGCGCGTAGTC
>NZ_LMTS01000238.1:61475-109269 GCF_001541225.1 Variovorax sp. WDL1 | reverse complement strand
GCGGCCGCCGTACTGTGCGTCCTGGATGTTCTTGATGACGCCGTAGCTCTTGTCGTTCATGAGCACGATCACCATCGGTGCCTCTTCCTGCACCATGCAGGCGAGTTCGCCCAGGTTGAGGATGAAGCCGCCGTCGCCGGCCAGGCAGAAGGTCTTGCGGCCCGAGCCGGTGACCGCCGCGCCGATGGCCGCGCCGATGGCCATGGGCATGCCCTGGCCGATGCCGCCGCCCGTGGCGTGGACGCCTGCGCTCGGCTCGAAGATGCGCAGTTCGCGGTTGCCCCAGGTGCTGTTGGAGACCGTCACGTCGCGCACCCAGTTGAAGTTGCGGCCGGCCACGGACTGGATCTGGCGCACGAGCTCGGCGTAGGGGCCGAGGCCGTCGCGCAGCGCGGCGACCGCCTGCTCGTGCGCGGCACGCAGGTCGGTGAGCAGCGCCGGATCGGCCTTGTACTGCAGCGCTTCGAGCCGGTCGGCCAGCCCTTCCAGCGCCAGCGCGGCATCGCCGCAGACGAAGGCGTCGCTCGGGTAGCAGCGGCCTTCGGCCGCCGCGTCGGCATCGATGCGGTACAGCGGGCGCGGCAGCTTCAGCTCGTATTTGAGCGTCTCGTTGCCGCGCAGGCGCGAGCCGACCACCAGCATCGCGTCGCAGCTTTGGTAGAAGTCCTCGACCGGCTTCTGGATGTTGTAGGCACCGAGCGAGCCCGGGTCGTCCTCGGGCACCGTGCCGCGGCCCTGCGTGGTCGTCACGACGCCGAAGCCGAGCTTCTGCAACCGCTGGATGGCCGCGCCGGCGCGGCGCGCGCCGCCGCCGACCCACAGCATCGGGCGCTTGGCGGCCGCGAGGCGGGTGGCCAGCGCATCGAGCCCGGCCTTCGAGGGCACTGCGGCCTCGATGGGCAGCGGCGAGAGGTCGGCCGGCATCGTGGTCAACGCCGACTGGATGTCGATCGGGATCTCCACGCTGACGGGCCCCGTTGGCGCGGTCAGCGCGACCTGCACCGCGCGCTTGAGCGTACCCAGTACGTTGTCGACGCTGCGCACGCGGAAGGCGGCCTTGGAGATGGCCTTGAGCATGGTCAGCTGGTCCGGCGCCTCGTGGATGTAGGACATGCCTTTGTCCAGGTAAGGCGTCTCGATCTGGCCGGTGATGTGCAGCACGGGCGCGCCGGCGGTGAGGGCTTCCACCATGCTGCCGGCGATGTTGCCCGCCGCCGGACCGGTGCTGGTCACGCAAACGCCGAGGCTGGCGGTGGAGCGGGCGTAGGCGTCGGCCATGTTGCCCGCGCCGGCTTCGCCGCGTGCGGAAATGAATCGGATGGCCCCGCGCTGGGCGAAGGCATCGAGGATCGGCATGTTGTGGATCGAGATCACGCCGAAGGCCGCCTTGACGCCGCACTGCTCGAGGAAGGCGGCGACGACGGCGCCGACCGTGACCTGCGCGGGGGTGGATGGGTTATGCATGACGGGACAGGCCTCCAGAAATATCGATGTGGCTGCCCGTCGTGTACGACGCGAGGGGCGAGGCCAGGAAAAGAATCGCGCGCGCGGCTTCGTCCGGAAGCCCCAGGCGACCCAGCGGGATGTGCTTGTTCTGCGCGAGCTGGCCGCTCCAGGCGGACCAGTCGAGCGACTTGTCTTCGCGTGCCTCGAAGCGTCGGCGCCACTGGCCCGACTCGACCAGGCCGATCAGGATGCCGTTGACCCGCACGCCCTGCGGCGCGAACTCGGTGGCCATGGAGCGCACCAGGTTCAGCAGGCCCGCGCGTGCGGCCGAGGTCGCGACCATGTGCGGCTCGGGCTGGCGCGCCAGCAGCGAGTTGGCGCAGACGATGGCGGCATCGCCCCACACCGCCCGCTGCGCCGCGAGCTGCGGCAGGAAGGCGCGGGTGGGATGGATGACGGAGAAGAACTTGAGGTGCAGCTCCTCGGTCCAGGCCGCGTCCGTCGTGTCGGCGAAAGTGGAGACGCGGCCCTGCCCGGCGTTGTTGACGAGCATCGAGGCCGGGCCCAGCGCGGCCTCGCTGGACGCGGCGAAGGCCCTCACCGAAGCCGGGTCCAGCACGTCGCAGGTCTGCACGAAGAGCCTGGCCTCGGGCCGGGCCTCGCGCAGTCCGGCCACCGCGCGCTCGAGCCGCTCGGCATTGCGGCCGCACAGCGCGACCGCGGCGCCGCAGCCGAGCAAGGCTTCGACGGTCGCGAGGCCGATGCCCGACGAGCCGCCGGTCACTACGGCGACGCGCCCGGCCAGCGCGTCGGCGGCGAAGAAGGAGGAAGTGGATGCAGGCATGTCGTCGGCCTCAGGCGCTGCGCAGCGGGACCACCTTGGCCTTGCTGGCGGGCGCGTAGTTCAGGAGGCCCGAGATCTCGTCGGCCGTTTCGCGCACGCGGCGCACCATGTCGTCCATGCGGTTCTCGTCGATGTGGCCGGAGGTGATGGTTGCGCCCAATGCGGCGGCGATGTGGCCGCTGTGGTCGCGCACCGGCGCGGCAATGGTGGAGATGTTCGATTCGAAGAAGCCCTCGCCCAGCACGTAGCCGCGCTCGCGGTCGGCCTGGACCATGTCGAAGAGCTCGTTGACGGTCTTGGGCGTGCTCGGCGAGAAGGTCTCCAGCTTGTCCTCCGGGTAGAGCGCGCGCAGTTGCGGCAGCGTCAGGTCTTCCAGCAGGATGCGGCCCAGCACGGTCGCGTGGGCCGGCAGGCGCGTGCCGACGCTGACCGAGCTCGCGAACGGCGTGGGCGGCGCGACCTTCGCCACGTAGACGATGGAGCGGCCGTCGCGCACCACCAGGTTGCAGGGCGTGCGCAGCTCCTCGCACAGGCGGTTGAGCAGCGGCGTGCCCAGCTGCGTGAGCTCCAGCGAAGCCAGGTACTCGAAGCCCAGGCGCAGCACGGCCAGGCCCAGGCGGTAGTCGCGGCCGCCCTCGGCGCGCTCCAGGAAGCCCATGTTCTCCAGCGTGCTGAGCAGGCGGAACACGGTCGAGCGCGGCAGGTCGAAGCGCCGCGCGAGCTCGGGCGCGGACAGGGTGCGGCTCTCGCGGCTGAACTCGCACAGCATGCGAAGGCCGCGTTCCAGGGCCGGCACGTTGTAGCGGTCGGCGCCCTCTTCCATCAGGTCGTTGCTCATAGGTCTCTCGTGCTTGTGGATCGATCAGTCTGCAAGGGCATCGCGCAGCAGCGCGGCCACTGCGGCGGGCCGCTCGACGTAGCTCGCGTGGCCCGCCTCGGGCACCAGTTCGAGCGGCACGCCGCACTGCCTTGCCACCTCGGCGCAGGCCTCGGGCGTGGTGACCACGTCCAGCGCGCCGCAGGCCACGCGCACCGGCATGGCTGGCGGCAGGTCGGCCAGCAGGTCGGCGCCGCACAGCAGCTCCACGGCCTGGCGGTAGCCTGTGTCGTGCAGGCGCGCCATGTTCCAGCGCACCCACTGGCGCGCGGTATCGCTCGCATGCGCCGAGACCAGCCGTCCCGAGCGCTTCGCGGCCATGCCGGCGATGCCGAGTTCATCGAGCGTGCCCAGGCGTTCTGCACGCACGCGGCCCTGCGACTGCGCGCGGCTCGCCGCACCGTAGCCCGCTGCCGGGCTGATCAGCAGCAGCTTCGAGATGCGCGACGCCAGCGGCGAACCGGGGCGCGCCGCAGCTGCAGCCGTCAGCGCGCCGAGCGAATGGCCGACCAGCACGCACGATGCAATCTCCAGCGCATCGAGCAGGCCATGCAGGCGCTGCGCGTAGTCGCGCGAGGTGGGCGCCTGCGCTGCGAGCGGCGTCGATTCGCCGTAGCCCGGTGCATCCCACGCGATCAGCCGCGCCTCGCCTTCGAGCAGAAGCGCCGTGTCCAGCCACGAGGCCGAGCCCGAGCCGATGCCGTGCAGGCACACGATCGCTCGTCCCGCGCCGCATTCGCGCACCGACACCAAGGACCCGCCCTGTACCGGCACGCTGCGCGCCGGGAAGCGCGCATCGAGGCGGGCCAGCTCGGAAGCCGGCAGGGGTTGGGCGTCGATCACGGCTGCATCGCTCATGGCTGCGTTGTCCCGCTCGTTCAGCGCTTGATACTGGCCAGGGGATGATCGGCCGGATACGTCGGCGTGACCGGCTTCTTCGCGCCGAGCATCACGCACATCAGCGCATCCTCGTCGCCGATGTTGATCTCCTCGCGGTACACGCCCGGAGGCACCGAGATCAGGTCGCGGTCGGTCAGCACGGTCTCGTAGCGCTCGCCCTCGGGCGTGGTCAGCACCACCTTGAGCTTGCCGCGCAGCACGAAAAAGACTTCTTCCACGTCGACGTGCAGGTGCGGCGGGCCTTCGTGGCCGGCCGGGATGACCATGGTCGAGAAGGTGAAGCTCTCGGCCGGGATGGTGTTGACGTCGCTCGCCACGCCGGTGCCGCCGGTGCCCACGTAGCGCATCTGCGCGCGGCGGAACTTGGGATCGAGGTCGGCCTGGAACTTCAGCGCGTCCCAGTCGTACTTGCGCGTCGAGTAACGCGCGATACGGGTGTTCATCCACGCCTCGAGGCTCGCGCCTTCAGGGCGGCGCAGCGTCTCGCCGACCTTGCTGTCGTCGAATTTCTTTTGCTCGGACAAATCGCTCATCGAAAACTCCTTGGGGAAATCAGTGCAGATCCATGCATCAGTGCATGACGAAGCCGCCGTTGACGGCGAGCAGTTGGCCGGTCATGAAGCGCGCCAGGCCGGAGAGAGAAAAGAGCACCGCGCCGCAGACGTCCACCGCCTGCTGCTCGCGCGGGAGGGCGCGGCCCTCGAGGTACTTCTGGTGGCGCGCCAGCGGCACGTACTCGGTGGCCTCCACCAGCGTGAGCCCGGGCGCGACGGCGTTGACGGTAATGCCGGACTCGCCCCACTCGCGTGCGAGCGAGCGGGTCATCGAGATCACGGCGCCCTTGCTCGAGGCATAGGCGAGCAGCTTGGGCGCGCCCCACAGGGCCGTGTCCGAGGCGAGGTTGACGATCGCGCCGCGCCCGCTCTGTGCAAGCGCCGAGTGGCAGGCGCGGCTCATGAGCCAGGTGCCGCGCACGTTGACATCCATCACGCGGTCCCAGGTCTCGATGTCCAGCGCATGGGCGTCGCGGCCGCCCGAGTTCGTGATCGCGGCGTTGTTGACCAAGCCGTCGAGGCCGCCGAGCGCTTGCACCGCGGCAGCGGCACAGGCTTCGATCGAGGCCGCATCGCACAGGTCCAGCGCCAGCGCATGGGCATTGAAGCCGGCCTCGCGAAGGGCCCGCGCCTCGGTGTCGGCGAGTTCCGACAGGATATCGGCCAGCACCACGGACGCGCCCGCGGCGGCAATGCATTTGGCGAACGCCAGCCCGAGCCCGCGCGCGGCGCCGGTCACCAGCACGCGGCGGCCGGCAAGCAGGTTGGCCGGCAGCTCGGCCAGCAGGGCCTGCAGGCTGTCGGGATCGGGGATGGCCTTGATGCTTTCAGTACTCATGAACAACTTCCAGAAACGTTGCACCCTCGCGTCGCACTTGGCCCGCGAAGCGCGGCCCGTTGGTGGAACACCGCGGAACCGGCTTCGCCGGGCCGCTGGTGTTGCCCCCGGTAAGGGGGTGGGCGGCCACACGAAGTGGGCCAACCTGGGGGAGAGCCATATCAATCGGCCTGGATGCCGAGCTCCTTGATGATCTTTCCGAAGCGTTCGAAATCGGCGGCGTTGGTCTTGGCCAGCACCTCCGGCGCGCCGCCCAGCGGCAAGGCACCGAGAACCGCCATCTTCGACACCACGTCGGGCATCTTGAGGATCTCGTTCATGTGGCCGTTGAGCGTCTTCACGATCTCGGGCGGCAGGCCCTTGGGGCCGAACAGGCCGTGCCAGGCCGTGACCTCGACGTTCTTGTAGCCCAGCTCGGCGAAGGTGGGCACGCTGGGCGCGAGCGGCGAACGGGCGCGGTCGGCGACCGCGAGCGGCAGCATCTTGCCGCCGGCCAGGTGTGGCGCGATCGGACCGTAGGTGATGTAGGTCAGCGGCACATGGCCACCCAGCACGTCGTTGACCGCCGGCGCCACGCCCTTGTAGGGCACGTGGCCGAGGCTCATGCCAGAGGCCTTGTTGACCATCTCGCCCAGGATGTGCATGGGCGAGCCGCTGCCCGGGCTGGCGTAGGTGAGCGATTGGCCCTTGGCCTGCACGTCCTTGAGGCTCTTGAAGCCGGAGGCCGACCCTGCCGCCAGGAACAGCGGCAGCGTGCCGGCTTGCACGATCGGCGTGAAGCCGTTGAGTACGTCGTAGCCCGTACTGCCGCCGGTCTTCAGCACCAGCTGCGCGATCGAGAAAGTGCTGGGCGCCAGCAGCAGCGTGTAGCCGTCGGCCGGGGCCTTGGCCACGAAGCTGCTGCCGATCACGCCGCTGGCGCCGGGCCGGTTGTCGACCACCACCGCCTGTCCGATGCGCGTGGCCAGCTTCTCGGCGAAGAGGCGCGCGAGCGCGTCGGTGTCGCCGCCCGCCGGGTAGGCAACCACGATGGTGATCGGCTTGGCAGGATAGCCTTGCGCAAAGGCCGGAGCGGCAGCGCCGGTGGCAGCAATGGAAACGGCCAGCGCGAGCGCCTGGCGACGGGTGGGCTTCATCATCGTGGTTCGATCCGGGGTCTGGTAAGTGGCTTGTTTGTTCCATTAGTAAAACATTGATTTATTAATGGAACGGACACACGAAGAATAATCCCGAAGCGCCTCAGCTGTCTAGGTACAAACCCTAGGAGCGGGCGCGTTTTCCCTGAGCTGCCTGAGTGCCATCGGCACGGTCGACGCACTCAAGCGCACCCTGCTCGCCGCGCCCTCGATCGCCTACTCCGCCAGCGCCAGCGGCACCTACTACGAGACCGAGTTGCTCAAGAAGCTCGGCATCGAGGAACAGGTGAAGCCCAAGAGCCGACGCATCCTGAGCGAGCGGGTCGGCTCGGTGGTTGCGCGCGGCGAGGCTGCGCTCGGACTGCAGCAAGTCAGCGAGTTGTTGCCGATCCCAGGCATCGACTACATCGGGCCGCTGCCGGCGGAAGTGCAGCGCGTCACCGTGTTCTCGGCCGGCATCTCGAGCACTGCACGGCAGCCAGATGCGGCGAAGCAGCTGATTCGCTACTTCACCTCGCCGCAGGCGGTGCCGGCGATCGTCAAGAGCGGGCTCGAGCCGGCAGCGGCCAGGCCCTGGACGTCAGGACGCATCGATACCGGCGCGCAGCGCCGCGGCCACGATGGCCTGGCGCAACGCATCATTGCGCGCCAGCGGCCCGCCAATGCGCGTTCCCGAAAGAACGCCCCTCACGCGGTCGCTGAAAAGCAGCAATGCTTTGTCGCGATCGCGCTGGCGCGACATCCACACCAGGCCATCGGCATCCTTGCACTGGCGATGCAGCGCCTCGGCCCACCTGGCGGTGTCCACGTAGTCGCGTGCCGGGCTGGCGATGAGCTCCTCCTTCGGCACCTTGAGCCGGTGCAGCCCTTCGCTCGTCAGGTCCACGAGCAGGAGCTCGCGGCGGGGCACGAGCTGGCCATGGCCGCGCTGCGCGAAATCGTCGAGGGCGACGAACTTGTCGGGCGCGTCGATCGGCACGTCGTGAAAGACCGTCTCGAAGATCGCACAGTCCAGGGTCGCACCGCCGTAGAGATAGGGCACGACCCGGCCCTTGGCATCGCGGATGGGCGCAAAACGCGTGGGCTTGCGCAACGCGCCGGCGCTATCGGCGCCGGGGTTGAAGCTCTCGGGCGCGAAGGCCGTGTCGTGGATGACGTGGATCAGCGCACCGGCGGGCCAGCGATCGAAGAGAGGGTCGAGGGGCGGTGCGGGCGCGCGGCAACTCAAGCCGCACTCGCTTCAGCATCGCGCCGCGCCGCGTCGATCACGGCCTGCGGATTCGATGCCAGCAGGTCGACGGGCCGGGCACTGCCGGGCAACCAGCCGTTGTTCGAGGTGAACCACAGCGCGAGCTTCCAGGGCGCGCGGCGATCGCCGAAGGCTTCCAGCACGGCCTGCACCGCCTTGATCGGCTTGTGGTCCTCGAACTGGAACGCGGGGTACACGTCGCGCTCGCGCGCGCTCTTGTCGGGATGCGGCACGGCGAATACCTGGCGGCGCTTGCGCCAGTTGTCCACCAATGCACTGCGGCTGCTCGCCTGCGAGCGGTTGGCGTCGGCCAACTGCTCGGCGGTGAAGTACCCGAACTCGTTCAGCACGCGGGCATGCCGCTTGGCGAGCCGCTGGGCCATCTCCCTGTCGATCTCGCTGGGCAGCACCATCTGCCCCGCCATGAAGTCGACCACGGCTTCGATGCGGCGCTCGCGGGCCTGGGCAGTCTTCTCGAGCAGCGCGCGTTCCAGCATCGGAAACGAGGCGAGCAGCACTTTCGAGATCGCCTCGTCCTTGATCTCCAGCAGGAACTTGCGCGCGCTGGTCTTTCGGGCCGCCCGTGCAGAGGTATAGGGCTCCAGCGACAGCAGGTCGCCCTGCATTTTTGCGGTGAGATCGGTTGTGCTCATGGAGGCCTCGCTTGATCCGTTTGATCTAATTCTACAGATTCACATCAACCCGATCAAACTCGGGGGCTGAGGACTGCCCTCGCGGGGGATCGTCAACTTACACTGGGCGAGCCGCCGGCTGCCAAGCGAATCCCGGCGGGCGGCGCAACCGAAGAAAGCGACGATGAGCACCTCCCTCCCCTCCCCGATCGTCCGCGCCTTCACGCCCACCGGCGTGCTGCGCGCCTCCATCAACCTCGGCAACCCGATCCTCGCGAACAAGGACGCCGCGACCGGCGATCCGGTCGGCGTCTCGGTCGACCTGGCGCGCGCCTTCGCGCAGCGCCTGGGCGTGCCGATCGAGCTGGTGGTGTTCGAGAAGGCCGCCGCCTCGGTCGACGCTGTGCGCAACGACAAGGCCGACATCGGCTTCTTCGCCATCGATCCGGCACGCAGCGAGGGGCTGCGCTTCACGGCGCCCTATGTGCTGATCGAAGGGAGCTACCTGGTGCCGGCCGGCTCGAAGCTCCAGCGCAACGAGGATGTGGACCGCGAGGGCATCCGTATCGCGGTCGGCGCGGGCAGCGCCTACGACCTCTTCCTCACGCGCGGGATCGGCAAGGCACAGCTGGTGCGCGTGCAGGGTGCGCAGGGCGTGTTCGACAGCCTGCAGGCGGGCGAGGTGGAGGTGGCCGCGGGCATCCGCCAGGTGCTCGAGGCCGAAGCCGCGCGCACGGCGGGCCTGCGCCTGCTGCCCGGGCGCTTCATGGTGATCCAGCAGGCCATGGGCACGCCGGCCTCGCGCGGCGCCGAAGCGGCTGCGGCGCTGGCCGCCTACGTCGAGGAGATGAAGGCCGGCGGCTTCGTGGCCGAGGCGCTGGCGCGCCACCGCATCCAGGGTGCGAGCGTGGCGCCGGCGGGCGCGTTCGCACCTTCTCAGGCGTAGCGTTCGAGGCCCAGGCCTTCCATGTCGATCTCGGGCTGGCGGCCCGCGAGCAGGTCGGCCATCACCCGCCCCGTGCCTGCGGCCATGGTCCAGCCCAGCGTGCCGTGGCCGGTCGCCAGCAGCAGCCTGGGAATCGGCGTGGCGCCCAGCAGCGGCGTGCCGTCGGGCGTCATCGGCCGCAGGCCCGTCCAGAACTCTGCCCCTTCGACGCTGCCGCCCTCCGGGAACAGGTCGGTGACCACGTGCTCGAGCGTGTCGCGCCGCCGGTCGTTCAGGCGCAGGTCGTAGCCCGACAGCTGCGCCGTCCCGCCGACGCGGATGCGTGCGCCCAGGCGCGTTACCGCGACCTTGAAGGTCTCGTCCATCACCGTGGACTCGGGCGCCATTGCGGCATCGGTGATCGGCACGGTGATCGAGAAGCCCTTGACCGGGTACACCGGCAAGCGGATGCCCAGCGGTTTGAGGAGGAGCGGCGAATAGCTGCCCAGCGCGACCACGTAGCGGTCGGCATGGAAGGGGCCGTCATCGGTATGGACCGCGGCCACGCCCTCGGCATTGCGCGCGATGTCGGTGATGGTCACGCCGAAGCGGAAGCGCACCCCCGCGGCCACTGCCAGCCGCGCGAGGCCCTGGGTGAACTTGAAGCAGTCGCCCGTCTCGTCGCCCGGCAGGCGCAGCCCGCCCACGAACTTGTGCCGCACGGCGGCCAGCGCAGGCTCGTACTGCACGCAACCCTCGCGGTCGAGCAACTGGTAGGGCACGCCATAGGCCTTGAGGATCTCGATGTCCTTGCCCGTGCCGTCGAGTTGCTTCTGCGTGCGGAACAGCTGCAGCGTGCCCAGCGAGCGCTCGTCGTAGCGGATGCCGGTGTCGGCGCGCAGCTGCCGCAGGCAATCGCGGCTGTACTCGGCAAGCCGCACCATGCGGCTCTTGTTGATCTCGTAGCGTGCCTGCGTGCAGTTGCACAGCATCGCGATGCCCCAGCGCCACATGGCCGGATCGAGCATGGGCCGCACCACCAGCGGGCTGTGGCGCATCAGCAGCCACTTGACGGCCTTCGCCGGCACGCCCGGCCCAGCCCAGGGCGCCGAGTAGCCGGGCGAGACCTCGCCCGCGTTGGCGTAGCTGGTCTCCAGCGCGGGACCGTCCTGGCGCTCGAGTACCGTGACTTCGTGGCCCGCGTTCGCGAGGTAATAGGCCACCGTGGTGCCGATGACGCCGCTGCCGAGGATCAGGACATGCATGCCGCCTAGCCTTTTCGAGAATGATCTGCGTCCTGCGCCAGGCCCAGCGCCGACATCAGTTCCTGCGCCGAGAGCGGCTGCGGCCGGCTGGGCCACGCCTCGATCAGCTCGACCATCTTCGCGCTTCGCGGTGCGCGGGCGCCGTTCGAGCGCGCAAGCCGCACCACCTCGCCGCACAGCTCATTGATCTCGGTACGGCGGCCCAGCGCCAGGTCGTCCGCCATGCTGGAACGCGCCTTCTCGTCGATGCGCAGCATGCGCGCCGCGACCACCTTGAACAGCGGATCGGGCAGGCGCAGGATCGTGGGCATGAGGCGCGGCGGCACCGCCGCCAGCTGCGCCGGCTTGATGTGCGCCCATGCGAGCGCCTCCAGCGCCTCGTCCATCAGGGCCGCGAGACAGCGGCGGTAGCCGCGGTCCATCAGCTGCTGGCGCAGCGGCAGGCCGGACAGCGCATTGATCGGGTTGTTGAGATTGAGCAGCAGCTTGCCCCACTGCACCGGCAGCATGTTCGCGTGCCGGTCGATCGGCACGCCGGCGCTCTCGAACACGGCCAGCCAGGGCCGCAGCAGCGCGTCGTCCTGCGCGGCCAGGCGGCCGGCCGTGCCGCGGTGGAATGCGCCCTGTCCGATCTCGGCAACGTTGTACGGCACCATGCCCGGCAGCACCCGCAGCCGGGGCGCCACCTGTGCCGCTGCAGCGGCGTTCGAGATGCCGTTCTGCAGCGATATCACCGCCGTGCCCGGCGGCAGCGCCTCGCCGAGCTCCGCCGCGGCCTGCGCTGTGGCGCCGCTCTTCACGGTCAGCAGCACCAGGCCCGGGCGCACGCCGGGCGGAATCCGCTCCGCCACGCGCAGGCTGCCGGGCGGCATGTACCGCTCGCCGCCGTCCAGGTCGCTGAGCCGCAGGCCGTGCCGCTCGAGCGCCACGAGCACGCGGGGACGGCCGACGAAGAGCACTCGCACGCCCTCGGACGCGAGGCTGCCGCCGATATAGCAGCCGATGGCGCCCGCCCCCATCACCAGGACGTCGACCGGCGGCACTTCAGCCATGGACAGAGGCGGCCGCCCGCGGCGGCACGAGAAAGTCGAAATCGATCCGGAAAGCCCCTTGCATCCGCGCGACTATGGCACGGACGCGCCCGGCTGGGCAGGGCGTCAGACCCGCTGCGCGACCCAGTCCTGCACAGAGGCGAGCGCCTTCGGAAGCCCGGCAGCATCGGTGCCGCCGGCCATTGCCATGTCGGCCTTGCCGCCGCCCTTGCCGCCCACCTGCTGCGCCACGAAGTTGACCAGCTCGCCGGCCTTGAGCTTGCCGATGCTGTCGGCCGTGACGCCGGCCGCGATCTGGACCTTGGCGCCATCGACCGCCGCCAGCACGATGGCTGCGGTCTTGAGCTTGTCCTTGAGCTTGTCCATGGTCTCGCGCAGCGTCTTGGCATCGGCGCCGTCGAGCTTGGCAGCCAGCACCTTGACGCCCTTGACCTCCACCGCCTGGGCCAGCAACTCGTCGCCCTTGGAGGAAGCCAGCTTGCCCTTGAGCGCGCCGACCTCGCGTTCCAGCGCGCGCACCTGCTCCAGCACCTGCACCAGGCGCGGCTGCACCTCGGGCACGGGTGTCTTGAGCGTGGCGGCCACGCTGTTGACCGTGGCCTCGAGCTCTTGCAGGTAGGCCAGCGCATTCGCGCCGGTCACCGCCTCGATGCGGCGCACGCCGGCGGCCACGCCGCCCTCGCTCACGATCTTGAAGAGGCCGATGTCGCCGGTGCGCGCCACGTGCGTGCCGCCGCACAGCTCGCGGCTCGTGCCGATGTCGAGAACGCGCACCGTCTCACCATACTTCTCGCCGAAGAGCATGACGGCGCCGGTCTGCTGGGCCGACTCCATGTCCATCACCCGCGCCTGCGTGGCCTGGTTGGCCAGGATCTCGGCGTTGACGCGGCGCTCGATCTCGAGGACTTGCGCCGCTGTCACTGGCGCGTTGTGCGCGAAGTCGAAGCGCGTCTTGTCGGCGTCGACCAGCGAGCCCTTCTGCTGCACGTGCCCGCCCAGCACCTCGCGCAGGGCCTTGTGCATCAGGTGCGTCACGCTGTGGTTGCGCATGGTGGCGGCGCGCAGCGCCGTGTCGACCCGGGCCGTGACCGTGTCGCCGACCTTGAGCGTGCCCTGCGTCTGCGTCCCGTGGTGGCCGTAGACATCGGCCTTGATCTTCTGCGTGTCGTCGACGCCGAACTGCAGGCCTTCGGCCACCAGCACGCCCTGGTCGCCGACCTGGCCGCCGCTCTCGGCGTAGAAGGGCGTGGTGTCGAGCACCACGATGCCGGGCTGGCCTTCCTTCAGTTCCTGAACCGGCGCGCCTTCGACGTAGAGGGCCAGCACGCGGGCCTTCTCTTCCACGTGCTCGTAGCCGGTGAAGGCATTGGCCGCGCCCGCGTACTCGACGGCGCGCTCCATCTTGAACTTGCCGGCCGCGCGGCCAGCGGCCTTCTGCTTTTCCATCGCGGCATCGAAACCGGCGGCATCGACATCCACGCCGCGCTCGCGGCAGACGTCGGCCGAGAGGTCCAGCGGAAAGCCGTAGGTGTCGTGCAGCTTGAAGGCCACCTCGCCCGGCAGCACCTTGGCGCCGCCGGCCAGGGCTGCATCCAGGATCTCCATGCCGTTGGCGAGCGTCTCGAAGAAGCGCTCCTCCTCGGCCTTCAGCGTCTCGGTGATGCGTTGTTCGTCGGCCACGAGCTTCGGGTAGGCCTCCCCCATCAGCGCCACCAGTTCGGGCACCAGCTTGTGGAAGAAGGGCTTCTTCTGGCCCAGCTTGTAGCCGTGGCGGATGGCGCGGCGCACGATGCGGCGCTGCACGTAGCCGCGGCCCTCGTTGGAGGGGATCACGCCGTCGGCCACCAGGAAGGCGGTGGCCCGGATGTGGTCGGCAATCACGCGCAGGCTCTTGTTGTGCAGGTCTTTCTCGCCGGTCTCGCGCGACGCGGCCTTGACAAGGCGGTCGAACAGGTCGATCTCGTAGTTGCTGTGCACGTGCTGCAGGATCGCGGCCAGGCGCTCCAGGCCCATGCCGGTGTCGACGCACGGCGCGGGCAGCGGTCTGACGCTGCCGTCGGGCTGCATGTCGAACTGCATGAACACGTTGTTCCAGATCTCGATATAGCGGTCGCCGTCTTCATCGGGCGAACCGGGCGGCCCCCCCGCCACCTCGGGACCGTGGTCGTAGAAGATCTCGGAGCACGGGCCGCAGGGGCCGGTGTCGGCCATCATCCAGAAGTTGTCGGACATGTAGCGCCCGCCCTTGTTGTCGCCGATGCGCACCACGCGCTCGGGCGGCAGGCCGATGACCTTCGTCCAGATATCGTAGGCCTCGTCGTCCTCCTGGTAGACCGTGGCCCAGAGGCGCTCGGCCGGCAGCTTGTAGACCTGCGTCAGCAGCTCGAAGGCCCAGCTCAGCGATTCGCGCTTGAAGTAGTCGCCGAAGCTCCAGTTGCCCAGCATCTCGAAGAAGGTGTGGTGGCGCGCCGTGTAGCCCACGTTCTCCAGGTCGTTGTGCTTGCCGCCGGCACGCAGGCAGGCCTGCACCGAGGCCGCGCGCACGTAAGGGCGCTTGTCGGTGCCGAGGAACACGTCCTTGAACTGCACCATGCCGGAGTTGGTGAACATCAGGGTCGGATCGTTGCCCGGAACCAGCGAGCTCGACGGCACCACGGTATGACCCTTGGAGGCGAAGAAATCGAGGAAGGACTTGCGGATGTCCGCGACGCTGAAGGTGGGCTGGCTCATCTTGGGGTTGGAGTTCTGAGAGAGGCGGCCGGCTGCGGGCAGCCCCTGCATCGAACCCACCTGACCATTGATCTGCTGAGCCGTGGATTATAGGTTTGGCCCTGCCCACGCTGCCCCTGCGGCCATGCGGGCGCGCCTTTGCCGAAAGGCCGCGCCCGTGCGACCCTCGCGGCCATGACCCCCCGCCTGCTCGCAGACGCCGTACTGCTGCTGCACGGCCTCTTCATCGTCTTCGTCCTGGCCGGCGGCGCGCTGGTGTGGCGCTGGCCGCTGGCGGCGCTGCTGCACCTGCCGGCCGTGGCATGGGCTGCCTGGATTTCCTGGACCGGCTCCGACTGCCCGCTCACGCCGCTGGAGAACACGCTGCGGCGCGAAGCCGGCGACACGGGCTACGAGGGCGGTTTCGTCCAGCACTACCTGCTGGGGGTGATCTACCCCGAGGCCATGACCCGGGAGTGGCAAGTCGGCGTGGGCGTTTTCGTCGTCCTGCTGAACGTAGGCATCTATGCCCGGCTTCTTCTGCGGTGGCGCCGGCGCGGTGCCTGACGGGGGTTCGGGTCCCCCTGTGAGATCGTTTAAGGTGTCGCCATGCCGGCCTGCGACCCCGACGGGCTGGACATTTCGGACCTGAATATTCGAGTCCGATTCGATTTCGCAAGGAACAGCCATCAGATGAGACACACCTCGGTACACGACTTTCTCGCCCACGTCGCCAGCCGCAACCCAGGACAGCCGGAGTTCCTCCAGGCGGTGGCGGAAGTCATGGAGAGCCTCTGGCCCTTCATCGCCGCCCACCCCAAGTACGCGGAGCATGGGCTGCTCGAGCGGCTGATCGAACCCGAGCGCATCGTGATGTTCCGCATCGCGTGGACCAACGATCACGGCGACGTCCAGGTCAACCGGGGCTACCGCATCCAGCACAGCTCGGCGGTGGGCCCCTACAAGGGCGGCATGCGTTTCCATCCGTCGGTCAACCTGTCGATCCTCAAGTTCCTCGCGTTCGAGCAGACGCTGAAGAACGCGCTGACCACGCTGCCCATGGGCGGCGGCAAGGGCGGCTCGGACTTCGATCCCAAGGGCAAGAGCCCGGGCGAGGTCATGCGCTTCTGCCAGGCGCTGGTGACCGAACTGTTCCGTCATGTGGGCAGCGACACCGACGTGCCTGCCGGCGACATCGGCGTGGGCGGCCGCGAGGTCGGCTTCATGGCCGGCATGATGAAGAAGCTCAGCAACCGCGCCGACTGCGTGTTCACCGGCAAGGGCCTGAGTTTCGGCGGCTCGCTCATCCGTCCGGAGGCCACCGGCTATGGCACGGTGTACTTCGCCGAGGAGATGCTCAAGCGTGCCGGCCGCAGTTTCGAAGGGCTGCGCGTCAGCGTCTCGGGCTCGGGCAACGTCGCGCAGTACGCAGTGCAGAAGGCCATGGCGATGGGCGCGAAGGTGGTGACCGTGTCCGACTCCAGCGGCACCGTGATCGACGAGGATGGCTTCACCCCCGCAAAGCTCGCCGAGCTGATGGAGGTCAAGAACCACCTCTACGGCCGGGTGAGCGACTACGCCGATCGCACCAAGACCAACTTCAGCGCCGGCACGAAGCCGTGGGTCGTGCCGGTCGATGTCGCCCTCCCCTGCGCCACGCAGAACGAACTGGGCGCCGACGATGCGGCCATGCTGGTGGCGAATGGCGTCAAGTGCGTCGCCGAAGGTGCCAACATGCCGACGACGATGGACGCAATCAAGCGGCTGCAGGATGCCGGCGTGCTCTACGCACCGGGCAAGGCCAGCAATGCCGGCGGCGTGGCGACGTCGGGGTTGGAGATGAGCCAGAACGCGATGCGCATGTCGTGGCCGCGCGAGGAAGTCGACCGCCGCCTGCACGACATCATGGTGGGCATCCACCAGACCTGCGTGCAGCATGGCTCCCAGGCCGACGGTACCGTCAACTATGTCGATGGCGCGAACATCGCGGGCTTCGTCAAGGTGGCGGACGCGATGCTGGCGCAGGGCGTCGTCTGACCCATGCCGGTGCTGAGCGAGAACCGGGCTGGGCAGATGCTGACGCTGAAGGCCGGCGACGAATTGCCGCTTCGCTGAAGGCCCCCCTGTTCCGGAAGCCATCGCGGCTTGCACTGTTGCGGTCGGACGGCCATCCGGACGGGTACAATCCGCACCCGCTGCGGGTGTAGTTCAATGGTAGAACGGCAGCTTCCCAAGCTTCATACGAGGGTTCGATTCCCTTCACCCGCTCCACATTTGCACATCATCGAACACCATGGGCCGCCAAAAGCGGCCCTTTTTCATTGAAGAATTGGGATAATTGGGGCATTACCGGGATGCATTGAACATCACGGAATTTCAACCCTTTTGGGGGCGCAGGTGGGGGCAAAGGGGCGAAGAACGCCCCCAACGCCGAATTTACGCCCCCAAAACAGCAGGAGCCCCCTGAGATGCCCAAGCAGATCGCCCCTCTGACCGTCAAGCAGTGTGACGCAGCCCCCCAGGGCAAGCACTTCGACGGCGGGGGCCTGTTCCTCGAAGTCAATGCCAACGGTGCGCGGTACTGGTACCTGAAATATCGCCACGGCGGCAGTGAACGCCGCTACGGCATCGGCCCCTACCCTGCAGTGAAATTGCCCGACGCACGGGCAGAGCGTGAACGTGCCAAGGCCCTTCTGCGGGACGGGCATGATCCGCAGCAGCAACGGGAAGTCGAGCGGGAACGCGCCCGCGTCGCTGCCGTGAACACCTACGAAGGCATCGCCCGCGAGTTCCACGAGCGCAACCCGCTCGCATGGCAGACTGCCCACCGCGACAAGTGGCTCGCGATGCAGGCCCGGCACCTGTTCCCGCGCATCGGCGGCCTGCCTGTGACGCAGATCACCGCGCCAATCCTGCTTGCGCCGCTGGTGATAGTCGAGAAACGCGGTATGCATGAAACCGCGACCAGCCTGCGGCAGTACGCATCACAGGTGCTGCGCTACGCGGTGCAGACCGGCAGGGCCGAGCGCGACGTGTCGGTAGACCTGCGCGGCGCAATCCGCGCACCGATCCAGAAGAGCTACGGAGCCATCACCGAAGTCGAGCACCTGCCGGGGTTGATTCGTGCCATCGATTCCTATTACGGGCGCAGCGTGACGCGTGAGGCCTTGTGGTTGAGCGCCCTGCTCTTTCAGCGGCCCGGCAACCTTCGGGGCATGCAATGGCACTGGGTGAGCTTCGAAAAGCAGACGATCACCATCCCGAGCCATGAGATGAAGCGCACCTTGCGAGCGAAAGTTCAGGGCAAGCCGCACGTCGTGCCCATGTCGGCTCAGGCCATCGAGTGCCTGCGGCGGCTGGAGAACATGACGGGCGGCGGCAAGTACGTCTTCCCGTCCGAGCGCACGGCCGAACGGCCGATGTCCGACGGTACCGTCAACGCCGCTTTGCGACGCCTGGGCTACAGCAAGGAACAGATGACCGCGCACGGCTTTCGCGCCGTCGCGCGAACGGTTCTCGCCGAGCATCACGACATCCCGGAGGCTGTGCTCGAAGAGCTGCTGGGCCATGGCAAGACCGGCCCTCTCGGCAGCGCCTACGACCGCACGCAGTGGACCAAGCAGCGCAAAGAGGCGATGACTGTCTGGGGCAACTACCTCGAAGTGTTGGCGGCGCCTCCGAAGGCACGGGCGAAGGCTGCCAAGGTCGTGCGCATCGGGGCTACGCGTTGACAGGAAGAGTCAGCAAGGCCGTCGAAGCAGAAGCTCGCCGTCGCCTGAATGCCGCAAAGGGTGACGTGCACGCCGCGTTCCTGCGAGCTATCAGAGACGGGTTCACGCTGCAACGCGATGTGGATCGGTGGTCCGCCGAGGCCTCCCGCCTGACCGATGAACTCGAAGATTTGCGCGCCAAGCGCAGGCAAAGCGGAACGAGGAAACGCGCTCACGACTGGGCCTCGGCCAATTTTCGCCAGCACAAAAGCCTCGCAGAAATGTCCAGGGTTCTTGCGTCGGTCCTCGCCAGAAGAGAGCGAACAATTCTTGCGTACCTCTACGAATGGAATGACGAGAACAATCGGCCGTTTCCGCGGTTTCGGTGGAAGTGAAACTCGACATTCGAATATTCGTCGAGATTCGCTGAAAGGTTGGCTCTATGAGTCCACAACCTACATCCTTGATGCAACGGGTTCTCCTGAAGTTCAATGGCGGCACCATGAAGTCCGAAGCATCAAACCCATCTCCAGGCCAGCCGTCTGCGAAGCGCAAGGGCACGGTCCTCTCGACGCCGGGCGGCCCACGTTGGACCAAGGGCGACCGCGTGCAGCCCCTGGCACTGCTGAGCGTGGACTATGCCTTGCTGACGACCGCGACTGTCATCGCCCTCACTGGCGATTCAGTCTCGACCATTGATCGCAAGGTGAAGGGCGGCAGGTTCCCGCAACCCATCTCGCACGGCGAGCGAGGCCGCCGTTGGGTTGCTTGGCAGGTTCGCGAGCACCTGCGCAAGCAGGCCGAGGCCCACGGCGTGGTGTGCGCGCAGGATGCCCCTGCCGACGCATCGCCCCTAAGGGGACGTGGCCGGCCGCGCGAGGCTGATCTTCCCGCGACCCAATAAAACGGCCGGGCGCTGTAGGGGCGACCGGCCGCAGGTGATGACAGAAAACCCGACGCCAGTTTAGGCGTGTCACCAGTCACCTGCAACTGAGGACCTCTCAACGGCCCCCGGCCATGGAGGCGAATCCATGGCAACTGCAAACCATCCGTTCTGGCCGCTCCCGGTCACGATGGACCAGCACTTCCAGCGCATCGAGCGCATCGAACAACTGCTCACGCGGCGAGTAGATGAAGCCATCGCGGCACGTGCAGAGTACCGCCGTCTGCTCGCCGCGGCCGCGGCGCTGCGCACTGTGGCCCTGGGCGCCGAAGCGCAGCAGACACTTGGCGAACTGATCGAGGCGCGGGTTGCGCGGCTCATTGTCGATGCGAGACCGGGGAGCCAATCATGAGCGACGACGCTCTCCACACCACCGGGGCTCGGTCATGAGCGCCCTACCGAACAGCTCCGCGTCCGAATTGGTCACGACCCTGGGGGACGCTTGCCGCTTCCTGGCCGAGCGGCTGCAGGCGGACGACGCGACACTCGCGCGAGTGTTCAAACCGATGGGCCTGTCGGTTGACGCCGTTCGCAGTCCGGCCGCCTGGGACAATCCGCTTCCACTGGGACTTGCCCCGGATTTTCGGCAATCGGTGATCGACACCGGCCGCCGAATCCTCACCGAGCGCGCCGAGCTGCCCCCGTTGAATGGTCGTGACCGCATCGACGAGCGCAGCGTCATGTTCGACCAGCAGGCTCCGCTGCAGGCGGCAGCGCGCGCCGTGTGGACGTTCCCCGAGCCGGTTACGTTCGACGAGCTGATGGCGGCAGACCTGACCCCGGCCGAGATCATCGAGGGCTTCCTGTGGGCGGATCTCGCCCTGCTGGTCGGCAGCGGCGGGACGGGCAAGACGGTTTGGCTGCTGTGGATGGCCGTCTGCATCGCCCTCGGCCGGCCGTTCTTCGGGCACGCGATCCTGAAACCGGGCCGCGTGCTGTTCCTGACCGGCGAGGACCCGAAGCACGTCGTCGTCGCGACCGTGCGCCAGATCTGCCGGGCGATGGCGCTCAGCGACCGCGACATCAAGACCGTGCTGGACCGCGTGCGCATCAGCGACGTGACCGGCGGGAAGGCGAAGCTGTCGGCGGTCAAGGACAACCTCGTGGTGCCCTCCGAGCTGCCGATCATCATCGGCAATGCGTCGCGGGATCAGGAGGTCGTTGCGACCATGTTCGACCCGACGATTAGCTTCGCGGCGGGCGAGTCCCGGGTGAATGACAGCGAGCAGGGCATCGTCGAGTCCGGTCGGATCGTGCGGGACATGATCCGCTGCGCGTCGATCTTCAGTCACCACACCGGCCAGGGGCCGGCCAAGTCGCGCGAATTCAGCATGTACAGCAGCCGCAACGGATCGGCGCTTCCCGACGGCTGTCGCATGGAATGGGTCATGCATCGTGCCGAGGACGCCAAGCAGTGGCGGGCGCTGACTGGACGGCCGATCGAGAAACCGCGCTACGGCTATGAGATGGCGGTCGTGCGCTGTCAGTACGCGGCGCCGCCCGATGCGCACTACTTCTTCGAGCGCGAGGGTCATTCCATCGAAAGGGTCCCACCCCGGCCGACCAACATCGGCAAGGCTGACCGCGCCGAGCCCGTTGACGCGGTTGTCGAGTTGAAGGCCCGCAACGAGCAGGGGCTGAACCTCCTGCTGAGCGAGTTCGAGCAGGGCGTCAGGCTCTCGCGCGAGACAGCGGTGCAGGTCATGCAGGCACGCATGGACGTGACCCGCCAACCTGCCCGCGATGTCGTGTCGGCCCTGATCGATGCCGGTCTCGTCGTCGAGTGCCTGCTGCCCAACCCACCCGAGCATGGTGCGCGGACCTACCTGCATCCGCTGCGGCGCGGCGTGCGCCTGCCCAACGATGTAAAGCTCGCGCCGCCGCCCAAGCCCAGAAAGAGTGCAGCCGGCGAGGCGGCGGCGGGCCGGGCCTGAACCATGCCGCCGCCTCGCCATCAGCGGACGTTTCACCGCCTCGCCGCCGCCGCCTCGCCGCCTTTAAGAGAAAAGAGAGTCGGCGAGGCGGCCTCTCTCTTTCCTCTCTCAGGCGCGGCCCCGCTTCGCCAAATTGACGCGGCGAGGCGGCGGCGAGGCGGCGAGGCGGCTCATTGATTTCAACCACCGCGAAAGGACCGAAGCCATGAACTTCGACCGCCGTCTCGACCAGAACCAGAAAGACGCCATGACCACCGACACCGATTGCCGCGCCTTCGACGCCGCCACCGACCTGCTGATGTTGAGCGTGAACGTGGGCGCTGATCTGCTGCCGCCCGTGCCCGACCGCAAGCTGACGCGCGCCGAGGTGAAGGCAATCAACGCACGGTTCAACGAACTGGTTCGCGCCTATCTCGAACGCCGCAACCCGGGCATGCGGTTCCCGTGGCATGACAACCCGAGATGGCCCGCGAAATGAACCGCACGTCGCTCGGACCACAACCGAAGGAATGAACGCGGCCGAATGAGGACCGCCATGAGCACGCCCGAAACAATACGACGAAGGACCGCCACCATGAACATCGACCCGAACCAGAAGCCCGCGACACAGTCCGAGGACGGCAGCGTGTGGCTGAGTCCTGCAGCGACGTTCGAATATGCGCTCGAATGCGCCTATCTGCCGCTGGAGGCCGGCCGTGCTGATGAGCAAGGCAGAGGCCGAATGCGCCGCTTGGTCGCCGGCCTCCTGCAGAGATGCGTCGCCGCAGGCATGCCACACGCGCTGGCCGACCAAATCTGCGCCCGCGCCGCGTTGTGCCGGGACGGCGACGCTGATCTGCTGCCCCTGAGCACGCAAGCCGTGGGCTTCCTGACCCTGCAGCAGTTCTGCGATGCGATGACCGAAGCGGGCATGCCGCCGCGCGACATCTGAAGGGCGCGCTGTGAAGTTAGTTCGTCACGGTCTGCCGATGCTTCGTGCCTCGTTGCCGTTGCTGCAGTGCCAGGCCCTGCACAAGTCGAGCAGCGCATCAGGGGCAAGGCCCTGCAGTACCTGCGCCGCCGTGTGCTGGAGCGTGATGGCTACCTGTGCCAGTGCCCGCTGTGTCAGGCAGGCCAACCCCTCAAGCTCACGTCTGCAACGGCCGAGGTGGATCACATCGTGCCCCTGTATCAGGGCGGCACGAACCAGATGACCAACCTGCGTGCACTGCACATCGACTGCCACGCACGCATCACTGCAGAACAGGCGCAGGCGCGCTATCAGGGCTGGAAGCCATGACCCCTTCACCCGATGACAACGGCACGCCTATGGCCCGGCACGGTGCCTTCCCGGTGCCGTGCCGCTCGTGCCCCGACTGTCCGCGCGAGCCCGGCAGCACCCAGGGGGCCGAGAGCTGCCGAGGGCGGGCGGGCGATTCGGTCAGCCGCGACCCGGGTGAAACCCTGCATTGCTGGCTCACAGATTTTTTCTTTCATCAAAAAAGGCGATCTACAAGAAAATTCACCTGCGCCTGTGAGCTTCGATCCTGCCAATCAATGACCTCTGACCGGCGCCAACCGCTCACGAATCAGGCTTGGTTGCGACGCGTCAACGCCAGGACGGGCCCGAGGGCTCGTTATCGGACCGCGCCGATACCGATACATGAAGCGGCTACTCAAAGCGGCTACTCAACGCCCTACCCCTCCATGGAAACCGACTGGACAATGTTCTGGAACTGCTCCAGAACCTCCTCGTGGTACCTGCGCAGATAGCGCATCACCTGGGGGTTGTCGATCAGCTTGCTAATGTACCCACGGGCCACTACGAGATTGAGAACGTCCTCCCCGTACGTCTGTTCTGCGAGCTTGTATTGGTCCTGCAGGTTGGCCATCTCGTGCTCCATGCGGTCGACCTGTTCCTGGCTGACGGCTTTTTCGAGCCGGCGCCGCCGGCCAGCTACCAGCATCTCGGCAGAGGTGGCCATCAACAGCGCTTGCGCATAGGGCACCGTCAAGGTGTTCGCAGCGATCATTAGTTCGACGCACTCGATCTGACGTGTGGGCTTCATCTGGCGCAAGGCACTGGATACCTCAGTGGAGAATTGCCGCTCCTTCAGAAGTTCCGCCGCCTCGGCGCAGATGCCGTTGAGCAGGTTGGCTTTCCTCATGAGATGGGCTGTGTCCACGCACAGCGCACTGGCTAGCCGCTCGGGCGCCACGCCGCGCTCCAGTGCGCGGCGGATCATGTAGTGCTCCTGGATCGTCGAGAGGCGGTTGACACGATTGTTGTAGGTGTAGCTCTCGTCGTCCGAGGCTACCAGGCAGGGCACCTCCGTGCGTTTCAGTTCCCTGAGCACCAGCAGCCTCAGGTGCCCGTCCAGCAGAAGATGATGGCCGGTTTTTCTGTCGACAGCGCCCACGGCGAGCGGCTCGATAAGATCCACCTCTCGGATCGAGGCAAGGATCAGCTTGAACTTCTTTGTCTCAAGAACGGCATCCGGCCAAATCTTGGAAGGAAGGATCCGATCGATCGGAAGCACCAACGGCTTGGGGATGAACGCGAGCGAGACGGCCACGTCACTCACCCCCGGACGATGTGGTCCGCCAGGTACTTTGGAACCGTGTCAAGGCCCTCGGCGCGCAGGAGATTGCAGAAGTTCTCGTCCGCCGCCAACTGGCGAAGCGCGCCAATCACGAAGGCCAAGCGCTGCTGCGCGACCGTCGCCCGGCGCACCAGAAAGCGTTGACGCTGCACCTCCTTCTGATAGGCCCGCACCAGGCTCGAGGACGTGATGGCGGCGTTCGGAGACGACGACGGGGCCCTTCTTAGACCTTTTCCCGCGGACTGGCGCCGCAGGACCAGACGCCGCGCGTTCATCAGCTGATGGCCTCGCAGCTGGCCGCTCTCGTAAGCATCGTGGAGTGCGGCTTGTATGGCCTTGTTGTCATCACCCGCGCCGGCGATTGTGATGGCTGCCCTCATCGGGATGGCGCCGGAGCAGACCGCCGACAGCAGGCGCTCCTCACCGCAGTTCAGCAGCGTCAGGACGTCTTCAACGTAGCTCACCCCCAGCCCGACCTTCTGGGCGATTTCCCGGGCCTTGTACCCCTTGTCGCGAAGTTGCGCGATTCCTGAGAGCAGTTCAAGAGGCTTGTAGCGCCTCCGGGCGATGTTCTCTGCCAAGCTCATGAGGAAGGCGTCGTCATCGCTGGCGGTGACCACCAACGCCGGAATGCGTTCCTCACCGAGCTTGCGGTATGCTTTGACGCGGCCCTCGCCACACACTAGCAGGTACTTCTCCGCGCCGTCGTCTCCGATCCTCGGGGTCACCGTGATGGGCTTCTTCAGGCCGATGTTCTGGATGTTCTCGACGATCTCGTCGAAGACCTGCTGGTTGCGATCCCGAGGATTCAGCACCTCAATGCGGGAAACGGGGATCATCCGCAGCTCCGGCTGGCCGCCTGCAGTCATGCCGCTCTCCTGAGGCGGAATCGCTCCGCCATGCCGTAGAAGTAGTCCAACGAGTCGAAGTGAAAGCTCTCCAGTTCAATCGCATTCTGTTCCGCCAAGCTGAGCGCGCTGGCGCCGAACTGCAGATGGGGTAGCAGGTAGTAGTCCAGTGTCGCCCTGTTCTCGGGTTGAAGTCTGACTACGATGGTGATGTCCGGCCGCAGGCTGGTGTCCAAACGCACCCTCCAGTGTCGCCGCCCGTATTCGCTTGACCGGCATCTCGAGAGCACGATCGATGCACGGAACTCCTGGTTCACGTCCAGCAGGTCCGTGGCCGGGTCCACAAGGATCTGGCCACCCAGCGCCGCGACCTGCGCCGTGGTTTCGGCCACGATCCGCGGGTGCAGTTGCCGCAGGTGGCGGTTGATCTCCAGGTAGCGATAGTCCCTCCCTGGCGTGAAGCCCACAAGCTGGTACGCCCGCAGCAAGCTGCCGAACCGCAGCGCGTATACCGACGATGACGGCATGTCATCTGTCTCGTTGATGACCAGGCCGGAAAGGAACCCCCGGCGCTCCAACAGGCGCCGCAGGCGCTCGATCAGCTCTTCGTCGCTGAAGCGCCTCGCTCGCGCACGGATGATGCCCTGGACCGTGAAGAAGAGGTCGCGTGGAACGATGCCTTCGAACGCCCCGTCCTTCCTGATCCACATGTCCGGCGTGTTGAAGACATGAACCTTCTTGAGCTTGAAGGAGGTGCGGTTGTAGACGTTGTTTCCGATGTACTTTTCGTTGGTCAGAATCTCATGCACGGCCGCCCGGCTCCATTCCCGTCCTGTCGGGGTCCTGATGCCGGCCGTGTTGAGCTTTACAGCGATGGTAGCCTCACTCATGTCATTGTCTATGAACCAGCGATAGACCTGGAGCACCATGTCGACCTCGGGCTGGGGGCCCGGCGTCAGGACCACTCGATCGGTCTGCAAGCTCTTCTGCTCTCCGCGGTCCAACTGGGATTTGACGGACCCGTTCTGATCGATGAGCAGGCGCCGCAGGCCGAATCCGGCTACGCCGCCCTGTCGAAATCCCAGTTCCACCTGTCGGCACTGGCCGGCAAAGACCTTGACGGAGAGCTCACGGCTGTATTCCCCGGCCATCGCCCGCTTGACCCCCTTGACGATTGTCGAGACAGGGGAGCCGTCATTCTCAAACTGCTCAGCGCAGTAGGCCACCTGTATTCCCGCGCGCCGGCAGATGTATTCGTAGTACGCGCTCTCGTCGGCATCCTGAAAGCGCCCCCAACGGCTCACGTCATAGACCAGCACGACGCTGAAATCGGCGGCGCCGGACTGCACGTCGTGGATCAGTTGCTGCAAGCCCAGCCGGCCATCGATGCGAAGGCCGCTTCTGCCTTCATCGGCATAGGTCTTGACGATCAGGATGCCGCGGCGCTGGGCGTACTCGCGAATCTTGTCGGACTGGTTGAGCGTCGAATACTGCTGATGCTCGGTCGACATCCGAACGTACTCGGCTGCCCGGCATGGTGCCGGGGCCTCGCCACCGCAGCGTTCGAGTCCTTGATCGATCGACATGGCTGCCAAGTGTTTTGAGATCAGTTGGGTGTGGTGGAAGGTAGCAGCAAGTCGCCGACAGTTCGAACAAGTCCTCTCTTTGCAATCAGAAGGGCTCAGGGGCCGGAGGGCGGCAACACCCTCAGGCTGACGACCCACACGTCCTTCTTTGCAATTCCGGGGTCGGCCTGCAGGAGCCGCAACTCATAGATTCCCGCACGAAGCGACGGCGAGCACGAGTCCATCTTTGCAATGATTCGCTTGCGGTTCCGGGCGCGCTGCTGCGTTCGGTTTTCGTTGGCGTATTCAGGGTTGGTATTGCGGTAGGCGCGCCAGTACCCTGGATTGCGCTCAGACCATGCTTTTTGCGCGCGGGCCTGGTTTGCCAGGTAGTCCGGGTCGCTCCTTCGCTTGGCGATCTGCCACAGGCGTCGTCGTTCACGCTGGCAGTCCGGTAGCGCGCAGTACATCTGGCGCGGCACTTGAGGGGCCGGCACGAAAGCCTGCCCGCAGGACGAGCACCAGCGAGTCGCCATGGGACACCTCGACGCAAAGACGAAGTTGTGTGTTCTACGGCAATGGCAAACGAGTGGTAGGAGCGCAGGATGTGCGCCCTGTGGGGTTAGCGCTTAGGGTGGAATTTGATCGAGGTGGTCGATGGTTTCACGAAGCCGCCCAAGTGCGATCAATGTTGCCGCGAACTGATCTTTCTCGACGCCGTGCTCCTCGAGCACTTTGAAGACGAAAGCCTCAAAGCCATCCCCCACGGACCCGTCAAGCAGTGAGTGCTCCTCGAGAATGACGTTGCCGCGCAGCAGCAGATCCGCCATCGCGCGCGCCATGCGAGGGTGCGCCGCTTCGAAGGCGTCAACTAGCATCTTGATCTCATCGGGTGTTGCCGGCATGCTGGGGGTCCTTCAAAAGTCCGGTTCAACAGAGGTATGTCTGGTCCACGATTCTGCCGGGTAGCCTGCCCTGCGGGCATCGACGGAATGCGGTCGGACTCGAACTGCATGAGCCGGCTGGCGCTTGTCTGCTGTCCCGCGGTCGGCGGGGACCACGCTTGCTGCGCCTACGTTGCGCGGGTTGCGATCGAGCAGTTAGGGGTGCAAACCTCGGTTCGCGAGGAGAAGTTATGCGCGCCGCAGCATACGTTCGCATGTCATCTGACCGGCAAGAACTGTCCATTGGCACGCAACTGCTTGCGATAAAGGGCTATGCCGAGGCGAACCACATCGAGGTGGTTCGAGTCTATGAGGACGCCGCCAAGAGCGGATTGCAGATCTCGAACCGGGAGGGCATGAAGCGCCTTCTGAGGGAGGTGATGGACGAGCCCCGCCCCTTCGATCTGGTTCTAGTCTACGACGTTAGCCGCTGGGGGCGCTTCCAAGACATCGACGCGGCCGCGTACTACGAGTACACCTGTCGGCTGCACGGCGCCAAGGTGATCTACGTGCAGGAGGTCTTTGGCTCGGACGATGAGCCGATGACCGCGCTGCTGAAGACGCTCAAGCGCGCCATGGCGGCCGAGTACGCACGTGAACTGGGCGTGAAAACCCGCGCCGGCCAGGACCGCGCTGTTCACCTCGGTTACCAGATGGGACCACTTCCCTGCATTGGCCTGACTCGCATGGCCGTTGATCGAGACGGGAACAGGCGGCCGCTTACCCGCGGGCAATCAAAATCCTTGCAGGGTGAGCGGATCGCATGGCAGCCCGGTCCGCCAGCAGAGGTAGAGCTGACCCGGAGCATCTTCAGCATGTACGCAGACACGAACACCACGATCAGGGGCGTCGCTCGTCAGTTGCGCGCACTGGGGAAGGTCGCACAGGATGGGCGACCGTTCACAGAGTCCATGGTAGATCGACTGTTGCGCTGCGAGGCGCTCGCCGGCAACTTTGTTTGGGGCAGCGAGCGCTACATCGGAGGCCTCGGCAGGAATAAGCGCCCCGTCACGCGCGCGGATAACGTCATTGAGCCGGTAGTACCGACCGATCTCTGGATGCGGGTGCAGGCCAAGCTCTGGGCCCGTCGAAGGCTTCGTCGTGACAAGGAACAGTTGCTCCAAATTCTTCGTGAGCGGCTGGCCGAGCACCCCGAGTTAAACGCCCTCGATCTCGAAGCGTTGGGACTGCATTCGAAGAAGGCCTATACCAATGCATTCGGATCCGTGTCACGAGCACTGGAGTTGGCTGGCCGCGACTCGGGTGCGGTCCGCGCACTCCATGAGCGAAGAAAGCTGGTCGGCAGAAAGGTCGGCGACCGGATGACATCCGACATCGCGGGGCTGCTGCAGCAGGTCGGAATGGACTGCCGTGTCCACCCCCGAAGCCGGGTACTCGTGTTCGCAGGGATGGTGAAGCTACGGCTGCAGTTGCTTTGGCCGCGAACTTATCGAGGCGTTCAGCGGTGGCATGTCCTGAAGTCGCGACGGCCTGTTGCGCACCTAGTGCTGCTCGCCCAAATGGATGATAGAGCCAGCGCAATCCGGTTCGTACTTCTCAACCCGACGGAATATCGGGAAACGGCGCCATGGCTCGATGAAGAACTACCTCCGTACCTTGAGCCTATTGCCGGGGCGGTAGAACTCATACAGGCATTGCGAGTCAGACTGGCGCGATGATGCGGCTTGTGCTTCGCTGACGTGGAAGGTGGCGGCGCCGGTCGGCGGTCTGGCTGGAGCGGTGTCCTCGGCCAGCGCATGCGCTTAGGGTTAAGTTCCCCAACAGTGCTGCGTCGTTCACCGGCATCACCTCAGCGCCCTGGCGCGTGAGCAGGCATGCGATCCCAGCACAGTTGCAGCTCACCATAGCCGCGCGCTCAGCGGTCAGCACCTCTGATCCTCGCGCCGGGGGTTTATTACAAAATCGATGCCCTTGGCAAAGTGCGTATTGCGTTTCAGAATAGCGCAACCTGCTGCATTGACGCAGTGCCTTCGAAAGACACATGCCCCAACGCCTCGAATCCCGTGAGCGCCTGGCCCTCTTCTATGGCCCGGACGAGGTGCGCCGCAGGTTGGCCAACTACTCGCGTAAGGGTCGCGAGCACGACGACAGATATGAACGCGAGGACGGCGAGCGACCTGAGTTGTTCGACCAGGAATTTTTCATTGACCTTGGCGCCCGCCTTAGCGAGTTGGAGGCGCGCCAGGACCTCGCGAAACTCACCGATCCGAAGGCGGCCTGCGCCGTCTGGCGACTGGTCAGCGGCAGAGAAACGGGGATGCAGGACGCGCTGCCTGCTGATACCGATCAGTTGGAGCCTGACAGCACCAGAACCGCGCCAGGCGAGTTGGCACCGACTCGGCGCAAGTGCAAGCCGCAGGCGAAGTCCGCCCGACAGCCCACCTCCCCTATCTCCATGCACGAAGGGAATCCTATGCCTACCGTTTCAATCATCGACCCTGACACGTGCGGTTTCTTCGAGAACCCGAACGCAACTCCGTCGCCTCCCCAAAGCAACCTCAAACCGGTCACGGATGCCGGCCAGTTCCTGAGCATCTTCGACGAGATGAGCGCGCGCCAGCGCGCTGAAGAAGAGGCGCGAGGACGCGAAGCAGTTGAGCGGCCAGCCCGCGCTGCGGCGGACCTCACCCAGCGCCAACGCGACGAGGCGCTCGCAATGGCGCGCGGCACAATGGCCAGGTTCTCCGCAACGCTGAAGAACATCGAGCCAACCCTGCCCAAAGGCACGCGCGAGGACCTGATGGTGCGCACACTCATCGCAACGCTGGACGCCTTCGCGAACGCGCCAACTGATAGGTCGACGAACCTGCTTCCACTCTCGGGCAGCCGGCGCGCTGCACGTCCTCGGCGCCTGCCCGTCGCAATGGAGCAGCCATGACCGCCTACTTGCGCCGCGACGGCAACGCGCTCGATGCATCCAGCATCCAACGCGACGGCAAAGGTGGAGGCTTCATCGTGCAGCCTCCGGGCGGCGTCGAGCGCGTGCGAGTAGCAGCAAGCAGACCCGACATCGCGGTCATGCTGGCCAGCGGTGCCGTGAAGCCGCCGCCTAGCCTGAGTGCCAAGTGCGCTGATGCGCCTGCCCGCATGACCTTGACGCGGACCGACATCAATGTAATCGGTGATGCAGTCGGCGCGGCCCTCACCGCCAAGCTCAAAGTGCGCGATGAACGCCTCGACAGGTTGGAAGACCTTGCGCGCGGCGCGACGCCAGCGCACCAGCCGGCACGAGCCGCCGGTGCGTCGGCGACCGGCACCAGGAAGCTATCCAGCCACGCTCTGTGCCTGCTGGCAACTGCCGCAGTTGCGTCGGCGCGCGCAACTCTCGCAAGCCGGTGAAGCCATGATCGTGCGCGAACGCGCGAAGCCGAAGGGGCCGGTGCAATGATGACGCTCGGCACCACCCTTGCTGCACTCCTGCGACCGGAGCAACGCAGGGATGATGCGCGGCTCGCGATCCTCGTCGCCCTGCTGCGCGCGGACGCCACCAGCACCGGGGCACTGCTCACCGCCGCGGGCGAGGGCAGCCGGGAAGATCGCCTCATCGCCCTGGCCGACCGGCTGGCTGGGCGCATCGGCGACGTGCCGGGCTCCTATGTCGCCAAGGGGAAGGGGTAGCCCATGCTGCGCCGGCATCCTGATTTTCCCGACCTCGGCGCTACGGCTCGACTGGCACGGCAAGGGGACGAGTCGCAGCGCGCCTGCTCCCTGGTGGAGGTGGCGCGGGCATTGGGCGTTTCTGCTCCGCGCGCGCGCCAGCTCGAATGCAAGGCCATGGAGCACTTCAGCGAGCGGCTGGCCTTGGTCATGGCCGAGCGCGGTCTGGATGTCACCGACCTGCTGCCCGATGACCGGCCGGGCATGGGTCTGCCGCTGCGCATCGTCCGCCGCGTGAGATGAGGGACCCGGCCGCAGTACGATCGGCTGATGCCCGCAAACGACTTCCCCGGTTACGTGCGCCACCATGAAGCCGGGCACGCGGTCGTCGGCTGGGTACTGGGGGAGCGCGTCTACGCCATCCACCTCCGTACGCTGGCAGATGCGCGCGCGGGCAGAAGAATCATCATCGATCGCCAAGGGCGTCAATGTATGCACCACGGCCTGACTGAGATGTCGCGTCGGGTGCAACCACATATGGCGCGAGGGATGGTCGATTCCGGCTGGAAGCTGTCCCGGCACGACTTGCTAGCAGAATTCGCGGTCCTTTTGGCTGGCTCGTACGCCGAAGCACGACAGAAGCACACGGCTGCCGTCGATGTGATGCTTGGCGGCGGCGCCGACGACCATCGGCAAGCCCTGGAAGTGGCCGACCTGCTTCCTGTCGAGCGCCCTGAGCTGATCGACGCCGGGCACCGGATGGCCGACACTTTCGTGCGCGAATACTGGCCTGCGATCCGAGCTGTCGCGGACCTGCTGCAGGGGCAAGAAAGTACTGCCGGTGACGCGGTGCACGAACTGCTCGACCGTGGTGCCGGTGTGCGCTGGCCGATGCCGAAGGGGCGCAACTACATGCCCGATTGACCCTGCGTCGCTTCCGCCTTTCCAGCCCCAATTACTTATTTGCCTTCGGTTGCTCCGCGTGTCTCGCAGTACCAGCCCTGCAAGTGCAACGCCTCGCCGTTTCGCTCAAAGCCCAAGAAGCTGATCGTGTCACTGAAGCACGCCCGAATGGCCGGCCTGTAGAGCACCAGCGGCTCAGGCTTACTCGCCTTGCCGTTGGTGCCCAGGTACAGCGCGCCGCCGCTGAGTTCCAACATGCCGCCGACCCATGGCTGCTCGCCGAACTCGCGGTCGCTCAACTCGACGCCGCATCGAAACCGCCGCTTCATTCGCACCCTCATAGTACTGGTCAAACATACAGTACAGTCGAGACTCAAATGTGCGACATTCGCGCAAATCTCAGCAAGGCCAAAAATTCCATGTCTCACCTTCGCCACCTGTCCGTCTGGGTCGACGAGCCTGATCCCGGTCGCTTCTTCTGGGTCCTGCACGAGTCGACCGAGGACGCCAGCGTCTGGGTCGATATGGAATCGAGCGCCGAGTCGTTCGTGTCGTGGATGGAAGCCTTCAATGCTGGCTGCATCGCCCTGGTCAGGCAGGTGCCGGACGAGCAGCACGGCCCGCGCGCAGCGGGCGAGGACGAAGACGCTGCGCCGGTCGGGTGACCCACATGGACATACTGAAAAAGCGGTTCGCCGATTTTCAACAGTACCTCGGGCATGACTTCGGGGACGACGATGATGTCGAAGGAGCGGTGCTGTTTGAGACGCTGCCGCTGATCGGCATGGTCGTCCTGCTGTTCAACGCGCTGGAAAAGTCGATCGACAGCGCGATCTGTGAGGCAATCAACGACCGGACCGACTCGGTCGGCCTGCTGGTGATTCACGGCATGCCCTACGGTCAGAAGGTCGATGTGTATGAACGGCTGTGTGAGGACCTGCACGCCACGGTCGAGGGGCCGGTGCCGTCCTTTCAAGGTCTCATTGCCCGGCTGAAGGCTGTGTCGGTGCTGCGCAATCTCGTCGTGCACGCCGACTGGTTGAGCAGCGATGCCAAGGGCTACACGTACACCCGGCTGCACATCAAGCGCGGGGGCATGCGGCAGGAATACGTCCAGCTAACACCTGATTCGATGGGCAAGGTCGCCGCCGCAATCCAGGGAGCTTCGGCTCAATTCGACGCATACTTGGACGAGCGCGGTGAGTTGCTTCGGGACAAGCGGCATGACCCGCCGAAGGTCGACGCGGCCGAGCCGCCGTCTCTACCTGCCTGACGGAGACGATCCGATGAAGCGCGACTGGGACACGATGCGATCCGTTCTCCTCGAAGTGGAGTCGATGACGCGAGAGAAAGCCTTCAATTTCGAGTACCGCGCGCCCATTGCGAGCGATGACCCCGAGGCGATTCGAGCGGTCCACGCCTTCATGTTGGAAGATCACGGCTACCTGAAGGGCATTCGCGCGCCGACCAACGGCGACGATGCGCTGCTGTCGCCCGAACTGACGATGGCAGGCGCTGACCTGCTCGACAGCATCCGCTCGCAGACAGTGTGGGACAAGATGAAAGAAGTCGCGAAGGCGCGCGGCGTTGCAATCGGATTCGATTCGCTTGCAGGCCTAGGCAAGATCGCCATAGCTGCCCTGCTAGAAAATTGATGCCGGCTAGCAGCATCACCTTCGATCAATGGATTCAGATCGCGAACGCCGTAGGCACATGGGTCGCCGGCTTCGGCACGCTCGCCGCCGTCGGCATCTCGCTGTGGCTGGTGCTGGATGCCCGGCGCGTGCGCCTCAAGGTGCGCGTTGGCGTCTATGAGCTGATTCGCGGCGACGGGACATCACGCATGCAGTTCGTGAATTTCGATGTCACCAACCTCGCCGATCGCCCCATCACGATCTCTGCCGTCGGCTGGGTCATCGGCAAGGGCAAGGGGCGGCGGTTCGCATCAGGATGTCTCAGGCATGCTGGCCGACGTGCCCACTCGACTCGACCACGCGCAGAAGGCGAACTACGGTATTGAATTGACCGGCACCGCGTGGCTGGGCTACATCGCCGATTACGTCCAGGACGCCCCGCTGGAGACAATGCGCGGCACTGTCAGCACGTCAGTCGGCATCGATGTCGAGGCCAAGCTGTCCCCGGACCTGACGAAGCGCATTCAGGCGGGTGCTGGACGCGCGTAAAGAGAGTCGGCAGGCGGGCCGAGCCTGAACCCCGTAGCGCATGGGACAGCCTTACACCCGTCAGCACTACGTCCCCCAGTTTCTGCTGCGCCAATGGCACAGCGGGCACGACAACATGCTGACGCTGCAGCAGAGCCTGAGGGGCGAGTTCGTGCATAAGCGCGCCACGGCCAACCAAGTTGGTTTCGCTCGGCACCTGTACTCGACCCCGAAGCCGGGCGGACAGATGGATACCACCGTTGAGCGCGAGTTCATGGGTCCGTACGTCGATGACCCAGCCGCCGCAGTGCACCGCGCGATCCTGGCCGGCGGCATCAGATCATTGGGCGCCGCGCAGCGCAGATACTGGGCGCAGTTCATCGTTTCGCTGCTCGTGCGCGTGCCGAGGATCATGACCGTGTTGCACCAAAGAGCCCGCGCGATCCTCGGGCGAGCAATTGGACGAAGATCCCGAGTTCGGCCGTCAATACGACCCGACCACCACGACGCGGCAGTGGATCGACAAGCACTGGCCCGAGGCTTATGCCGAGGTCGCTGTGGGCGTGCTGCCGCACCTGATCCAGTCAGAAAACCTGCTGGCCCAAGTGACCAAGGGGAGTTGGGCGACTCGCACGCTGACGCCCGGCTGCAGGTTCGACCTGATGATCGGGGACCATCCCTTGTTGTACGTCGGTGCGCTCGATGCGGCGTTCCTGCTCGTCGTGCCGTTGTCGCCGCGCTGCGCGTTCCTCTACTCCGGCGAGGCCAACACCTGGGACAACATCCGCAAGATCAGCGACGCGCAGTTCCCGCGGACCGTGAACATGCACACTGTGACCGCCGCCGCGCGGTACGTCTATGCATCCGATGATCGGCATGTCCGGTTCGTGCGCAGGCACCTGCACGCGTTGCCCTGATCCAGCAGGTCCGCCGCGCCGCCCGCACGCCCTGCCTGGGGCGCTGCCCGCGCCGGCTTGAATCCGGGCCCGCAGTGACGCGCGGCAAGCGTGGGTAATACCATCACAGCGCGGGCAGGCTTGAACGCACGCCCGCAAGGGCTCGTGCAAAAGCCCAGTCACGCCGGACACGCAAGACGCTGATAGCAGGCGACCCCGCGATCTTTCCGGCGCGCGCACCTTGGCCGACGAGGTGCTGCGCAAGCAGCAGCAACGCCAAGCAGAGCGCGGCAGCACGCGCACGGACCCTGGGGCTCGACGCTGAGTGTCAGGAGGGTGAAGTCGCCGGAGCTGCCAGCAACCGGCCCAGCAAGGCGCCAGATCGGGCCATAGCGGGCATCTTTGCCCGAAAGCAGCACTGCATAGCCCTTTGACCTGGAGCAGCCCCTACACGTTTGGAGGCCCTGCACAGCACAGTTCTGACCGATTTGGGGGCGTACGTGGGGGCGTAATCCGCCGATCTAACCGAACCTTCTACATCTGCTGCGGGCTCCAAGATGGTATTAGATTCCCTTCACCCGCTCCACTGATCCATCGATCCATCTATCCCTGATCACCGATCTGTCCCCCGAAGGGGGCGGTCCATGGTGGATCAAATCAATCCCAGCCTCTTCAACCCCGCACCACATGAGCGCGGATGTCCCCCGTCGGGCCGTCGATCCAGCCATGGGGCCGGGCCTTCGACACCATGATGTCGAGGTTCGCCAGCCACTGCGGCGTCGCCAGCGGTCCGGCCAGCGCCCGCAAGCCGCGCTGGGACACCCAGCAGGCTTGATCGCCTTCAAAACGTGCCGTGCCGGCGAAGTCCTGCAAGACGCGGTCCTTCACGTCCGATGCCCCGTGAATGACGACCTTGAACGCCTTGAAATCGTCCGGCGATTGCAGGGACAGCGTACCGTCGGTCCAATGTATTTCCATGGGGATCAGGTGGATCTTTGACGGGGTGGTCAGTTTCGTGGGCGAGGCCGGGTCGCCTGGATCGAGGGATGCGTCGACATCCGGGCGAACCATTCGGCAAGCGCGCTGCGCTGCGGGCGCCATGCCCGTTCCGGAAAGCGGAAGTCCAGGTAGCCGAGTGCGCAGGCAACGCTGAGCGTGCCGATGTCCAATCGCTCGCCGAGCGAAGGAGCAGCACGCTCCAGGGACTGCAGGACCGACTCGACCTTGGCCCACTGCGCGGCCTCCCAGCCCTCCCACCGGTACTGCGCAGGGCGCGCATTGGCTTCATAGCGCATGAGGACCGCCGCGTCCAGCAGGCCATCCGCGAGGGACTGCCAGGTCAGTGCCTCCCAGCGCGCAGGCCCCTCTCGCGGAAAGATGCGGCCTTCGCCAAGGCGATCCAGGTATTCACAGATCACACGGCTGTCGCTCAGCACGCTGCCGTCATCCAGGATGAGCGCAGGCACCTGGCCCAGGGGGTTGAAGCGCACCAGGTTGCCGTCGCGCCGGACGGGATGGGCGTCCTGCGCCAGCCGCTCGACGCGACTCTCCAGGTCCAGCTCGTGGACCACGATATTGACCTTGCGCACAAAGGGGGAGCTCGTCGAATCGAACAGCTGCATATCGGGCGCCGCTCAGATCGGCTCGGCTTCGCTCCTGGGATAAGGCATGCCGGCACGCGTCACGCCCTGCCCGGCCAGCGCCTCGATGTCGTCTTCGCCGTATCCGAGCTCGCGAAGGATCTCGGCGCTGTGCTCGCCAAGCGCCGGCGGCGGCCGGTAGTTCGAGGGCGGTGTTCCATGCCATTCGCTCGGGACCGCCGTCTCGCGGATCACGCCGAGGGATGGCACGTCCTGCTCGCGGAAAAAGCCGATGTCCTTGAGGTGCGGATCGTCGAGCAGGGTCTCGAAGGTATGGACCGGGAACACCGGGATATCGGCGGACTTGAGCAACTCGCGCCACTGCGCAGTGCTCTTGAGTGCAAGGTGCTGCTCGACGAACGCATTGAGTTCATCGGCGTGCTGCGTGCGCGTCGTGATGTTGGCCAGCCGGGGATCCGTCTCGTACATGTCTCCCATGCCCAGGATCTCCAGGAACGCCTTCCAGTGGTGGTCCTGGTAGATGACGCAGCACACATGGGCGTCCAAGGTGCGAAAGGGCCGGCGTGCCGGCGACAGCAGGCGCGGGTAGCCAAAGTCGCCCCGGGCCGGGACGAACTTCTCTCCATAGAGATGGTCGCCGAGCACATAGGGCACCATCGTCTCGAACATGGGCACGTCGACCCGCTGGCCGCGGCCGGTCTTCTCGCGTGCGTACAAGGCCGACGCGATCACGCCGAAGGCGTAGAGGCCGACGGACCGGTCGGCCAGGTTGATGGGAATGAAGCGCGGCGTCCCGTCCACGCTGGGCGCCATGGCGCTGGGCATCGCAGTCGCGGCCTGGATGAGGTCGTCGAACGCGGGTGACGGCGCGTACCGGCCGCGCTGCGAAAAGCCGAACATGCCCACGTAGATGAGGCGCGGGTTGAGCGCGCTCAGGGCCTCGTAGGTCAGGCCCAATCGCTCCATCGCCGCTGGCCGGACGTTGTAGGTCAGCACGTCCGCCTTTGCCACGAGTTTGCGCAGGACCTCCAGGCCTTCAGGCGTCTTCAGGTTCAGCACGAGGCTGCGCTTGTTTCGGTTCAGGCCCAGGTAGATCGGTCCCATGCGCTCGTCGCCCGCGGGTCCGATCTTGCGCGTGGCATCGCCGGCCGGGGGTTCGATCTTCACCACGTCGGCGCCCAGGTCCGCGAGCATCTGGGTGGCGGACGGGCCCATGAGCACCGCCGTGATGTCCACCACACGCACGCCCGCCAGAGGTCCGGAGAATTCCATGAAGGTCCTTGTCTGTGTATGTGTGTCTCGGGTCGCTGCTGCTTCAGCGCATGTACAGGCCGCCGTTCACATCGATGGTGGCCCCGGTGATGTAGCCGGCGTCGACCGAGGCGAGCCAGGCAACGGCCGCGGCAATCTCGCGCGGCAGCCCGACGCGGCCCAGCGGAATGCCCTGGACATGCTCGTACTTCTCGCCGGCACGCTCGGCCGGCACGGTCGACCGCAGCATCTGGGTGTCGATCGGACCGGGCGCAATGGCGTTCACGGTGATGGCCTGGCTGGCGAGCTCGCGCGCGCAAACCTTTGTCAATGCGAGCACCGCGCCCTTGGAGGCGCTGTAGGCGGCGCCTGCGGCCAGGCCGCCCTGCTGTCCGGCCAGCGAGGCGATGGTGATGATCCGCCCATGCGCCACCGGGACGGCTGCGCGGCGTCGTGCCATCTCGCGGATGCACAGGAAGGTGCCGCGCGCATTGACGGCGTTGACCCCCTCCCACTCGTGCAGCGAGAGATCCGTCAGCAGAACGCGGCCGGGCACGGCCCCTGTGCTCAGGAGCCCGGCGAAGCAGCCCAGCACGCCGACCGGCCCCAGGTCGCGCTCGACCCCATCGAACGCCGAACGCACGGAGGCCTCGTCGCTGACGTCCATCCCGATGCCCCGATGTCCGGAGCCCGGCAGCGATTCGGCCACCTTGTGCGCCCGCACCGGGTCGAGGTCGGCGATGACCACGGTCATGCCGTCGGCGGCGAAAAGCTCGGCCGTGGCGTGCGCGAGGCCGCCGGTGCCGCCGGTCAGCAACGCAACGCGCCTGGTTGGTTCACTCGGCATCATCGATTCCTTCAAGCCACGGACGGGCTGGCGGGTGGCCCATACACGCCTTCTTCCAGCATGGCCTTGGAGCCCAGGTCGGCGCCGTGCCAGCGCGTGAAGTAGCCTGCGGTGAGCCCGCCGTCCACCGCCAGCGTCGAGCCGTTGATGTAGGACGCACCGTCGGACAAGAGGAACAAGGTGGCGTGGGCCTGCTCGTCGGCGCGCGAGAAGCGCCCCAGCGGGACGCGATCCACCATCGCGTTCTGCACGTGTTCGGGCGGCGCCACCTTGCGCAACAAGGGCGTATCCACCACGCCCGGCGCCACCGCGTTGACGCGCACGCCGTGGCGGCCCCATTCGATGGCCAGAGAGCGCGTCAGCCCCACGACGCCGTGCTTGGACGCGGCATAGTGCGAGCGCCCTGCATGGCCGCCCAGCGCGTCGGTCGATGCGATCGTCACGATCGCGCCGCGGCCGCGCGCCAGCATGCGCCGACCCACCGGGCGAACGCTGTGGAAGACTCCGCTGAGGTTGATGTCGATCACCAGGTCCCACGTCTCCTCCGCCATCTGCTCGGCCGGCTCGGGGCGCGAGACGCCGGCGCACGCAGCCAGGCCGTCGATCGGCCCGAACTCGCGCTCGATGGCATCGACGGCGGCCTCGCAGCCGGCCTTGTCCCGAACATCCACGGCGCGGGCGACGACCGCGGCGCCAGGCATGGCCTTGAGTTCCGTCAATGCGGCGTCGATCTGTTGCGTGGAGCTGTCCAGCAGCGCGACGCGCGCGCCCTGCCGAAGCGCCTCTCGCGCGACCGCCAGGCCAATGCCCGAAGCGCCCCCGGTGACCGCGATGACGCGGCCTGCAAGTCCATAGTCCATGTGTTGTTCCTTCGATCGGGTCAGCGATGCCGCTGGTATTCGGCCTTGTAGCCAAGGCGCATGGAGAGGCCCGCCGCCACGGCGCGCAGCCGCTCGACAGCGCAATCGTCGACGCGAAACTCCTTCGCGTCGCCGAGCATGGCGATGGCGAGGACGATGGCGCCCTTGGCATCGAACACCGGTGCGGCCACTGCCGTCACCGGGTGTTCGTTCACGCCAGGCGTCATGGCATCGGTGATGGTGCCGACGCCGCGGGCGCGCACCTCGCGCAGGTAGTTCTCGACATCGTCGCGGGTGCGAAAGCGCCGTTCGTCGCCCGGCTCCTGCTGCTCCAGTTCCTGGTCGAGGTACGGCCCGGTCACCTCGCGCGGCGCGTACGCCGCGAACAGCGCGCCCGTCGACGAGCCAAGCAGGGAGACCACCAGCCCGCAGCGCACGCTGGTGCGCAGCGGCCGGCTCGACTCGCGCCACCAGATCATGGTGGGGCCCAGGTTGCCCCATACCGAGATGCCGACCGTGCGATCGGTTTCACGGCCGAGCTCATCCGTCAAGGGACGCGCTGCATGGATCGCCGACAGCGTCGCGACGTTGGCCTCGTCGACGGCCCCCGGCGCCACCGGCTCGTGCGCGTGGACCACCATGTACTTCCCGCTGCGAAGCGCCAGCGGCTGGCGCCCATGATTGCGGATGCGCAGGACGCGCCCGAGGAAAACGACATGATCGCCGCCCGGATACGTCGCCTCGCGACGGCACTCCATCTGCGCGACGCAGCCCTCGAGCAGCGGCACGCCGTCCGCGCTTGGCGTGAACGCCACGCCGTCGAACTGGTCGGCCGCCGACTTGGCGAAGCGCTGCGACAGCACGATCTGGTCTTCCGCGAGGATGTTGACCACGAAATGGTCGGCGGTGCTGTAGATCGGGAAGTTCGACGCGTTGAGCCTCAGGCTCCACAGGATCAGCGGCGGGTCCAGCGAGACCGAGCTGAAGGAGTTGGCGGTCAGCCCGTAGCGGCGCCCGTCCGGCCCCACGGTCGTGATGACGGTGACGCCGGTGATGAACTCACCCAGGCAGCGACGGAAGTCGACCGAGCTGAACTCGGTGACCGTGCCGGCATCTCCAGTGCTTGCAACGGCGCTCATGGATGCTCAACCGACCTTGCGCGGGGCCGCCTCGTGCTGTGCGAAGGCCTTGTCGGCTGCGCCGCGCCGCAGGGCCTTGAACTCCTCGACCCGTTCGGCCATCACGTTGTAGGTGGCGATGCGATTGGCATTGGCGCCACTGAAGTGCGGCATGACGTAGCGCGCATAGAGCTCGAAGGACTTCATGGTCTGGTCCCAGTCGGCCCAGTCCACGTGCTGCGCCAGGAACACGCCGAACTGACCCTGCTTGCCGCGCAGCCGCTCGATCATGGCGATGGCGTCCTCGGGCGTTCCGATGACGGCACGGCCGGAATCGATCAGGATATCGACCGGATCCCGGCCATCCTTCGGGAAGGGGTTGGGCGAGGCCATGTCGTAGTAGCGCACCCAGCGGTCGAGGCCGTGGCGGACGTTCTCGAGCGCCTTCTCGCGTGTCTCGGCAATGTGTACCGGCGCAACCAGGCGCAGCTTGGCCGGGTCCATGGTGTTGCCGTACTGGGCAGCCACCTCGTTGGCGATCTTCCAGTTGCTTGCCAGCACGTCGAATGCACCCACCTGGGACGCGGCAACGCACAACATGGACATGCCGAACTTTCCGGCGGCGCGTCCGCCGGAGGGCGTTCCGGCGCTGGCGACGGCCATCTCCAGCGGCTGCGAGTACGGCAGCAGGTGGGCGCGCGCCTCGACGAGGTTGAACCAGTCGGTCCTGGCAGTCACGGACTCGCCGCGCAGCAGCCGGACGATCACGTCGATCGCCTCGAGCAGCATGTCGCGCGTCTTCTCCGGATCGATGCCCATCATCAGCGCATCGGACATCAACAACCCGGGACCGAAGCCGAAGGACACGCGGCCCATCGTCTGGTGATCGAGCTGCGCGATCCGGTTGGCGACCACGAGGGGGTTGTGATACGGCAGCGTCATCACACCGGTGCCGAAGCGGATGCGGCGCGTGACCTCGGCAGCCGCCGCAATGAACAGGTCAGGAGACGCAATGATCTCGAAGCCGCCCGAGTGATGCTCACCCACCCACAGCTCGGCGAACCCCAGTTTGTCCAGATGCTGTGCCAGCTCGATGTCGCGGCGCAGCCACGTGGTGGGGCTTTCCTCGTTCGGATGGTAGGGGGCGAGGAACACGCCGTGCTGGAGGGGAATCTGTGACATTGGGTCTCCTGTCTGGACTTCGGAATGACGATGGTCGCAAGGCAAAGCGAATTGACCTGGCAGGGTCGAGTGGACAATGGTCTTAAAGATCTGTCAATAGTACTTGTTTGAATTCGAAAGATCCAGGAGAGACATCCTCGGGCCGGCTCACCAGCACGCTTCCAGCAGCGCACGCAGCTGCGCCGGGCCTTCAACCCGACGCGGATTGCGCTGCAGGAAGTGGTCGGCGCCGGCATCGGCGACAACCCCGTCGAAGTCGGCGTGCTGCAGGCCCGTGTCGCGCAAGTGCCGTGGCAGGCCCAGGCCGACGAACAGGCTTTCAAGCGCTTCGATCACCTTCGTCGTCGGCTCCGCGCCGGTCGATGGCGGGAGGCTGGCCCGTACCTTCCACAAGCGCTCGTGCGTTGCCGGAAGGTTGAACCGCATGGTGTGCGGCAGCACGATGGCGTTGACGATGCCATTGGGCACTTGGCTGCGGTGGCCGATGGCGTGGCCCAGCACCGAAGCGAGCCCCCCTCCGGCCTGGTCGGTGCCCTGCCCGCACAGGACGGCCGCCAGCACGAGTCGCGCCCGCCGCGATGCGTCGTGCGGCTCATCGCGCATTGCCGGCAAATCCTGCGCCAGCAGCCGCAGTGCATGCATCAGCAAGGCATCGGACAAGGGGTCGCTGTCTTGCGACTCCAAGCCTTCCACCGCCATGGCCAGTGCGTTCAAGGCAGCGGAGCAGACCAAGGCCGCAGGCGCCGTGGCGAGCAAGGCGTGATCGATGAACACCGCCTTTGCGCGTGTCTTCGGATCGAACAACGCAAGGCGGTCGCCGTCGGCGCCCTGGACCGCGCTACCGGCCTTCACGCAAGCCGTGGTGGGCGTGGTCGGCAAGACGAACTGGGGCAGCTTCGGCTTGCCGAGCCGCGGACTGCGCATCCGGCCGTCGCCGTCGATGCGGCTGGCCAGGTCGCTCACACGGCCTCCTTCCGCGGCGAGGACGCTCGCAGCGCGTGCCGTCACGATGGCCGAGCCACCCCCCAGCGCGACCACCGCGTCAGCCCTTGCGTTCGCGATGCGCGCTGCGCCCTCCTCCACGCTGGCGACCGGGCTGTGCCCGAGCACCCCCCGGAAGACCTCGGCCAGGCGGTCGCCCAGCGCTTGCGCGACCCGGTCCAACGCGCCGCCCGGCTGGCTCAGCGTGGTGCCGCAAAAGACGATGGCCCGGCGGCATGCCAGGCGGTCGAGCTCGCGCGGCAACGCCTCCAGGGCCCGTTCGCCACAGTGAAGCCTCAACTCGGCAGTGTGATGCTGGAAGCCCGTCATGCTGGTGCTGGAAAGAACGTGCCGAGTCTAGGCTAGTGCTATAAGATTGTCATTAGTCTTTCTAGACAACCCGCAGGAGACCCGGATGTCACTCGCAGCCGCCTATGCCCCCGCAAGCATGAACCACGCCCCGCTGCGAGCCGGGCCGATCACCCTGTACGCGCAGCTCGCGGGCATCCTGCGCGACCGCATCGTCACGGGGCTGTGGAAGCCCGGGGACGAGATTCCCACGCTCGAGCAACTGGTCGACGAGTTCGCGGTGGCACGGGTCACCGTCCGCCAGGCAATCCAGATCCTGGTGGAGGAAGGCCTCCTGTCGAGCCAGCGCGGCCGCCGCACATGCGTGACCTTCGATCCCGCCAGTGTCGACGCCCCGCTGTTCTCTTCCACCGGCTCGATGGACGGCGAGGGCGACGGCAACAGCTATTCGATCAAGGTGCTCTCCCACCAGGAGTTCGACCAGTTGCCAACGCAGTTCGCCGGTCTGGGCACGCCCGCCGGAAAGTACGTTCGCATCCGCAAGATCGATGGCCTGAACGGCACGCCCTACACGGTGTCGGACAACTATGTGGCCTTGTCGCTGTACCAGCGCTTTCCTTCCGGCAGCGAGCACACCATCAAGCTGAGCCGCCTGGTGCGCGACAACGCCCGGCCGCCGCTCACGTCCGCCATCGAGCGCACCTCGATCTCGGTGGCGACCTATGAGGACGCAACCCATCTGCAGGTGGCGGTCGGCAGCCCGGTGGCACACGTGATGCGGGCCTTCTTCGCGCCCAATCGCCAGTTGGTCTACCTCGGGGTGCTCGTCTATCGCGCGGACCGCTTCGCGGTCGAGCGTGACGTCAGCTACGCACTGGCAGTGGCACCCGGCCAGGCGGACCGCACGAGCGACCCGAGGCCCCTCATGCACGGCGCACCGGCGACCCGCCCAGGTGGCCGTGGCGGTTGAGCCCGCCCACCTTCTCAGACCAGGCCGGACCTTTCGCCCAGCCCTTCCATCGTGTCGGCGAACTCGTCGAGGATGTCATAGATCACCTGGCGAACCGAGCTTTCGTGGTTGATGGTTCCCACGATCTGGCCGACCGGGCACGTCATGTAGTCCAGCGCGCGCGCACGGTCGATGCGCAGGCGAGCCTCGACATTCAGCACGCTTTGCCAGGGCATGGGCAGGGGCTTGGGCGCATCGGGCTGCAACCATGCCTCGGTGTACTTGCTGCGCAGCATGCGCCCGGGCTTGCCGGTCTTCGACCGCGTCTGCACGGCGTCACCCGATCGGGCCTTGAACAGCAACTGTTTCATCTCGTCGGTCAGGTCGCTCTCACGGGTGCCGTGCCAGATCGAGCCGCACCAGATGCCCTGCGCACCCAGTGCAAACGCAGCGACCATCTGGCGGCCCCGGCCGATGCCGCCGGCCGCCAGGACCGGCATGGGCGCGACCGCGTCCACGACCTCCGGCCAGAGGACCATCGAGCTCACCACGCCGGTATGGCCGGCCGCTTCCGTTCCCTGGGCGATCACGAGGTCGAGCCCGGCCTCCTTGTGCTTGAGGGCGTGTTCGACCTTGCCCGTCATGGCGCCGACCTTGATGCCCTGCGCGTGCAGGCGCTCGAGGATGGGACGCGGCGGCGAGCCGAGCGCACTCACGACCAGTTTCACGTTGGGGTGCCGCAAGGCGACATCGAGCAGCTCGCCTGCAAATTCGGGCGTCATGTGCAGGCGGCCCAGCTCGGCCTGCATCAGCTCCTCCCGCTCCGCGGCCGGAAGTGGAGGAATGCCCGCCGCATCGAGCAGATCACGCTGCCACTTCACATGGTCGGGCGAAAGACGGGCCGGATCGAGGGACGCCTCGCCCACGGTTTCGTACTTCTGCGGCAACAGCAGGTTGACGCCATAAGGCTTGTCGCCCACCTCCTCGTCGATCCACTTGAGCTCCCACTCGAGCTCCTGAGGGGTGTAGTAAGCCGTTCCGAGACAGCCCAATCCACCTGCCTTGGTGATCTCGGCCACGACGTTGCGGCAGTGGGAAAACCCGAAGACCGGGATCTCGATGTTGAACATGCTGCACATGGCGTTCTGGGTCACTTCGACTCCTTTGGAAGGGCATGGAAGACGGCGCGAGGCCGCCCGGAAAAGTCCGGGACTGAACATCTCGCCCGGAAGTTCCGATAATGGTACATTAAGCACACCGGATTGAAAACTGGTCTCCAAGAATGCTGCAAGACAAGCCACTCACCGGCCCGCTCTCGGGCCTGAAGATCGTCGATCTCACCGCCGTCCTGATGGGGCCGTCCGCCACGCAGATGCTCGCCGACCTGGGGGCGGACGTCATCAAGGTCGAGACCGCCGTGGGCGACGCGACCAGGAAGATCGGGCCCCAGGGAGACGCGGGCATGGGCCCTGTCTTCCTTGCCGCCAATCGCAACAAGCGCAGCATCGTGCTGGACCTGGCACAGCCCGCTGGCCGAGAGGCCTTCCTGCGGCTGGCGAAGGACGCGGACGTGCTCACGACCAATGTCCGTCCCGATGGGATGAAGCGCCTGCGCCTGACCTACCAGGACGTGGCCGAGGTCAACGACCGGATCATCTACGTGAGCATGGTCGGCTTCTCGCAGCGCGGCCGCTATGCCCGCTCGCCCGCTTTCGACGACCTGATCCAGGCCGCCACCGCCCTGCCGTGGGCCGTTGCCGCCAACACCGACGACGAGCCGCACTACGTGCCCGTGAACATCGCCGATCGCTCCGTTGGCCTTTACGCCTTCGGCATCGTGCTCGCCGCGCTGTACAGCCGCGACCGGACCGGCAAGGGCCAGCAGGTGGACGTGCCCATGTTCGAGACCATGGTTCCCTACGTGCTCGGCGACCATCTCTATGGCCAGAAATTCCTGCCGCCCCAGGGCGACTTCGGCTATCCCCGCCTGCTGGCCAAGGCCCGTCAGCCGTACCGCACCAAGGATGCCTGGGTGTGCTGCGCCATCTACCACGACCATCACTGGAAGGCGTTCCTGGAGGTGGTCGGCATGGGCCACCTGTGGGGCACGGACCCGCGACTGACCACCATGACCACGCGCACGGCGCACAGCGAAGAGCTCAACGCGTTCGTGCGCGACCAGCTCGTCCTGCGCACAACGGCGCAATGGCAGGAGGCGCTGGCCTCGGCCGACATCCCGGTGTTTCCCATGAACACCTTCGAAAGCCTGCTGGACGACCCCCATCTGCATGACATCGGCTTCTTCTCGGAAGTCGACCATCCGCACGTGGGCAAGATCCGGGAGATGGCGGTTCCCAGCGAATGGCACGGCACTCCGCCGGCGAACTACCGTCCCCCGCCCCTGCAGGGAGAACAGAGCGCCGAGATACTGCGCGACGTCGGGTACAGCGAGTCGCAGATCGAGCAGATGCTGAAGGATGGCATCACCCGGCAGCCGCCCGCGAGCCCCGCGTGCTAGAGCCGCCGAGCCGGAACCATTTGCCCACAACTGCCGAGGTCGACATGACATGCAATCGCCGAACCGCCACTGCCGCCCTGCTGGCCTTCCTGGGAACGACCGGCGCGCGCGCACAGCAGGTCACGAAGTTCGTCACCGGCAGCGCGCCCGGCGGCGGGACCGACATCCTCACCCGCCTGCTGGCCGACCACATGGGCCGCGTGATGGGCCGAACCATCATCGTGGAGAACAAGCCCGGCGCCTCCTACAACATTGCCGCGGACCACGTGGCCAAGGCGGCACCCGACGGCAACACGGCACTCGTGACCTTCAACGTCCATCCCATCGCGGGCGCGCTGCACCCCAGCCTGCCCTTCGATCCGGTGGCCAGTTTCCAGGCGGTGGGCATCATCGCGACCACGCCCTATGCGCTGGTTGCCACGCCATCCCTGCCCGGCTCCAACCTCAAGGAGGTTCTCGACCTGGCGCGCAGCCAGGGCCGCTCGCTCACCTTTGCGTCCATCGGCATCGGGACGCCGCAACACCTGATGCTGGAGCGCCTGAAGCAGCAGAGCGGCGTGGACATCCGGATGGTTCACTACAAGAACCCGTCGCTCGGCCAATCGGACGTGACGGCCGGCCATGTCGACTTCACGCTGTCGACCATCGCGTTCTGCGAACCGCTGGTGCGCGCCGGACGGATGAAGTTGCTGGCGGTGACCAGCCTGCAGCGCCTGCCCGAGCTCCCGGATGCCCCGACCGTCAAGGAAATGGGTTACCAGGGCTTCGTCACGGACGGTTGGTACGCGATGCTGCTGCCCGCCCGCACGCCGCCGGCCATCGCGAAGACCTACAACGAAGCGCTCAACAAGGTGCTCGCCGACCCGGCAGTGCTTCAGAAGTTCAAGGCTTCCAACCTGGTGGCCACGCCCGGCAAGCCTGAGGTGCTCGACCGGCAGATCCGCGAAGACGCCGCCATGTGGAAGAAGGTCATCACCGAACAGGGCATCAAGCCGGAGTGAGGCCGGCGCCCGCATCCCCGTGGTCCGCAGCCAGCGAGACCAGCACCTTGCCGCGGTTGTGCCCCTGCAGCATCCCGATGAAGGCGGCGGGCGCGCTGGCCAGCCCCTGGCTCACGTCCTCGCGCATGCGGATGCGCCCCTCGGACCACCAGCGTGCCATGTCGCGCTCGAATGCGCCGCGCAAGTGCAAGTGGTCCGAGGTGATGTAGCCGCGAATCGTCAGGCGCTGGGTCAGTAGCCGGTACCAGCCTGGGCCCGTGGCCTGCGGCTCGTTGTATTCGGAGATGAGGCCGCACACCACGATGCGTCCGCCACGCGCCATGAGGGGCCACACCGCGTCACGCGACGCACCGCCGGCATTCTCGAAGCTCACGTCGACGCCATCGGGGCAGGCGTGCGCGAGGGCCTGTGCCAGCTCGGGGTCACGGTGGTCCGCGCAGGCGTCGAAGCCGAATTCCTCGACCGCGGCGCGCCGCTTCTCCGCACCTCCGGCGATGCCCACGACACGGCACCCCTGGAGCCGGGCGATCTGCCCCACCACCGAACCCACGGCGCCGGCGGCGGCGCTCACCACCACCGTCTCGCCGCGCTCGGGACGGCCATGCTCGAGCAGCCCGATGTAGGCTGCAAGGCCGGAGGTGCCCA